>JAFGCC010000014.1 GCA_016932815.1 Microcaldota archaeon | reverse complement strand
TAGGATAGGATAGGATTTAAAAAAGACGCAGTTAGTGGACTATCATGGCACAACAGCAAAAAGCAAAAATCCGCCAAGCCCCTTTTTAACCATTTGGAGGCAAATCCCAAAAATATGGACGCAAGGGACTATATAGGAGAAAAATCCAGGACTCTTGAAGGGAGGATATACGGGGAAATCCCAAAGGAGCCCAGATTCATCTACTCGATGCTAGAAGAGTTCATCTCAAGAGGCGGAAAAAGAATCCGCCCCATATTAACAATAGCATGCGCAGAAGCCTGCGGAGGAAAGGAAGAGGACGCAATGCCTTACGCCCTTGCAATAGAGCTCTTCCACAACTTCACGTTAGTCCACGACGACATAGAAGATGCCTCCCCGATGCGCAGGGGAAAGCCCACCCTCCACGAGCAATTCGGGACCCCAATAGCAATCAACAGCGGCGATGCGCTATACACGGTAGTCTGGAGCAGCCTCCTCTCAAAGAACATCCCTCCGGAAAAGTTCGCAGAAGCTTCAAAAATACTAATCAAGGGATTCTCCGCGGTAGTAGAAGGCCAGGGAACCGAGCTTGAGTGGTACCGCATAAACAAGTTCGACGTCTCAGAAGAAGATTATTTCAAGATGGCAGGCGGCAAGACCGGCTCGTTAATCGGAATCTCCTGCCAGATTGGGGCATTCGCGGCAGGCGCCCCAAGGCAAGTGCAGGACTCCCTCTCCGAATTCGGGGAGAAAATAGGCCTCGCTTTCCAGATAAAAGACGACATACTAAACCTCACAGCCGACCCGGAAAAATACAAGAAGGAAATCGGCGAAGACATAAAAGAGGGCAAGCGCTCCCTAATCATGCTAAAACTCCTCTCCGTATTGGATAGGGGGGAGAAAGAAAGGGTAATCTCAATTCTCGCAAAACCCGAAAAATCAGAAGAGGAAGTCTCAAAACTAATTGAGCTTGCAAAGGAAAAAGGCGCAATCGCCTACGCGCAGGAAGTCTCAGACGGGCTAATAGGCGAGGCGAAGGCCCGCCTGCAAACGCTGGACTCAGAATCCGGCAGGGAGACCCTCCTCATGCTCGCAGACTACATCGTCCGAAGGCAGAAATAGAAGCATTTAAATCCCTTGCCCGCGAAATTAACGGCATGCGACCAATGAAGATGGCATTGTGCCTAATGTTTGTTCTGGGGATACTCTCAGCCTTCTCCGTAGGGGACTACCTCCGCGCAGGCGAGAACGAAACCTCTTCCGAGGAGTTCACGGCTTTCGGCTCAAACTACGAGCTCATCCTGATAGATGGCGAGGAAGCCCTGCTCCTAAAAGAAGGCGAAGTTCTTGAGTCGCAATCCGAAATAGAGGATGCCCTCCGCGAATACTACACAAGCAGGTACTATCCGTCCCAGGCCGACATAGACGAGATTTACGACCTGGTTACCCTCTACAACGAGAGCAGGGAGAACGGGGACATGTATGAAGGCGTGGAGGAAAAATACTGCAGGATGTCATTTTTCCTGGATGTGGGCCTCTTCTCGTGCACCAACGACACCGACATCCCCCCGACCAACTGGGATGAGGCAAGGGGCAACGACTGCTATATGCTATCCTCGGTCATCTGCGAGGAATACGGCGACCTCTTTGGATGCTCTGACCCCTGGGACATAATAGACATGGTCAGGGATTTCGCGATGTCTTCTGACGGGCTAACCGAAATAGTGGCGCGCAGCCACAATAACCTTGACAACATCTCAGAAGACAACATATACGACGTTTTTACCCAGCTAAAAACGGACATTGAAAAGACAAAGGAATACGAAGGCAAGCTTGAAGACAGCATCTTCCGCGTGCCCTGGACCGCAAACGGGGACGACTGCAACGACTGCCTCGGAATCTGCACCCCGATTATAATAGACGAGGAGTACCTTGAGCAGGCCGAAGAAAAAATCGACGAGCTCCTTCCCCGCCTCCAATACATAGGCGAATACGAGGAACTAGCCGAGAAGGTGTATCTTTCCACAATCCAGAGGGAGGACTACCACGAAGTGAGCCTCCTCTATGATTATTACGATGGCCTCTTTGCCCCGGAGAAGCAGCGCGCAGCGGAACTTACCGCAGACGCCGATGAGGCCCTGGAACTCGTTTCCGACAGCACGGTCTCCGCGAATGCCGCAAGGGCGGACGAGCTGGTCTTCCTAATAGAAGAGAGGCTCAACGCATCTGAATTTGCGAGCATAAACGCAAGCAGGAGCGAGCTTGTCGCAAAGCTGAATGTGCTAGAAGAGCGCATCTCATTCTCATACGAAGTGTACGAGAACGCAAGCGAGGCAAAGGAAATTGCGGATTCGCTCTTTTTCACTCTTGAAACCAAGGGGCTCTCAGAAGAGGAAGCTGCGCAGTTTACCGCCCTAAAATCCGAGAAGAGGACCCAGGACAGGAGCTTCGTGGACGGCCTGTCCGCGGACAAATACGCCCAGCTAACGGACAAATACCTGGAGCTCTCCGCAAGCGCATCCGACATGCTAAATAACGGGGAAGCCGCGGGAGTGATAGTGGACACGTTCAAGGGTGCCGGAATGAAAACCAACAACGGCATTTCCGACCTGGTAACCACCATGGTTCCCCTTGAGAGGACCGAGCGCGAGGAGATTTCCGGCTACGCGCCGCTCCTGATTTCGGGCCTTTCGTTCTTCTCTTTATCATCACTGGCGGTCTTCCTGATGGTCTTCGTTTCCGCGGTATTTGCTGGCGCATTCAGGAACAAGCTCGTGCTGCTAGGAGGCGTGCTCGCACTAGGGTGCTCCATCCTCTTTGCGGGCGTTCTCTCAGGAGGCATATACTTCGTGTTATCCTCCTCCTCAACCGACGCTAGCTTCACAGACTTCCAGTCCCAGGTCCTAGGGAGCGACCACGTTTCAATCATGATAGACAGCAACCAGGCATCTGCCGGAACAGCAAGCGCCATGATGAGGTGCGCGCAGGAACTCTCCTCCAACCTAGAGGGCAAGGAAGTGATAATATATGAGAAGCTAGATGGCAACTGCCTAATAAACAACAGCATAACCTTATCCGAGTGCTACAACACGATTGAGGAGCCGATAGTCGTCCTCTCTTATAGCGAGGCAGATGAAGCGCCCCAGTTCTCAACAGGGTTCGTGTATAAGGGAACGTTCTATGGGGACGAGGAATACTTCTCCGACTGCCAGCTTGCAACCGGGTTCATGGACACCGAAGTGGCGCTCTCCCCTGAAGAAACCGGGGGCGAAGAAGGCGAAACTGCGGGCAACGGCACTTCCGCAGAAGGCAACGAAACCGAGTGAGGTGGCTTAGATGGATTCCAAAGAGATTGCGGCAGTCGTCCTCGTAATAGCCCTGCTCGGAGTGGCATACTACCTTACCAACGCATCCACTCCCCCGGTTCCCGGTGAAGAGGGATACGCAGCGCCGTTCCTCTCAGATGAAAACACCACAATCAGCGAGTTCGCCCAGAAGCTCTTCTACGCGGACAAGGTAGCAATAGTGGAGGATTTGAGGGAGCTTGACGCATATCCCCTAACCCGCAACAACATAATGCAGTGCGCGGTTGATTTTTCGGGAAGCGAAGGCCTTGTGGGCAAAGAACTCTACGTTTACGCGCTTGAAGGCGAAGCGTGCACTTCCATTACTGGCGTAAAGACGATAGGGGAGTGCTATTCTGAGATAGTAATGCTCATGGCGGATGCCTCGGCTTCTGTCATCTGGATAGAAAAGGGCGAAGGCCCAATAGCCTATTCTTCGAACATACTAGTAAGGATAAACGAGGAGTACTCGCAGGGAGACTGCTCAGTCACTTTCAGCGTGCCGCATTACCCCCCGGAGGGCAACGAAACAAGCGAAGCCGAACATGGAGCAAATGAAACCGCAGGAGAATCCGGAGCGCAGAACGCATCCACACAGGAGGGGCAGAACGAAGCCCCCCCAGAAGGGCTCTCCCAGAATGAAACCGCAGGGGAAGAGCTTCCCCAGGCAAATTCGAGCGCGAACGCTTCAGACTCGGTAACTTTCGGATAATCCTAGCACTCCCTTTTGTTTTTCCCAATTCCTCTTTTACCCCCAATCAAATAATCAGATTATGCGCACAAGAAGCCGATTAGCCTATTGGCCTACGTTCTTCTTGTATCTAAGCAGTGCGCCCATCCCCCCAAAGCCGCTCAAAAATTGGGAGCCCTCTGCGGTCTGGGTTGAGATGATTTCCACTTTTACCCCGTGCTTGTTTGCGCGGTCAATTAGTTCATCAACCAGGGGCTCGTCTATATCCGCGTCCATCTTGCTCCCGCAAACGCTGCAGTCTTTGGGCTCGGCCTTCTCCCCCTTCACGATTTCCCGCTTGGCCTTCTCGCATTTGTTGCAGCGGTATTCTGCGAACCTAAATGGCAAATCCTCGGAAACCATCAGGACTTCCGCCTGCTTGCTCTCAACTGCCGCAATCACTTCGTGCAGCCCGTATGTGGCAAGCCCGTCGGTCACTACCTCCTTTACGAACCTCTCAACGAGCTTTTTCTCCTTGATTGCCTCCTGCTCCGCCAAAATCCCATCGCTTTTTGCAAGGACCTCGCGCACCCCATAATCGTCCGTGTATCCCGTATCCACGACACCGAGCACGTTTAGCTGGTAGTTGAAAGGGTCGTCTTTCATGAAGAATTCCTTTGCCGGGCCGGGGCCACCTATTATCACCCCCTTTACCTTCCCCAGGAAGGCAGCATCCATGGCTTCTCCCACCTTGCGGTAGTATTGCGCCTTCTTCTCTTCTATGTCCCTCTGGTACCTCATCGCACTCTGCCCACCCACTTTTATCTTGGAGTGGGCGACTGAGTGAATCCTCTTTACAATCTGGGTTTCGGTCCCGCGCACAAGGGCAACCGTCGCCTCCCTTCCATCGAGCACGACTATCCCGTAAGTTGCGCGGGTTTCTAGCATGTTCTCCAATGGCTCCAGAAAGAAGGAGCTGTCGCAGCGGTATATGCTAACATTCAATTTCTGCGGAGGCTCAAGCGAGAAGAGCTCGATGTTCCTCTTGGATGGGTCGTCGGATATGTTCCCGGAAAACACCACAAGCCCGTTTGGCGGAGTCTTGCGGAACATCTTAAGATGGTTGATTATCTTCTCTAGCGCATCTGTGACATTCGTCTTTGTCTGCTTGGATTTTATGTTTGATGCCTGGCTGAGCTCTTCACGCAGCTTATTCGACGTTTCGTGTATCGGATACCCTTCCGGTATGTATACCGAAATCATCTGCGTGCCGCTGCCGCGGTGCTCCTTTAGCTTTCTAAGGAGCCTCTTGAATTCGTACAATTTTTCCGAGCTTATGGCTTCTTCTTTTTCCTCTTCTGCCATTCTAACCAAGCACCTTCACTTCGCCCGTTTCCAGGATGTATTTTGCAAGCACGAGCTTTACCTTTCCCTCCTCCACGGCTTCCTTTACGACCGGGCTGTTGGCAAGTATGCATTCTTTTACGCAATCCATGTTCTCCAATATCGCAGAATCCACATCCCACTCCGCCTTCTCCCCCGCGGGCTTAATCTGCTCCATGATTTTGCCAAGGTTCCCTTCTCCTTCGCCCTTGCAGCCGCAGCACGAGGTTACCGCCCCGCACTTGCTATGCCCCAACACCATGAGGATGGGCGTGTGCAGGTGCTCAACGCCGTATTCCACGCTTCCTAGGCCCACGGCATCTAAGATGTTGCCCGCAGTCTCAATCTTGAAGATTTCCCCCATTGTGACATCGAATATGAATTCCGGGACAACCCTGGAATCGGAGCACGTAATTACCGTTGCAAAAGGGTGCTGGCCGGCTAGAAGTTCCTGCCTCCTTGCAAGAAAGTCGTATTCCTTCCTCTCGCCCTTAACGAACCTCGCATTCCCTTCCATTAATTTGCCCATAGCTTGCTGTGCATCCATTTTCTCACCCTCATTTAAACAGGATTAAATTACAGAATTGTATAAGAATAATTAAAAGGGGTGCGGGAAGCAGGCGGGGCTTTCGAATGCGCACACGCCCCAAGGCTCCTTCCGGCAGGCCTTAATCCTTCCACCAGTTAGGCTCAACCGGGAAGGACATGATTATCCCGCTGGATAAGTCTGCGTAGAGCGAAAAGGCAATAGTGCCCCTCCCCTCCATCATTCTCGCAACCCTCCTAATCCTGTGGGAGCCCGCCCCTTTCGCCTTCTTATCCCCGCTTAGCATATCCACGCAGGAATTAATGTTCCGCACTGCCGCAAGGCTCCTTGAGTTCATTTCGCTCCCAGCCAGGTTCGCTTCCAGCATGCGCATTAATGGCTCAAAGCGCTCTTCGGTGCTCCCTTCAATTGCCGCATAGATTGCATCGCACCGGTTGTGCCCCAGGATTACCACTGCGGGCAAGCCCTCTTTTACGAGTGCCTCAATCGCATCCAGCGCAACCTCCGATAGCACGTTGCCCCAATTGGAAACGAGCGCAATGTCAATTCCTTCAAATATTTGCTTCCCCATCACGCGCGCATCCGAGCACTCAATTATCAGCGCATCGGGAACAGAATCAACAATGCCCCCTGCGGGCTTTCTTATGGAGTGTGCATTGTCCTCGTTTATGACTGCCCATTTCTCCCCAAAATAATCATCATGGAAATAATAGTAATACGAATGCACGCCCACGGTTTTCTTCCCCTGCTTAAATCCAAGGCCCAATCCGCACTCGCGCGCTATTTTTTTTATCTGCCCCCAAACCGGGAAGGAATCCATGGCTCTCAGGGTGGAATCCCGCGCCTCCGTGCGGTCTGCGCCCCTGCCATGGCACTCCAGCCTCCTTACTCCAAGGTTGTGCAATGCATGGAAAAGCGCCGCTTCCCCAACCGAATCCAGAGTCATGCCTTCGCGGCAGGTAACAGTAAATGCGTCCCCGGGCAGGTCCCCGGAAACCGGGTTTGCCCCAAACTCCCTCAGCCCAAGGGCTGGGGAAATAACGATTTTGCGGGGCCTCTGCCCTCCTTCCCAGAACCTGCTTATGCGCTCCCTGCCAAGTTCCGCATACCGGAAGCGGTACTTATGTGCAATACCCATTAGGCGGTCCGAGGTTTCAACCTGTTCCCTCAGGCTTGGCTTTGCGATTAGTTTCCCCATTCCGCATCACGTGCCGGTCATTCAGATTCCGCCGCCGATTTCCCCGCTTGATAAGTCGAGGTAGAGCGGAACGACTGCGGTTCCCCTCTGGGAGATAAGGTTTGCAACTTCCCCTACCCTGCCCGGATAAACTTCAGGCCTCCTTATTCCCTGGAGCATTTCCACAGAGGCAAACGCATTCCTCACTTCAACTAGCGTCTGCACGTTATTCTCCCATCCTGCGATGTTAGTCTGCACCGCAAGCATAATCTCTGCTAAGGGCGCCTCAGTGTTTTTCGCAATTGCAGCGCCAACCGCCCCACAGTTGCTATGGCCCATAATCACTATTGCCGGAACACCCTCTTTCACCGCAGCCTCAATCGCATCCAGCGCAATTGGCGAGAGGACGTTTCCCGCATTGGAAACGAGCGCGATATCGTGCCCCTCAAATACCTGCCTGCCAATTATGCGCGAATCCGCGCATTCGATTACGAGCGCTTCGGTTGCGAAGTGCCCAACCGAGGAAGAGGATATCCTGCTCTGGCTCATTAGGAGCGCGTTTCCCAAACCCGTGGTGTCTCCCCCGTGCTGGTAGCGCTCATCCACTAACCATCCTTCCCCCGTGCTGCGGCCCGCCTCATAGTAATAATAGTGGGAGGTTGCCTTTGCAGTTGAGCCCGCAGTTCCCAGTTTCAATCCCCATCCGCATTCACTGTCCATTGCGGCTATTTCGGACCATACCGGGAATTCCTTCTGGAGCGCTCTCCCAGATGATGCAGGCGGTTTCCCCGGCCCGTGCACTTCGATGTCCCTTATCTTGAGGTGCTCTATCGCATAGAAAACCGAGCCTTTTGCAACACTGTCCTCTTCAAAACTTATGCTCTCCGCGCATGTTACAGTAAAAATCTGCCCCGGCTTATATTCTTTGGTAGCGTCCACCTGGAATTCATTTATGCCGTGCGCAGGCATAATCGCCAGCTTTGTGGGCTTCTGGCCCCTGCTAAGATCCCCCATCCTTTTTGCTCCCAGCTCAGAGTATCTCTCCTTGTACTTCTTTGCGGTTTCAATTAGCCTTCTTGCCGATTCAATATTTCCCCTGCTTACTCTTACGTCTGCAGTTGCCATTTTCATGTTTCCACCCACTAAATATATGCGCTTTTTACTGTGTATTGACGGTTTTATAAATATAACGTCCACGCACGCAAATTACCACCTCCTGTGACCAGGCAAAATCCCCCCTCCCCTCCCAGGCAAGCTTGCAATGGCCCATGCCCATGCGTTATAAACCTAATGGGAGAACAATCAATTCACTTGTGAGAAGGGAATGCCCATGTGTGGAATAGCAGGATACATAGGAAGAAAAGAAGCCGCCCAAATACTCCTAAAATCAATTAGGAACCTTGAGTACCGCGGCTACGATTCTGTGGGGATGGCAACCCTTTCAGAAGGAGAGCTCCACGTTAAAAAAGGAACCGGGAAGGTTTCCGAAGTGGGCGAAAAGCTCAATTTCACAACGCTCCCGGGAAAGCTGGGCTTTGCGCACACAAGGTGGGCAACCCACGGCGAGCCCTCAGAGCGCAACGCCCACCCCCACCTCTCAACTTCCGGCAAAATCGCAATAGTCCACAATGGCATAATAGAAAACTACCTGGAACTAAAAGAGGAACTAACGGACGCTAGCTTCCGCTCGGAAACAGATTCGGAAGTAATCGCCCACCTCCTGGAGAAGAACTATAAGGGCAGCCTAAAAGACGCCCTCCTAAAAACAATAGAAAAGCTAAATGGGACCTACGCAATATGCGCAATGCACGCGGAGAAAGAAGAAATAGCAGTGGCAAGGAACGGCTCGCCCCTTGCAATAGGAATAGGCGAAAACGAAAACTTCGTAGGCTCGGACGTTTCCGCTTTCGTAGAATACACAAAAGAAGCAATCTACCTTGACGATTTTGAGATAGGCATCATAACCCCGGATTCGGTAAAAGTATTCAACAACGAGGGCAGGGAACTCCATAAACCCCCAATGCGCATAAACTGGGATTTAGAGCAGGCCCAGAAGCAAGGATACGCGCATTTCATGCTAAAAGAAATCCATGAACAGCCCCAGATAATCCGCGATTCGCTATCAATCCAGATTCCGCCCCTCCAAAAGCCCAACAAGATATTCATGGTCGCCTGCGGAACAGCAGGCTATGCGGGGCTTGTGGGAAAATACATAATGGAAAAAGCGGCAGGAATCCCTGTTGAAGTAGCCCCCGCTTCCGAGTTCCGCTACTCCTCGCCCATAATAGGCGAAGGCGACCTGTTCATCTCGATTTCGCAGTCCGGGGAAACCGCGGACACTCTTGCGGCATTACGGCTTGCAAAGGAAAAGGGCGCAAAAACCCTGGGCATAATAAACGTGCAGGATAGCACAATCGCAAGGGAATCCGACACGGTAATCTACACGAGGGCAGGCCCGGAAATAGGGGTTGCATCCACCAAGGCATTCACCTCCCAGCTAATCGCATTGTACAAGATTGCAGAGAAATTCTCCGGGCAGCAATACCCGCTTGATTCGCTTGCGCAGAAGGTGCAGGCGGTCCTGGACTCCGAAGGGCAAATCTCCAAAATCGCGGAAAAATACTTCAAGGTCTATAATTTCCTCTACATCGGGCGCGGCTTCAACTACCCGATTGCCCTAGAAGGGGCGCTAAAACTAAAGGAAATCTCCTACATACACGCAGAGGGATATGCTTCCGGGGAGATGAAGCACGGGCCAATCGCATTAGTCTGCGACGAAGTCCCCACCATTGCAATCGCCCCAGAGGATTCGGTCTATAAAAAATCCGTTTCCAACATGCAGGAAATCAAGGCAAGAAAAGGCAAGATAATAGCGGTTGCAACGGAAGGCGATTCTAGCATCGTTCAGCACGCAACTAACGTAATCTACGTCCCGCAAACCCAGGAGGAGCTATATCCCTTTTTGAGCGTGGTTGCGCTGCAGCTCTTTGCTTACCACGTCGCATCGCTGCGCGACTGCGACATAGACAAGCCGCGCAACCTCGCAAAATCGGTTACCGTGGAATAATCTTCGCAAGCATGGCGGCATCCCCCTCCTTTTTCCCAAATGCTCTCCAGATGAATCCCTGCACCATGCTAGCAGTTGCCAGCCCTTTTCCGCCCCACTCTCACCCTTAAAAACATTTGCTAACACAATGTACAATGGATGTTGCCGATACTCCTCCCAAAGCACACGGAGCCAAAGCTTTCTGCGATGCTGATTGCACGAGCCAGGATGGAGGGCAAATTCCTCAAAAAGGACCCCAAGGTAAGCCCTCTTTCCCGGAATGCCCCAAAGAAGGCAGTGTCAGTGGAGATGGAAGGGGACCTCCTGCCCGACTACCTCACTTTCGCCCGCCCAGCCCTCAGTGTAGAGAGCCCGGCCTTTTTCTGCGGGGAGGAAGAGGGGCTATTATTCCTAAGAGACCACAACAACCTCCAGTATTTTGAGAGGGAACCGCACCAATCCGGCTCCCCGCTTGATGGCAGGGCGGTTTCCATAATGTTCGGGGACACAATTGAAGCATACTTATTCGATGCCGCTCTCTCCCCAAGAGTATATGTCCCGCTGCTGGATGCAGAGCGCCCCTCAGAATCCACGAGGGCGGAGGGGGGAGCGGTATTGCCGGAAACCATCTCGCACATAATAGAATTCGTGAGTCGCCTGCCAGATGACATAACCCTCCGCGGGGAAGGCTATTTCCAGGGGGAAAAGTCCCTGAGGGAGCAGCTGCTCCTGGCCCTCGCCCCCCTCCTAGGAGGCGTGGCAGAGGAACCAACTATCTCAAGGCACGGCAGGACCGTGCGCAGAGCAGGGGCGGCACTTCTCCCGGAAGGGAAGGTGGAACTAATAGAAAAGAGGAACCCGCGCAAGCCATCCGCATTGCTCTGGAAAATGGAACTTGAAGCTTACCAAAACCTAGCATCAATCTTCGGAGATGACATAATCCCAAAAGCAACCAGGCTATCCCAGGATGGGCAGGGGCTTGTGCACGAAGACCTCAAAGCAGGCGGGAAAATCCTAATCGAGCTGGATTTCGACCTTGGGGCTTTCCTTTGCACAATGGAGTCATGCTCCAATTCGGATTACCTATTCTCCCGCTTCCACGAAATCGACACTTATTTCGGAGAGCACGGAGTCAACTTCGCAGCGGAAATGCAGCGCACAATAGCCCTCGTAATAGACCCGAAAACCAAGGAGGGAAGGCTCGTTTTCATGGACCTAGACCACGCATCAGAGCCCCTCTCGCGTCTTTGCGGCATCTGATTGATGGCAACCTAGATGATTCCCATTTTCGGAATCTCCGCAACCGATTCCACGATGTAATCCGGAATCAAGCCTTTCTCCTTCGCATCTTTCTCGCAGGATACCCCGCTCAAAACCAGCATGGATTTTACCCCCTCCCTCTTTGCCATCAGGATATCCGTTTCCAGCCGGTCGCCCACCATCAGGGTTTCCTCTTTTGAAAGCCCATGCTCCTTTAGTATGATATCCAGCAAATAAGGCTCCGGCTTTCCCACGTTAACCGGCTTTCTCCCGGTGCTTGCCGCAAGCCCCGCCACAATCAACCCAGCGCCCGGCTTCAATCCATCCTCAACCGGGAACGCCATGTCCTCATTTGTGGCAATGAATTCCGCCCCGCCCATAATCGCCCTAAAAGCGGCAACGAGCTTCTCGTAATTTATCTGCAAGTCCAGCCCGGCAACGACCACCTGCGCCTTCCCGCTCAAATCCAGTTCAATGCCCTGCCTCTGCATCTCCGCCTTTGTCCCATTGCTGAAAGCGAAAACGGTTTTGCCAGGGTACGTTTCCTTCACGTATCGCGCGGCCCCGTACCCGCTTGAATAAACCTCCCCATCCTTTGCCTCAATCCCAAAGGAATTCAGCTTCTGCGTAAACTCTTCCCTCATTTTCTCCGCGTTGTTTGTGAGGAAGAAAACATTTACTCCCTTCCCCCTTAGATAAGCAACGGTTTCCGCCGCACCCGGAACCGCGGTCCTCCCCACGTACATGACGCCGTCCATGTCGAAAATCACGTTCTTTATCGCCATGAATCTTTTTCCAATCCAAACCCTTTTAACCCAACTCTTCCAATCCCGCTTCATGCACAAAGTGGCCTGCCTCTTCTCAGGGGGGAAAGACAGCGTGTTTGCGGCATTCTGGGCGATGCATTCTGGCTGGAGCCCGGTCCTGGTTACCGTGCTCCCGGAGCCCTACTCAATGATGTTCCACCACCCAAATGCGCAATGGACACAACTCCAGGCACAGGCCATGCGCCTTCCGCAGGTTACCCTGGAAGCTACAAATGAAAACGAGCTAGAAGGGCTAAAAGACGCCCTCTCCGAACTTGAGATACAAGGCATAGTTACCGGGGCAATAGCAAGCGAATACCAGAAGCAGCGCATAGACAAGATAGGGCAGGAGCTCAAGCTCCCAACCTATTCCCCCCTCTGGCACAAGGAGAACGTGCTCCAGCGGGAAATGCTCGCGCATTTCGAAACGTACATTACCGCGGTTTCCGCAGAAGGCCTGGGCCCCGAATTATTGGGCGAGCCGCTCTCCAAAATGGGCAAAGTAAAAAACGTCCACCCCCTCCTAGAAGGGGGAGAAGGCGAAACCTTCGTTGCGGACGCGCCGTTTTTCGAAGAAAGAATCGAAATCAAGAAATGGAGGAAGGAATGGGACGGCGTGCGGGGAGTCGCGCACATAGAAGACGCAATGCTGGTGGGAAAATGAGCCTGCTCTTATATCGCGGAGAATCCTTCAACCCGAATTTCTACTACCATTCCGGCCTGGACATAGACCACGCCTTCCTATTATCCGGCAAAAGCGGGAAGCGCCTCCTGGTCCCGGAAATGAACCTAGAATACGCGGAATCCGTTTGCGGCTACGAGGTAATCTCATACGGGAAAAAGCCCCTCGCGACAATCTCCTCACTGCTCAAAAAATCCGAAATGCTTTCCCTGGATTTTAGGGGCATCCCCGCATCGCTTTACCTAAAACTCTCGCGCGCATTCAGGCTGAAGAATGCTTCAAATGAGCTTGCATTCTACCGCAGCATAAAGAGCAGCGGGGAAATCTCCCTCCTGAAAAAAGCATCCGTGCTCTCGAAAAAACTAATAGAAAAAGCAGGCAAAAAGCCCAAGGCAACAGAAGATAAAATCGCATCCCATCTCCTAGCGGAAACGTTTGCAAACTCCGCTTCCCCCGCATTCGCCGCAATAGTCGCTTGCGCAAAAAACTCCTCATACCCCCATTCCGCTCCAACCCGGAAGCGCACCTCCTCCCCACTCCTAATCGACTACGGCGTGCAGGTTGGGCACTACAACGGGGATGTCACCCGCTGCTTCCGCCTAAACCGGGAGCAGGAGAAAAACTATTCGAAAATAAAGAGGATTTTCCGCCTCATAAAAGACGAGATTCCCTCCATGCAGAAGGGTTCGGAGATAGCCGCCCTCTCAATAAAGCTCTACGAAAAAGAGGGGCTCCCGTATCCCCCGCACGGAATCGGCCACGGAATCGGGTTGGAGGTCCACGAGATGCCTTCGCTCTCCCCCAAGTCCAGAGACAGCATAATAAACGCAACATTCACAATAGAGCCTTCGGTTTATTTCAGGGGGAATTACGGGCTGAGATACGAGAACACAATCCATTTTGACGGCAAAAAAGCAAACGTCCTCTAAGCCCCCACACCGCCGCCTTCCTTTTTGCGAAAAATCCGCACCCGCACGCAACTAGCGTTTTTATTGAATTGCAAATTGCATCAGCAGTTGAGCATACCATCGGCAATTTGCAATAGCTAAAAAAGTTTGAGAACTTTTTTATTCTTTCCCCCCGATTGCGCAGAGCATGAAACAACACGGGATTCTTGCGGCACTTTCCCTGCTCGCATTCTCCCTCCTGCTCTGCGGATGCCCAAGCAAGGGGGGAGAGAGCCACGAAATAAAGTATTTTGCGATAAGTTCGCAGGACCACGTATTCTCAAGGGAGTATTCGCTATTGGTAAAACTGGATGGGGAAACGTTCAATTCTTCATTGGTGCTCGCAATAACCGATGACGGACAATCCTTTGCAAAAGTGGCGCTAAACGAAACGGATGCCCCATCCAGCAACGAGCTCTCAATCCCGTATCTTGCGCTGGAAGTGGGCTACCACGAGCTTGAGGCGGCATTGGAAGATGCAAACGGGACCAGGGTTTCCGAGGCGAAAACCCTTCCATTGACGATAACCCCCCTAGGCTACGAGGAATTTGGGGAGGGCGATGATAGCTACCAGGTTAGCCCCAACCTCTGGTGCGCGCAGGAATTCGTCCTGGAAAACCAGGCTGCAATATCCAGCGTGGAGCTGCACCTTCGCTCGCTTGTCAAAACGCGCAGCGGAAAGGATGCAATACTTGAATTGCGCAGGCCTTCTGGCAACGTTCCGGGGACTTCCGAATCCAGCTTAATCATAAACGCCACGCTCCCCACAATCTCCCTGGACGAAGAGCCGGAGTGGCACGTGTTTTCGCTCCAAGACAAAATCCTCCCTGCCGGAACCTACTGGATTCTCCTAAAGAGGGATGACACGGTGGGCAATGTGGGCTGGACGTATTCGGATGAACCGGGGGAATGGACGGCAGTTTGCAAGGACCTAACAGAAGCGGGCCCGTGGGTTCCAGTAGAGGGGGAGTTCGCATTCAGGATCCAGTAGCCGGAATCTTTCAGGATTCAATGGCCAAGAGGAAGTTCTCCAGTATCTTCTCCCCGTTTTCCGTGTGCCACACTTCGGGGTGGAACTGCAGGCCGAAGATTTTGCGCTCCGAATGCTTCATTGCCTCAACCGTGCAGGTCTTAGAGTGCGCAAGCGGCACAAACCCCTCTGGCAGTTCCTTTACCTCGTCAAAATGTGAAACCCACGCGGTAAATTCCGAAGGCACTCCCTTAAACAGCACATCCTCGTCATCCACGAAAACGCGCCCCAGCCCGTATTCCGCGGAAGCCCCCTTTCCCACTCTCCCCCCAAGCTCATATGCAAGCAACTGGTGGCCGTAGCATATTCCAAGAAGCGGAATCCCGCCCCATCCATCCTCCCCATTCCATACCTTCTGGATGATTTGCGCGCTTGCCCCGTTGTCCCCAACCGTAACGGATGATGGCCCCCCGCTTAGTATGATTGCCTTTGGGTTGAGCGCGGCAACCCCAATTAGCGTCCCTTCGCCCTTGTTCTGGAGGATTTGCGCTTCTTTGCCCAAATCCCTCATGTTCCTCTTTATTAGGTGGGTGTACTGCGAGCCGTTGTCTATGATTACTATCATATCACTCATTTCCAAAAGAAACCCTTAAATCTGCTTCTACAAACCAATACAATAATGGAAGTATTCTCCTTTTCCGCAGGCACGCTCAAACTTCTGGACCAGCGCAAGCTCCTCGCACCAGGTGAGGGGGAGCGCCCCCTCCCCTAGTGGAACCACCTCCCCCCACAAATCTCCTTCCTAGCATTTTTCTGCCTGCACCAACCCCCATCTTAAAATAACCTTATGCGCTAAATCAACCTACATGGAAGTATTCTCCTTTTCCGCAGGCACGCTCAAACTTCTGGACCAGCGCAAGCTCCCTTTCAAAGAAGAATACCTACTCTGCAAGAACTACAAGCAGACAATAGGGGCAATAAGGGAGATGGCAGTAAGGGGAGCGCCCGCAATCTCAATTGCAGGCGCATACGCTCTCTCCCAGGCCGAAAAGGCAGGCTACATAATAGATAGCGCGGCAGAAGAAATACTCAATTCCCGCCCAACGGCAATAGACCTCAAGAACGCAATTGATTTCATGAAAGAGGGCATAAACAACGGAGAGGATTCGCAAAAGCGTGCAGCCGAATGGGAGCAATCAATCTACAATAAATGCAAGCTAATCTGCATGCACGGCGCAGAACTAATCGGGGAGGGGAACAGGGTTCTTACCCATTGCAACACCGGGCCGATTGCGGTTGGGAAATACGGAACCGCACTAGGCGCAATACTCTACGCCCACAAAAAGGGCAAAGGGGTATTTGCCTGGGTTGATGAAACCCGCCCCAGGTTCCAGGGCGCACTAACAAGCTACGAACTAAGCGAAGCCGGAGTCCCCCACAACGTAATAACCGATTCAACTGCGGGTTCCCTGATGCGCAAGGGGGAAGTGGACCTAATAATGGTGGGCGCAGACCGCATCTGCAAGAATGGCGATTTCGCAAACAAAATCGGCACCTACCCCTTAGCGGTCCTTGCAAAGCACCACCGCATCCCCTTCTACGTTCTCGCCCCCTCATCCACAATAGATTCCAAACTGGAATCCGGGGAGAAAATCCCAATAGAAAGGAGGGATGAGCGCGAGATATTGGAGCCAGCCGGAGTGCGCGCATTCGCAGAAGGCACCCGCGCGGCCAATTTCGCCTTTGACGTAACTCCCGCATCGCTGGTAACAGCATACGTTACCGAGCACGGGCTCTCCTGCTCGCCTCCTGAATAATGGCTGCTTGAAAGGATTTTAAACGTTGAAGAAGAGGCCCTATCCATGGAAATCAATTGTAGGCATCTCCTTGTGATGTATGTTCTTGGGATTTTGATTTTTACCTCCATGACTTTCCTGGCAGGCATGTCCGGTTTGTTTGTGACATTCGTCCTTTTCCTATTTTGTTTCCTGGCCCTGGCGGTTCCCTTGGCGTATTATTTCTCCCAGAATCCCTGCAATGAGGCATGCGCGGCTGCAATCTCGTTGCTTTATGGTGCCACGTTGCCGGTTTTGTGTGCGTTCTTCTATTTCCCATCCATCCCGGTATGGCTCATACCCCTAGTGGCAATATTGGCCGCTGCCATCGGGCTGCCAATCCGCTTCCTAGTTGAAAAATTCAGGTCGGGCAAGGCGGGCGCATTCAAGTTGCTCTTTGCCTCATCATCCGTTATCCTGTTGCTTTGCCTAGCTTACATCCTGTTTATCACTAGTGAGAACTGCTCCTCCCACACTTATGATGGCAACTGCCCGAACATGTGGGATGACGATTATTGCCCCTCCGGGCAAGGAAGCGAATTTGGCTTGAGCGGGCAATTGGGAGAGAGCTGCAACATAAGTAAGACATTCAACCTCTCCTTTGCCGCACTTTTCCTCTTATTGGCAATCTCAAGCGGCATCCTTTACTCTCGCTCCAGAAAAAAGAAGCGGAAGAAGTAGTTTCGGAAGAGTTTTATTTTTTCTTTGATTACCAACCTTCCATGGGTGAAGAATACAAGGGCGCAAAATTCTCCTGCAAAATCACCGGAGGAATAACCGCGGATGATTCCAGAATAGAAGAGCTCCTGCAAATCGATTCCGCCTTAAAAGAATTCCTCCACCCAAACAAAAACGAAGGCAACCTGAGTGTGCGCACAAAAAAAGGTTTCCTAATAAAAGGCGCAGGCGAAAAGCTAACCAAATTAAACAAGGATTCCCTCTCCCACGTAATTAGTGCAGAAGAATCCTCATTCTTCGTAATCGCAGAGGGCAAAACCCCTTCCTCCGAATCCTTCATGCACCATTTTATCTACGAGAACCAGCCGGAAATCAATGCAATCCTGCATTTCCACGACGATTCGCTGCTGGAAAAAGCAAAGGGGAAATTCCCGGAAGTCCCGGAGCTCCCCTACGGAAGCATGGAGCTTGCAAGAGAAGCATCCGGGCCCAGGGAAAGCATAATAACCCTCAAAAACCACGGCTTCCTGCTCAAAGCGCAAAGCCCAAAAGAGCTCCCAAAAATGCTAAAAGAGCTCTATGAACTTCGATAGAGTGCAATAATCCTACTAAAAACCTCCCAGCCCCTATGGTTAGTATCCTCTTTTTCACATGCCCAAATGCCCCAGCGGCAGCCACGCCCGGAAAATTCGGAACCTTTTTAAACAGTATGTATCAAAATGGAAGGATACTGCCAGCCTTATCCCTATGCGAGCCCCCGTATTCTTCTACGGAGTGTGCCCCATGCCTGTCGGGAAGGCTCGGCATCCGGGTGGGCCCTTGAAGAAAAAACTGTCTATGGATGTACTGGAGCACAATCTTGTTCCAAAAATGAAGGTTATGGGGGATGGCGACGTAGAAAAGCTGCTTAAGAAATACGGGATTTCCGCAGCGGACCTCCCGATAATGCGTTCGGACGACCCATGCGCAAAAGCCCTCGAAGCAAAATCCGGGGACGTAATCAGGATAAGCAGGACCGACGTTACGGGTTCTTACGATTACTATCGGCTGGTGGCCGAATAATCTAAAAAGGTGAATGCATGAGAGGCGCACTTCTTGATTCATATTTTAGGACTAACAGCCTTGTCAAGCAGCAGCTTGATTCCTACAACAGGTTCGTTGACGTGGGAATGCAGGCGGTTGTTGACAGGGTGGGAAAAATCGAGACGAATGTCGAAGGTTTTGAACTCGTTTTGGGAAAACTCCGCGTTGAGCCCCCAAGGTTTTATGAGGTAAAAGGGGGATACAGGCAGATTGCCCCCGCAGAAGCACGGCTTCGCAACATAACATATGCCGCCCCGGTTTTCATGGAGATAGTTCCCCTCTTCAATGGCATTGAGCGCCCGACCTACTCCGACGTTTTCATCGGGGAAATCCCGGTGATGGTAAAGTCCAAGCTCTGCTACCTCTCCCACATGACCAAGGACGAGCTAATAGACGCGGGCGAAGACCCCGACGACCCCGGAGGATATTTCATAGTAAATGGCAGCGAGCGCGTGCTAGTTGGAATCGAGGACTTAGTCCCCAATAAAATCATGACCACAAAGGAAACCACGGGAACCGTTGCAAAGGTGTTCTCAACAAGGCACGGCTTCCGCGCAAGGTGCGTGGTCACAAGGAACGCAGACGGGTTCCTCCGCGTGGAATTCCCCGCAACCCCGCCCGACCTCTCTTTCATCCAGCTCCTTAGGGTGCTGGGGCTTGAAAAAGACAAGGACATCCTAGCGGCGTTCTCGCAGGACCGCATCATCCAGAACGACATCCTCCTCAACCTTGAAAAAGAGCCGTGCAAGAGCAGGGAAGATGCAATCCAGACACTAAGCAAGAGGATTTCGCCCGGGCAGCCCGAGGAGTTCCGCCTCTCAAGGCTTGACAACTTAGTAGGCACCTACCTCCTGCCGCATCTCGGAGTGGAGAAGGGCGACCTCCCAAAGAAATCATACTACCTAATAAGGATGGCGCAGAGGGCAATCCGCGTTGCCAACAAGAGGCTCGCAGTGGACGACAAGGACCACTACGCAAACAAGAGGGTAAAACTTGCAGGCAACCTGATGGACGAGCTCTTCCGCTACGCCTTCCAGTTCCTGACAAAGGACATAATATACCAGGCAAGCAGGGCGGATGCAAGGGGCAGGAAGCTCCAGGTGCACACGTTAGTGCGCCAGGATACCCTAGTTGACCGCATCCGCTACGCCATGGCAACCGGGAACTGGATTGCCGGGCAGACGGGTGTCTCCCAGCTCCTTGACCGCACAAGCAACCTCGCAATGATGTCGCACATGCGCAGGATTATCTCTCCTTTGAGCAAGAAGCACCCGCACTTCAAGGCGAGGGACCTCCACGGGACGCACTGGGGAAAGCTATGCCCCAGCGAAACGCCCGAAGGCCCAAGCTGTTCTCTTGTAAAGAACCTCGCAATACTTGCGCAGGTCACAAAGGGCGGCGACGAAGCCGAAGTAGTTGAGCTGGTCAAGAAGTTTGGCCTAGAAAGCGGAGGATGGAAAGGGTGATGTCTTATGGCTACTGCTAAAACAAAATCCCAGAAAAAGCGGGCGGACGAAGCCCCGGAGAAGGCGGCCATTTATGTAAATGGCAACCTCATGGGCTTCCACCCCGATGGCGCATCTCTCGCAGCGCGCCTCAGGGAAAAGAGGCGCATGAACGAGCTCAATTACGAAGTCAACGTTTTCCACAACGAGCGCACAAAGGAAGTCTTCATCAACAGCGACGGCGGAAGGGTGCGCAACCCGTACGTGGTCGTGGAAGCTGGGAAGTCCCGCCTTACCCCCGAAATCATGAGCAAGGTGGAATCCGGCGCCCTAAGCTGGGAGCACCTCGTAAAAATGGGAGTAATAGAATACCTGGACGCTGAAGAGGAAGAGAACGCCCTAATCGCGCTAAAAGAAGAGGACATCACAGAAGCGCACACGCACTTTGAGGTCCTCCCCTCCACCATTTTCGGGGTAACCTCATCCGTTCTCCCCTACCCGGAGCACAACTCCGCGCCGAGGATTACGATGGCCTGCTCAATGGCCAAGCAGTCCCTGGGCCTTTATGCGGTGAATTTCAACCACCGCTTCGACACCCGCTCCTATATTATGTATTACCCGCAGAGGCCAATCGTTTCCACCGACCTCTACAAGAGCCTTAGGCTGGACAAGAAGGCAGCCGGGCAGAACTTCGTAGTGGCAATCACCACCTACAAGGGATACAACATGGGAGACGGAACGGTCGTAAACCGCAACGCAATCGACCGCGGCTTAGGAAGGGCGATGATGCTCAAGACCTACTCAACCGAAGAGCGCCTATACCCCGGAGGGCAAAAGGACAAAATAGAAGTCCCCACCCCCGATGTAGTAGGCTACAGGGGAGAGGAAGCCTACAAGCACCTAGACGATGATGGAATCGTCTACCCTGAGAGCCAGCTCTCCGGCAAGGAAGTCCTTGTCGGAAAGACTTCGCCTCCCCGCTTCCTAGAGGAAATCTCCGTTTTCGGAGTAGTGGAAGAAAAGAAGAGGGAGAGTTCGCTTTCGCTCAAGTCCGGCGAAAAAGGCTGCGTGGACTCGGTCGTAGTGACCGAAGCCCCAAGCGGCAACCGCCTGGTAAAAATCAAGGTCCGCTCGCCCAAGGTTCCCGAAGTGGGGGACAAGTTCGCGTCCCGGCACGGGCAGAAGGGAGTAATCGGCCTCCTCCTAAAGCAGGAGGACATGCCCTTTACAAAAGACGGAATCACCCCGGACCTTATCCTCAACCCGCACGCAATCCCCTCAAGGATGACTGCGGGCCACCTCCTAGAAACCCTCGGAGGAAAGGCCGGCGCCCTGGAAGGAAAGCTCATGGACGGGACCGCATTCAGCGGAAACACCGAGGAGGATTACGCTACTGTGCTAAAGGCGAAGGGCTTTGACGAATACGGCGAGGAGTGGCTCTACGATGGCATAACCGGCCAGAAGATGCAGGTAAAGCTCTTCATGGGCCCGGTCTATTACCAGCGCCTCCACCACCTGGTTTCAAACAAGATGCACGTGCGCAGCAGGGGCCCCGTACAGCTCCTTACCCTCCAGCCCACCGAAGGCCGCGCCCGCGAGGGAGGCCTCCGCTTCGGGGAGATGGAACGTGACTGCCTAATCGGCTATGGTGCTAGCATGCTAATCCGCGAGAGGCTGCTAGAAGAGAGCGACAAGACCATCCAGCTTGTGTGCAACAAGTGCGGGATGTTCGCCTACCACGATTACGTGAAAAACAAGGACATGTGCCCGCTGTGCGACAGCGAGGATGTTTCATCAATTGAGATGAGTTACGCGTTCAAGCTGCTGCTTGGGGAAATACGCTCGATGTTCATATTCCCGCGTATTATCCTAAAGGACAAGGCGTGAGGTGTTCGGCATGGATATAGAAAAAATAATAGACAAAATTCGCTTCTCCATCTTCTCACCGGAGATGGTGCGGGAACTTTCGGCTGCAAGGGTAATAATCCCCGACACCTACGATGACGATGGGTATCCAATTGACGGAGGCCTCGTTGATTCGCGCCTGGGAGTAGTTGACCCCGGCCTTCGCTGCAAGACCTGCGGGGGAAGGGTCCGCGAATGCCCCGGGCACTTTGGCCACATAGACTTAGTCCGCCCGGTAATCCACGTGGAATTCGCAAAGAGCCTCTACAACGTCATGAAGGCATCCTGCCCCCACTGCTTTAGGGCGACAATTGAATCGCCCTCGCAGAAGCCGCCAAAGGGGAAGTGCCCCCACTGCAAGGAGCCCCTGCCCGACATCAAGTACCTAAAGCCGACCACGCTATTCCGCGATGGCAACTCCATGCTGCCAACAGAAGTTGCGGACTGGCTTGCCTCGCTGCCCAACGAAGAGCTTGAGAAAATCGGCTGGAACACGGAATACGCAAGGCCCGAATGGTCAATCCTCTCGGTCCTCTTAGTTTCACCCGTGAACGTGCGCCCCTCAATCACCCTGGAATCCGGTGAGAGGAGCGAAGATGACCTCACCCACAAGCTAGTAGACATAATAAGGATAAACCAGAAATTGGAGGCGAACATAAATGCGGGAGCCCCGCAGCTAATCATAGAGGACCTCTGGGAACTCCTCCAGTACCACATTACGACGTATCTCAACAACGAGACCGCGAACATCCCCCCTGCAAGGCACAGGAGCGGAAGGCCGCTCAAGACGCTTGCGCAGAGGCTCAAGGGCAAAGAAGGAAGGTTCCGCTACAACCTGCTCGGAAAGAGGGTGAACTTCTCGGCGCGTACCGTGATTTCGCCCGACCCCAAGCTCCGCATAGACGAAGTCGGTGTTCCCACCGCAATAGCGGAGGAACTGACCATCCCAATTGCTGTAACGGAATGGAACATAGACGAATGCAGGAAGTACGTGCTCTCCGAAAGCTACCCAAGGGCAATCTACGTTCTCCGCCCCGATGGCGGAAAGATAAAGATTTCCGATGAGCTCCGTGAGGAAATCGCAAAGGAGCTCAAGGTCGGCTCTAGCGTGGAGAGGCAGATAATAGACGGCGACATCTCGATTTTCAACCGCCAGCCTTCGCTGCACAGGGTTTCGATGATGGCGCACGAAGTGCGCGTCCTCCCCGGAAAGACATTCAGGCTCAACCCTACGACAACCCCGCCCTACAACGCGGACTTTGATGGGGACGAGATGAACCTGCACATCCTCCAGACGCAGGAGTCGCAGGCGGAAGCACGATTGATGATGAAGGTAGAAGACCAGATAATCTCACCGCGCCACGGCCACGCAATCGTGAAGCCCCAGGAGGACCACGTTTCGGCAGCCTATTTCTTCACGCGCGACGATTCGGTCTTTACCAAGGAGGAAGCTTCCAAGCTCCTATACATTGCGGGCATAACCGAGCTCCCCAAGCCCGACAAGGGCAAGAACTACTCCGGGAAGCTCCTATTCTCCATGCTCCTCCCAGAGGACCTTAGCATAAAGATAAAGTCCAAGCTCGGAGAAGAAATCATAATCAGCAAGGGGAAACTCAAAAAGGGTGCAATCGAGAGCAGGGCGCTGGAGAATGACCTCCTAGAGCGCTTATTTGTTTCGCATGGCTCAAAGGTTACCCGCGACTTCATAGACAACGTGACGCAGATGTGCCTTGAGGCAATCTCCTGGCACGGATTTAGCGTATCCATGCGCAGCTACACCCTATCCGAGAAGGCGGTAAAGAAGGTGGCGGAAGTGGATGACAAGGTAAAGAGGGAAATAGAAAACCTCATCCTGCAATTCAAGAACGGGAAACTTGAGCGCTCCCCCGGCCTTACCCTCCGCGAAACCCTTGAGTCCAACATCATGATGGCAACCTCCAAGGCAAGGAGCGACGCCGGAAAGGTTGTCGAGGGAGATTTCGGCATAGACAATTCCTCAATCATCATGGCCAAGATTGGTGCAAGGGGAAGCCTGCTAAACGCAATCCAGATGGGTGCCCTAGTAGGCCAGCAGGCAATCCGCAACAAGCGCCCCTCGCGCGGGTACTACAAGCGCGTGCTTGCATTCTACCAGAAGGGCCAGCTAACAGCGCGCGAGCGCGGTTTCGTATTCAGCTCCTTCCGCACCGGGCTGCACCCAGACGAGTTCTTCCTAGCCTCAATGGGAGGAAGGGAATCGCTGGTCAACACGGCAATCCGCACAGCCCGTTCAGGATACATGCAGAGGAGGCTTATCCACGCCCTCCAGGACCTCGTCGTAGAGGATAAAGGGGAAGTCCGCAACGGAAGGAACTCCATAATCCAGTTCCTATACGGAGGGGACCTAAAAGACCCGATGCTCGCTTCCAGCGCGGAATACGTAGACACCGTGCGGCAGGATGACGTGGATACGGTATGAGGTGTTCAAAAATGGCAACCAAACAATCCGCAAAAGTAAACCCCTATTCCGCAGTCGGCATCGTAGCCGCCCAGAGCCTTGGGGAGCCGGGCACGCAGATGACCATGCGTACGTTCCACTACGCAGGAGTCGCAGAGCACGTGCCTACGGGCCTGCCCAGGCTAATTGAGCTAGTGGATGCGAAAAAGGAGCCCAACAAGTCCCTGGTGGAAGTTTACCTCAAAAAGGAATACAAGGGGAAAGAGGCCGCCGCAAAAGCGCTTGCAAAGGAGATGGAATCCGTCCTCCTCCCAGAAGTCGCAACCGTTCAGGAAGACATGGCCTCGCGCAGGATAATCATTTCCCTCAATGAAAACGATGCAAAGGCGCTTGGGGTTACAATTGCCATGCTCAAAGAAGGCGTGAAGAAAACCGTCGGGACCAACAAGGTGGAGCACCGCGGCAACAAGCTCAAAATCACCCTCAAAGACGAGAAGGAAACACCCTTGAAGGAGCTGCGCAAGCTAACGGGCAAGCTCTCAAAAACCCTGGTCAAGGGAATAATGGGAATCAAGCGCTCGGTAGTCATCAAGGAGAAGGGCGAATATTTCATCCGCGCAAGCGGCTGCAACATAAAGGAGATAATCCCCCTCCCGAAAGTGGACCCGGCCAGGATTTACACCAACAGCGTAATGGAAATAGACAAGCTCTTTGGGATTGAAGCTGCGCGCAACGCGGTTGTAAGGGAGATGGTAAGCGTCATGGAATCCCAGGGCCTGTCCGTGGACATCCGCCACATAATGCTGCTGGCAGACGCAATGACCGCAGACGGCAAGGTAAAATCAATTGGCCGCCACGGGCTCTCAGGGGAAAAAGCCGGAGTCATGGGCCGCGCGGCGTTTGAGGAAACCATAAAGCACCTGGTCAACGCCTCAATCGTTGCAGAAGACGACAACCTAGTCGGAGTGACCGAGAACATAATAGTCGGGCAGACAATCCCGATTGGGACTGGCAGGATAAAGCTGGTAATGAACGCAAAAAAGAAGTAGCTTTATAACTATGATGCCGCCCATAACCGCCTGCACAAGGCGCTTGGCAAAATTAACGCTCATTAAATGAGGTAATGAAAATGGAAGAAGAAAAGGTTGAGAAGGCCGAAAAACTGGCCGGAGAAACCACCATCGCGGACACGGAAGAGGAAGCGGTGGAGGAGAAGGCGCGGATAAAATCCAAGAACAAGGTAATCCGCAAGAGGAAATCCCGCAAGGAGAAGGAAAACCCCCTATCAAGCGCAATCCGCCTCGCAGTAGAAAGCGGCAAGGTCGGATTCGGCTCAAGGAAGGGCATAAAGGACCTCCTGTTCGGAAAAGCGAAGCTCATAGTGGTAGCCGGAAACGTCCCTCCGCAGCTTGCAGAAGACGTTTCCCGCTTCGGGAAGATTTCGGGCATCCCCGTAGTGGAATTCCCCGGAAAGAGCCTGGAACTAGGCTCAATCTGCGCAAAGCCCTTCCCGGTTTCGGTGCTCGCAGTATACGAAGAGGGAGTTTCCAACATAATGGAGTTTGGGAAGAAGTGAGATAAGTGGAAATAACCGGCGAAGACCTTAAGCTCCTAACCCTTTTCGAATCAGTTACCGGGGTGATGCCCTCCGACATGATAATGCTGGAAGGAGGCATCGTTTTCCTCGTTGACGCCCCGGTCCTGGGCAAGGCAATCGGCAAGAAGGGCGCAAACATCCAGCGCCTGCGCATAAAGCTCAACAAGAACGTGCTGGTTTCACAGGACAATGACGAGCCCGAGTCGTTTGTGCGCGGATTCTTCAACAATATAGAGATTCTCTCTTTTGAAATCCGCGAGGCCCCTGGGCAGAAGGTGGCGTTTGTGACAATCCCGGATTCCCAGCGCGGAATCGCAATAGGCAAGGGAGGAATGAGGGTGAAGGCCGCAAAGGCGTTCCTGAAGCGGAAGTTCGGTACCGACCTTTCGCTAAAGACAAGGAGAGTGGGATAAGGTTTTTAAATACGTCGAGGCTAAAACTTAGCACACTTATCTTCGGATTCGTTATATTTGAATGGATTGGTTTGGTGATTACATGGCAGAAGGAGAATACTCAGGAAGGAACATAAAGCGGAACCGCAAAAAGGGCCGCTGGCTCAGCAAGCGCTGGAAGAGGAGGAAGCTCAACCTCAAGGAGAAATTCGACCCGCTAGAGGGCGCGCCCCAGGCAAGCGGAATCGTCCTAGAAAAGGTGGTCCTTGAGCAGAAGCAGCCCCACTCCGGGCTAATCAAGTGCATAAAGGTCCAGCTAATAAAGAACGGGAAGGTGGTAACAGTTTTCCCGCCCCGCGACAAGGCAATAACCTTCGTTGACGAGCACGACACCGTAGTCGTTGCGGGCCTCGGAGGCTCGCAGCGCGGGCAGATGGGCTCAATCCCCGGAGTCCGCTACAAGGTCGTTAGCATAAACGGCACCGACCTGCAGGCAATGAGGCACGGCAAAAAGGAGAAGGCCAAGAGGTAGATTCACATGAAGCTCTTTGGAAAATACGAACTTGACGGGATTGAGGTTCGCGATGCGAGCCTTAGGAGCTCCCTCTCTTTTGAGGAGGTAAACTACCGCGCGCACACTTTCGGCCGCCACGGCAAGAAGCAGCACGCAAAGCAGAAGGTAAACGTGGTAGAGCGCCTGACCAACAAGCTAATGAGGGGCGGAACCGGGGAAAAAACCTCCGGAAAGGTAATCCGCACAAAAGGAAGGCTCCAGGGCAAGAAGCAGCAGACCCTCAAGGTGGTAGAAGACGCCTTCGGGATTGTCGCGGAAAAGACCGGCAAGAACCCGGTGCAGGTGCTAGTTGAGGCACTTGAGAACTCCGCGCCCCGCGAAGAGGTTACCCGTGTGTCTTATGGTGGAGTGAGCTACCAGATTGCGGTGGACGTCTCGTCTTCTCGCAGGCTGGACCTCGCCCTCCGCAACATCACCCTCGCAGCGCTCATGCGCTCTTTCAAGAAGCCGGTTTCGCTCTCCGAGTCCCTCGCAGACGAAATCGTATATTCTGCAAACAACGACGTGCAGAACAGCTTCGCGATAAAGAAGCGCGATGAAGCAGAGAGGATGGCAAGGAGCGCCCGCTGAAGGCGCCACTTCCCTTTTATTTGTTTTTTATTTGTTTTGCGTTTTGCAATTGGCAATGACATTCCTTAGTTGGTGAAAAGCATGGTTCGCAAAGAAGTAGTCGTAGAAGAAGTCCAGAAAATCATGGAAGCAACCGAGAACATTCGGAACATCGCAATCATCGCGCACGTAGACCACGGGAAGACAACCCTGACGGATTCCCTTGTGGCCAGGGCAGGCCTGATTTCCAAGCAGCTAGCAGGCGAGCAGCGCATGATGGACTTTGACGCGCAGGAGCAGGCGCGCGGAATCACAATCAAGGCCGCAGACATTTCCCTGGGATTCAAGTACGAGGGAAAAGACCACCTAATCAACCTGATTGACACTCCCGGGCACGTAGATTTCGGAGGCCACGTAACCCGTGCGCTCCGCGCAGTTGACGGAGTCTGCCTCGTAGTGGACGCGGTTGAGGGAATCATGCCCCAGACCGAAACCGTCCTCCGCCAGGCGCTAAAAGAGCGCGCCCGCCCCATCGTTTTCATCAACAAGGTTGACAGGCTAATTAACGAGATGAGGATGGACCAGGCCGCAATGCAGGCAAAGCTCGTAAAGGTGATTACGGGCATAAACAAGATTATCCTCGCAAACTGCCCCCCGGAATTCAAGGACAAGTGGGAGGTGAAAATCGAGAACGCAAACATCGCCTTCGGAAGCGCATTCCACAAGTGGGCGGTCAGCGCGGCCTCAATGCAGAGGTTCAACATCACTTTCAAGGACATCTACGAAAAGTGCGCGGCAGAAGACCACCAGTTCCTAGTTGACAAGTCCCCGGTGGACGACGTCCTCCTGGAGATGGTCATAAAGAACCTGCCAAGCCCCAAGGACTCGCAGAAGTACAGGATGCCCGCAATCTGGAAGGGAGACCTCGAGAGCGCGCAGGCAAAGGAGATGATGCTCTGCGACAAGTCCGGCACGACCGTCGGAGTCTGCTTCGGAGTGGTATATGATGAGCACGCAGGCGAAGTAGCGGTTGTCCGCCTCTTCTCAGGAAGGGTCCAGAAAGGGGACCAGATTTACGTTTTCTCAAAGAAGAAATTCTTCAAGGTCCAGCAGGTCGGAATCTACATGGGCCCTGACCGCGTGCAGGCAGAGTTCCTCTCCGCGGGAAACATCGGCTCAATTGTGGGCCTAAAAGACGTCTACATCGGGGAAACAATCAGCTCTTCCGATGCCGTCGAGCCTTTCGAGGACATCAAGCACGTTTCCGAGCCGGTAGTCACCAAGTCGATTGAGGCAAAGGAATCCAAGGACCTAGCCAAGCTAATCGAAACCCTCCGCGGGCTTTCCAAAGAAGACCCGACACTCCGCGTTACGATTAACCAGGAGACCGGTGAGCACCTCATTTCGGGAATGGGAGAGCTCCACCTCGAAATCATTGAATACAAGATTTCCAAGGAGAAGGGCATAAACATCGTGACCTCTCCCCCGATTGTCGTTTACCGCGAGACTATTACCAAGAAGTCGGATGTTATTGAAGGCAAGTCGCCCAACAAGCACAACCGCTTCAAAATCCACGTGGAGCCCCTTGAGCCCGCAATCGTGGAGGCAATAGACCTGGGGAAAGTCCCGCAGGGCAAGCCCAAGGGCAAGGAGCACATCGCCACCCTAATTGAATTGGGAATGGACCGCGAAGCTGCAAAGGGAATCTGGGATGTCTGCGGAAGCAACATGATTCTCGATGTCACAAAGGGTGTCCAGTACCTAAACGAGGTGCAGGAGCTTGCGGTCGAGGCGTTCGAGGAAGCCATGAAAAAAGGCCCCCTTGCGCAGGAGCAGGTTACCGGAGTGAAGGTAATACTCAGCGATGCAACCTTGCATGAGGACAACGTGCACCGCGGGCCGGCACAGATTATCCCGGCAATCAAGCGCCCGATTTACGCGGCCATGATACAGGCGGGAGTCTCGCTCATGGAGCCCAAGCAGAAGGTCCTAATTACCACGCCGCAGGAATACGGAGGGGATGTCGTGAACATGACCAACGGGCGCAGGGGCCAGCTTGAGAACATGGAGCAGGAAGGGGAAACCGCAGTCATCCACTCGATACTGCCGGTCTCCGAGCTCTTCGGGTTCTCCAATGCCCTCCGTGGCTCAACGCAGGGCCGCGCAACCTGGTACCAGGAGTACTACGGCTATGATGTGGTTCCCCGCGAATTGATTCCGAAAATAGTCCGGCAGACGCGCGAGAGGAAAGGCCTCAAGCCCGAACCGCCCACCGTGGAAACCTTCATGGACTAGGCTTGGGAATTCTTCCCAATCCCTTTTCATTTTTATTTTCCTTCTTTTCTTTCTAATTAGCTTTTAACTGCAAAAATCCCCTGCAACCTTTTGTTTTTCTTTACTACTTTCCAGCCGCACTCTTCTAGCCTCTTAGAGGCCTCCCCCATTACATCCCTCCGCTTCTCGCCTAAGCTCCCAACATAGTGGAACAGCTTTCCCCCCTTCCCGCATATCCTGAATAATTCGGTGTAGAATGTCCGCGAATACAATTCCCCCGCCTTGCTGAATCTCGGAGGGTCGTGTATTATCCTATCAAACTGCCCGTCTTTTGCCTCCCGCACGTAATCATAGCAGCTCCTCTCCCCAATAACCTCAATCCCCCCATCAAAGAGCTCCCTGCTCCAGGGATTCCATTTCGCCATGGCAATTACCGCGGGGCTTAATTCAACCGTAACAACCTTCCCGGTTTTTCCGGCTTTTTTGGAAGCCTCAATCGCAGTATACCCAAGCCCCATGCACGTATCCAAAACCGAATCCCCCTCTTTTACCCCAAGCCCCCTAACTACCAATTTGGAATAGTCCAAAACGTCGTCAAAATCTTTTATGAGGTGCATCCTAAGCCCGTCTATTTCCAAAATGGGCTTGCCCTTCATCATCCGCAACCGATACAACCCATTATCAAAAACCGCGACCTTCCAGAGTTCCTTCCCATCCCAAGCGTAAACGAAGTCTCCTTTAACCTCCTCTAATGGAACAGCATCCAATTCGTTGGTAACCTTGGTTACAGAGCGCCCCAAATCCAATGAGAGCTCCCTCTTCCCCGCTTTGTATTCTTCTACAAGTTCCCTGGTAAGGTAGATTTTCCCCTTCTTCTTAGTAGCCCCTCTCTGCGCCGCGCTTTTTTCCCTCGGAGTTCCCATCTCGTTTCCCCACCGCTAGACTATTTAGTATCAATCCAGTCGGTTTCCATGTAATCCTGCAATGCTTTTGGAACCTTTATCCCGCCATCTTCCTGGAAGTTCTCAACAACCGCAATCAGGCAGCGCCCGACTGCAACCCCGCTTCCATTCAAAGTGTGCACGAATTCGTTTTTCCCATCCCTGCGGAATTTTATGTTCGCGCGCCTCGCCTGGAATGCCTCGCAGTTTGAGCACGAGCTAATCTCCCTATACCTGTCCTGGCTTGGCACCCACACCTCCAAATCATAAGTCTTGGTTGCCCCAAAGCCCAAATCCCCGCCGCAGAGCGAAATCACGCGATAGGGGAGCCCAAGGCCTTCAAGAACCTTTCCCGCATCCTTTGTGAGCAGTTCCAATCCCTCATAGCTCTTCTCAGGGGTGCAGAACTTAACCAGTTCCACCTTCCCGAACTGGTGCTGGCGAATTAGCCCTTTTATGTCCTTCCCATAAGAGCCCGCTTCCTGCCTGAAGCACTGGGTAAATGCGCAGTATTTGAGCGGAAGCTCCTCCTCTTTTAGGACCTCATCCCTGTGCAAATTGACAAGCGGAACCTCCGCAGTCGGTATCATCCACAATTGCTCCTGGATTTCCTGCACTTCTGTCCTATACAAATCTTCTGCGAATTTCGGAAGCTGCCCGCTCCCAACCAATATCTCCTCCCTCACCATCTGCGGAAGCCCGAATTCAGTGTATCCGGCACTCTCCGCCATTTTCAGCATGTATGCTGCAAGCGCCCTCTCAAGCTTTGCCGCCCACCCCTTCATTACCGTGAACCTGTGCCCTCCGAGTTTCGTTCCCCTCTCAAAATCAATGGCGCCGGTCCGGACCCCCAATTCATGGTGCGATTCGACTTCCGTGCTCTTTTTTGCAGGCACGCCCTCCTTGCGTATTTCAACATTCTCCCTCTCATCTGCGCCCGCAGGCACGCTTTCATGCGGAATATTCGGGAGCCGCAACATCAAATAATTTCTCTGCACCTCGAATTCCTTCTCATCAGCGGCAATCCCCTCCAATTTCTGCGCAATCGCTTCCCCTTCTGCAATCAGCTTGCCCGCTTCCGCTTCTTCCCCCTTCTTTTTTGCTTCGGCGATTTTTGGGCCAAGCTCGTTCCTCTTCGCCCTAAGGTCATCCGCTTCCGCCTTCTTCGCCTTCCATTCGTTGTCAAGCCCAATTAGCTTGCCTAGCGCATCGTCTTCCAGGTTCCTTTTTTTGAGTGCCGCCCGCACCTTCTCCGGCTCTTTTCTTAGCAGTTCCTTGTCAATCATGAATATCCCCTCTGATAGCAACCCTCTTATTGTTGTTAAATACCCTTTTAATCATTGTTGGAGGGAACATAGGTGCATGGACCCCTTCCTTCTCAAGCTCGCGCTCTCATTTATCGTGGGCGGCTCATGGATAACCCTTGCAACAATCCTCGCAGAAAGATTCGGGACCAAGATAGGGGGAGTGCTCGCGGGAATCCCCTCCACAACGGTAATCTCCGTTTTCTTTATGGCCTGGACGCAATCGCCCGCATTCGCATCCGATGCCTTAGGCATTACCCCCGCCATAATGGCAATCGATGCAATCTTCGTCCTCTTATACGTTTTCTTCCTCAAACACACTTCCAAATTCGCAATTCCCCTAGCCCTCCTAATCTGGGCAATATTGGCATTTGGCACAATAGCCTCAGGATTCAACGATTTTGCATTGGGAGTATCCGCCTGCCTCCTCCTGCTCCCCGCATCCTACTACCTTTTTGAGAGGGTATTCAAGACGGCATCCGAACCCAAAAAGCAAATGCATTACTCTATTGGGCAGCTGCTCTTTAGGGCAGTGCTCAGCGGAACGATAATAGCCTGCGCAGTCCTCCTTGCAAAGCTCGGCGGCCCGCTCCTCGGAGGCGCATTTTCCTGCTTCCCGGCAGTATTTCTCTCGACGATGATTATTGCCCAGAAGGCGCATGGCCCCCGCTTCTGTGCAGCACTAATGAAAACACTCACAATAAACGCGCTGCTCTCGGTAACTGCATACATCGTTGCAGCCAGGTACACCTATCTTCACTTTGATTTAATCCCCGCAACCCTGCTTGCTTTTGCGGCAGCCCTCGCTGCCTCCTGCCTGATTTACCTTTTTTCCAAGAGGGCAATAGCATAAGTCATGTTTTGCGGAAATGCGGAAACCCGCCCGTATCGCACCTTTATATCTTTTGGTCTTCACAATCCAATAATGGAAAACCCTCCCAAGAAGCGCAGTATTGCAGATAAATTCAGAAAGATGTCCAGCGGAAACAATGTTGGTGACCTGGACCTGGATGCTGAACATGACGCGGCTATGGCGGACAGGATGAAGAGGCTTGGAATAAGTCTCCCCTGACCTTTCACTTGGACCTACCGCCATGCTTTTAATACATTTCCATAAGTATATCTTCCTAAATTCGCTCCTATTGTCTAGCCCGGTCAAGGACACCGGACTCTCACTCCGGTAGCCCGGGTTCGAATCCCGGTGGGAGCACTTTATTTTAGGTTAAAGCCAGGCAGATTTTAATGCGCAGGAAGCTCCATACATTTAAATTTCCGGTATAGATTCATTGCAATCCCTATCCATACCAAAATTTTCTAAAATGCCTCAAAAACCCAGCAACGTTTATATGCCCCAATACCCAATCAACATCATGAAAGGCCTACAAAAACACTCTCATAAAGACAGAGAAAAAATCATCAAAGAGATAATCCCGCTTATCAAAAAGAAGTTTGGAAAAAAACTTATCGCATTGGCGGCTCAGGCTTCTTTTGTCCGAAACGAAGATTTTGATTATTCTGATTTAGAATTGATTGCATTTGTCCGAGAGAGGCCAAGAGGTAAAAATTGGACGATGGGTAAAATACGCAATGGCCTTCTTGTTGAGCTGATTTGGGCGACTAACGATTCGTACATAAAAACAGTTAAAGAGCCTAACCCAGATTGGTTTCTTTCAGGTTCTGATAAATTACTTCCACTCATAAACAAACCATTCATAAATCGACTCAACAATTACAAAGTCAAAAATCTTAAAAATAAATGTTACCGCCAAATTATTCATTATTTTGGCGACTTGCAAGAATCGACTGCCAAGGTTCTTAACGCAATCAAGAAGAAAAACAAACTAGGCATTCCCCTGTTACTATTCGATATGTGCAGGTACATGTTAATTATTTTATCTTTTTTAAATCAGGAACCATACACGACATTTGCAAAGTCTGTTGAAGAAGCACAAAAATTCAAGAAGAAGCCCCCACATTTTAATGATTTGCTCCAGATTGTCATCGAAGGCGAATATCAAAATTTTAACAAACTTCAAAAGATAGTCGAACAAGTGTTTACAGAATTCGAGGACATTTTTGACGAGTTGGGTTTTGATCTTTATTATGATAATATCGATCCCAACAAACCGATGAAGAGGAGGGTTTAGGAAAATTTACATATCCATAAAAGTTAGGCGGGAGCAATTCCATCATTTCTTTTTGCAAAATCCGGCCATACGTTAAACATATGCCCCTTGGATGCTTAACTACTACTGCCAGTTAATGGTGATAGATATGGCAAAACCCCTCCAACCCGCCCCGACTCTCTCCGGAGGGGATGCGCGTAGGTCCCTGGAGAACATATCCATATTTCATTATGCTCTAAATAGCGTAACCGGCACCACTCAAGCAGTCAGGATGGCATTAAGAAATCCTTAAAAATCCCGTCTCCCAACCAAGCCCGTGCAGAAAATCCCAAAATTACTCCTGTTTGGAGCAATCTCCTGGCTAGTCCCCTTCGTCCTCGCATTCGCGTTTTATACCCCCGAAGGAGAGCTCGCAATCAACATCTCCACATTCAAGGCGATAATGGTCATCTCGGGGGGAATAGTCGGGGCAATCCTATTCGTAAAATATTTCAAGGGAGTAAAATCAGCTTACCTAAAAGAGGGCGCAATAGCAGGAGGGGCCTGGCTGGCAATCAACCTGCTCCTAGACATTCTCACTCTCGTTATGGCATTCGGCATGAGCCTTGGGGACTACTTATCCCAGATTGGGCTAAGCTACCTCATGATCCCGATAATGGGAATCGCAATGGGCGCGGCAATCGAAAATGCGAAAAAGAAGTAATCCCTTCAAGAGCGCGTATCCGGCAAGCACCTGCAAATAGCCTATAGTTCCACGCTCTCCCCAAGCTTCGCAACGTGCGTATCAAAACCCAACTTGTTTAGTTCGGTTTCCAGCCCTAAGGCAGAGTCGGTTTCCCCATGCACTATGAACACTTTCTCCGGCTTCACTTTGAATCCCCGGACCCACTCCACCAGCCCGGTTGCATCCGCGTGGGAAGAAAAACTGTCTATTTTGCGCACCCGCGCCTTTACCGCAACTTCAATCCCCATCATCCTCACGCTCTTTGCCCCCTCCAAAATAACCCTCCCCAGGGTCCCTTCGGCCTGGTACCCCACAAACAGCAGGGTATTTTTCGGATTCCAAAGATGATGCTTCAAGTGGTGCCTGATTCTCCCGGCCGTGCACATCCCGCTACCTGCAATTATTATGCAGGGCTTCTTGTATCCGTTTATCGCCATCGATTCTTCTGCGCTCTCTAGGAATTTCAATTTCCTAAACGCAAAAGGCTCCCTGAATTCCTTCTGAATTCCTGGAACAAACTGCCCTGCATGCTCATTGAATACCCTGGTTGCAGCTATCGCAAGCGGGCTATCCAGGAATACCATCTCCCCCGGGAGCACCTTGTCCCTCTCCATGCGGTGCAGGTAATAGAGGAGTTCCTGCGCCCTCTCCACCGCAAAAGACGGAATCATGAGGATGCCCCCCCTCCCGAAGGTGCCCATAACCTCTTTTGCAAACAATCTCTCGCTCATCCTGGTGCTCTCGTGCGGGCGGTTTCCGTAAGTTGATTCCACAAGCACGTAGTCAGCGCTTTCGATAACCGTGGGGCTCCCCACAAGCGGGTTGTCCCACTGCCCAAGGTCCCCGGAAAAAACAATCTTTTTTTCCTTCCCCCCTTCTTTTACGTTTAGCTCTATGATTGAAGCGCCAAGTATGTGCCCTGCTGGATGGAAGGTCGCGCCAATTGAATCCGCGACTTTGCACGGGGTCCCGTATTCCACTTTGGAAAATAGCTTCATTGCCATTTTTACATCCGCAAGCTCATATAGCGGTTTCCTCGGCGCAAGCCCCATCCTAAGGCGGCGCTTGTTTTCATACTCGGTATCCCAGCGATTGACATTCGCGGAATCTTCAAGCATTATCCTAGACAAATCCACCGTGGGCGCAGTAGCAATTATCTTTCCCCTAAACCCATTTCGCACCAGTTTTGGTATCAGCCCCGAATGGTCTATGTGCGCATGGGTAAGCAGGAGGCAGCTAATCTTTTTTGGGTCAAAGCGGAACGGCTCGTAATTGAGCCGCGTTATCTCCTTTGGGCCCTGGAACATGCCGCAATCAACGAGAATCCGCTCATTAGCCGCCTCTAACAGGTAACAGGAGCCGGTAACCATCCCCGCCGCGCCGTTGAAGGTTAGTTTCATATGGGCGATATCTCCCCCCAGTTTAATATCGTTTGGGTTGATTCCCCCGCGTCCAAATGCGCCCCGGAAAGCTTTAAATAGTATCTCCCGATTGTTCTTCTGGTGATTTAATTGAAAAACAAGCTGCTTTCGGCTGCGTTTGGGACAATTGGACTATTCATAGTCCTTGCGACCCTCTACTACACGATTACGTACACAAGCTACATTGGAGGAGTGGTGATTGAATTCCTCTCTACCAACAATGTCCAGGAGATAACGGACTGCGGGGTAGTAGTCCCTAGTGAATTTATGGACATCCGCGACCAGTTCCCTTCAACACTCCTGCCCATAATCTACCTTGGGCTCCCGGTGATTCTCCTCCTAATTAGCGTATCCCTATTCCTTAGCGGATATTTCTATGGGAAGCACACAAATGAGCTAGAAGGGGAAATGCGCAGCGAAGGAAAGAAGAAGGCCCACCCAAAGCAGTAAGGGCGCATACTTTTTGGAGGGGCATCACTTTCTTTTCCCTTCTCTTTTGCTCTTGCCCTATCCCCAGCCCTCCCCACCAACCCTTCGCAGCCGCATCCGGGGAGCAGCATATCCGGGCTAAATGCCCACAGTCCCACACCTTTTAAAACCTCCGTTTCCTAAATTAAGCATGAAAATGGCAACTGCCAGCCCAAAGCGCACAATCAACATGTTCCACGGCAGGCGCCAGTTCGGCAGGGCGCTCCGGGAATCCGGCCTTCCGCAAGAGAGAAGGAGGGCATTCTCCAGAAGGCTCCATGCCCTATTCACAAATCTCAATGAAGAATACTCAAGAGGCTCATCGCCCAAACGCCTAGAGGCCATAGCAGGCCTCTCGGATGCACTATCAAAGGTGCACAAGGAGCCCTTCTCAAGGCTCGTTTCCCCATACGTGGACATACAGACCGGGGAGCCCACGGAATTAGGAGAGCTAGTGGCAATGCCAAAGGAATTCGCAAGGAGAGTGAACGGCCCAAAAAGCGAATTAATAAGCCTGATGCACTCTCTTGAGCCCGAAGTCCCCTTCTCAGAGCTGGTCAACTATTCATACAATGCCTTCGGCTACGCCCGCTCCGGGATAACCAATGCATCCCCAGGAGAGCCATTATCCTGGCTCCCATTGGGCAATTCGATATTCATATCCAAGCTCGCAGAAGAGCTTGCCTCAAGCAACGACTCCATAACGGTCATAAACCTCGGTGCCGGCCCCGGAGCGCTAGAAGGCATGATTCTCTCAAAGCTAAAGGAATTCCTTCCAAGAATAAAAATACTCTCGGTGGAGCAGGACAAAGCCAGCCTCAAGGCGATAGGGAACAAGGTGCGCGAAGCTTCCGGAGTAGAATGGAAAGTGGTAGAAGGCAATTTCACAGACCTCGCTCTCCAGAGGGAGATATCCACCGCCTCAAGCGCGAACCCGTTTGCAGTTTGCGGCTACTCAATGCACCACGCCTCCCCCAAAAATGTCGGCCAGGTGCTCTCCTGGCTAACTTCCATTAGCTGGCACCGCAATGCCTATGTGCAGGTCCACGATGTTTCCGGAGGCAAAGAAGGCGGGGGCCAGTCGCCTGTAAACAGGATTTTCTTCAATTTCATGCCCCTATTCCACCTCTCGGTTTTCCAGCCGGACAAGGAATTTGCCAAGAGGGCATTCACCAAGATGTTCCCCAAAGAGGCAGCAGAAGCAGTAAAAAACTTCCCGGAGTTTTTCATAGATGGCACAACCCCGGTTGCGGCAAGGAAGATGCTCGCAAACGGGAGCATCTCCGTATTCACCAAGCAGTGCGACAGGGATTACTATTACTCGCGCTCATATGAGCTCTCAGGCACCTACCCCGAACTTAGGCTCCTCTTTCCCAAGCTGGAGTAAAACAACCCTTAAAAACTCCCGCCCACATACAAAACCCATGCACAAGCCGGGATTGTTCTTAATGGCATTATCACTCCTAATCTCCGGGGCATTTGCGGTAACGGGAGTCCAGTGCCCGGAAGTAAAAGAGGAATGCATGAATTCCGCCTGCATTTCAGCAGGGGGCAACATAAGCGCTTCGGGAGCCTGCATGAACCTGCCGGATTTCGACTTCGAACTCTACGAGGCACATTTAGCCCAATGCGAAAGCCTAGAAGAATTCTGCATTGAAAACGACGGGCTAGTCCACAACATGTCCTTCTGCGGCCCGGTATTCATCTTCTTGCCGCTACTGCTGCTGGCCCTTTGTGCGGGCGGTAGCTAATCAGCTTTTTAGTGCCCTCAAAATCCCCGATTATCTTCTTAGAGAGCACAATGGATGCCAGAAGCAGGAGCGCACTCAGCAAAAAGAGCGCTTCTATCCCAAGTGCGTTGAGCGCAAACCCGCTTAGTGCCAAAACCAGGAATTCCGTAAAATTCACAGGCGCAAGCAAAACCGCGAACTTGGAGCTCATCCCCTCTTCTTTTTTGGAGAGGTACCCAAAGAGCGCCTCGTTTATCCCAAAACAAACCCCAAAACCAAGCCCCGTAGCCATCAATGCAATGCTGAAGAATCCCCCATCAAAAGGCAGGAAGATGATAAACGGTATTGCCGCAAGCTGCACAAGCAGGCTCAATTTCCCCTCCCCAATCCGCACGCTCAAAAACCCCCCAGCTCCCATGCAAAGATAAAATGCCGCAAGCATCACCGCAACTTCAAGGTACCCCATCCCAAACCATGCGCTCATCAATAGTGGAAGCAGGAACACAAAGAGCAGCTTGAAAGATGCCCCAACAAACACGGTTGCAGCGGAAACCTGCCAGAAGTCGAACTCCCTCCCATTTATCCTGAAAACCGATTTCCACTCCGGCTTCTTCAATGTCGCCCCCCTATTCACAATGCTGAGCGCAACCGCAGCAGAAACAACCCCCAACACGGCAAGAAGCCCAAACAAGGATTCAAAAGAGAAAAACGCAATCAATGCCCCGGCACATATTATCCCAAGCCCAGCCCCGAATTCCCTAACCCCGCTCATTAGCATAAGGTAGCTCCTCTTGTGCGCCCGTGCCATGATTGCAGTCCGGTCCACCGTCCAGAAGAACGCCGAAGCAGCGCCCTGGCTCAGTTTCCCCATCCCAAACTGCAAAGGAGTTGCCGCAAAGGCGTATATCCCAGCAGTAACCGCATTGAATAGCCCGTTTGCAATAAAGAACGCCTTCACCCCGAAAACGTCGGCAATCAGCGCAGATGAAACCCTCACCAGGATGAAGGCAAAAGGAAGCAGGGAGAGCACAAGCCCGATTTCCTCAACTTCCATCCCCCTGCTAATAAGGTACAATGGAAGCGCAAGGACCAATGATGCATAGCTGAACTCATTGATGAAGTTCATCGCCCCAATCCTGCGCATCATAAGCGCAAATTCCCTCCCCAACCTTTTAATTCTATTCTTACCACAATACTCCCCATATGGGTTTCGATTTTGAGAGCACAGCCGAAATCATGATTCCAAAAGACCCCCTAGCAAGGGTTATAGGCCAGGAGCAGGCAGCATCCGTTTCCCGCATAATAGCAAAGCAGAAGCGCCACCTCCTCTTAGTGGGCGCACCCGGAACCGGAAAGAGCATGATTGCTCGCACGATTGCCGGCCTGCTCCCCCCGCCCGAAGAGGAAATATCCGTTTTCCACAACGCAGAGCGCCCAGAGCGCCCGCTAATTTCTGTAAAGAGCCGCGCAATGCTCGAACTAGAAAAAAACGAGAAGAAAAAAGAATGGGGTGAAATAATCGAGCCATATGAAGCCCCGTCTTTCGTTTCCGAGCGTTTGGGCTTCCGCTGCCGAAGATGCGGGGACTTTTCCTCCCCGCGCGCCCTATATTGCAAAACCTGCGGAAGCGACAAGCAGTCGCGCAGGGACCACCCCTTTGGCGACCTAATTCCCGGCAGCCAGCCAGAATCAAGCAGCATAGTCCACGCAATGCGCATAGACGAGGAGGAGGGAATAAACGAGCCCCTGGTATTTGAGAAAACAGAAGACGATAAAATCCGCCGCCTAACCCAGAAGGAATTTGAGGCGCGCAACAAGGCCAACGCGAAAAAGCTCAGGAAAATCCTCGTTCCCCTCACCCGCCCCACTTTCGTGCAATTAGCGGGAAACAACGAAACCGAGCTCCTAGGGGACGTGCGCCACGACCCCTACGGAAGCCACCCGGAAATCGGCACTCCCCCTTATTTGCGCGTAACCCCGGGGGCAATCCACGAGGCGCACGAAGGAGTCCTATACCTCGATGAGATGACCACCATAGGGGAAGCCCAGAAGTACCTCCTTAGCGCAATGCAGGAGAAATCATTCTTAATTACCGGGAGGAACCCCTCAAGTGCGGGCTCAACGGTGCGCGTGGAAAACGTCCCCTGCGATTTCATACTAGTTGGCGCAATGAACATAAACGACCTTCCAGCCCTCTCCCCGGCATTGCGCTCAAGAATCCGCGGAAGCGGCTACGAAGTAGTCCTCAACACCCACATGGACGACAACGATGCAAACCGCAGCAAGATGGCGCAGTTTGTCGCCCAGGAAATCCGCAAGGACGGCAGGGTTCCCCACGCAACCCCCGAAGCCGTAGAAGGGGTATTGGCAGAATCCCGCAAAATCTGCAGGGCAACCGACAACACATCCGGCCTTACGCTGCGCCTGCGCATACTAAGCGGGATAATCAAGCTCGCAGGCGACCTCGCTTCCGTAAACGATGAGGAGCTAATAACCGCCTCCCACATCTCCCAGGCCTCCAGGCAGGCAAAGAGCGCCGAGGAGCAGCTGGAGGAAAAATACGGCAACATCTGGAATGCGGCAATGGCCGACCACGGCTCAACCTCAAAGCGAGGCACGGAAACCGCATAATCCTCCGTGTAACAAAAAGAATACGAATTTAAACTTACTCACACACAATCCCTACAATGTGGGTGGAACACCATGTGTACTAGCTGGTACCAGATTATAGAACACAATCCCGTATTCACTTTCATCGACCTCCTCTTCAAAGAAGGGAGCGTTGGCAAATTATGCGAACTTTTCAACTCCCTCCCAGATAGGGACCCCAACGGCTGGGGAGAGGGCCAGCCAGACCTGCTGCGCATACTGGGAAAAGCCTGCGGCAGCAAGGACCCCCTGGTTTGCACCAACGCAGCCCACGTTCTCCTCCGCGTTTCCAGCCAACTTCCCGCAGAAGAGTTCGCCCCCCTCCTAGAAGACATCCTCTCCCTTGGCAACCTGGGCTATAGCCTAGGGGCAATGGGGCTGCGCGAAGAAGCGAGGCGGAGGCTCGAAGAGTGCAATGCCGTAATCGCGCGCAACAATGCAATTGAGGAAAGATGCGATGAAATAACCCTTCTCCAGAGGGCCTCCAGGCTTCCCAACGCAGAACTTCGCGCGCAGGCCTCAGAACGGCTAATTGAGCGCTCAAGGGAATTGCTCCCACTAATCCGCATGGACATCCTAAAGGGCCTCGTGCTGGCGAACCTGGTGGATAATAAGGGCTACCTCCCAATAGCAAAGCAGGCGGCGGATGAAATCGTAAGCTTCTGCATGGAGAAGAAAGATGGCCAGCTAGAAGGCGAGAGGATAAAGCGCATTTCGCAGGCGCACCGCTTTTTTACAAAGCTTCCTTACTGCACCCTCATGTTCGGCACGCACATAAACGAGCTGGATGCGGCGAAGGTTTCGCAGGTGCCCATGCTCTCCAGGGAGACCCTGGGCAGTTCCGCATCCCGCTATCCAAGGGGCACCCATCCCGATACCACAAGGGAACTGCCCAACTGGCACAGGGAACGCCCCAGCGGGCCCCAGCCAAGCAAGGTTCCGGCCCGCGGCAACAGGAAGCACCTGAGCAAGATAAGCAATTTTTAGTTATCCCAATCAGGTAGGCGCAAATGGACGAAAACAAACCACGCACCGGATTTGGGCTTGCAATGGACTTCATGTCCGATTTTTATTCAATGCTGGGCACCCCGCAGAGCGCAAAGGATATATACGAACTCTATGCCTCGCGTCCATACCTCTATCGAAAGTGCATGGTGGATACCCTCAGCAGGAAGTGCCAGGACGCTAATAAGGCAGTGCGCACCAACGCATCCTCCGCGCTAATTAGGATAATGGAAAAGCACCCGTTCGGGCTAACAACCGATATGCTCAACGCCGTGCTGGATTCGGTTAACGCCTGGTGGCACAAGGAGGCGCGGGCAGTCCGTTCAAAGGCAAAGCAAATGCTCCTAACCTCCCCCCAAACCTCCCAGGCGCGTGCAGGGGCCCCCAGGGAAATCGAAAAAAGGCGCGAGAAGCTAGCGCGGCTGGAGAGGGCGTCCAGGGCACAAAACCCAAAGTCCCGCTCCAGGGCCTCAGCAAAGTTAATCAAGTGCTCAAGGGGGCAACTGCCCGAAGTGAGGATGTGCCTCCTCAAAGGCCTCATCCTAAGGAACGCCCTGGAAAAGGAGTGCCTCCACATAGCCCGGCAGGCTGCAGAAGAACTCGTGAATTTCTGCCTGGAGAAAAAAGACAATCAGCCAGAAGGAGAGCGCTCAAGGCGCATCTTAGAAGCCCTCCGTTTCTTCGAAAGCCTCCCCTATTCCCTCCACCTCTTTGGCACCTACATAAACGAGCTTGAGGCAAAGAGGGTTTCGCAGGTGCCCCTTGCCGCCTTCAACGCTCCAATGCCCAGGCGTGCCCCCATGTTGCGCAATAGTTCCATCAGCCAGCCTTGCAGCCGTAACGGGAGCCAGAATCCAGGCGCGCTTAGCAGCCGCCCAAAGAGGATAAGCAGGTTCTAGAAGGAGATGCAAGGCACAGCCTAGTAAAAAGAATTGGCGGAGGGGGGAGAGGGGCAAACAACTGTGTGTGGGTGGGAGGTGAGCTGCCCATCTCCGGTCGCCTCGCGCCGATTTAATCCCCGTTTCCGGGAAATTAGCGCAAGAGGAAGAACATTTTCTTCCCTACTTGTTTCTTTTCAAGGATACCCTGCTTGGCAAGGCGGTTCATGCGCGAACTTGCCGCGTTGCTGCCGCGATACCCGAATTTTGTTTGAACATCCCGCGCGGTTGAACCGCCGCTCTCAGCGATGAAGTCAACGATTTTCTGGTCTATTTCCGGAAGGAACGTATCTTGGGGAGGTACGTGTCCCTTGCCAGCTTCCAGTTTCTCCAACCGCGCCAGGACGTTCTTGAGTATCCGGTTCGTGTTTTCCCTCTCTTCTAGGAGCTTGTAGGCTATGGTCGCTAGCACTACCGGGTCCTTGAATTTTTCAAGGTTCTCCCTTAGCTCATCCTCTATTTCCTTTTGGAGGTACGGGGAAGGCACGTTTTTAAAGTTTTCCTTGGATACTTTCTCGGGCATATTTTTTTGCCTCGCTGGGTTTCCTATGTTGTTGCGACAAACTCGCGCAACTGTCATGATATAATCATGATACATTTATAAACCTATCATGACAGGTCCTATTCTCTCTCGTTGCAGCGGAATCCCCCCATCATTTCCTTTATATTACTTATCCCCTATATTGCCCCATGGTAAGCATCCTGGAAGCCTCCCGCCTCATGCTTGAGGCATTCTCTTCTACCAAGCAGAGGGCGATGCGCAAGGCCACGGGCATAATACTAAATGCGGTAGCGCTTGATTTCTCCGAAGAGCTCTACCACCTCGCGGTATATTCCTACGTATTATCCAAGATACTAAGCAAGCCCAAGTTCATGGGCAGGATGTACCAGGAGAAGCGCAACGAGATAAAGCTCCTCTTATACCAGCTGGTTTCCCATGCGCAGAAAAACAGGAAAAAGGAATTCTCCTCAACATTGGCCCTCCTGGAAAAAACGGTGGTGGATGTGGAAGCCCCGGATGCGCGCTACATACAAACCATGGTTGAAAAAGGAAAGCTGAAAACCGCGGCAAACCTCTATGCGCACGGCCTCTCCCTATCGCGCGCAGCGCAGATGACCGGGGTAGAGAAGCAGGAAATCATGGACTATGCCGGAAAAACCCGCATGTTTGAGCGCATAGAGGATTCTGTCACCCTCGCACAAAGGATAAAGATTGCAAGCAGGGTGCTAACGGGTGATGCCGCATGAAAAAAAGGTACGTGCTCTGCGATTCTAGTTCCTTAATTTCGCTTAGCGATTCCTGCCTGGATTCGCTCCTCTATTTCTTCCGAGACAATTTCGGGGTAAAATTCATAATCCCCAAATCGGTGGAATACGAGTCAGTAACCCGCCCCCTTACAATGCGCACCAAGGTCTACTGCTTCTCCGCAATACGCATACAGGACATGATAAACGACGGCGTAATAGAGGTGATAGAAGCCGACACCGAAGCAGAGACCAGGAAGCTAATGGAGGCCGGAAACGGAATCTTCTACGCCCACGGAAAGCCGCTGAGGATTCTCCACATAGGAGAAACCGAGATGATTGCGCTTGCAAGGAAACTGGAAGTGAATTCGCTCCTAATGGATGAGCGCACCACGCGCGTCCTCCTTGAGAACCCCGTTTCCCTCGCAAAACACTTCCAGGACGAATTCCACACCAACGTAATGGTAAACCGCCAGAAGCTCTCGGAGTTCTCCGAGCATGCTGGCAGGATGGACATAATACGCACAACCGAGCTCGTCTACATAGGCGCGCAGCAGGGATTCTTCCATCCTTTTGGAAAGCTGGAGGCACAGGCAACAGAAGCCGCGCTCTACAAGCTCAAGTATTCGGGCTGTGCCGTAAGCTTCAACGAGCTAAAAGAATACGAAGGATTGATGCAATGAGTGGGGATGCAACGGGTACCCGGCCCCCAAAGGGTAACGCAACGAGGGCCCAGATTGCAGTGGATGCGCGAGAAGCCTCGCTCTTTAGTTCGCTCCTAGAATCCCACGGCGCCGAGGTTTCGGTTTCCACCCTCTGCGTGGGCGATTTCATCTGCTCCGACCGCGTTGCAATAGAGCGCAAAACGCGCGCGGATTTCGAGTGCTCGGTAATAGACGGGAGGCTCTTTGACCAGCTCGCGCGCCTATCCTCCTCTTATTCGCGCACAATCCTCATAGTGGAAGGCAAGGAGGGTGCCGGTGCCCTCAAGAGGACCTCCCTCCTGGGCGCATATTCATCTGTAATAACCGATTACGGGGCAGGGATTTTCTTTACAAGCTCCCCCCAGTCAACTTCCGAACTAATCTATGCAATCGCAAAGCACGAGCAGCTGCTAGAGAGGCGCCCAATCCGCGTATGCGGAAAGCCCAAGGGCAAAACCCTCTCCCAGAACCAGCGCGCCATAGTGGAGATGCTTCCCCTGGTAGGGCCGAAGATGGCGCGCATCCTCCTTGAGAATTTCGGCACGGTTGAAAACGTCTTCGGAGCAACCGAAGAGGAACTCCTGAAGGTGGAGGGAATGGGAAAGAAGAAGGCAAAGGCAATACGCATGGCCCTAATCACCCCCTTTGAGCCGCAGGATTCGCAGGAAGGATTCGAAGGGTTCTAGCCTTCCTGCATGAGGTTCCTAATTAGCCTTTTATATTCCCCCCGCTACAGTAACAGTTTATCCTACAGCACGCAGGGGAGATTCCAAAATGGCAATGAAGCAAAAAAAGAATGGGGAAAGCGAAAAGCTCGCACTAATTCCCTCCCTCTCCCCGGATGCCGTGCGCGAGCAGCTTGAAGCTCAAGTGCGCGCCCAAAACGGGCCGGAAACTAAAATCCCCCAGAAACTCGTTTTGGAAATATGCGCAAGCGCGAAGCGCCCAAGGCTCCAATCAATAGCGGAATCCCTGGGGCAGATAGCCCGCTTCTCCGGTTCCGCAGCGGAAAACGCATTCTTCGCCCTAAGCAGGCACAGCATAGCTTCAGCATTCTCCAAAAACCCAAAAAGGATTGCAGATGCGCTAGGGCAAATGCAGAATGCAATGGGCATAGATGCCTTCGATGAAGCGCTAATGGTCCTAGCAAGGAAGCCAATTGCAGAAGCATTCGCGAAAAACCCAGCTAAAATTTCCAAAGCATTATCCCTCATAGGCTCCAAGGGCACGCCCGGTGCAAGCGAGGCAATCTGGCTGCTGGGCACAAATAAATGCGCACGGGAATTTGCGCAAAACCCAGAAAAAATAACGAACGCCATACTCCGCATAAGGGGTGCGGCAGGGGATAATTCCAAAGAAGCATTCTCCGCCCTCACCCGCCCCAACCTTTCTTTGGCATTTGCGCAGGATACCGCGGGCACAACCCTTGCATTCGTGCGCATGGCAGAAGATTTCGGAACCTCGTCCGCAAAGGTCTTCTTGCACCTTGCAACGAAAAAGAAGGATTACGATTCTGCACCGAAGCGTTTTCGCAGCAGCGACAAAGGCGGCAGCGGGATGGCGGTTGCAGCCACGCTCCTAATGCGCGAGGATTTCGCACTAGCCTTCCTGCAAAACCCGAACCATGCGCTGGGCACTATAATCCGGCTAAACGAAATCTTCGGAAAGGATGAAAAAGGCGGATTGCTCTCGCCCTCCAACGAACCCCTCCTTCCCCTATTCGCAAGGAATTTCAGGGAGGTTTCAGATGCGCTAGAAGATTTCTCAAAAATAGAAGGCGTGGGCCAGGATTATGCATACAATTTCCTCAGGATATTTGCAAGGGAGTTCGCAGCCAGCCCCCATGAAGCGGGAGAGGCGATAGCAAGCGCAGCGCGCATAGCAGGCAGGAAGAGCCAGAGAATCAACAAGCTCCTGCTGGAAAACCCGGAGTTCAAAGACGAGATTTCCAAGGACCTAGGCAATCTCGTAAAATTGGCAGAAGCCTCCTGCTACTCAACCCTCATCAAGTCGCTTGAAATCCGCTTAAAGGATGCTAGGCCAAATGAAACCAAAGAGCTAGCTTCAGGGCTCTCCGAACCAGAATCCCTGGTTGCCAAAATAGGCGCATTCAGGTCCAAGCCCTATTCCTACAAGGGCAAGTGGGGAGACGGCAGGGAACTAGCCCGCGAGGCAGGCCTGTTCCTAGACGACCGCGAGGCCTTCATAAATTTCGCATACGCAAAAGACCAAATCGGAAAGGAAAAAACAATCGCGCTCCACAAAGAATTCGGAATAGAGTATTTCGCAAGATATTCCAAAGAAGAGCTAGAAGAACTCTACAAGCACACAAAGAACATTGAGGACAACCGCCCCCTCTTAATAATCGCGCACAACAAGTACGACTACTCAGGCTCGTTCTACGATGATTACGAATACCGCAGCAGCCTCTTAACAGACGGCTACTACAACGTAATCTTCATAGAGGCGGAAACGGAAGACGAATTCTACAAGAGGGTAAAAAGCGCAGGGGAAAGATACTTCGGCATAAGCGTCCTCCAGATAAGCGCCCACGGAGACCCAAGGAGGATGGAGATGGGCGCAGCGGACACGGAAAAGAGCTTCATAGACCTAACGGACCTGGGGAAACTCAGGCGGCTGCGCAGGATGTTCGCAGAAGACGCAATAGTAATCCTCAGTTCATGCTCCACGGGCCAGGACGAATGGGCGCTGGGAGCGCGCATCTCAAGTGCCTGGAAGGCGGAACTAATAGCCCCAAGCGTTCCCACTTCCACCAAAGGATACATAACGGAAAACAAGAGAATCGTGGGAGTAGAATATGGCAGGGGCGGAAAGCGCTTCATAAACGGAAGGGAAGCCGGCAAATAGCCCCCTTGCTCGCTAACCTATTTATTATCTATTTACGATTGCCGCATCATGCTAATCAAGGTTGGAAAAAAATCCATCGGCCTGGACAAAGGGAAGTGCGACCTTCCCTTTTTGTCCCATGCGCACGGGGACCACCTAAACGGCATGAAGAAAAAAGAAGAAATCATCGCAACACAAGCGACGCTTGAACTAGCCTCCCTCCAAGCCTCAATAGCCTCCCATCCCCAAGCCGAACTCCTAAATGCCGGCCACATCCTAGGCTCCTCAGCGCTATATGCGCAAACCGACGGAGGCTCAATCCTATACACCGGGGATTTCCGCACAAAGGAGGGAATCTGCACAAAGGGCGCAACCCCCAAAGAAGCGGACAGGCTGATAATTGAGTGCACCTACGGGGACCCCTCATTCTCATTCCCAAGCCCGCACGAAGTCTATTCGCAAATCGCAAAATGGGTGACGCAGAACCAGGATGCAATCCTGATTTTCGGAGCCTACAACCTGGGAAAAACCCAGGAGCTAATAGGCGCCCTAAACGAGTATTGCGGCATAACCCCGATAGTGACAGAAGACTCCGAGCACTTCAACAAGGTCTATGAAAAGCACGGCATAAAGCTAGAGCGCGCAGTCGCGGGCACGCAAGAGGCAGAAGAGATAATGCGCGGCCCCTTTGTGGCAATTGCCCCCCCAAGAATCGCAAAGCGCAGTTTCGCCTCCAAACTATCAGCCGCCTTCAACCTCCCGGCATACTCCGCATCGGTTTCGGGATGGGTGCAGAAATACCGCGCCAACACCCATGCGGGCTTCCCGCTTAGCGACCATGCGGATTTCTCAGACATCCTAGGATACATAGAAGCCGTAAACCCGAAAGAAGTGGAATTCGTGCATGGGGACGGCTCGCAGTTAATTAGCGCGCTAAGCAAAAAGAGCCCCCACATAAAAACGTCCCCGGCAAGCGCACAGCGCACCCTCGCCTCCCCTTCCCCATCCCAAGCCGCAAAGAGTTAATCTTCCCCCCGGCCTCCGGCACATTCCCTCTCCGCCTGCCCCGCACCCCGCTTCCATTCCGCAGGCTCCCGGCATCCCCGCCCCGCGCAGACAACCCTTAATAATGTTTTCCGCCCATTTCCCACCCGTTGATTAAAATGATGGTAAGAGCAAGCCACATACTGGTAAAAACCGAGGACAAGGCAAAATGGCTCTGCAAGGAGCTTGCAAATGGCAAGGATTTTGCAAAACTCGCAAAGGACTATTCGGAATGCCCAAGCAGGGCAAGCGGCGGGGACCTGGGATTCTTCGGGAAAGGCCAGATGGTAAAGGAATTTGAGGATGCGGCTTTCTCCCTCAAGGAAGGCGAGGTTTCCAAGCCGGTAAAAACCCAGTTTGGCTACCACCTAATCAAGGTTACGGGAAGAAAATAATTTCCCCACCCAAGCCCCGTTTAAGGGGCATTTCCCTCCGCTTAGGCAAGATGCCCCGGGGTTGGCTCAATCCGATGGGTTTATTAAGGGGTAAATGTGCAATATACATATCCGGGTCTTGAGCCCGGTAAAAAATAGGTGAAAATATGACTGAAGAAGGCGGAAGGCCTGAAAGAGAGATGCACGATGCGGTCTGCGCAAAATGCGGAAAGCCATGCAAAGTGCCGTTCAAGCCAACCGAAGGCAGGCCCGTATATTGCAGGGACTGCTTTAAGCCAAGATCTAGATTCTGATAACATTCTATTGATTAGATGATTATTGGTTTAGTTCTTTTTTTTGTTTTTGTTTTTTACTCTAATTCCCGTTTTTGTGCGTATTGCCCCTGCTAGTGCGCAATAGGGCACCTTTAAAAAGATGCCCTTTTAATTACCCTATAAATTATAAATATAAAATATAGGTGAGCAAATGACTGTGGAATTTGGAGAATTCAAGGGAAACAAGGTTATCATCCTCAAGAGGGATGAGAATGACCAGTACGGTTTTAGCTTCGGAAAGAACAAGGCAAGGCTAATCGTAGAGAACTTTGAAGAAATCAAGAAGTTCGCAGAAGAAGAACAGCAGTAATGCCTGTTCATTTCCAGGGAGAAACGGGGGGTTTTTGATTCAACGTCCAGCCGAAGGTGCAGTTCATGAAATACCAGCAGTACATATGCGAGATATGCGGAGAGCCCTACCTTGGCGTAGGCGCCCCAAGCAGGTGCCCCTTTTGCGGGGCATTCGGAGTAAGGATAGTAGAAGCCGAGAAGTGGGAGCCCCTCTGGGGGGGCGAAATAAGCGAGGCCGCCCGCACCCACCTGGAAGCCGCGCTCCAGCTTGAAGTGGGCAACACCAATTTCTACCGGAACGTTTCCAAAGCCCCGGGGGTGGTGCAGGACCAGAAGATGTTCAAGGCGCTCTCCAAAATAGAGCGGGAGCACGCGGAAGTCATAGTCAGGTTCCTAGGTGCTGCGATGCCGGATTTCGAATCATTGGAGACCGAAGCGGACAAGGCCCGCGAAACAATAGAGGAGAACCTTGCCGAATCCCACGCGCGCGAAACCCGCGCGATAAACGCCTACAAGCTGGCGTTTTCCGAAGTGGAAGACGAGAAGGTAAAGCTCTTCTTCGGGGAACTAATAAAAATAGAGTCCGACCACCTGAGCCTCTCGGAATAGGCGGTTCCGATGAAATCCCATACCGAATACCTCACTTTCAGGACGAAGGAGAAAGTGGAATTCATACGCATAACCGGTGAAGTGGAAGCCGCGGTGGAAAAATCCGGGGTAAAAGAGGGATTCGCTCTTGTGAATCCCATGCACATCACAGCCGCGGTAATAGTAAATGACAACGAGGGCGGCCTAATCGGGGATTACATCCGCACCCTGGAGCGCCTAGTGCCCTACAACGCGAAATACGCGCACAACGTGGGAGAGGACAACGCCGCAGCCCACATCTGGAGGCAGCTAATGGCACACCAGGTCGTCCTCCCGATTACAAACGGCAAATTGGACTTTGGCACCTGGGAGCAGGTTTTCTACTGCGAGTTCGACGGCCAGCGGCAAAAGCGCGTCCTAGTAAAGATAATCGGCGAATAGCCCCGCCTGCGGAGAATGGCCCAGAATGATTGGCGGGAGCCGGATTAGCCCGTGCCGGGTGTTGGGCGCCCCACTTATTCGTAATCTATGTGCACGAATGCCCTGGATACCAGCCTGATTCCCTCAAGCTTCTTTTGCACCCTGACTCCTATCTCGTGCGTTTTCTCGGTTTTCATTTTCCTATCCAGCACTATCCCCGCCTCAACGTGCAGCCGGTCCCCCACATAGTGCGCGCGCAAGACCGAAAGCCCCTTTACCCCCTCCACGGATTTTGCGGCAGTGCGCAGTTCCTTCATCATCTTCCTGTCCGGGCTCGCCCCAAGCAGGTAGTCTATGTTTTTCTTCGCAATCAGGTAGCCTGAGCGCAGTATGTAGAACGCAATCCCTATCGCCGCAACCTTGTCCATGATTGCAATGCCCGCATAGCTTGAAGCCACCCCCAATAGCGCAACCGAAGTCGCAAGCACGTCGTTCCTGGAGTCTATTGCAAGAGCCTCCAGCGATGAGCTCATGTTCTCCTTCGCGCTGCGCATGAGGTAGAAATGCATGAATATCTTGATTAGGATTGCAATCCCAAGCGCGGCAAAAGTGAACTCCGTAATCTCTATTGCGCCATCCTCCCCCATCATCCCCATGATGGCGCTCTTTAGGATTTCTATTCCCAGGATTCCGGTGAAAATCGCCACTACCAAAGCGGATAGCGGCTCCGCCCTCCTGTGCCCGAATGGATGGTCCCTGTCCGGTGCCTGCCCCGAAAACCGTATGGACAAGAATGCAAGCAGGTATGAGAGGCAGTCCAGGAATGAATTTAAGGCATCCGAAATCACCGCCAAACTCCCGGACATTATCCCCGCAGCCATCTTTAATGCAAAAAGGAAGATGTTTAGCAGGAACGCCGAGAACCCGGTTTTTTCCGCCCCGTTTTTGAGCATATGCGCTTGATTGGGCGGAGAGCTTTTTAAATGTGGGCTCCAAACCCCCCAAACAAACCATTTATAAACACTTATTAACAGGATATATCCATGGCCGCACCCAAACAAATACGCCTTAAAATGCCCAACATATCTTTCCCAGAGCGCCCTCCACTTCCCAGCCGCAACAAGGCCCCCTGGCCCAATGGCAACCTCCAGCAGCTTCCCCTCCTGCCCAAAAAATGGTATGCAACTTCCCCCCCGTCTTCAGGAGGCAAGCATGCGCCTGCCGGCTTTTCCGGCAGGGCATCCCTCAAGGAGGGTTCCGTATCCACTTCGTCCAAGCAAAGCGCAATGGGCAGAAAAGTGCTCAGCCGCGCCCGCAAGAACGAAAAAACGGGCGAATGGGAGGAGATTGATGCGAATGGCAACGTTCTCCCCAAGAAGGCGGAGCCGCCCAATCCTTCTTCAACATCCATCTGGCCAGACGACCCCCGCTGGAAGAAGGCTTCCGGCAAAGGAAGCACCGCAAGCTCCAAAAAGAAACGCGTAAGGCTCCCGGCCTTGGTTCCCCCTTCAAAGAAGCCCAGGGTTGCGCCTTATGATCCGCTCAAAAAGCCGCCCAAGCAGGCTCCCGCAAGCACATCCGGAAACAGCAACCCCATACTCAATCTCCCAAACCTCCCAAGGAAAAAGGGAAAAGTCGTAATCGGGGGAAACAAGCCTTCTGTGCCCACTCCCCCAAACAAGAGGGCGGTCCCAGGGCCCATACTCCCTGGCCCCCATACCAAGGATGCTTACAAGGACAAGGATGCGGGCACCCCCGCCAAGCGCGACACAATCCCCGCCACCCCACGCTCCAAGGCAAAAGCTCCTGGCAATCCCAAGGCAAAGGATGGGGAGAATGATGAGAAATTGGACCCATACAAGTTCCTAGAAGACGATGAGGATTACGCATGGGAGCAGGGGCTCCCAGCCCTTCGCACATCCCCCTTGGAAACGGATTCCGGAGAGCCAACCCTTACCATAAGCGCAAAGGATTTCGGGCTAAAAAGCAAGGGAGAGCGCACCCGCGACCATACTGGGGTTGGCGAAGGATTCCAAAAGGAAAAAGGTTCCAAAGCGAAAAACGGTAATGAACAAGGCGCATCCGCAGAAAAGGAAAAGAAGGACCGGATTCGGCTTCTGGAATTGATGTGCCGCTGCCTCCCCGGAAGCTTCCACGATACGGACCCCAAAGAATAAGGAGAGCGAATTTGTGCATGGCCTTTTGCAAATCCGAAAAACCCAACAGCAATCCACCCGCAGCCCGCCTTCAGGGCAGGCCTCCCAGATGCGAATGGTTCAGGGTAAAGTTCCGCTCCGAAGAAACCCTTTCTGTTAGCGCAAAGGATTTCGGATTAACCGGCAAGAGAGAGCGCTCATGCGAACACAAAAAAGATGGCGAGTGGCGTCCCCTAACCAAGCTGGAGAAGCAGAGGAGGGAAGAAGCGCAGGAAAAAGAGGCAAGCGAAAACGAAGGCCCCAAGTGGAGGGTCCGCAGGCACCAGCGCTATGTGGATGGGGAATGGGTGGACGTAAAAGAGGAAGACGGTTCCAACAAGGAAGATGGCAAGGATAAAGGCAAGAGCGCGGCCAGCCAGCCCCAGCCCCTCAAGCCATACCCTTCAAGGCCCACAAAAACAGTGCCCCCGCCTCCCCCCGCCCAGAAGCCCAAGCCAGCACCGCAACTTCCAGCGCCGCCCAAGCCAGCACCGCAACTTCCAGCGCCCCAGACAAAGAGGGCAAACCAATCCGGTCAGGGTTCCAACGCCCCAACAACGCCCAATCCCGCGCCTTCAAACAAGCCCGCAACCCCAAACAATGCAGGCTCATCCAAAGGCAGCAAGGACGATGACACTTCTTATGAACCCTGGTTTTATTAGGCATCTTAGCACAAGCGGAGCCGGGAACGGGTTTTTAAAGATATCCACCTTAAAAAAGAAACCTTGTCCCATATTCAGGGATAACGAGGGCAGCGTGCTTTTGCTGCCTGTGAAAGGCGAAATCGCCGCACAATATGCAGGGGTGGCGGTCAGATTCGCGTTCGCGCGAATACCCGCCAAGTTGCTTTGCAACTTGCGCCCCTGCGTTAACCCATATGCAGGGGTGGCGGAGCTTGGTCAAACGCGCTAGATTGAGGGTCTAGTAGCTTAGTGCTTGCGAGGGTTCAAATCCCTTCCCCTGCATTTCATTTTAATCAGCCTAGCGGGAGGAGCGCCTCCCTGCGATAATTTAAATCCCTTCTTCCCCATCATAAGCGCATGGGCGCAAACACTCCGGGCGAATGCTTCGAGCAATACCCCGCATGGATAATCCTCGCCTCCAATCTCGTTTCCTTAGGAATCTACGCAATAGGCGCCTATATCCTTTATCAGATTGGAACCGCCTGGATGGCGCTTTACCTCCTATGCGCCCTGATTCTAGAAATCCGCCTCCTAAAGAAGAGCTGCACGAATTGCTATTATTACGGGAAACCCTGCGCTTTCGGCAAGGGAAGGCTCGCTTCCCTATTATTCAAAAAGGGAAAGCCGGAAAAATTCTCCAATGCCCCTGCTAGCTGGGCAGAAATCCTCCCAGACCTCATGGTTTCCCTAATCCCCCTGCTAGCCGGAATAGCGCTCCTAATAGCCAAATTCGATTTCCTCCTCCTGCTCTTAGTGCTCCTCCTATTTGCATTATCCTCTGCAGGAAACGGCTTCATAAGAGGCTCTCTTGCCTGCAGGCATTGCAGGCAGAGGGAATTGGGCTGCCCCGCAGAAAAACTATTCAACAAGAAAAAGTAACAGCAGAAGTCCAAACTGCGCACAAGGCTCATTCTTCCTTCTTGTTCCCCTCATAAATTATCACTTTCACTTTCTCTTCTGTAATAAGCCCTTCTTTGATAATTGAGTCCAGCTTCTTCTTGAGCCCCTCAATCTTCTCCGCATTGTCCACAACCTCAATTAAGACCGGAAGGTCGGTGGATAGCCGCAGTATGGAAGTAGTGTGCATGTGGCTGGATTTCCCAAATCCCCCAACCCCCCTTATCGCAGTAGCCCCCGCAAGCCCGTCCTTTTTGCACATCTCGATTATGTAAGTGTCCAGGGGCTTTCCCTCAAACCTGTCCGATTCCCCGATGAATATCCTCAACAGCACAGCTTCAGATTCCCTTTTCATGCATAACTCATCTCCATAAATTCAAAGCAACGACTTTCCCAAGATAGACCGCGCAAAGAGCCAAGAGCACGGTTCCAGCTATGTTTATCCCCAAGAGCGCAAACTCATCGTTTTCTAGCAGCTTAAAGCTCTCATACCCGAAAGTGGACATGGTCGTAAATGCCCCAAGCATCCCGACTGTCAAAAACGCCCGCGCCTCATCCGGAAAGAACCCCCCGTATTCCGCAGAATACATGACAAATCCCAAAACGAAGCTCCCAATCACGTTCACCCCAAGCGTCCCAAAGGGGAACGCAGCCTCCCCTCCCTGTATCAGCCCGCTTACCGCATACCGCAGGATGGCCCCTATGAATCCGCCGATTCCAACTAGCAGCAGGAAATGCATCCCTCCCGCCTTCTGCGTGCAAATTCTTAAACCCTACCCGCCAGCCCCGCACAAGAATCGCGGCTTCCTGCCCACATCCACTGCCCCGCAACCCATTTTAAATTTGCAGCCCCATTCCAGAAAGCGTGGAAGCGATGCCAAAGAAAGAGGGGAAGCCCGAAACCTACATAGGATGCTGCGGCGCCTACTGCAAAACCTGCAGGGCATTCAAGGAGGGTGCGTGCAAAGGCTGCAAGCTCGGCTACGAAAACGGGGAGCGGGACATACAAAAGGCGAGGTGCAAAATCAAGAAGTGCTGCTTCGCAGAAAAGAAGCTGCAAACCTGCGCCGACTGCCCCGGATACGAAAAGTGCGGAATAGTGGGCGAATTCCACAACAAGGACGGGTACAAGTACAAAAAATACAAGGAATCAACCCTCTTCATAAAGGAAGAAGGATACGCAAAATTCCTCAAAGCCGCAGGCAAATGGAAGGGCGCCTGCGGGAAGCTCAAATAGCCCCCAGGCATAACTATTTAAGAATAAAGTTGCTGGAGTTAAGGTTACAGGGGAGAAAACAATGGCAAAAAGGAAAATGCCCAGGTGCATGAGCACCCAGCACCCGGATAACGCGACCACCCCGTTTTTCAGCGACTCCCAGGTGATGGAGGGAGAAGACGAGGTAAAAGAGGCTTTTTACGTATACTCCACCCTAGGATGCACAGAGCAGATGTGGGATTCCGAAGGGAAGGAAGTGGACAATTACGTAGTAAAGAAGCTCCTCAACAATTACGGCTACTATTTTGCAAAGAACAAGCTCGGAAAAGACCTTTTCCTGACCGTGCGCGTGCCAAACCCCGGGGTGGAAAAAACCGAAGGCAAAATCCTCCTGGAAGCCCTGGAGGCAATCCCGCGCAATTTCGATGCCGCAGGCGTATTCTACGGGGACGAAATCGCCCCAATCTTTGAGATAATCCTCCCCATGACGACAAATACTATTTCCCTTGAGCGCATAAAGAACTACTACGAAAAGTTCGTAGTGGGCAAGGGGAAGGGCAGGCTATCCTCAGGGGACATCACGGTAGAAGAATGGATAGGGAAATTCGGCCCGGAAACAATCAACGTAATCCCCCTGGTAGAAGACCTGGGCTCAATGCGCAACATAAAGCAAATCGTCGGGGACTACCTAAAAGGAAAGAACATGGAATACCAGAGGGTATTCTTAGCAAGGAGCGACCCCGCATTAAATTACGGCTCCGCAGCCGCAGTCCTGATACTAAAGAATGCCCTCCTCCAGCTCCAGGGGGTGGAGGAGGAAGAATCCGTGGAAATCCATCCGATTCTCGGTGCGGGCACGGCCCCGTTTAGGGGCAACCTCCGCCCGGACAACGTGGATAGCTTCCTAAAAGCGTATCCTAGCCTCCAGACCTACACAATACAATCCGCATTCAAGTACGATTTTGAGCCTCGGCAGGTAATAGAGGGAATCTCCAAATTGAATTCCACAAAGCGCGCAGCGCCAATAGCGGTGGATGAGAAGAGGAGCTCGGAAATAGCCGCAAGGATTTCCTCAGAATACATGAAGCAGCTAAAGGTCCTCGCCCCGCTAATCAACACGACTGCGAAATTCATCCCAAGCAGGAGGAAGAGGAAGCTGCACGTAGGCCTCTTTGGATACTCAAGGCAGATGAGCGGGGGAGTGAAGCTCCCGCGCGCAATCCGCTTCTGCTGCTCGCTCTACTCAATAGGAATCCCGCCGGAAATGCTGGGGGTAAACGCATTAACCGAAAAAGACCTGGACTACGTGCGTGCAATATATCCGGGTTTCGATTCGGATTTACGCGATTCCCTAAAATACCTAAACAGGGAGAACCTGGAGAAATTCCCCACCCTCGCAAAGAAAATGGGGGGAGTCCTAAAGCTCGTTGATTATGAGGTGGACAGGGAGCACGCAAGGCTCTCCAAGCACATCCTCCGCAAGGTGCAGGAAACCCACCCAGAAACGATTGAGGAGGAAATCCTGGAAGCTGCAATGCTCAGGAAGTTCCTAGGATAGGCAAAACCTCCGCTCCTCCCAACCCAAATCATCTTAAATTAGGGGCATGAAGCATCTTCATGAAGGAGGCAATCCTCTATTCAAAAGGAGAGGGAAGCAGCGTCCGCTGCAACTTATGCAGGAGGGGATGCACAATCAGAGATGGGGAGCGCGGCTTCTGCCACGTTCGCGAAAACCGCGGCGGAAAGCTCTACTCATTAGTTTACGGAAAAGCGGTCGCAGCCGAAGTGGACCCCATAGAAAAAAAGCCCTTCTACCATTTTATGCCCGGAGCAGAATGCTTCTCGTTTTCAACTGTGGGATGCAATTTCCGCTGCCTCTACTGCCAGAATAGCGAGATAAGCCAAGTAAAGGGAGGCCGCATAATAGGCGAAGACTGGAGCCCGGAGAGAATAGTAAATTACTGCAAGGAAAACAACCTCCCCGGAATCGCCTACACCTACACAGAGCCCACAATCTTCATGGAGTATGCATTGGATACCGCAAAACTCGCGCACAAGGAAGGCCTCTTCAACGTATTCGTAACCAACGGCTACATGAGCGAAGAGGCAATAAACGAAATGGATGGCCTAATCGATGCCGCCCGCATAGACCTAAAAGGATTCAACGAAAGAATCTACAAGGAAGTCTGCGGAGGCGTAGAGCTGGAAGGAATCCTCTCCTCAATAAAATCCCTCCACAAGAAAATGCACATAGAAATCATAAACCTCGTAGTCCCAGGCTACAACGATTCACAAGAGGATTTGCGCGCCCTCTCCAAATGGTGCGCGGAACTAGACAGCAACGTCCCCCTCCACTTCATAGGCTTCTACCCTGCCTACAAGATGATGGATACCCCAAGAACGAGCCTACAAACCCTGCTCAACGCCTGCACAATTGCGATGGAGGAAGGCGTAAAATTCACATATTCGGGCAACCTCCTAGATGAAAAGAGCGAGAGCACCTACTGCCCCAATTGCAGGGAACAGATAGTAAGAAGGCGCGGCTTCCTAGTCCTGGATAACCGCATAGATGGCTACAACAAGTGCCCAGATTGCGGAGAGGAACTCTATTTCGTAGGCGACATAAAAGAATACTGGAAACGGATGGAAAAGAGGAAGTAGCCCACCATAACCATTATTAAAAGCGGGCAGCAATCCTACCCACCATGGAAGGGGAAAAAGATTGCATTTTCTGCAAAATCATAAGGAGAGAATCCCCGGTAAGCATCGCATACGAGGACGACAAGGTACTGGTGTTCCCCCCGCTTGAGCCCGTAAACTCCGGCCATATGCTAATTGTACCGAAAAAGCACGCGGTTTCCCTTGCCGACCTCGATGAAGAAACAACCCTCCACGTTGCAAAAACCGCCCGCAGGGTTGCTGCCGCAATAAGGAAGTCCACTTACAGATGCGAGGGGATAAACTGGTTCCTGGCCGATGGGGAAGCCGCCCATCAGGAAGTTTTCCACTTCCATCTCCACGTTTATCCGAGGTTCAAAGGGGATGGTTTCGGATTCAAATACGACAAAGGGAAAAACTTCCTGCGCATGGAGCGCCCAAAACTGGATGCGGCCGCAGAAGAAATCAAGAAGTTCCTCTAATCCTCAATACAGGCATTAATCTTATTAATGTAAATCCCCAAATAGCAATCCCGCAAGGCGAAAGCACGAGCATATCGGGTGAAAATAAAATGTCAAACGTTTTCAGGGAACTCGCCGAAGGAGGCAGCATATTCAGGAACGAGGACGCATTTGCGCCCGAATACCTCCCGGAAGCAATACTGGGAAGGGAAAGCGAAGTAAAGGAACTCGCATTCGCGCTAAGGCCAATATCAGAAAACCGCCGCCCCCAGAGCGTAGTGGTCTACGGCCCCCCCGGAACCGGAAAGACCTGCAGCGTAAGGCACGTATTAGCCCAGCTCACAGATTACACTTCAAGATGCTTCCCAATCTACCTAAATTGCTGGAACTACCCAAGCCGCGTATCCGTATTGTGCAAGGTCGCAGAGGAAATTGGGATGTTCGTCCCAAGGAGGGGAGTGGCGGTAGATGAAATCTGGGCGGAAATAGTTTCCGTCCTAAAGCAGGCAAAAAAGGTCCCGGTAGTAGTCTTAGATGAAGCGGATGTAGTTGCAGGAGACGAACAGGGAATCTTCTACGATTTCCTTAGGATGCGCGAAAACGAAGGCATAGACGTAGGCGTAATGGCAATAACAAACCGCGGGGACGTATTAGCCCAGCTGGACACTAGGATAAGGAGCTCTTTTCTCCAGTCGTTTATGGAGTTCAAGAGATACACTCCCGCACAGCTAAAGGAAATCGTAAAAGAGAGGGCAAGAGAAGGCCTAAGAGCAGGCGCCTATTCCGAAGAAGTAATAGGGATGTGCTCTGCCTTCGGGGCAAAAAACGGGGGGGATGCGAGAATCGCCCTCAACCTCCTCTGGCTAGCAGGAAGGAACGCGGAAAAGGAAGGCAGGGAGGAAATCACAACAGAAGACGTGGACTCCGTAAAGGGCCGTGTCCTAGAGAGCATGAAGAATGACCGCATAACCGAGCTTGAAGATTTGGACCGCCACATAGTGGAATTCATAAAAAAGGCAGGAAGCGCAGGCGTGGGCACAAGGGAAATCTACGACGAAATAGGCAAGAACGAGCGCACAGTCCGCCTGCACCTGGGGAAGCTTGAGAGCATGGGCCTAATAGAAGTCGCCTCCTCAGGGGAAGGCGGAAGGAACCGCGTTTTCCGCTTCCGCACCTAGCCCGCTGATTCAGGGCAAACAATCATCCTGCCCCAATGGGAAATGCCCAAGCCCCGCATGGGCAAACGCGCATGGGCAATGTAGGATACCTCCATAAGGCAGATCTCCCCGAAATTGTTGCAAAAAAGGGAAGAACGAGAGTTTATAAACCTTTTTGCACCCAATACACCCAGAGCCCGAAAGAACGGGAAGGGAGGTTTTGGTTTTAAAACCTTTCTTGAGATACACAACACATGGGTTCGGAAATACGTGTAGGAGACGTAATGACCAAGAATGTTATTTCCATTGAAGAAGACTCGCTCATAACCGACGTTGCGAAGCTGATGAGGGAATACGATGTTGGTTCGGTCGTAGTCGCAAAAGGCGGCAGGGCCGAAGGCATCATAACCGAAAAAGATATCATCCACAACTTGGTTGCAGAGGGAGAAGACCCTTCAAACATCAAAGCAAAAAAGATAATGAGCAGGCCGCTCAAGGTAGTCACCCCGGAAACGACCATAGAAGAGGTTGCAAACCTCATGGCAAAGCACGGGCTAAAAAGGTTCCCGGTGGTTGGCGCAGGAAACAAGCTTGTCGGCATGATAAGCGAAGGGGACGTCATGAGGCTGTTCCCCTCAATGGTGGATTTGCTCGAGGAAAAGGCCCGGGCGGGCCTCTAAATGCGCTCACGCTGTGCACAGGATGGCCGCGGTAGCTTCAAGCTATGACCGTCTGGTCAACAGTGCACAGCTCACTCTCCTACCCCCTTCCGAAGCGTTAACGCCAGAGCGGAAGGCGCTATTCCTGAACCCGTATCCAAAGGATGTAAGCATGAAAATAAGCGTGCGCGTGGTGCCCAATGCAAAACGGTTCGCCCTCAAAAAGGAGGAGGGCGGCTTCAGGGCATACGTGAGCGAAAAAGCGGAAGGAAACAAGGCCAATGCGGCGCTGCTAAAAAACCTCGGGAAGCTCCTAAAAAGAAAAGTGGGGCTCCTCTCCGGGGCAAAAGCGCGCGACAAGGTGCTTGAGATTGAAGGAAACGAGGAAGAAGTCCTTGACGCACTCAGAAATGCGTGCGCAGCAAAAGGAGCTTAGGAAGCTTATGGAAAAACTGGAAAGGTCCGTGGTGCTAGTAGAAGGCAAGAAAGACGAGCGCGCACTAATCCCGTATATGCGGGAAGGGACAATCCTCCAGATATCCTCCGGGCGCCTAAGGAGCGCCTGCGAGAAGGCAGCGCAGATGGATGCAAAAGAAGCGATAATCCTCACCGACCGCGACAAGGCCGGAGAGGAGCTCTCAGCCCTCGCGGAAAACGAGCTGCGCGCAAACGGCATCTCCCCCAACATGGAGACAAGAAGGAGGCTCCTTGGAATCCTCATGCTTACCTATGTGGAGAATTTCGGCAAGAAATACGAAGAGAAGCTCAACGAGCTAACAGAAAACTGAAGGTGCCCCGCTAAAAAGCGGGGCGAGCCATAATGGAATTGAAACCCAGACCAGAAATGCGAAAACAAGACCAAAAACGAAAACAAAAAAAACAAACAAGAAAAAACACACGGTGAGAAAAATGGCGAAAACATACATAGATACGGTAAAATACCTAATTTACGCAGATGTTGAAGTGGAGGGAATAGTCGACAAGCCCGACGTAGTCGGAGCGATTTTCGGGCAGACCGAAGGCCTCCTGGGAGAAGAGCTTGACCTGCGCGACCTCCAGAAAAACGGAAGAATCGGCAGGATAGAAGTGGACATGCGCCCGCGCTCCGGAAAGACCAAGGGCATAATCAAGATACCAAGCTCGCTTGACATGGTGGAAACCTGCATCATCGGTGCGGCAGTAGAAACCGTAGAGAGGGTCGGCCCCTGCGAGGCAAGCATCCGCATAAGCAAGGTGGAAGACACGCGCAACCTCAAGAGGGAGCAGCTAATAGTCAGGAGCAAGAGCCTCCTGCGCAACCTAATCAACACCGAGATGCCAGAGAGCCAGGAGATTTCCGACATGGTAAGAGAGGAAGTAAAAGCCGCGGAAATAACCAGCTACGGCAAAGACAAGCTCCCCTCGGGCCCCGGGATAGGCAGGGCGGAAGAGGTAATCATGGTGGAAGGAAGGGCGGACGTGGTAAACCTGCTCAAAAAGGACCTCTCTAATGTGGTCGCAATAGGGGGAGCGAAAGCCCCACCCACGATAATTACCCTTAGCAAGGAGAAAGAGGCAACCGTGTTCCTAGACGGCGACCGCGGAGGCGACATGATTCTCCGCGAGCTAGTTAGCGCAGGCGCGGAAATAGACTTCATAGCCCGCGCACCCGCAGGAAAAGAGGTTGAGGAACTAACCCGCAAGGAAGTGATGAAGTGCCTCAAGAACCGCGTGCCCTTTGAGCAGACTGGCAAGGCAACCGCCCCCATCCCCTCAATGAGGAACGAGGTAATGCCCACCTACCCCCAGCATGCGCACGAGCGCAGGGAAGAGCGGGCACCCCCGCGCGATTCTAGCCCTTCCCCGCCTCTTCCTCCACAGGAGCGGAACAGGAGGGAACTCCCGCGCCCAAGGCCGTCTATGCGGGAACAGTTCCCGCCAAGGAGCGCTCCGCGCAGGGAACCTGCAAAGGACGAGTTCCCAAACGAGGAACCCGCGCCGAAGAACGAGCCCCCTGCAAATGAGGAGGCAGTTTCCAGGAAGGAATCCCCGCTAGCAAAGGCGGAGGAGCCCGCAGCGAGGAAGCTTAGCCGCGAGGAACTGGAAAACGAGCTAAAAGAGCTCTCAAAAACCCTCAAGGCGCGCTTCTACGACAAGGATTACTCGCTAATCAAGGAGCTCTCGGTAAGGGACGTGATAAAGTCCATAGAGGAAGTCCAGGGAATCCACGCAATAGTGTTTGACGGGATAGTAACCCAGAGGCTAGTCGACCTTGCAGAAAGCAAGGGCGTGGCAGTCTTGGTGGGGGGCAAGATGGGGAATGTGAGCAAGAAGCCCACAAGCTTGGAGCTCGTAATCCCCTCTTCGCGCAAATGAGGGGAGCAATCCCATCCCATATCAGGGCAGCCCCCTGCGGGCCAACCGCAGGGGAACCCCCCGCAGAATGAGAAGGAGGAAAGAGGCCCGGCTTCCATGAAGGTGTGGATTGAAACCTACGGATGCACCCTAAACCATGCGGATTCCGACATAATCCGTGGCATCCTAGAAGAGGCCGGGCACACAATCTCCAAGGATGCAAAACTCGTAATCCTCAACACCTGCAGCGTAAAGGAAACAACGGAGAACAAGATAATCTCAAAAATCTCCCGCCTAAAAAAGGAAGGAAAAAAAGTAATCGTCGCAGGCTGCCTGGGAATAAACGAGAAGAGGGTAAGGAGCGCGGATGAAAATGCCGTAATCCTCCTTCCCGATGCGGTCTCCGAAATCCTCCGCGCAATAGATTCCGCAATTGATAACGAACCCGCACTAATCGGGAAGGGGGAGCCAAAAGGCCCCCTCCCGCGCGTCTACACCTCCCCGATCCAGAGAATCGCGGTGCAGGAAGGCTGCGTGGGGAACTGCCATTTCTGCCAGACGAAGATTGCCCGCCCCAAATTAAAGAGCCTCACAATCCGCGAAATCCGCAGGATAGCCGAGCACGCGGCAGCCAACGGTGCGCTTGAAATCCAGCTTGCAGGGCAGGATACCGGGGCATACGGAATGGACATCGGCGCAACCCTCCCAAGGATGCTAGAAGAGGTCCTTTCAGTTGAAGGGAACTTCATGGTCCGCCTGGGAATGATAAATCCCTCCCATGCAAAGAGGATGCTCCCGGAGCTGCTTAGGCTCTTAGAAAACGAAAAATTCTACAAGTTCCTCCACATCCCCGTGCAAACCGGGAGCGAGAGGGTAAGGCAGGAAATGAACCGCCTCCACAGCGTTTCCGATTTTGAGGATGTGGTAAATGCGGCAAGGCGGAAGTTCCCGGACATCACAATATCAACGGACATTATAGTGGGCTACCCCACAGAAACAAAAGAGGATTTTGAAAAAAGCTGCGGGCTCCTAGAGCGCGTAAGCCCGGATATAGTAAACGTTTCCAAATTCTCCTCAAGGCGCGGCACCTACGCATCCACGCTCAAGAAAATTCCAACAGAGGAGGTAAAGCGCAGGAGCACTAAATTAAGCAGGCTCGTGCACGCCCTCACTACCAAGAGGAATTCGCGCTACCTAGGAAGGGAAGCCGAAGTCCTGATAACCGAAATCCAGAAAACCCCTACAGGGAGGATGCAAAACTACAAGCAGGTCTGCGTTGAAGGCGGCCGCGAACTCCTTGGAAAAAAGCTAAAAGCGAAAATAATAAGCTACAACCACGGCAGCCTCTTTGGGCAAATCATAAATTAGGGCGGCCCTCAATTTGCGGGAATGGGAACGTAAACGTATATGTCCACATACCCCGTTTCCGAATCCCCATCCTCATCCACGAAGGTGGCAACCCTGCGGAGCTTGTAGATTTCGTTTGCCTCAATTTCCGTGTCTATGGGCCAGTCGCAAATGAATGCGGTGCGCGTATTGAACTCCATAGCCACTTCGTACTGCGAATCCATCGCCTCCCTGGGCGGCACCCCGCCGTAGCACAATGAATCCACCTTCTCCAGGCTCAAGCGCCTATCATTCCAGTCAAACGCAACCCCATAGGGGACGGCAACCGGGGAGTAGAGGATGTCCGCAATCCTTATTGCCTCCTTTGCGAGCATGGACTGCTGCTGCTCAATTGAGCCGCTAACGCCATACCAGTAGGACATTATCGCAACGAGCGTAAGTATGAATATGGAAGCCCCGATTACCGCATCAAAACTAAAGTATTGCCCTTTCATCGCTAATCCTCCCCCTCATACGAGCAGTACAGCTCGATAGTCGGATACTCCGAGCTCACAGAATCAAAGCCCGTGTTCCTAAACACCAATCTCCCTGCGGACGCTTCCGGATTGAACCTGCGCGCAAGGGTAATCGCATCATTGGTTATCTCGCTTGCATCCGGGGTCTCCAAACAGGAAACCCCCCCCAAATCCGAATCCCCGATTACATACTTTGCAGGCGCAATCACATAAGAATACGCGTATTCCCCGTAGCTCCCGGCCCAGGAAACCTGCACAGAGCATCCCTTATCCCCCAGGCAAACGTAAACGACCTCGTAGCCTTTCCCGTCCAATTTCTTTGGGAACGAAATATCGTAAACCGTTCCCTCCCCGCCCTTGTATGCGATAGTGGGCGCGGAGGCGAACCTGTAGGCGAACGCATCTAGCAGCTGGGATTCGCGCAGGCCAACGTCTCCCCTCTCCGCAAAGGAAGTGAGGACAAACGCGGCAATGGCAATAATCATGAACAGCCCCGCATACATGAGGAATTCAATTGCAACCTGGCCCTTAACTCTCCTGCCCTTTATCATCAGTCTTCACCGCGCAGATCGATTACCACATACCCGTCTTCATCCGCATGGAACTTGAGAGGATACAGCCCTGCGGGGGTTGTCCCCGCCTCGTTGGTTATCATAAACCTTGAATCCTCGTGCACTTCCCCGAAGAAGGGAGCCACTACTTCAGTTGGCCCGTTGCGCCCTGAGAGCGCAATCGTAACCTCGTCTTCGCTTACCTCAACCGAAATCGCATTGGAGGGGATATTCACGATAGCCACTTTTGAAGCGCCCGGCCCCTCAGTATAAATCTCGTTTATGGAATCCGCTATTATGCGCGAGCAGGAACCTGCCTGCACGTGCGAGAGGGATTCAAACCTGGCCTGCGCCCCCACTAAAAGCAGGAGCACTATGGGCACTACGAACACTAGCACCATGCCAATCGTAACCATCGTCTCGGTTGCCGACTGGCCCTTCCTAGTTCTCATAGCAGCTTGCGCGCCCATTATTATCACAACCTATGTTGTCGGCCTCAGCATCGTCGCTGTCCTCAGTGTCTATATAGTAAATCTCATCGCTTGGGGTTTCCCCGCTAGATGGCCTATCCCACCTTGCCCAGTCGCTTATTGCAAAGTGCCCCACGTTCTCAATGTCCGCCCCGAAGCCCATTCCGCAAAGGAGCGCGTTCTTGCACCCGAACATCCCCCTTACCACATCCACATCGGAATTGACGTCCCCGGTATCCAGGAAGAACTCTATGTCCAGCCGGCTATGGTCATCCCAGGAGGAAGACACAAGGTCTCCCCCCGCCCATCTTCCCGCCGCGGTAGTCTCAATTCCCCATTCATTCTCCGGCCACCGGTTGTATGCAGGGTCCGAATCCTCAAACATGTCCTGCAAGTCAAACATCCTATGCAGGAACGAAGGGCTCTGCGGGCGCGGCATATAATATCCGCACATGACAAAATCGCGCAGCCCCTCAATATCGTAAATCGCAACGTCCCTCAATTTGAGTTCAGGCTCGTCGCCAACTTCCTCAACCGAGTATTCCGAAACAAAGAGCACCTTGTGCGCCGCAGCCCCCATAGATGAATCGTATCCCCCAAAATCATCAATGTCGAAATTCTCGTAAACTACGAACGGGCGCTCGGTCTCCTCATACACATTGTTCACGAAAACGTCCTCGCAGTCCTCATCGTATTCAAGGGCGTTGAAAGTTTCCAATTGCTCGGAGCATTCGGGCCCCTCTTCTGGCTCGCTCGTTACTATGTATGCCCCAAAGCCCTTCCAGTTGTCCGCAGAAGTTATCTGCGAATACGTCCCCGCTAGTATGTAATTGTAGGTGGCTCCCCCGGGAACGTCCCCGGAGTCCGCCGCCATCACCACAGGGCCGTAGAACCATCCTTGCCCCTCGCTTCCAGAATCAACGTAATAGCACGGGCCGCTGCTGCTTCCTGAGCAGAGCGCCTCGTATCCCTCATCCGCATAAGGCGCCATGAACACGCGCTTTCCAACAATCGTGTTATCATCGGCAATGTGCAGCTGCCTTACCGATTCGCGCGCAATATACGCATCCGGCATCCCCTCCGCATTAAGCTCCATTGAAACGTTGTAGGTGCGCGCAATGGAGGTTGCCGAGCCCGCAAGCGTATCCGCTATCTTAATGCCCATCATGAAGCTCACATTGAACTTCATGAAGCCCGTATTGTTGAAAACGAAATCCTCCTCAGAGAATTCAAGCTCCTCAAGCTCAAAGCCCGAAGCCCTAAGAGAGCTATTAAGCTGGGTTTTCCAGCCCTCAAGCGAATAAGTAAGCTTTTCCTCGCCGGTATATTCTATGGGCTGTCCATCCTCAAAGTAATCCCCGGATGCCCGCCCATAGAGCATTAGTTCCCTCATCGCAAGCCGTATGTTCGCAAGCTCGGAGCCATCCAACTCCCCGCCCGCATGGATATCAACTCCCGAAGGCACCCTAACCGGATGGAATATTGCGTGGTGGTTGAGCCTGTATAACGCATAGTGCGAAGAAATATTGGTGAATTCCGCAATCCTCCCTTCGGTAACCTGGGAAATCAGCATCTCCACAGAAGCCGCCCTAAACGCCTCAGAATACCTGGACTCCTCCATTTCTATTGCGCGCACCCAGACATAAGTGGAAGCCAATATGTAAGAGAGGAGGACGAACGCCACGATCACGAAGAAAAACCCTTTTTTGCCAGCCATTCCCATACCTCTATATATACACAGTAAGCCTCACCACGTAAGCAACCGCGTCCCCGCGAATGTCTTGCTGCGCAACGCCCGCATAATCCTCAGAGTATTCAAAGCCCCCCGGCCATTCGCAAATCGAGTGCTCCCCCCCGCAGCTCACGTACCTGAACGGGGAACCCTCCCCAGCTTCAGGCTCATGCTCATAAGCAAAGTAGAGTATGTGCGTAGCCGCCTTGAGCTTGTGGTATTCTTTCTTGTTCGCAGACAAGGGGTCGTTTGCGGTATCATACATCTCAACCCATGCCGCATTCTCAAAATCTATTTCTCCCCCATCCGTTTCCGCGTATTCCAATGTTTCAATCTTGTATCCAAACTGCACCGGGATAAGCGCACTCCTAATCTCGTTCCCATCGCTTACCCCTATTAGGTCCCGTGCCGCCCCCTCGTTCGCATCCCCCCCCATCTCCCAGGAATCCGCTTCCAGGTCAGAGAGTATGCACGAGAGCATGCTCGCACCGGGGTCGCACCCGTACAATGATTCGCCAACATTCCCCGCCTGGCTCGTTGCAAGGGCGAGCATCGTGTCCTTTGCAAGGTAATTTGCCTGCATCAATGAAGAATAATATGCCGAAGGAACGGTCGCAAAGAACAGCAGGGAATACAGCGCGGCTACGCTCAGTATGAAAGCCACGAATGAATCAAGCGAAAACACAAATGCCTTGCGCGTCCCCATCCTTCTAATACCGTAAAAAAGGTTTTTAAATACCGAAGGAAGCCCCATGCTATCCCCCAGCCCCGCACTCCCCCCATTGCCCGCAATCGTTGCACGTTTGCACTCCCGAACTGCACCCTCCCATTGCGCAGAAGCGCTCCTCCCCCGGGGTGCATTCATCATAAACAAAGCAGCCTGACCAGGAGCCGTGCATGCACACCCTCTCCCCCGCACATCCTTCCCCCTCAGTGCAGGGCTCCCTTGCCCCGCTCCCGCATTCATTCGCCTCCCCCTCCCCAAGCCTAATAAGGGTCGGGGGAATCCCATGCTCCTCCTCAAGTTCCGGCCAGAACATGCCCAAAGAAAGCAATATCCCTATCGCGCACACCGCAAAGAGCAAGACCACCGCAGCGGTCCTAGAAACAGTCCCGGTCCCATCTTCCATGCGGCTCCCTTCATTTCTTCATTTTACCTTAAGCATTTCCCCGGCAGAGCCGAGCACGCCGCCAATCATCGTTCCCATGTCAAATAGCCCCGCGGCCTCGGGCTTTGTGCGTATTTCGCACAGCTCAATATCCTCCACGGATTCGTATTCAATTCCCCCAAGTTCCGCAGCCTTGATTATGGCATCCTGCCTTGAGCCCACTTCATCAACAAGCCCCGTATCCAGCGCCATCCTCCCGGTTAGCACCCTCCCATCCAGCGCCTCTGCGAACAATGCGTAATTGAGCTTGCTGCCCCTATTCTCCCGCACGGTGTCCTTGAAGTTCTCAAATATCTCGTTTACGGCCCCCTGCAAAAGCGCCCTCTCCCCTTCGGTCATGTTGCGCATCGGGTTGCCGATGTCCTTCATCTCCCCGGATTTTATTACAACATCTTCAATTCCCAGCCTCTTTGCAAGTTCCCCGAAGCTATAACCATACATCACTACCCCGATTGAGCCTGTAAGCGCATTGGGCTCAGAAATTATGTAGTCCGTAGGCGTCGCTATGTAGTATGCGGCGGAAGCGGCGGTTTCCCTAAAATACGAAACCCGCGGCTTATTAAGAGAGTCAATCGCACGGTAGAGCTCGTCTCCGGCTACAACCGAGCCCCCAGGCGAGTTTATCACAAACAGCACCGAGGCAACCTCGTCCCTCGAATTCAGGGCGCTAATCCGCTGCCCAAGCTCATAAGAGCCATAGCTTCCATCCGAGAACATGGAGGATGCCACGGATTCGGTGGTGATTTCGCCTTCTATTTCAACTACTCCCACGCATTTGCCTACGAGCGGCCCTTCAAACGCCAGCGAGGCTACTGCAAGCACAATCAACAGCAGGAAGCCGATTCCGAAGAATCCCAGAATGAAAAGCGGCAGCCTGCTCTTCCCCGTTTTCTTGCCTCCCGTGCGCGAATAACTGTTTGCGTCCATGCACCTAAGAATGGAAAACCCAGATTAAATAGATATCGTTTCCATCCCGCTTCTTTCCCTGCGCAGCCTATGCCCTTGCCATATCCCTTACCCTGCTCCTTAGGTCATTGCGCCCCTGCACTATCCTCAGCCCCCTGTTCATGCTCTGGAGCAGCACCCGTGCCCTCTCGACTGCCTCAGCCTCCCCGAGCCTGCCAGGAACCCCCGCCTTCGGGAACCCCTTTTTGTCCCCAGGGAGAATCCACCTCTTGTCTTTGAGCAGCCGGTTTAGGTACCTCCCCCTCCGCAATGCCCTGAGGTTCTCATCCTTCGTTGCGGGGCAGCCTTCAAGCGCCACCCCAAACTTCCTTCCCACCTGCCCTTCATACAGCCTTCCGGCCCCACCCCCCATGTTCAATATTATAGCCGATGCAACTTCCATCCCCCATCTGCTCCCCCGCACTCCCGCCACATAGGCAACCTCGAAGATTTTCGCAACCACCTTCCCCCTCCCCTCTCTAATGGCAAAATCCCGCCCGGAAGAAAACGCATCCGCATCCGGAGCCATCATGGGCCTAAGCGAGTTCCCCTCAGCCGTCATTGCATATATTAGCTCCCTTGCGGCCCTCCTCAGTTCCCCATTCCAGCTCGTTGCCGCAGAAAGCACGGAATCACGGACAGAATCCGAACTCCAGAATATCTCCGCTCCTCCCTCATCCATCCTCGCAAGCAGCCTGAGCATGAAATGTTTCTTTAGTTCGTACCCATCCTCCAGGCTCACTTTCACGTATGGGGTGAGGCTTAGGAGCATCCTGCCCTTATCTTCAAGCATGAACAATTTCCCAAGAAGCGGCAAAGCGGCATTCATTGCCCCCTCGCGGCCATCCGGATATGCCTCCATGCAGTTCCCGGCGGTCATAATTACGTCATCAACAAGGTTCAGCCTCTCGGAAACGCTAAGGTATGCTCCCGCCTCAAGGAAACCCTCAATAACCGCGAAAGTAACCTCCATTTTCCCAGGCGGCAGCGCAATGCCCTCCCAGCTCTCTTCCATCCGCTTTCCTATCCCGAGAATCCCCTTCCTTGCTGCTTCAGGGGAGAATTCCTCAAAGGATTTTGGCGCATAAACAAGGGGCGCGGAGAAATCCCCCGTTCCAAACGAAACGCTTGTATCAATGTCCCTTTTGAGAGCTGGGCCCATGCAAAATTATCTGCCTTAAGTTGCTTAAATACCTGCCGGATTTCCCGCTTCCCGCCTATTTTGGCCTGGGCATTGGGAGTTGCACTGCCTGCCTCCCCGGCGGGTGGTTCTTTAGGAGGTGCTCGCGCGCCTGGCGCAGCCTCATCCTCGCAAGGCCAAGCCTGTATGAGTGCCCGCCCTCATCCGCATTTTCCTTTCCGCAGCCAACACAGCTCCACCTGTTCTCCCTCATCAGCCAGTCTAGCTTCCTTGCCGCCCTGATTGCGGAATCAAGCCGTTCTTCCCGAAGCCTGCGCCTATTATGGACCATCTGCCCCATCTCCCCCAATTCCTCCATTTGGACCTGCTCTTCTGCGGCCCATCCGCACACCCTGCTGAGCACCCCGGCTTCCTCCACCCCCCTTGGCCCCCACTGCCCATGCCATCCCTCAAGCGCCCTCCCCCTAAGAACGGAAAAAGCTTCTGCAGATAAGGGCGCCTCATCCATCTGATTAATCATCTGCGTTGCAACGTTCATGCCCCAGGTGCTGCCCCGCAGGGCCGCAACATAGGACTGGTTGAACATTCCATCGATTACGGGCTTGCGCATTTCGTTTTTCAGGAATTCCGCAACCTCCGCCGAGCAATCCCCCGTTGCCCTATAAACCCCCGCAATACACTCAAACCTTCCTCCAACCACGCCCACGATTTCCCTCCCGGCCTGCCTCTTAATAGATTCCCAGGACAGCATGTTCCTGTCCGCTATCAGCGGGAATCCCTTGGCAGATCCAAATGCCCTGATGCCCGCTTCCCCGATTTGCGCAAACAGCCTCAGCAACATATATTCGGTAGTTTCGTCCCCCCTCGCACGCCCCTCGCAATACTGCGTGAATCTTGCGAAATCCTCCTCCGGCTTCTCAAATTCGCAAAGCTTTGCCAGAGCGGGGAGCGCAATCGCTTCCACCTTCCCAAGAGAATCGGGATACGCATCAACATAATTTTTCACGCTGTACAAAATAGAATCGAGCACCCCAATCCGGATTCCAATCCCGAATCCGCTCTTGCCCTCAAGGGTCTTGATGACGTCCCTGACTACCTCTGCTATCCTGGGCAAAGGCAGCGCCTTGTTGGACATTGCAAGGCTTTTGCCTATCTCCCCCAATGCAATTATGCTCAATACGGGGTAGCCCTCTTCTTCGGTGACTTCCCCTACCGGCACCGCAGCCTCCGCTTTTTTGGAGGCAGAATCCTTCCACCATCCCCTCTCTTTCATAAGCTTCATTAGGCCCCCGAATCTTTCCTGGACTCCCTCAGGGTCGCTCTGGTTGGCGGCATTCGCCCCTTCCATGGCCTCGGCAACCGCCTCAACGAAGCGCTCCCTGCTAAGAGGAGGATTCTCCCGCTCCAGGATTATTTCCTTTGCAACTTCCATCCCCCACTTGCTTCCCTTGATTGCGCAGGCGTATGCGAACTTGAAAACCAGCCCAACGTGTTCATCGCTTTCCGCAGCCGCAAGGAATTCCCTTGCAGCCTCAGAGCCGTCTTTCCCAGAAGACATTATGGTGGTACCCCGCCCGGAAGCCGAGAACCTGCCTGCGAATTCCCTCGCAGCCTTGCGGACCCCGCTATCCTGGCTCCGAGACGCTATTAGCGCCCCCATTACCAGTTCCGGCAGGCGGAGGCTCTCCCCGATTCCCTCAACCTCCATTGCAACTTTCAGCGTCATCAGGCTTTTTGCGGGCTCTGCGATTGTAAGGTTGGATATGCAGTACCCGGTAAACTGGCACATTTCATCCACGTCTGAGAACCGGCAGATTTTCCTCAGGGCGGGAAGCGCAATCTCCAGAACCTTCTCTCTTGAACCAGGATGAGACTTTACGTATTCGTTTGCCCCATTCATCATGCGGTCTGCAAGCACTATCCTAAGCCCCCTCTCCGCCTGCTGCAAGGAATCCATTAGGCCCTCAATCGCGCCGAAGTAGCCTATGACCTCTTCATAAGAGCAGTCTTTTGCGGAGCTTGCAAATGCCTGCCCCACCTTCAGGGCCTCCTCCATTTTCTTCTTGTCCGGGGCTCCGCTCCATACTCCCGAGATCAATATGCCCTGCCTGGAGAAATGCTCAGCCGGAGCTATCGCTATGCTATGTTCCGGTTTCTTCCTCCTCCTGTCTGAGCCCATGCAAAAGATGTGTCATAAAATGTTTAAATATCTATGTTTTTGGCTTTGCACAATTATCCGGCTTATTTTTCGGACATCCCCCATAGCATATTGAAGTATTTCCTAAAGCCTTTTGCCGCTTCCGCATTCTCAAGCAGGAACCCCACAAGCTCGTCTCCCGCCAGTATTATGTAAACCTTGTCGCGGTAAAAAACAATCTCCATGTTCGTAATCAGGTATTCTGGGAGGAACCTTATTTCCGACTTGAGCCACACGGTCTCCACAAGCGTATCCCTCACATTGTGGTTTGCAAGCATTTTCACCCTCACCCCCTTTTTCGCCCTCCTCTGGTGGTGCTTGTAGAAAAAATCATACAGCCCCGGAACCCCTTCCCCGTACCCCGCTCCAATAACGTAATATGTTTCCCCGCCCCCAAGCTCATCGACTATCCCCCTAAAAAAGTTGGTTGCCGCCCTGAATCCCGAATACACAGTGGCCTCGGATTTCTCCCCCAAGCCCCTCTGCTTCCGAAGTTCGGGGAGCATCCTCTCAACGAGCCGCTTTTTCTCTGAGAGCTGCGCCTCCTTTTTCTCCACGTAATCCAGCAGCCTCTCAGGCTCAAGCGCGCTAAAGTGCTTGATTTCCCCCTTCAATACGTGCCCCACAAGCCCCTTCTTCTCCAGCCTATCGAGTATCTTATACACCTTTGAAGAGGAAACCCCGGCTTTCGAAGCAAGAGCCCCCGTTTTAGTCGAGCCCAGTTTAAGCAACGCCAAATAAACCCTGGTTTCCCCTTCCGTGAGCCCGATTTCCTCCAGCACCTTAGTGTTCATGCACAGTTTCTCTGCACGCATCCCTTATTAACCCCATCCCTACTGCTACCCCCCAGGGGGACAATAAACAATAAATAGCCCGGAACCCGCGAAAACCCCCATGAACAATCCCGGAGCCTCGGCAAAGGAAAAGCTCCTCCTCCAAAAGCTCGATTCCGCATTCCGCAGCGCCTGCAGGAGCACAATCGGCAGCGAGCTGGGCGGCCTAGAGGAACTAAGGGGATTCCTCACTTCCACCGCCCCGCCCCCAACAGCACGCAAGTCCTTCATCTCTAAAAAAGAGGTGTTCCTCTATTCCCCCCAATACCCCAAAAAGGGAACGTTCCTCTCAGATTCGGAGTGCCCACTCCTCCCGCCCCCAAAATTCAGCATAAACGAAATAAAAGACATAGATTCACTCCTAACCGCCGCAAAGGAGAATTTCTCCTATTGCGGGGACAAGCACCTGGGAAAGAACTTCGAAATCACATCTTCTGATGGGATAATGGACTGCGGCTTCATGCACCAAACCAACGCCGCATACAATTCCCAGTATTCCTGCTATTCGGATATCCTCCTAAATTCCAAATACATATTCGGCTGCACCTATTCAGCCTTCTGCAACTTCATGGTTAAAAGCTACCACAACTACCTCTCAAGCCGCTTCTTCCAGAGCGGATACTCGCATACCTCCTCGGACTTGCATTTCTGCTGGAGGATGGAGTTCTCCCAGGAATGCCTCTTCTCAATGAACCAGGTGAATGCAAAATTCATGATAGGCAACATTCCCCTCCCAAGGGAGGAATATTTTCCCCTCAAGCAGAAGCTCCTAGGGGAAATAGCACTAGAAATCCAGAGCAAAAAATCCTTCCCCACGATTTTCGAGCTAGCAGGAGGCGGTGCCAAATGAGCGCAGAAGCGGAAAACGCCTTCTCGACTACTGCCAGGCTAATCCTCGGAGGGCCCCTGGAGGGAATAGACTCGTATGGCCCCTGGCTCATGCGCCACCTTGGGCAGGAGCGCACCTGCAACTCGTTTTTCCACTCAAAGAAGCTGCGCCTGATTCTCCAATACGCATTCATGGAGAAGATTCCCAGCAATCGCATACTCGGCTTCGATGAGATAAAGGAAGCGCGCCAGCTTAGCTTGCAGCCCGCAAATCTCTCCACCCTCAAAGGCGTGGTGGGCGAGTTTGCAAAAATAGCCCTCTTCAATTTGGACATGCGCAAGGGCGAAGACCGCAACAACCCAGAAACAATCGGGGTGGAAGATACCCTCAACACCTACAAGTCCCAGGACGCATTCAATTCCAAATGGGTCTCCCACACTTCCTACACGAAGTTCGCAGAATACTCGTTTGGGTGCTACCGCCTCTTCTACTCAAAATACTGCATCAACTGCTACAACTGCGTAAAATGCACCTGCTGCTTTGAGTGCGATTCCCTAAAGGAGTGCTCAAGAGCCTATTTCTGCCACAACTGCGAAAACGTGCATGATGCGCTTTTCTGCTCAAATGCCAAGAACCTCAGGTATGCAGTATGCAACGTTCCAGTAGGAAAGGAATCCTACGAGCGCATCAAGGCAATCCTCCTAACTTACGTGCTCACCGAACTAAAATCCAAAAAGTCGCTGGAGCAGGACATCTTCAACATCGGCGAAAAATGAGGGGGGCCAAAGGGAATCCGGGATAAGTAATGCTTTATAAATATTATTCGGGAAGGAACCACGATTCCCAATGTGGCTCCAACTGCTCTCATTCATGGTTCCCTGCTACGCCGCAAACGCCGCCCCGGTTCTCCTAGGCGGAGGCCCCCGCATGGACATGGGCATAAAGCTCGCAGACGGCAACCCCTTATTCGGGAAAACCAAGACCGTCCGCGGCTTCGCAGGCGGAATCGTAGTGGGCGTCTTAGCATCACTCCTCATCTCCCAATTCTGGCCCAACCTCATATTCAACAATCCCCAAACACTCCTCCTAAGCGGCATAATGCTCGCAGTAGGCGCCCTAATTGGCGACCTTGCCGGAAGCTTCCTAAAGCGCAGGCTAAAAATCGGGGAGGGAAAGCAGTTCAACGTGGTTGACCAGATGGATTTCGTAGTGGGCGGCCTGGTTTTCGCCTACCCCTTTGCAGAGCCCATCTATACGTTCCCCAACCTCGCATTCATAATAGTCGTTTCCTACGCCCTACACGTGCTAACCAACGTGCTGGCAAACCGCGCAGGCCTAAAGAAGGTGCCCTGGTGAACCAATGAAGGACCTAAAAGCAAGCTTGCGCAAAAAAATCCTGAATGCAATCAAAAAGGGCAGGATACAAGAGCGCGACGGCGTATGCAGGTTCTCGGAGAGCATAGGCAAAATCCCCCGCGGAACAGTGGTAACCGGAAAGAGGGTAATATACGGCTACCCCAAAATCCGCAGGGTGTTCTCGCTTGAAAAGGGCGTGCAGAAGAACCTGCACGAAGGCGAAATATTCGTGGAGGAAAAAATAGACGGCTATAACCTCCGCACGATTTATGAGGGCGGAAAAATAATGTGCATCTCAAGGGGCGGCTTCCTGGATTTCTTCGCAACAGAAAAACTATCCGATGATGAAAACGCAAAGGCGTTTTTCGCAGCCCACCCAAACAAGGTCCTCTACATGGAAATGGTGGGAAACACCCCCTACACAAAAGCCCCATCCGGAACCGGGGCAAAATACTACGTATTCGACATGGGAGACGGGAAGAACAACTACCTCTCCCCAAAAGAGCGCAGGAAGCTGTGCAATGATTATGGCCTAAACCCGGTTCCCCTGGTAAAAAGAGTGGGCGGCGGAAACCGCAGCCAGCTAAAAAAGCTGGCAATCTCCCTTGACAAGAAGGGCGCAGAGGGAATGGTCCTAAAGCAGGAGAACCCAAGGAGAATCCTGAAATACGTCCTCCCTTCCTCCGACATCCGCGACCTCGCAGAAAACTCGCACCTCATTTTTGATATGCCCCTGGGATTCATGAAGCAGAGGGTGTTCCGCTGCGCGGCATCCGTAAATGAACTTGGCCTAAACAAAAAGCAATACGATGCGCGCATGGGAGAAGCCCTCCACTGCCTCCTCTATTCCGCCCTCACTTCCGGTGGGGAGGCCGCAGAGGAATTTGAATTCACGATAAAAAACAGGGAAACCTGGGGCAAACTCCTCTCGCACATGTCAAAGGAAGTGGAAATAAGGGACGTGCGGGAAACTAACTTAAAGGGTGCGCTCATTATACGCTTCAAAAAGAAGTACAAGGAGGGCAGCAGGAAGATAAGGCGTGCAATTGAGGGGTACGCACAGGCAGACTAGGTGAAAAAAGATGGCAAGCGAAACACTGGTTTCATTTACAATCCTCGGAGGGATTCTGGTAATAGGGTTCCTGGGCGAAATGCTGTTTAAAAAATACAAGATTTCCCCGGTGCTAATCCTCCTTGCAATAGGCTACATGCTAGGCCCACTAACGGGCATGGTGGATATTGACCTTCTAAGAGAACTCCAGAGCCTAATTGGCCCTCTCGCCCTTATGATCCTGCTTTTTGATAGCGGAACGAGGATGAACCTGCGCAAGCTAATTAGCGAGAGTGCCAGGGGAGTCGCAATGGGGTTATTGGTGGGAATCCTCTCAATCGCCCTGGTGGCGGCACTCTGGACCTACCTCTTTGGCAACGTAATAGTCGGAGTCCTGCTCGGAGCAATCCTCGCGGGAACGACCGGAGCCATGGTGAATCCCGTCTCAGATGGAATTGGCCTCAAAGAAGAAACCAAGCACTTCCAGAGCATAGAGTCCGCAATCACAGACGTTCTGGGCGTAGTGCTCGTAATTACACTCACTTCCGGCCTAATAAGCGGCGCCTTGGATATAGGGAGCATAGTAAGCGGGGTGGTAAACCAGTTCTCAACTGCTGCCTTCCTGGGGGTAGTCGCAGGCGCCATATGGATGCTAGTCGGAACCCAGATGCGCGAACTAAAGTTCTTCCACATGCTAACTTTCGCAGTCACCCTGCTATTCTACGTCGCAGTTGAATCCGTAGGAGCAAGCGGCGCAATAGGAGTCTTAGTCTTTGGGATCATGCTGGGAAACATGGCCGAAATAGGCAGGGCAACCGGCCTCACCACAATTACCAACGACGAAGAAATGCTCAAGTTCCAAGACGAAATCTCGTTTATGGTGCGCACATTCTTCTTCGTGTTCCTAGGTGCCCTAGTCTCAATTGCAAGCATGGACATGGTGTTCCTGGGAGTGGGCATAATAATCCTGCTTTATGTGGCAAGGAAGGTTTCCGTCCAGATTGCCACTATGGGCAGCGACCTGCGCGCCGATGCGCACAAGATGGAAATCCTGATTCCGCGCGGCTTCGGCTCCGCAGTGCTCGCAACCTATCCCATGGGAATCCTAATCCAATATGCCGCAGACCACCCCGAGGCGATGGACCCTAAGACCTATGCGGAAATAACCGCGCAGATTAGCGGCTTCTCCGACATCGCCTTCGTGGTAATTGTGGGAAGCATAATAGTGACCACCTTCGGAGCCCTCCAGGTGGTGCGCGAAGAGGCGCTGCATAAGCCCAAAATCGTCTATGAAAAGGGGGCCGACCTGGACAAGGTGGTAGTCGCAAAAGTACAGAGGGAGAAGCAGAAGCGCGCAGCCAGGAAGGAATCCAGCACAGAAGACGTTGCAATGGAAATGCTAGAAGAAGATAGCGGTGCCGCCAAAGAAAAAACCCCTGGGAAAGAAGAGGGCGGCGCTAAATAACGGCTCCCCGAACCTTAGAGGGCTTTTAGGAGTTCCCCGAACTTCTCTGCCTCTATCCACTCAACGCCAATCTGGTTGGCCATGAGGGTTATCCCCTCATCGGATGTCACGATTGCCGCCCCCAGTTCGTATGCAAGCAGGATTATCTCCAAATCCTCCCGGGAATCCACCATCCCCTTGCGCATGGCATCGCGGTATTTCGCGCGCAGCTTGCTTAGTTTTTCCGCATTTTCCGGACGGTTGTCCTGCGCGAATTCCTCTGCAAGCCTCAGCCCCTTATTCACCCTTGCGCGCACGTCCTCTATAAACGAATAGAGTATCGCAGCGGGTATGTATATCCCATAGATGTTCGGGGCGCGCTTTTTCACAACCGCCGAGAGTTTTCCCGCATCCTTTTTCGCAAAGTTCGCAAGTTCGTCCATCACCAGGGGGGGCATATAAAACTCCGCCTTCCCCTTCTTCGCCTTTGCCTTGCGGACAAATGCCCTTACGGCCTCCGGGGGAGTCTTCCCGAATTGCTTCCTCGAAGCCGGATTCACGAAAAGGCTGGTGTCAAGGATGAACCTGTCCATGGAAAACTAAAGGAAGCCAGCATTAATATTGGTTTCTGTGTGCTCGGGCACAAAGTGCGCAAAGATGCCCCTGGCTTCCTGCGCAATCCTCAAATCAATTTCACGAATCCCCTTCCGACTTCCGGCAGGTTCGCCCCAAAGAGGTTCATAGTAGAGAGTATGAACGTCATAGTGAGCATCATCGCGATAAATGGCAGGCAGCACAGGTTTATGGAGAAGCCCGCAAGCCTCCCCCCCGCAGGCTCAAGGGCATCGGGGATTATGTTGAACTGGTCCAATGAGAATCCGGCAATGTAGGTCCCGGTTCCCTGTATCGCCCCTAGAATCTCGTTCTGGTTTGCATCCGTCCACGCCGCAAGCTCAAATGCCTTGCTCATATCGCCAAGCCCAGCCGCAGAAGGTATGTCAAATTCGGGCAAAGGAAGGCACGCAAAAGTCTGCGGCGTAACGTTGATTGCAAGCAGGTACGCAAATGGGAAGACGAAATAGAACCCAAGCGCAAACGCAATCACGAATGCCCCGGCCCCCCTTGTGGGCGGGAACTGCCGCAGCACTATGCCCAATGGGAGGAACACGCTCATGGCGGTTGCATTGACGAATCTCATAACGTGTATGAACAGGTAGTATATGAACAGGGTAAACGTAATGTAATTGGTAATGTTCCGTATAGTCTGCACCGGCCCCTTGAACGCCCACCCGGTCACAATATCAAACATGAAAGCGTCAATCTTGAATGATGCGGTAAGTTCCAGGGGGAAATTCAGCTTCATTAAAAATGCAAACAGCGTCCTCATGCACGAAGTCATGGAAGTCATGTATGCAATCGTATAATCCATGAGGTTCGCGTCATCTGAAACCTGCACCTCCATCGCAGTCCCCGTAGCCTGCGCGTAATTATACGTGCTCATCTCCACTACCAGGTCCTTTAGGAATGGCTCCACCGCCTGCACCGTGACCACCAGGAAGAGCACCAAGAACAAGGTGGATATGGAAAACACCATCTCCGCTTTCGCCCACTGCTCAAGGGAAGGCACTCCAAAGAGCCTTGAGAACATCACCATTATCGCTGCAAGGAGGGCGGAAAGCCCGACTGCGACAATCGCGATTGTTTCCCATGCCATCTATACCATCCTCGTAAGGTTCGTGACGTCTATCTCCTCACCGAACGCCCTTGTAAGGTATCTTATGGTGGTAACTAGTAAAAGGGTATTGAGTGCCGGGAAGAACAGCCCAATCAGGAATGCCTGCCCCGCAGCCCACATGAAAACGAACGAATAAAGCCCTGCAAACAGCCCCACTATGGACGATGCTAGCCCTATTGGTATCTGGAAGAGGCTAAGCGGCGTAAACGAGCCGCTCCCGCCTCCCCACGCACCTGAGAAGCTCTCCCACATGTCGCTCCATATCGCAGTCCCCCCGGCGCTAAGCAGGGAGCCTAAGAATTCGATTGGCTCATTCAACCCAAACGGGTTTGCAGCAGAAGTAAACGACTCCGTGAAAACCCCGTTTAGGACTACAAGCGATGGGAGGACCAGCACCACCCCCACAACCAGCCCGATTAGCGTCCCCCCAATACGCCTAGTGGGAGCAAAGCACCGCAATAGTATCCCAAGGGGCAGGTAATACTTAATCAATGCAAAGGTTGCAAAGTCCAGGAGCAGCAGCTCCGCGCGCACCACTATGAACGCAACGCTCATCATCTGCAGCGCGTTCACGTATCCGGGCTTGATGACTGCCCCCATTCCAGCAGTAGGCTGCACCGTGGTTCCCATCCCCAAAGGCTGTGCGGTCATGGTCTGGGTGGTCATGAAATCAAATGGTATGTAAAGAGTGTGCAGGGCAGTCATCGTATAAGTCAATACCCACGAAAACTGGCTTAGCGTTTCCGCTGCCGCATCAAACACGTTGAGGTTCGCCGCATCGTCTCCCACGCTAATCCCCAGGTCCCCAACCGGAATCACGCAGGCCGCATTGAGCAGCCCGATTATGATTACCACTATAAACGAGGTGGCCAGTATCTCAAATAGTTCAATCTTTACCCAAGTCTCGCCCTGCTCGTTGCCAAAGAGCCTGTTGAAGAGGTAAATGACCGAGAGGATTCCCACCGAGATTACAAGGGCCAGCAGCGAGAGTGTTTGCCACTCCGGGATGTAGAATGCATCCGCAATGGAAGAGCCCGAAGCAAAACAGAATTTTGAAGCTAGTATCTCCATTTCAACAACCTCATATCAGCCTCACGAACGCGGCTATGTTTATCTCCGTCCCGAAGTACTTCGCTATCTCCCTTGCAAAAGTGAGCGTTACGAATATGTTCATTAGGGGCAGGAATATGCTCAAAACGAAAACAGTGTATATGACATCCGAGAGCATGTCTATGAAGAATACCACGAACTGCGTCAAGAAGGCAATTCCCACAAGCTGCCCGGTAAAGAGCCACAGGAAGAACGCATAGAACGAAAGGTTGAGCCATCCGGTTTCCACCATGAATGCGCTCACGATTTCCTCCAGGCCGCTGCGCTCGCCTATCGCCCCGTATTTGTACAGGTATGCCTCATGGTTCATATAAAGCATTACCGGGTATATCAGGAAGAACGCTATGCATATCGCTATTACCGCATTCCCCCCGCCCCGCGTTTGCGGGAACGCCTTTAGGAGCACCCCGATTGGCAGGAACAAATTGGGCACGAACCTCTTGATAAAGCACAAAACGCTGATGTTCGCAATCCATTCGCCTATTGCAAAAGACAAGAGCGAAGCCATGGTCCCGACCGCGTCCACGAACGGCTTGAGCACTCCCCCCAGGTTGAAGTGCACAGCATGGTGCAGTGAGCCGCCCAGCCTCAAAGGAGCGCTATATAGCATGTATATTAGCGTGTTTATGAGGGATAGCCACATAGTGTCCTTTGTTATCTTGTGTATCATCAGGAGCGAATACTCAAGGGAAACATCGTATATGCTGCTCCCCCCGCTCCCGGAGAAAATCAGCTGGTCTGCGAATCTCAATAACAGCGCAAACAACACCACAATCAGCGCGGTGTGTATTAGCTCAAATAGCTCCTGCTTGCTCATCGCAATAAGCTGCGGCGAGCCAAGGAAGTTGCCCGCCATGTAGAAAATCGCAATCCCCATCCCGATTACCAGCAATGCGAGCATAGTGGGAACAACAAAATCGAAATTCTCCGCAGGGTCCTGCGCGCAGGTCCCGCTAAACACGCCCAGGGTGGAATCAAGCTGCTCATCAATCCGCTCTGAGACCTCGTCCTGGTTCGCGTCGAATTCTGCTAGCGCCCCATAACTTGCGGGCTCCGAGGCACTAAGGACTCCATCCGTTGCCGCCCCCTCTGCGGAAGCGCCATCCGGCAAATCGTATAGCGGAGAGTCGCCTGAGCCTTCCTGCGCGAACGCGCACGAGCACAGCAGCAGGGAGAGCAGGAGAGCCCCGACCCTGATTTTCATTTCCGCATCCTTCATTTGCATACAACCTCATATCAAGTGCGTAAGCCCCGCAAGCTCAATGTCTCCCCCGAATATCGGGGATAGGCTCCTTATGGCTCCGATAGTTGAGAAGATTGCAAGAAGCGCAAAGAACATCGAGAAGAACGTCAATCTCGCAGTAGCGTCTATCGCCCCTCCGGGGCCGACTATGGAATCCATGTATTCCTCGCTTGATAGCAGCGTGGTAAAATCAAAGGCGAAAACCGAGGAGCGCAGGAGGTTCCACGTGGTGGAGCCGATTCCCTCCACCCCCATGTTGTTGACATCGCAATACGTGTCCGTTCCATTATACAACAGCTTGAACTCATCAGTGCCTATCTCCGCAGGCTTAACCTTCCCAATCGCGCTAACCCCGTTTGGGTCCTCCGATACGAAGTCCACCCCCTCATAAAGCTCCTGCGGGTTGAAAGTGAGGGTGGCAATCACGGGGCAATACCCCTGCGCATCCGGATTCTCGCAGTCCACGTTCTCGCGCACGTTCTCAAACACGTACCCCCCAAACACATAAAACATCGGGAAAACGAAGTAAAGGCAGATTCCAATCGCCATTAAAAGCCCCCCAATCCTCCTTGAGAACGGGAATGTGCGCAGTATCATCCCCAGCATCAGCAGCACCGGGTATAGCGAGTAGTTTATGAAATTTATGAAGAACGCCTGGAAGCGCACAATCAGCATGGCGCGCATCCCGAACTCAAACATGTAGGAATAAACCGCAGAGGGCAGGCTAAAGAGCGAACCCATAGGAGAGAATTCCACAGTCCCGCTTGCATGCTCATGGAAGTCTCCTGTAAGGTGGAATCCCTGGAAGAACGAATACCACATGTGCGCAGAGAGGAGCTCGTAGTTGAACTCCTTTCCCTCGTTGTAGAGCGTATCCAGGTAATACCGCGCAACCCTCAGGTGGCAGGGGAAGTTCGCATCCCCCCCGAAATACGCATCGTATGTGGGGCTGCAAATAGTGCTCCCCAGGTTGTGCGGATAAGCCCCCTCAATCATGACCTCCACGGCCCCCGATGCCATCCCCAGCACCCAGAGCACAGAAACGATTAGCACCGCCGAGTATATGATTTCCGCGAATTCCAATTTCGCAAAAGCGATTATCTTCTCGTTGGAGAGGAAGTGCCCAAACGCATAGGCGATTGCCGCAAACCCGGTTGCAATCATGAGTGCCGCAAAAGCGACAACCTGCCACTCAAGCCACACCGCTTCAAGGCTTGCCATGCTGGATAGGTCTGTCGGCAGCATCTCATCCCCTCCCCGTTATGAATTTCGTCACCGCGCTCACCATTGAGAGCACCAGCGTAAACACCAGCGCCGGGAGTACCAGCCCCACTAATGAGAGCTGGGCAACCCTGTCCAAAAACGGCAGGAGCCCCGCGAACGAAAACGGCTGGAGCACCGGGAACCACGTTGAGAATCCGCTGGCGGCCGTGCCGGCTGCCCCCGCAGCGGCATTAACCTCGTTGAAATAACTGCTTTGCTCTATGTTCGGGGTATATTCGTCATGCCTGTCGGGGTCGTCGGCCACCCATTCGTGCCCCACCCACATCTCGCTCAAAGCGACGAAGTTCATCACATAAAGTATCGGAAAGAGCGTCTGGAAAGCCAGGGCTAGCGCTATGAGGTAGACTCCCGCATCACGCGTTGGCGGGAAAAAACGCAGCACTATCCCCGCAGGAAGGATGAATGGATAGAGTATCCCCGGCACAATCGTGAATACAATGACGAATACCGAGAACGTCCCGTACAATGCGGTATATGAAAAGATGAGCATGCGCACAATAGAGATTAGGGGGTCGAGCCCCGGAACCACGCGCGTAGTGAAGTTCCAAACCCCGGGCCCCATCCTGTATTCAATCGCGTTGAAATAGGTAAGCGCAACCTCCATGCGCACAAGCTTGACGTAAACGGGCAGTATCCCCTCGTTGATTATCCGGTCCAGAAACTTCAGCGGCGCAGATTCAAGCCCGAATCCGGTAAGGTGCTCCATCATCCCGTTTGAGAAGTGCCACGCCCCAAGGGCAATCACCAGGATTAGCCCGGAGATGAATAGCTGGTTCGCCTCAATTTTCGCGTACGCCGTCAACTGGGGGCGCCCAAGCGCCTTTGAGGCCATGAACACAACCCCGATGTAGGCGGCAATGGCCGCAATCGTCACGCCAATTACCTGCACGTGCAAATCGGGAAGCATCCTAGACCACCTTCGTTAGCCCGAGTATCTCGAGCTCTCCGCCTATTGCGGCGGCAATCGCCCTGTATCCGGTAATCGTGATTAGTATCTCCATCACGAACGACACGGCGGTCATAACGGCAAGCCTCGCTGAGACCTGGAGCTGGTTTAGGAGCAGGTAATAGAAGAAATACGCGAAAGTGGTCGGCTTGGCAAGCGCCGGAATCAGGTTAATCGAGGTGTACCACTGCCCCGTGAACCCGAATATGTTGGAAGTCGTCGCCCCAAGCCCTTCCGCCGCAGAGGAGATGAACTCCGTAAATTGGTAGCGCAGGCTGTCATAAGACACCTGGCTCTCAGGCGAGTATGCGAGGTATTCTCCCACCTCATGGTTCTTGTCCGCCAGGTACGCAGTTGAATTGAGGAATTCCGCCTCGTTCTCCGGCAGTTCGCAGAAGCCCGTGGGAGTGGGCACAATAGGGATATAAGTGTTGGTTGCCTGCACCTCAAACATCATGTAGTGCGAGAGTATGATTGATAGGGGGAATATGAAGAATGCGGCAAAGGAAATCGCAATTATGCTTGAGCCGGTAATCCTCGTAAACGGGAGTGCGCGCAAAAGCAGCCCAAACGGAAGCAGGAACTTGGGCACAATATCCCTAAACAGGCTCAAAAGCTGCTCCCTCCCAACCACCAGCCCTACAAGCATCCCCACGCTCTCAACAACATTGACTACGACGTTGCTGAGCATCGCAAGCCCCCCCAGGGGGGAGAAGCCGAACCACTTTACCGCCGCTAGCGGGATTCCCAGAGGAAGGCTGAAGCCCACACTTGAGAAGAAACCCACAAGGAACTCAATTGACAAGAACGCAGAATACGCGCTAAATAGCTGCCAATAAACCGTGTCCAGCGCGAAGAACGCGACGCTGAACTGGTCGCACGCGGGAGCCCCGTCGCACGCCACTATGGAGATTACAGAGCCCAAAGCCCCATACACCACCAGCCACAATACGACTATGAAGAGGTTGATGAACCATTGCGAGAACTCCTCTTTTGCAAACGCCTCAATCTGCGGGGATGCGAGCACCTTGGATAAGATGTAGTAGAGTATCCCGATTGTGCCCCCAATTAGCATCGCTAAGAACACCAGCGAGAAATCAAATGGTGCAACCTGTGCAACATTGGAGAGGTCCGCTGTTAGCAGTGGCAACGAATCCAAGGCTGCCGCGTATGGGAGCATATACCCACTTTGTGCGCTATAACAAATATAAAGGTATTCTATCAACAATCCTATTCTGAAAAAAGCATCAAAAAAGCGCTCCCGCCAAGCCCGGGCAGCGCCCAATAAGGTAATTTTCATGGATTTGAGGAATTTTGAGGAAAAATGGCAGAAAGAGTGGGCCGCCAAAGGCATATACGAACCAGCCGATTCCGGGGGCAAGAAGCGCTTCTACACAGCCGCCTTCCCATACCCCAATTCGCCGCAGCACATAGGCCACGGCCGAACCTATACCATTTTGGATATCCACGCCCGCTATGCGCGCCTGTGCGGAAACAACGTTCTCCTCCCAATGGCCTTCCACGTTACGGGCACGCCCATAATCGCAATGGCCAAGAAGGTGCGCGAAAAAGACGCCGAGCTCCTCTCAATATTCAAGAACATCTACGCAATCCCAGAATCCAAGTTTGAAGAGCTAGGCGACCCCCGCGAGCTCGTCCTCTATTTCTCCCGCGAAATAGAAGAAGGGATGAAAGAGATGGGCTACTCCATAGACTGGAGGCGCAAGTTCTACACTTTTGATGCGCATTTCAACAAGTTCATACAATGGCAGATGCGCAAGCTAAAAGAGCAGGGGCTGATAATCCAGGGAAGCCACTTCCTCTCTTACTGCCCTTCGGACAACAACGTGGTAAGCTCCCACGACACAAAAGGAGACGTGGACCCCGAAATAGAGGAAGTTGCCGCAATAAAGTTCCTTCTTTCCGATAGTGAGTATCTCGTTACCAGCACCTACCGCCCCGAAACAATCTACGGGGTAACCAACATCTGGCTGAACCCGGATTCCACCCTGGTAAAAGTGAGGGTGGGCAACGATGTTCTCTACTTTGGCAAGGGGGCTTGGGATTCGCTATCGCACCAGTTTGAAGGCGAACTCCTAGGCGAAGTCCCCGCAAGCAAGCTAATCGGCAAGGAGGTGCAGGTCCCGCCCATTGAAGAAGGATGCGGCAATTCCGGAAAGAAAATCCCAATCCTCCGCGCCCCGTTTGTAAAGCCCGGAGAGGGAACGGGAATAGTAATGAGCGTCCCGGCTCATGCGCCCTACGATTACGTTGCATTGCGCGATTTGGGCAAGCTTGATGAAGTTAATCCCGTAACAGTATTGGATTTCGAAGGCGCCCCCAAGGGAAAGTTCCCCGCCCAGGACGTAATCGAGAAGCACAGCGTGGAAAGCCAGCAGGACTCCAAAGTGGAACTTGCAACCAAGGAGCTCTACAAAAAAGAGGCGCACGGAGGCAGGATGAGCATAGGCGAGTTCTCCGGCATTCCCACCCTGGATGCAAAGGAGAAAATAACCTCCAAGCTCGTCTCAATTGGGCGGGCATTCAAGGTCCACGTAATAGCAAAAGGCCCGGTTTTCTGCCGCTGCGGAGAAAAAGTCGTAGTCAAGAAAGTGGATGACCAATGGTTCATAAACTACGGGGATTCCTCCTGGAAGGCAAAGGCGAAAGACTGCCTCTCCCGCATGGAACTAATCCCGGAGAACACGCGCAAGGACTACCTTGCCACAATCGACTGGCTAAAGGAAAAAGCCTGCACCCGCGGCTCCGGCCTGGGCACCCCCTTCCCCTTCGATGAAACCAAAATCGTTGAGCCGCTATCCGATTCCACAATCTACATGGCATTCTACACGGTTTCGCACGAGCTATCCAAAATGGAGCCAACAGATTTAAGCGAGGAATTCTTCGATTATTTATTCCTTGGAAAGGTTGCCCCCAACTCCGAATCCATGAAAGAAGGCTCCCCCCTGCGCCAAAAAGCGCAGGAACTCCGCGAAAAGTTCCTCTACTGGTACCCCCTTGATGCGCGCCACTCAGGAGCGGATTTGGTGCGCAACCACCTGCCCTTTTTCGTGTTCAACCATTCCGCGATTTTCCCAAAAGAAAACTGGCCAAAAAGCATAGTGGTAAACGGCTTCGTGCTAATGGAGGGCAAGAAAATGAGCAAGTCGTTTGGAAACATCCTTCCACTTAGGAAGGCAATCCGCGAATACGGCGCGGACGTAATCCGCTTCTCCGTTGTCGGGGGGGCAGAACTCTCAGCCGATACCGATTTTGAGGCAAGCGTGGCAGTAGGGGTAAAAGAGCGCATAGGCTATTTCCTCTCCCTCCTAGACTATGCAAAAGAGGACGGCGATTCCCCCGCAGACTGCTGGCTGCATTCGCGCCTAAACCGCAAGCTCAAAGCCGCCCCCGCACTCTACGATTCTATGGGCATGCGCGAACTGGGGCAGATGTTCTTCTACGAAATGTATTCGGAATTGCAGTGGTACATGAAGAGGGCGCAAAAGCCGGCCCTAAAATCCTTCCTGCAAAAATGGGCGATTGCATTCTCGCCCTTCATGCCGCACCTAGCTGAGGAAATCTGGCATTCGCTCGGAGGAGAGGGTTTCGCAGTTGAGCAGGCCTTCCCGCAGGCGGATGAATCTTCAATAGACGAATCCGCGGAGCTTGGAGAGGAAATCGTTTCCGGGGTGGCGCACGATGCGCAGATGATTGAGGAGCGCTTCGGCAAGAAGCCCTCCAAAATCTACGTTTACGTTGCCGATTCCCAAAAGCGCGGAGTGTATTCCGCAATGCGCGAGAAAAAGGATATGCGCGCGGGAATAGAGTGGGCAAAAGAAAACAATGCGGACATGGGAAAAGCAAGCGCATTCGCAAAGTCCCTCATGAAGAAGGTGCATTCGCTCGGCCCAATCCTCTCTGAAGATGAAGAATTCTCCGTGCTCTCCGATGCTTCTTCCTTCCTTTCAAAAGAGCTTGCTGCAGAATTGATTGTGCGCAGGGAAACCGAAGGCGGCCATGATAAATCAGGCGCAGCCGCACCCGGAAAGCCCGCCCTCGTTTTAGAGTGAGCAGCCGGATAAACGGATAAAAAGTGCGCGGTGGAGGGCAGTTCCCTCCCCTCAATTCTTTTTCCTTATTCTCCTTCCTTTAGGCAGCATGTTCTCCACCCTGCCTTCTTTGTAGAACCCGATTCCAAGGACCGCGCCCTCATGCTGCACTATTACGTATCCTGTTTCCACATCCCCCGCACCGGTTTCGAATTCTTCCCCCGCAAGATATCTCATCGCATCCTCCTCCCCAACCGAAATCACATTCTTATTCGCAAGCTTCCCAAACACCTGTACGAACGCAGTAGTGGGTTTCGGGAACTTCCCCTTCATCCTGGAAGCCGGAATCCCCTTTGGGGTGGAAGTAGCGAACCCCTTCAATCCTTTGTTCATAACCCGAAGTGAATTCTCCCCCACAAGTTCCACATCCGCAGGAAGCACTATCCCAAAGCGCTCAAGCAGATAAGAGGAGAATTTTTCAGCCTGCATATCCTCTTACCTGCGCTTTAGCTTCTGGGGCTTGCTGGCAGTAGTTTCAGGCTCCGCACGCGCCTCTATCGCCCTGATTGCATCGTAAGCCGCATTCTTCACCGCCTCGTTCCCGTGCCGCATAGCCTGCTCAAGTTGGGGCAATGCAGAAGAGTCCCCGACTTCCATAAGCATTTTCACGGCAAGAACCGCTTCTTCATCCGAAGTCTTGCCCCTCCGGAAGGGGTTCTCCCCCTCGCTTATTACTTCCAGCAGCGCGGGAACGGCCTTTGCCCCCATACTCCTAAGAGCGCCAGCTGCAGAGCGCCTAACTTTAGCATTGTCGTTTAGGACCGTCTTAACCAAAGCAGGTATGGAAGATGCGTCCCCAATTATCCCAAGGGAGTTGGCCGCACTTTCCCTAATCTTCTCATGCCCACTCTCCAATGCCTTAATCAGGGCGGAAACAATTTTCGCATCCGTTTTCGCCCCGCTAATCTGGCCCAATTTAAAAGCGGCATATGCCCTAAGCTTCACATCTCTTTTTTCATCCTCCATTACATTAAGCAGCGCATCCCTCGATTTCGTTCCCCCAATTTTCCCAAGAGCGCCCGTGGCCGAAAACACGAGGTTGGGATTTTCATCCCCCAGAGCCTTAATCAAGCTGGGAACTGCGGACCGGTTCCCGATTGTTCCCAGAGCCTCAGCCGCCTTCACCCTGAGAATTTCGGTCCTTAAGATTGCTAGTGTTCTCGCATTTTCCCCAAATGCCTCAGCAAAGCCGGAAAGCATCTTTCCCTCATCATCCCCCAATACATTAATCAAGGAGGAAATAACCTCCGCATCCGCCTTCCTTCCATTAGTTACGCCTGATTTGGGCTGGCCCATGTTGATCCAGCCCAGGCTGGAAGCGGCAGCCGCCCTTACCTGCGCATCCTCCATATATTTATCCTTCAGAATATTAAGCAGCGCATCCCTCGCTTTCTTTTCTCCAGGAAGCTTGGGCCTAGTCCCCCCAATCCTCCCAAGCGCAAGTGCAGATGCTTCCCTCACGCCCGGAGACTCGTCCTGAAGCAACTTAATCAGTATGGGAAACGCTTTCTCACCGTTGGCCTCCCCAAGGGCCATAGCCGCAAAGCGCCTCACATCCGCACTCTTATCATGCAGGGCAGCATTGCTCAAAGCAGTAGCCGCCTCCGGTTCCTTCCGCCTTCCAAGTTCTTTTATGGCCTCAAGCCGGGTTGAGGACTGCGCAGCCTCATTTTCCAGCACTGCTATCAATTCCCCGGTCGGAGCATTCTTGAAATCTTTTGCCATATGATGAATATACAATGATAGATATATATATATCCTCCCCTTTGCACGAGGCCTCAAAACGGACACCTGCCCGCCAATCGTCTATGTGCGCCGTATCTTGGCAACGAAGAATCCCTCGCTCCCGAATTCGTGCGGATAAACCCGCGCAACCTTCCTAAATTCGTTGCCGAATTCTGAGAGCCCAGGCTGCGAATTGGGAATGGGCACACCTGCCTTAACCTCCCCCCCACCACTCCTTGTGGCAGTCACCCCCTTTCCTTCTGCGCCAGCCCCTCCCTCACCCTCCCCCAAAACAACACGCACCTGCTCAAGCCTAGAGTCCTCATGCGTTTCTAGCAATCTCGAAACCGGAACCTCGTTTTCCTCCTTAGCATAAGTGCAGGTTGAATAAACCAAAACCCCGCCCTCTTTCAAATGCGCAAAGGCATTCTTCAATATCCCAGTCTGCAGCGCACTTATATTCCGCGAATACTTCTCATCCCACCACTTATGCGCATTCTCGTTGCTCCCAAGCCCGGAGCACGGCGCATCCACCAATATCCTATCAAAGCGGTGCTTGGAAGTGAACCTCACCCCATCCTGGTTCATGGTGCAGGCATTTATCACCCCAAGCCTCTCAAGGTTTGAAGAAAGCGCGCTAATCCTCCCCCTATTCGAATCGTTTGCAACAATCACCCCGGAATTCCCCATTAGTGCAGCGCACTGCGTGGTCTTGGACCCGGGAGCCGCGCAAATATCCAGAATCGTTTCCCCGGATACGGGCGAGAGCACCGCAGGAGGAAGCATGGAGGATAAACTCTGCGTATGCATCCACCCGCTAGCATAATCAATGGTGTTCCCAAGCCCGCCTTCGGGAACCTCCCCAACCCTAAAAGCATAAGGAAGAAAAGTCTCCTCCAGCCCCAATTTAGTCCATGAAAGATACTCCCCCACCCCCGCCTTTAGCAGATTCACCCGCAAATAATACGGCAATCCCCCCTGCGTCCTAACGCATTCTTCTGCCTCCGTATAGGAAGACAGCCACGATAAATATTCCTTCTCCTCCATCTGGGGAAACCTTGCATAGTGAAACTTAAATACATGAATGCGGCAATTCCCCTCCAATGGAGGAAGACGGATACGCCCTTCGCGTAAAAAAGAAGGACGGGCAGAAAGCAAAGGAAGCCCTAAAATCAATGGGCGCCCTAGACGAATCCCGCACAATAGGCAAAGAAGGCGATTTCCTCCTGCTCCCGATAACAGGAGAATCCGCAAAAAAAATCAACGAAGATTCCAAGCCCTCCCCATGGGCGCGCGGAAACGGGGAGCCTCTCACCCCGCCCAAAGCGGAAGGGGCAAGCCTCCCAAAAGGCGCAAAGGTAGTGGAAGCAAAGCTGGAAGCAAAAGAGCAGCAGGGGAGCTTTAGAATCCTTTTTTCAAAAAGGTTCGGCGAGGAAAAAGCAAAGGGAATCCTCTCCTCCTACGAAGTAATAGGCGACATAGCGATAATCCAGGTCCCCAAGGAAATGGAGCCCCTCCAAAAGGAAATAGGCGAGCTCCTCCTAGAAGGGGAAAAAAGGGTAAAGGCGGTATTTCGGAAAACCGGGGGAAGAGAAGGAGTGTTCCGCGTAACCCCCCTTGCCCACATAGCAGGCGAGAACCGCACCGAAACAGAATACACCGAAAACGGGGTAAGGATGAAGCTTGACCTCTCAAAAGTGTATTTCTCCCCGAGGCTCAGCACGGAGCGCAAAAGGATAGCCGAAGCCGCAAAAGACAAAGAAAACGTCCTAATCCTCTTTGCGGGGATAGGCCCCTTCGCATTGGAGGTTGCAAAAGCCCACCCCAAATGCAAGGTTGCCGGAGTGGAATTAAACCCGGATGCAATCCGCTATTTCAAGGAGAACATAAAGCTCAACAAGCTCACAAACACGGAAGCGATTCTAGGGGATGCCAAAAAGGAGTGCTCCCTCCGCTTCGCCTCCTGGGCAGACAGGATTGCGATGCCCCTCCCAATGGGCGCAGGAGAGTTCCTGGAGCCGGCAATGGTTGCCGCAAAAGACGGATGCACAATCCACTTCTATACAATGCTTGAGCGGGAAGCCGGAACCAGGGAGGCAAAAAGGGAAATAACCAAAATCGCCCGCAGGCTAAACAGGGAAGTGGAATTCCTCTTTGAAAAGGAAGTGCGCCCCTACTCAGCTTCCACCGCGCAGTTCGCAATCGATTTCCGGGTTTCCAAAAAACGATAACCGTTTATAAGCTCTTTTGAACACAATATGTCCATGATGATGCCGGTTCGCAGAAAAGTTTCCTGCACTTCCCAAGGGCACAATGGCCCGAGGGGGCAGCAAATTCCCCACAACCAACTATCCGCAAAGCGCAGGAACAATTTCAAGAATGCAAAGCCCCTCTTGTACAGGCACGCCGCCCCAAGAACCCTGGCCAGCACGCTCCTAAATGGCAACAGCCGCGAAAAGAAAAGCGCAATCTTGCAGCTAAAAAGGGAGGGCAAGACAGATGCGCTCATTTTCATAGCCGTTTTCTGCGAAGACCCCTTTTCCCGGATGCACACGTTCAAGGCGCTTGATGGCAACTGGGAGGCAACCACGAAAGCCTCCGAGGCCGCAGCCATGAGGAGGGCACACGTCCGCCGCCACTCCGGGCAGGGGGAGGCAGCGTTTTCCACAGAGCCGCTCAAAGGCTATTATCTGCCCCGCGAAGAATTCATCTCCAAGCTAACGGAAATAATCCGCAGCCCTTAGCCCCCGCTCCTTCGGAGCCCCTTTACTAATCCACAAAACCCAGGGCAATCGCTATAAGCGAAAACAGGAATATCCCAGCGGCAATCGGGGGGAGGGCGGGAAGGACGCACTTGTGCCTCCAGGCAGCATAAAGCACGACTAAAGTTCCCGCAACCGCGCCGCAAAATACGAATAACGAGAGCATGGGGCTAATAGCATAAGCGGCCACCTCCGCCATTATCGGAAGGGAAATGTCCCCTGTCCCCAAATCCAGCCTGGATTTCTTCTTGTACCCCTCCTCTTTTTTCTCAGCCGAGATGGTAAATGCCATGTCCCTCTTTACGATTTCATTTGCCATCGTAATCATGTGCCTGGTCTTGTAAACGGAGATGTAATCATAAACCGCCAGTATGAGCAGGAAGACTAAGGCGTTGCTGAAGCCGAAAGTGAACCCGAATACCGCCCCCGCCCCGGCACTTGAAGTGATTGCGGCAAGGTTCTTTAGCCCATGGAAAACCTGCTTCAAAACCGCAAAAACAACCGCAATAGCTATTGCAGCAGCCATGGATTCAAGCGTCCCCACAAGCAGGGGCTTCACAAAAGCATAAGCGAAAACCGAGGTGGTAGTGCTAATCACCCCGATTTCAAGAAGCCTAAACAACAGGGAAATGTGCAGCTTGTGCAGTATTATGAAAATTCCCGCCCCAATCAGCACCGAAACCACGAAGTAGGGAATCGCCGTGGGCCCCGACTCAATAGTCATCATCGAGCGCACGTATTCGTTCGCCATCGCGTCTTCTAGTATGTAAGCCCCGGTATAGATTCCGAGTATCTGGCTCGCTATGAACATTAGCAGGAGCTGTATGTAGAGCTTCATCTGCCCAGATAATGCAGAAAGAGAATATAAAGGAAGCGCCCCCGCAAGGGGGGAAGGGGTTAGGAGGGCAAAACCCTCTCAAGGGCATGCACTTAAACGGAGCATCCGCTTATTCCGCTCTCCCACAGCGCTCTTGTATCTTCCCTATTGCGTAGAAAGCGTTGCTGCCCACATGCCCGAGCCCATACTGCTCACGCACCCTCTCAAGCAGGGGAATATTGGAAGAGTCCCCCAGCGTCCCAAGGACGGACACCGCAATGCGCAGCTCTTCTATATCATAGTTCTTGTTCCTCAGCCCCTCCTCCACTATGCCGATTATAGTCGGAAGCGCATTCCTGCATTCCATATCCGCAAGCGCAAGGAGCACCATCTGCCTCACCCATATGACCTTCTCCTTATCAAGCAGGTCTATGAGCGCCCCCGCGCCCCGGCCTATCTTCCCCAGGGATTCTGCGGCATATGCGCGCACCCGGGCATGCCCATCCTCCAGTGCCCCAATGAGCGCATCAGCAGACTCCCTGCTGTCCCTCTTCCCAAGAAGCTTGGCGGCCTTGATTCTCACATTTGCCGACCGGTGTGAGAGCGCAGTGGCTATCGATGCCGTAGAAAGGTTGCCGCTTTCCCTCCCAAGAATCTCAATGGCGTTTTTTTCCTTCGTTTTCGCCAGGTTCTTATGTGAAGCTTCTTCCAATGCCTTGCTAGCCGCCTCCCCTCCAATCCGGTTGAGTGCCCCGATTGCCTCTTCCTTGACGTATTCGAATTCCCTGGGATTCTTTAGGATCCTCCTCAACCCCGGAACGGCTTTTTCTACGCGCAGTTTTCCAACCATTTCCACGGCCCTGCACCTTACGAAGTCACTGCGGTCCCTTATCATGGGAAGCAGTGCCTTCTCCGCTTTCCCCCCTCCGATTCCCGAAGCCACATCAATTGCCGTGTACCGAATTGTGATGCTCCTGTCCTTCATGGACGCAATTGCGGCATCCAGCGCCTTCTCGCCTCCAATCTCCCCAAGCGCCATCAGGGCCCAGTCCCTTAAATCTTCTTCATTGAGCCTGTTCTTTACGACCTTGAGCAATGCCCTCTCCGCCTTCTCCCCTCCGATTCTCCCGAGGGCCTGCGCAGCGTACTGCTTTGTGGTAACGGATTTCCGGCTATTTAGGATGCCAATTAGCGTAGGCACGGCACATTCCTGCCCCAGCAGCCCAAGCCTCTCAATCTCCTTGTTGCTGAGGTTTATCTCTTCCTTCTTTCCCGAGGGAAAAGCGACAGATGGCAGCATGAGGGGCGCAAGAAGGAGTGCTGCCCCAGCCAACCTGGAGAACTCCCTTCTGGAAGATTCCCTTGCGGTGCCCAGCACCACCTGTTTCCCTTCCTTCCCCATACCTCTCCTTGGTGCAGCAAGAAATCTCTCTTTCATAATCATTACCCGGCAATTCATCTATGGATTAATGTAATTAATAGTGGTGAAAAGTATAAAAAGTGCTATTATTGCCCTTTTACCCGGGATGCCTTTAGCGGGCACGCGGGAATCACCCTCCCAGCCCGATGTCCGCAACCACGAGCCTTCCCGTTTTCCTCTCCCCCGCCTTTAGCTCCCCGATTTTAGGTGCGTGCATGCAGATAGTAATATCCGGCGCAACCGCATCATAATCCGTTTTCCCGGTATCCGCATCCATTCCAGTGGGAACGTCAATAGAAACGATTTTCGGGGGCTTTGCAAAACCAGCAGAAGAATTAATGAGCCTGCACGCATCCAGCATCTTCCCGCGCAAGGGAAGCTTTGCTCCAACTCCCAGGAGCGCATCCACAACCATGTCCGCGGATTTTAGTTCCTCCCCCAATTCTTTTAGCGCCGCTTTCCAATCCGCTTTTGCTTCCCCGGCAGCAACAGCCCCCTCCCCATCTCCCCCAAAGGCAATAATCCCCACCCCCGCCTTCTTTGCGCGCAGCAAATTCCCCTTTGCCGCAGGGGTTTTGGGTTCTCCAACAACACAAATCCGCACAGAATTTCCTTTGTGCAAATAGCGTGCGCAAACAAGCCCGTCCCCACCGTTGTTTCCCGGCCCGCAGAAAACCAGAATCCGTTTGCCCTCCCCAAACTCCCCTCCAATGAATTTAGCGCACTCCCTACCCGCGCGCTCCATTAGTTCCAAAACAGGTGTCCCCGCAGCAACGGCTTTGGAATCAAGCTCCCGCATTCTGGAAACCGAAATCCCTTCCATGCCGAACCCTTTCCCATAGTGGCCCATAAAGTAAAGAATGAAAGCACGCTTTATATTTATTATCGTACAAATTCCCCCTCATGATTGCAAACGCCAAGCACCAGCTATCCAAGCTCATTAGTTTAGCAACAGGCGAACCAACCGAACTCTGCCTAAAAACCTTAGAGGTGGCAGAGGAAGGAAAGGGCGACATTGCAAGCAAAATCAGCTTCATAGCCTCAAAGAAAATGAAAATGAGCCCGGTGCAGGCGGCACAGGAAATCGCGGCAAAACTAGAGTCCCACGAATGGGTAAAAAAAGCCGAGCCGACAGGCCCCTACATAAACTTCTTCCTCTCCGATTCCTTTTTCAGTGAAGTTTGCACCAAAATACTCAACGAAGGCAAAGCATACGGAAGGGGCGGCAACAACCGCAGGGTAATAGTGGAATCCCCCGCGGTAAACCCGAACAAGCCCTGGCACATAGGCCACCTAAGGAATGCGCTCCTGGGCAACAGCGTAGCCAACATCCTGGAATTCGGGGGCGACGAAGTCCAGAGGCTAGACTACATAGATGATTTGGGATTGCAAGTTGCGCAAAGCCTCTGGGGGTATCTCAACAGCGAAGGCAAAATAGAAGGAAAAGCCGACCACTGGATGGGAGCCGAATACGTAAAAGTAGCCTCCAAGATGGAGCAGGACGCAATAGTAAAGAAGGAAGCCGAAGGCATCCTAAAGCAGATGGAATCCGGAAGCGGGGATGTGGCAGAACAGGCAAGAAAACTAACCGAAGAATGCGTAAGGGCCCAGTATGAGACCGCCTCCAATTACGGAGTGTCCCACGATGCCCTAATCTGTGAGAGCGACATCCTTCGCGAAGTTTTCAAGGAGGGAATGCAAAAGCTAAAAGACAACAACGCCGTCCACCACGAAACTTCCGGCAAGAATGAAGGCTGCTGGGTGGTAAAGCTCGGAGGGAAAATGAGCGGGATGGAAGACCCCGACAAAATCCTAATTAGGAGCAACGGAACCGCAACCTACACCGGAAAAGACATGGTCTTCCAGCTCTGGAAGTTCGGAAAGTTAAACGGCGAATTCAACTATGAAAAATTCCTCTCAAATCCCAACGGCAAGAGCATCTACATAACCTCAAAAGAGGGAAAGAGGAAAGATGGATTCGGGAAAGCCGAACTCGTAATCAACGTAATCGGGGTAGAGCAAAAATACCCCCAGGAAGTAATCGCCCACGTAATGGGCCTGCTCGGATTCGAAGAGGAGGCAAAGAACTCCATCCACCTCTCCTATGAGCACGCCTGGCTCCCGGAAGCCAAGTTCTCAGGAAGAAAGGGGACCTGGCTAGGCCACACCGCAGACGAACTCCTAGAAGAAGGCCAAAAGCGCGCGCTGGAAAAGGTAAAGGGCGACTTCGAAGATGACGAGAAAAAGGAGATTGCAAAAACCGTCTCAGCAGGCGCAATACGCTATGCCTTCCTAAAAATCGCACCCGAAAAAAAGCTCATTTTCAAGTGGGACGAGGTCCTCTCCCTGGAAGGGGATTCGGGACCCTACCTCCAATACGCGTGCGTCCGCGCCCGCAGGATCATGGAGAAGGCAAATTTCGAGCCGTCCCCACAGCCCCATGCATTCAACGATGACGAAAAGCGCCTCCTAAAGGAACTAGGAAGGTTCCCGGAAGTGGTGCAGGATGCATCACGGAAGATGCGCCCGCACATAATAGCCGATTACATCTACAACCTCTCAAACGTGTTTAGCCGCTTCTACACCAACAGCCGCGTGCTCAATGCGGAAACACAAGAAGAAAGAAAGACCCGCCTCGCAATGGTAGTCGCATTTGAAAAAGTGCTCTCAAGCGGATTGGGCCTGCTGGGAGTCCCAATCCCAAATAGGATGTAGGATTAAGCAAAAGGGAAGCTCACTCTTTCTTCTTTTTCCCTTCTTCCGCCTTCTTCTTGCCAGCCTTGCCCGGCAGCTTTCCCTCCCCCTTCACGTACCTAAGAGCCACCCCCAAATCCATCCCAAAGCCGTGCTTGGAAAAATACTTCACGATGTTCCCGACATCCCTCTCCAGGTAATCTCCCGAATGCGGGTGCGAGAGCAAAACCCCCTGCCCAAAATCAATTAGGAACGGCTTCCTCCCGACAAGGACATTATACTCGCTAACATCCGCATGCACAAGCCCGGCCTTATACAGTTTCCTCAAGTCCATAAGGATGCCCTCAAGCTGCGAAACCGATTCCGGCCCAAGCTCATTCAACGGAGTATAAGGAATCCCCCCCTCCCCCAGGAATTCCATTACCAAAACGTTCTTCTCCTGCAGCAGGGGGCGGGGAGCGTGCACCCCAACCTTCTCGCAAATCTGCAAATTCTTGTATTCTTTCTGCGCAAAAGCGGTAACGAATTCCCGCTCGGTCCTCCGGAATTTCCCGAACCTCTGGTCCCCCTCAAGGTATTCTTTCCTCCTCATAAATCTCGTAGTCTCAAGCTTGTAAATCTTGACCGCCAAAAACCCCCCGGATTCAACACTAGCGCGGAAAACGTTCGCCTCCTTACCGGTGGAAATGGGGTTGTCTAATGTAGAGAAAATCCCCTTCCCAATCAGCTTGGAGAGGGTAAGCAGTGTGGAGCGGTCAAACACTTCGCTCTCAAGCTTGAAGCGCTCCTTGAACAAAAAGTCGTCTCTAGAAGGCCTCTTCCTCTTTGAAACCTTCCGCGCCATCTATCCTACCTTCAAATACCCCTTGTCCCTAAGCCACTTCCTCTCGTTTGGGTGGTATCTCCAGATAACGTCCCCCTTCTTGTCGCCTTCTATTTCCCATGGGCGGATGGTCACGGCATCCCCCTCGCGCACCCAGATTCTCCTCTTCAATTTTCCGGGTATGCGCCCCATCCTCTCTTTTCCGTCCTCGCAGATAACGAGCATCCTTCCCCCGCCCATAATCCCGGTCACTACGCCCAGGAGTTCTCCCTGCCTCGGGAGCTTCACCCTCATAATAGGCTGTTCTTCCCCTGGTGCCGGAGGCCTCTTGGGCTTGTTCCCCCTCGGCCTGAACACGGGTTTCTTTTTCCTTCCAGCTGCCATCTATTTCACCGCAGTCCTTGCCCCGCATGCCTCGCATACGAGCATCTTGGAACGATGCCCGGAATCCTCAATGTGCGTGTCCGGCTTTCCGCACTGCTCGCAAATCACGTAGCTTTTCACGTACTCATCAAATTTCTTGTTGATTAATTCAATGCGGAGCTTCCGATGCAGGACCAGCCTGTCCCCCTCCTCGGTTGCCGGAACCGCGAACTCCTTTGTGAAGAACTTGATTATGTGCGCAGGCTCCCTGCGTATTTTCTGCAGGACGCTTGAAAAGTTCTTTATTATCGTCTTGTTCCCCTCCACGAATGCATCGAGGGAGGGAATCTCGAAGCGTTCCCCGCCTTTTGACTTGTCGGGGAGGGCTTCGTATGCCTTATCCAAAAGGGAATCATAATCCATCATTTCACCAGATATGTTTGCAGAAGAGTATGGGGGGAGAACATTTAAAAACAGGATTATTGAGGGAGCCCTCTTTCCCGAATGAATCCGCATCCCCGCCCATCAGTTTTATTTATATGCTTCCCCCCACAAGAATTGCACGTATCCGGCAACGGGGGTCCCAAATGGCAATGAGGCAAAAGGAAAAAGAGGGAAGCGCAAAGCTCTCGCTAACTCCCTCCATAGAGCCTTCTTATGTCCAAAAACAATTGCAGGAAGCCGTGCGCACAGAAGGAGGCCCCGCAATCGAAATCCCCGAAGAATTAATCAACGCGGTCTCAAAAACCCGCAGCCCCGCAAAGCTCGCCGAAGTTTCCGAAGCCCTCGCAAAAATAGCCGAATCCGCGGGGAAGTATTCCAAGGAAGCCCTCGCGGCGCTAGCTAGCGCGGAAATCGCCCAGGCCTTCGCAACGGAGCCGGAAAAAGTAGCGGAAGCGTTCCTCCGCATAAGGGAAGCCGCAGGCAAAAACGCGGGATACGCATTTGCCGCCCTGGGGGAAAAAGAGATTGCCCTAGCCTTCTCCCCGAACATGGAAACCATCACGGATGCCTTCGTGGCCCTGGGGAGAACCACGAAAGCGGCGTTGGGCGGGGCATTCAGGGAACTCTCCACCGACTCTGGCTTGCGCACCCTCCTCGCCAAAAAGCCCGAATCATTCATCCGCATTGCGCATGCGGCGGGAACCGCCATGGACACGGCCATCTTGCTGCTCACCCGCAATGGCTATGCGCCCATATTAGAGGGCAAGAGCGAAGAGACCACCGATGCATTCGTAAGGATTGCACAGGAAGCCGGAAACAGCGCAAGCGCCTACTTTTTCGGAATGCAGGATTTCGCGGGGCTTTTTGCCAAAAGCCCGAAGCGTTTTACCGAAACCTATCTGGAGGCAGCTAGCATATGCGGGAGGAAGAAGTCCGCGTTCTTCGGCTTCCTCTCCAACAAAACAGTCAGCGGGGCAGTATCCGCAGATTCCTCCAAGCTCCTAAAAATCGCAGAAGCCCTATCCTACTCCACCCTCCTGCTTGGGATGGAAGAGGCAGGAGAGAAGGATAAGGAAAAAATCCTCAAACGGCTGGATATGCTCAACGAGCCGGAGAACATAGCCCGCGAATACGGGATTCCGCGCCTTGCAGGATATAGGGGCAAATGGCGGCAAGGAAAAAAACTCGCCAGAAAAGCGGGAGTAACGAGTGAAGACCGCGAAGTCTTCATCAATTTCGCCTACGCAAAGGACACAATCGGAGCGCAAAAAACCGGTGCCATCTACAAGGAATACGGAATCGAGTATTTCGCAAGATACACAAAAGAAGAGCTTGAATCCCTCTACGCGCACATCGGCGAAAAAGGCGACCCGCGCCCCCTCATGTTAGTAGCGGGCAACAAGGGCGACCAGACGGGGGCATTCTACCGCGAAGCAGATACCCGCGCCCCGGTAATCGCAGCCGAAAGCTACAATGCCATTTTCTTTGAGGCCGAAACCGAGCAGGAGTTCTATGAGTTCACAAGGAAATTTGCGGACAAGTATTTCGGCATAAGCGTGCTGGTAATAGGGGGCCATGGCAGTGCGGACTCCATACGCCTGGGGCCTGGGAGCAGGGAGGAGAACCTGCTTGACCTCTCGGACCTGGATGAACTCCGGAACCTTTATGGGCTATTCGCCGAAGGTGCCATAGTAATACTGGATTCGTGCTCCACCGGCGAAGGCAAGAAAGCGATAGGGCCGAAAGTTTCTGAGGCATGGGAAGTCCTGCTCCTCTCCCCCGAAGTGCCCGCATACATCAGGGAATTCGTCATGGACGATATGGGCCTGATAACGGATGCCGCCTACAACGAGGGCGGAAAGAGATTCTACAAGGGAGAGGAGTTGCCGGCTGGGCGCTGACTGCAATCCTGCAGGCGGTTTCCGGCATCAAATCCGCAACCTACTTATATCTCCTGCCCCCACTAAATTGCAGGGGCGCAGGAAAATGGCAATGAAGCAGAAAAGGGAAAAAAGCGAAAAACTCTCATTAACCCCGTCGCTTGAACATTCCCACGTGCGCGAGCAGCTAGAGGGCGCCGTGCGCAGTGCTGGTTTGGAAATCGAAATCCCCGAAGTGCTCGTCTCCGAAGTATCCAGGAACCCCCGGCAAATCGGGCACGCGGCAGAAGCCCTATCGCGCCTTGCCAATCTTTCATCCGAATGGCCAGATGAACTCTCATTGATCCTAAGCAGGAAGAGCATAGCGTGCGCACTAGCAGGCAATCCGCGCGGGGCCGCGGACGCCCTCGCATCCCTGATATGGGGCGCAGGCTCGAATTCCAGGGACGCATTCCTGGTTCTCTCCAGGAAGGAAGTGGCAGCAGCCTTCGCAGAAGACCCGGCAAGGATTTCCCGCGCATTAACCGAAGTGGCAACCGGAGCAGACCTTGGCGCAGAAGACGCATTCTGGCTTCTTGGGAACAAGGCGGCAACCCCGCTTTTTGCCAAAAACCCGGAACTCCTCTCATCCTCAATTTCCAGGGTGGGAGAATCCGCGGGCTACTATTCCAAGGAAGCGTTCGCCGCACTGGCCACAACGGATATCACCCGCGCATTCGCAAGGGAGCCCGAAGCGGTGGCCGAAGCGTTCATCCGCATAAGGGAGGCAACGGGGGAAAACGCAGGCCTGGCGTTTTCCGTTCTCAGGAAAAAAGAGCTCTCAGCAGCATTCTCAAAAAATCCCGGCGCAGTTACCGATGCGTTTGTGCAGATGGGGAAATCTTCGGGCGGCATGGCAGATGAAGTATTCGGGGCCCTCCTTCTCAACCCGGCAGTATCCGCCCTCCTTGCCAAAAACCCTGGAGAGTTTGCAAGGCTTGCAAAAGGCGTGGGGGAAGGAATAGCGGGGGCGGTTTCCCTGCTCTCGGTTGAGGGTTTCGCATACGCATTCGCAAAGAACCCAAAAGAGTCAGTGGATGCATTCATAAAGCTGGCAGAAGCAACCGGGGAAGACAGGAAATACGTGTTTGCGGCATTGTCGGATTTCGATGGGGCGTTTGCGCAAAGCCCAAAGCGCTTTGCAGAAATCTTCTCAAAGGCATTTGGAATAGCAGGCAGGAACACCAACCGCCTCTACTCACTACTGTGCAGGGAAGCAGTCAGCGCATTCATCGCAGAAGACATCCGCAGGGCGGTAAAGCTTGCAGACGCAATGGCATATACTTCGATAGTGCGCGAGCTCGATTCATTAGCGGACATAAAGAAGGATGAACTCTCCAGGCTCCTTGGGATGCTTGAGCACCCCGTAAAACTCTCCAGGGAACTGGGAATCCCCACTCTTGCAGCATACAAGAACAAGTGGGGGGAGGGAAAAAAGCTCGCCCGCGAAGCCGGAATCAGTATTGAAGACAAGGAAGTTTTCATAAATTTCGCATACGCAGAAAGCACAATCGGCAAAAAGAAAACCCTCGCGCTCCACCGCGAATTCGGGATTGAATATTTCGCAAGATACACAAAAAACGAGCTCGAAAACCTATACGAGCACGCAGGGGAGAGGGAGGATGCGCGCCCCCTCCTCCTGGTTGCCTACCCCAAGTCCGATGGCACAAAAGTCTTCTACGGAAGGCACGAACTAAGGGGGCAGCTACTAGAAAAAGGCCACTACAACGTAATCTTTTTTGAGGCCGAAACCGAGCAGGAATTCTACGCGCAGGCAAGGAAATTCGGGGAAAAATACTTCGGAATAAGCGCCCTGATGATTGGCGCGCACGGAACCTCCGACAGCATGGAGCTTGGGCCGCGCGAAGGAGACGAGCGTTACCTTGATTTCACAGATGAAAAGGAGATGGGGCAGCTCCGCGGCCTCTTTGCCGAAAACCCGCTTGTAATCCTAGATTCCTGCTCCACGGGAGCCAACGGCAAAGGGATAGCCGCAATAATATCGCGGCTCTGGGGCGCAGACCTCTTTGCGGCGAGGCAGGTTACCGCACTAAAGGAAATCGTGCTGGATGGTGAGGGCCGCATACAAGGCGCGGTATTCTTCGAAGGAAACATCCGCTTCAAAAACGGGCAGGAAATTCCCCGCCCGGAAGAGGAATGAAAATCCAAGGTGGAATAAACATGGCAGGCAGGCAACTCCGCAAACAAGAAAAAAGCGAAAAGCTTTCCCTAAAGCCCGCACTCGAAATAAGTTATGTGGAAGAGCAGCTCAAAGGCGCAGCGGGCTACGTTCCCTATGCCGTTTCAAAGGAAGTTGCCCAGAGCGGAGACACCTCCAAGATACGGGAAATCCGCGATTCCCTCTCAAAAATAGCGAAGGCTACGGGCAGCAAGCCCAAATCCGCCCTCCGCGTGTTAGCAGACAAGAATTTAGCAAGGATGTTCGTTGCAAACCCAGAAGAGTTCGTAAAAATGGCAAAAGCCGCAAAGGAAGCGGCAAGGCAGGCATTCATGGCGCTCCGAAAAGAGCCAATCGCGATGGTTTTCGAAGCAGGTCCCGGGAAAACGGCAGAGTATTTTGTAAAGATAGCAAAAGCCGCAAAAGGGGATGCCGATGATGCCTTCCGGCTCCTCTCAAGGGATGAAGTTGCAGCCTCTTTCGCCTGGGGCCCTAATAGGATGATGGATGCGTTTTCCGCCCTGTGCGCGCCCCGCCTAAAAGACAAGACCTTCATGTTCTGGTTCCTAGAAAAAAACGGAATCCGGGAAGAATTCGCAAAAGACCCCATAAAGTATGCAACCGCACTAGCCGGAATAGCCAATGCAGGGGGCAAGAATGCCCCTTACGCTTTCTACGTAATGAACAAGGGAAGCCTCAAAAAAGGCGCCCCGATGCCGCTACTCACAGAACTTTTTGCAAGCGAACCCCTGATGCTCTCAGGCGCAATATCCGAAATATTCAATGCCGCAGGCGAGCACGCGGGCGCCGCATTCTACGCGCTCGAAAAATTCACGGGAGATTTCTACGCGGACCCCGAAGGGGTTTCCGCCATGTTCGTGCAGATGTGCAAAACCTGCGGCAGGAGGGCGGGGCAGTTCTTTGAGCTCCTAAAAGAGGATAAAATCGCAGATGCCCTTATGAGGGATGCTTCAAGGGCGCTTGAGCTTGCAGAAGCCTCCACCTACACGAATATCCTCTACCACCTGGAGAAGCACATAATGCAGAAGGATACAGGCTCAATAGCAGGCACGGTAGCCGCCCTGGATGACCAGGATAAACTCGAAAGCGAATACAAGCTGAGCACCCTCCCCGTATACAGGGGGCAATGGAGGGAGGGGAGGAAGCTCGCATTAGAAGCGGGAGTAACAATCGAAGACAAGGAAGTCTTCCTCAATTTCGCCTACGCAAAGGAAACAATAGGCGCACAGAAGGCAAAAGCAATCCACAGGGAATACGGAATCGAGTATTTTGCAAGATATTCCGAGGAGGAACTCGAAAACCTCTATGACCACATAGGAGAGCGCACAGACGAGCGCCCCCTCCTCCTGATTGCGCAGAACAAGAACGATTTCAACGGGACATTCTACCACTCCCTCTCAAGGAAGGTAAGAAAGCCCATGCTCGAAGACGGCCACTACAACGTAATCTTTTTCGAAGCCGAAAGCGAATACGAATTCTACGAGCTGGCAAAAAAATTCTCGCAAAAATACTTCGGCATAAGCGCGCTCTGGATTGGCGGGCATGGGGAGGAAGGTTCAGTCCGCTTCGGCCCGGGCTGGCAGGAAGAGAACTTCCTGGACCTCCGCGACGAAGCCGAGATGGCGGGACTGCATGGGCTCTTTGCAAAAGAAGCCCTCGTAATCCTCGATTCCTGCTCAACAGGGGCCAATGAAGAAGCGGTAGGCGCCCTAATCTCCCGCCTCTGGGGAGCAGAGCTTTTTGCGCCCAAGCTCCCAACCAACATGAAGGAAGTAATCCGGGATGGGGATGGCCGCATAACGGACGTGCAATACTATTCTAGGCGCTCGCATTTCAAAAATGGGAAGCGCGCAGCGGAAAAAGAATGACTCCCGCATCCCTCAAGGGCAAGCGCCCCCGCAGAAGTTAGCATTATATACCCTTTCTGAGCTATTTACCTTAGGAGGATTCGAAAATGGTGCAAAAAAGTGCCCGCAAGAAAACAGGGAGCAGGCTTTCATTAAAGCCCGCACTCGAAGCGGAGTACGTAAGGGAGCAGCTTGAGGCAAGCCTCCCGCGGGTCCCAGAACAGCTAATAGAGGATGTAGTAAAAACCGGGGAGCCATCCAGGCTGAGGAAGGTTTCCGACGCCCTTGAGCAGATAAGCATTTCTGCGGGCAACAAAGCAAAAGAAACCCTCGCACTCTTCCAGGACGAAGGCCTCTCAGCAATGCTCGTTGCAAACCCAAAAGAGTTTGCAAGAATGGCAAAAGCCGCAATGGGCCTCCCCGCAGAGGCATTCAAGGTGGTGCTCCATTTCAAGGATGAATTCTCCAAGGAGCCCAAGAGGATAACCGATGCCATAGTGAGGATAGCAGAGGCCACACGCAAAGACACCTCCCAGGCATTCAACCCCCAGGGATTGATGTTCCTCCACAATCTCGAACCAATCGCAGAGGCATTCTCAAAAAACCCCGAAGAAGTATCCAGGGCATTTGCAAGCATATTCAACACGTATGGGGCGGAGTCCAAATACGCATTCTGGACGCTCATTCCCTTCGCAGAAGCGTTTGCGAAAAACCCCGCAAAAGCGGCCGAAACCTTCTCCGAAATCTCCCGCCTCTGCGGAAGGAGGCGCAAATCCGTAATGGATGCGGCATTCGGCCTGGCGAAATTCGTAGAAGGGGATTTCACAAAAGATTTCAACAAGCTCCAGAAGCTTGCCGAAACCGCAGCATACTCAAGCCTCATCTACTCCCTCAAGGAAGCAGTTTCCCAGGAGAACGTTGATCAAAAGGGCGAGGCTGCGGTAAAAGGGGAGGTGCGCGTCCTGCTCTCCCTGCTCGATAGCCCCGAAACGCTAATCGAAGAATACGGCATGGGCTGCCTCCCGGATTACAGGGACAAGTGGGAAGAGGGAAGGGACCTCGCATTCTCAGCAGGCATAACTTTCGAAGACCGCGAAGTCTTCATCAATTTCGCCTACGCAAAGGAAACAATAGGCGCGCAGAAAACCAGGGCAATCTACCGCGAATACGGAATTGAGTATTTCGCAAGGTATTCCAAAAAAGAGCTTGAATCCCTATATGAACACATCGGGGAAAAAGAGGACAACCGCCCCCTCCTCCTAATTGCAAACAACAAGTCCGACCGCAACGGGGGCTTCTATGGGGACATGGTAACCCGCTCACCGCTAACGGGGGGCGGCAAGCACAACAAGTACAACGTCATCATCTTTGAAGCCGAAACCGAAGGGGAGTTCTACGAAAAAGCAAGGAAATTCGGGGAAAAGTACTTCGGCATAAGCGTGCTCATAATAGGCGGGCATGGCAGAGCAGACAGCATAGCGCTGGGCCCTGGAGACTCTGAAGAAAACAAGCTGGACCTCTCGGACATAGAAGAGCTTAAAAAACTCCACGGGCTCTTTGCCGAAAATCCCAGGGTAATACTCGATTCCTGCTCCACGGGAGCAAACGAGAAGGCAATAGGCGCCGCCATCTCATCTGCCTGGGGCGCATACCTCTTTGCCCCCGCAGTCCCCACTTATGTGGAGGAATTCGTGCTCAACAATGATGGCAGCATCTCCGGTGTGCTATATGCAGAAGGCGGAAGGAAATTCTTGCGGGGCAAGGAAATGCCCGGCAAGCAATAATCCTCCCCCCAAAATCGGCAGGCCGTTTGCGGGAACCCAAAAAGCTAATATTCTTATATACCCTTTACCACAGTAACTATCGCAGAAGGTGGATGCAAAAATGCCCAAGTTCGCCGAAAAAGAGGAAAAGAGCGAAAAACCAATCGGAAGGCTCGCAATGGCGCCCTCCCTTGACAATTCGTATGTGCAGGAGCAACTCCAAAAGATGGTGGGCACTAAAGTTCCAGAAGAGCTAGCAAACGCAATAGTCGAAACCGGGCAGGCCTCAAAGGTCCGCGAAATCGCAGAAGCCCTCGAAAACATAATAGAATACTCCGGGATGGAATCAGAGCACGCGGTAAACTGCTTCGAAGACGAATCCCTCGCAAAATCCTTCGTATCCCACACCGAATCCTTCGTTTCCATATCCGAAGCGGCCAAGAAGGGCACAAAAGAAGCATTCGACGCCCTAAAGCAGGAGGACATTTCCCGCGCATTCGCAAAGAACCCGGAAAAGGCAACCGATGCCTTTGTGCGCATAGCATGGGAGGCGGGAACCCACCAGGGCGACGCCTTCTGGACTCTTGCAAGGAAGCCAATAGCAGCGGCATTCGCAAAGGACATGGACAAAACCGGCCACGCCCTTGAGCGCATAGGAATCGCAGCAGGCACTCACGCAGGCGATGCATTCTGGGCACTAGGAAGGCTGCCAATAGCCAAAGCATTCGCAAAAAACATGGAGCAAACGACCAAGGCCCTCGAAGACATAGGCACGGCCGCAGGCGCACATTCAGGAGATGCATTCTGGCTCCTAGGAAGCAGGGACATAGCGCCCCTCTTTGGAAAGAAACCCTCGCAGGTTGCGGACACTTTCGTTTCCATAGTCGAAGCCTCCGGAGAGTATTCGGGCAGGATTTTCACCAGGCTGGGCAAGAAGGGAGTCATAGAGCATTTTGCAAAAAACATGGATGGAGTCGTCGACGCATTTTCCAGGATATCCGAGTCCAACGGGCTAGGCAAAGAATACGCCATGGGGGTAATCTGCACCGAGGAATTCATAGGGGGCAAGTTCGCAACTCCCTCGCAGCTGGCAGATGCATTCGTAGAATCCGCAGATATATGCGGAAGGAAGAACATAAGGATGTTCTCAATGCTCCTCTATGGGCCCCTAAGAAAGGCAATGGCCGCAGACCCCACCCGCATAGCCAAGCTCGCAGAAGCTTCCACCTACACCCCAATCCTCCGCACGGTAATTGACATGGTCAAGAACGATGACCCTGCCGAAGCGAAGCAGATAAGCCGCCTGCTCGACAACCCATCCGAACTTGCCAAGACCGCAATTACCAGCCTCCTCCTGCACCGCTCGGAATGGGAAGCGGGAAGAGCCCTTGCGAAAGCATCCGGGGTTAGGGTAGAAGACAGGGAAGTGTTCATAAATTTCGCCTACGCAGAGGAGAACATAGGCGCGGAAAAAACCAAGGCAATCTACCGCGAATACGGAATCGAGTATTTTGCTAGGTATTCCAAGGAAGAACTCGAAGACCTCTATGAGCACATTGGGGAAACGGAGGACAACCGCCCCCTCCTCCTAATTGCCTACAACAAATCGGACGACACCAACGTGTTCTACCTGCCCGAGATAGTCGGCGAGCGCGAAATCCTCGAGAGGAAAGGGCACTACAACATCGTATTCGTGGAAGCCGAAAACAAGGCGGAACTATTCGAGAAGGCAAAGAAATTCTCGGAAAAGTATTTCGGAATAAGCGACATCATGATAGGCGGCCACGGCACCGCAAAGTCCATACGCCTGGGCCCCGGCTTAAACGGCACGCCCGAAGGAAACTTCCTCAACCTTCTGGACATGAAGGACCTAGAGGCGCTAAAAGGCCTCTTCGCAGATGATGCAAGGGTTTTCCTCGCTTCCTGCTCAACGGGCAAGGACGAGAAGGCAATAGGCGCGCGCATTTCGGATGCATGGGATGCCGAACTGGTTGCCCCCAAGCAGCCAGCAGACATACTGGGGTTCGACCTGGATGAGAAGGGAAGGATTACCGGGCCAATCTACAACGTGGACGAGGGCCTGTTCATAGACGGCGTCGAGCTCTCCCCCTGAGCCCCTCAGTGCCCGCACGTTTTCCCCTCAAGGCGAATACAATTATATATCCTTTACGCCATAATTCCCAATTAGGGTAACCGAATGTCCACTCAAGCGTGCGTGCGGGAAAAAAACGGAAAGCTCTCACTTTCGCCTTCATTCAACCGCAGCTACGTCCACGCCGAGCTTCAGAAAGTGCTGGGCGTAAAAATCCCTCCCCAGCTCTCCCGCGCAGTCGCCCTCACCTGCGAACCCCAGAAGGTGGGGCAGGTTGCCCGCGCAATAAAGCTAATCTGCGAATCCAGCGGAGCCGGCATCGAATCCTTCCTAAAGGAATTCAGGGATGAAAACCTCTCCAGGGAAATCTCGAAGAGCCCCCAGGCATTTTCAAGAATCTGCGCCGCAGCAAAGGACGAATTCCTTGGCGCCCTAGACACCCTAAAGCAGGATGCGGTTGCCCGCGCATTCGCAGCAGACCCCACGGGGGTATCCAACGCAATAGCCGAAATCTGCAAGGCTGCAAAAGCGAACAAGGCAGAAGCCCTCTGGGCACTATCAACAACCGGAATCTCCGGAGCATTCGCCAAGAACCCCAAAGCAATCTCCTCCGCATTCCTCAGCATAATCAGGGACTCAGGCGCCCACTCCTCCGGAGCATTCTGGCTCCTAGGCAGCAAGCCCCTCTCAGCAGCATTCGCCAGGAACCCCAAAGCAATCTCCCTGGCCCTCTCAAGAATCGCACTAGCATCGGGCAAGAACGCCTCCGATGCATTCTCCGTATTGGAGCGCAGGGAAGCCGCACTTGCATTCGCCAAGAACCCAGAAGAAATCGCATCCGCGTTCGAAAAAATCTCAAGCTCATTGGGGGAAGCCGCAGTGGACGCCTTCCTGCTCCTATCCACCAGGGAAGTTTCAATCGAATTCGCCAAAAACCCCTCAAAAACCGCGGAATCGTTTGCCCGCATAGCCAACTCAATGGGAGGCTACTCCGGCAGGGCTTTCTCCAAGCTTTGCGCGCAATGGGCAAGCGCGCCCTTCTCAAAGAACATAGAAGGCATCTCATACGCCTTAGAAAAGCTCGGAAACACCCGCGGAATCGCACTCAAGAGCGCCTTTGAAGTCATATCTTCCAGGGATTTCATCAACAGCTTCTGCAAAAACCCCATGGGAATGGTGGATTCGTTCATAGAAGCCTCCAAAATATCGGGAAGGAAGCAGCAGCTCCTCTTCTCCTTCTATTTCGCGCTAGCCCACAAGGGTTTTGGGGGCAGGGAGTTCCTGGAGCAGCCCCAAAAGATAGTAAGGCTTGCAGAAGCGTTCTCCCAGACGGACGTTTATTACTACCTCCGCGACGCGTTCAAGAGGGGCGACCGCGATTCAATCGAATCAATGCTAAGTGCCCTAGACGACCCTCACCGCCTCTTTGCAGTCTATGGCATAACCCCGCTCACCGATTACCGCCACCATTGGAAAGCGGGCCGGGAGCTAGCCCGCGAAGCCGGAGTGGGAATAGAAGACCGCGAAGTCTTCATCAATTTCGCCTACGCCCAGGACAAGATAGGCAGGGAAAAAACAATCGCAATACACAGGGAATTCGGAATTGAGTATTTCGCAAGATACTCAAAAGAGGAGCTTGAATCCCTATATGGGCAAATAGGGGAAAACGGAGACGACCGCCCCCTCCTTTTAGTAGCCTACAACAAGTTCGACGACATACAGGCCTTCTACGGAGGGGCGAAGGCCAGAGAGGGGCTTGCAGGCAATGGCAGCTACTACAACACGATATTCATAGAGGCCGAAACCGAAGAGCAGTTCTACAGGAAGGCAAAAGAGCTGGGAGAGAGGTATTTTGGCATAAGCGCGCTCATACTAGGCGGGCACGGCACCGCAAGGGACATCCGCATGGGCCCAGGGGAGTCAGAGGACAACTTCATCGACCTCTCAGACGAGAAGGAGATGCGCGCCCTAAACGGCCTGTTCGTAGGCGAGCCCCTAATAATCCTGGAATCCTGCCTAACAGCCAAGGGCATAGGCCCGAAGATATCCCAGCTCTGGGGAGCCGAGCTTTTTGCGCCCAGCTCCCACACTTACCTAGAAAAACTGGAGCGGGACGAACAAGGGAAAATACTTAACGTAGTATACAAATCCGGAGGCACCAGGTTCCTGCGCGGAGAGCCCCTTGCAGGGCAGGATGCGCAATAACACTCCCAGCCCAAAACCCCCTCCGAACCGCGCCCATGCGGCATTGCCCCTTTTCTCCTGCATCTGCTCCCAAGGTCTTCTCTTCCTTTGGGATTAGGAGCAAAGCCTGCCCATGCAATAAGATTATATACTGCTTCGCAGCTATCCATACCGGATGTCCAGCGGAAAACTAAAAGGGCGCACCCACGATGCCAGGTTAAGCGGAAGGCTCCTGGCCACCCCCACTCTCACCCCGGATTACGTGCAAAGGGAGCTAGAAGAGAGGGTGGGAGCACAACTTCCGCCCCAAATAGCGCAGGCAATCCTCAAAACCGGCAACTTCCAGCGGCTAAACAGGGTTGCGCACACCCTAAAAAAGATAATCTCCCATTCCGGGGAAAATTCGGAAGCCGCCCTAAACCGCTTCAGCGACGAGGGCCTCTCAAGGCTCCTAACCCTCCACCCCGGCGCGTTCTTCATGATATCCAGGGCAGCAAGGGAAGGCACTCCGGATGCCCTCGCAGCACTCTCAAACCGCGAACTCTCCAGCGCATTCTCCAAAGACCCTGCCAAAATAGCATCAGCGTTCGCAAGGATAGGGCGCGTTGCTGCAAAATCCAGGGAGGGGGCATTTTTCCTGCTCTCCCAGGAGCCCGTAGCCACCGCATTCGCCCGCAACCCAAAACTGGTTGCGGACGCATTCGCCCGCATAGGCACCCATGCCCCAGAGGCGTTCTGGGCACTAGCCAGCGAGGATGCCTCCAGGGAATTCGCAAAACGCCCCGCGAACATTTCAAGGGCATTGCGCAGGATAGGCAAAGCGGCGGGGGATGCCGCAGGCACCGCATTCTGGGCAATTGAGCGCGAAGGCATATTCCCCATGTTCTTAGAAAACCCCTCAAGGGTGGCAAGCCTTTTCTCCCGCATAGGAAAGAGCGCAGGAGGAGGCCCCTCCTGGGAAGCATTCCGCGTAATAGGAAGCGAAGAAGTGGCGATGGCATTTGCAAAAAACCCAAAAAAGGTAACCGATGCACTAGTGAGGATAGGGCGGGCCGCCGGGGAGGCTGCGGAATACGCCTTCTCCGCCCTAAGGCCCCTTGGAGCGGAATTCGCAAAAGACCCCGCAAAGGTTGCGGGCATTTTTGAAGAGGCCTGCCGCATCTGCGGAAGGAAGAAGGAGGCGGCATTCGGCCTCATGTCCAAAAGGCTAGTCGCAAAGGAACTATCCCTTGACCCCTCCAGGATAACAAAACTCGCAGAAGCCTCAGCCTACTCCCTAATCCTCCTCACTTTAAGCGAAGCGGAGAAAACCGGGAAGCCAGAGAACGTGAAGGAAGTGCTCTCCCTACTGGACAATCCGGATAAAATCCCTGCCAAAGCCCTGATAGGCAACCTCTCGGATTACAAGGGCAAGTGGAAGGCGGGAAGGAAGCTCGCGCGTGAAGCCGGAGTGACAATAGAAGACCGCGAAGTCTTCATAAATTTCGCATACGCACAAGGCACAATCGGGGCACAGAAAACAAGGGAACTCTACAACGAGTTCGGGATAGAATACTTCGCAAGATACTCCAAAAAAGAGCTGGAATCCCTCTATGGGCACATCGGGGACAAGGCGGATGGCCGCCCCCTTCTTTTGGTAATGCAGGGCAAATACGACGACATCGGAGTCCTCTACGACGCGCAGATGTTCGGAGTCCGCAGGGAGCTTGTGGAAAAAGGATACTACAACATAATATTTGTGGAAGCGGAAAACGAGCGCGAGTTCTATGAAAAAGCCGAAAAATTCGGTGAAAAGTATTTCGGCATAAGCGCCCTGATGATTGGCGCCCACGGAACCGCGGATTCAATCCGCCTGGGCCCCGGAAGCTCAGAAGAAAGCCTCCTGGATTTGACAGATGAGGCCGAGATGAGGGCGCTCCGCCCCCTCTTCTCCGAGGACCTTACGATTGTGCTCAATTCGTGCTCAACTGGCAAGGGAAAAGAATCAATCGGCCCGCGCATCTCCAGAACATGGGGCGCAACGCTTTTTGCGCCCGAACTCCGCACCCGGATTACCTCCTTTGAACTCACAGGGGAAGGGGAGCTAATCCGCCCTATCTACCGCAAAGGCGGCAAGGTTTTCGTAAACTGGGTTGAGCAGTAGCCCTCCGCCTTAGGGGCACTGCGGGAGCAGGGCCTCCCCTGCCGATGCAATCTCCCAAGGAAGGTTCCGCCATTAAAATATACTTATATACCCTTCCCCCGAATCCACTACACATGGGCACGCTAATTAGGAACGCGAGAATAATAACGCAGGACACCGAGCGCCGCATACTGCAAGCAGACATCCTAATCGGGAAAGACCGGATAGAAAGAATCGGGACCGGCCTCCCAAAAAGAGGGGTGGACGAGGTAATAGACGCTTCGGGAAAAATCGCATTCCCCGGTTTGGTAAATGCCCACACCCACATAGCGATGTCCCTCTTTAGAGGATACGGCGAAGGCCTCCCCTTAAAGCGCTGGCTAGAAGAAAAAATCTGGCCAGCAGAAGAAAAGCTGGAAGAAGAGGACATCTACTGGGGCACCCTGCTTGGCGCAATAGAGATGATTCGGAGCGGCACCACCTGCTTCTCGGACATGTATATGCTGGGCTTAGCCCGCATGGCGGATGCCGCAGGCGAAATCGGAATCCGCGCGGTAATCTCCCAGGGGCTATTCGATGCGGCCAAGCACCGCACCCCGGAAGCGGAAATGGCGAAGATGGAAAAGATTGCAAACGAGCTTGCAAAAACCAACCCCCGCATAAAAGCCGCAGTCGGAGCCCACGCAGTCTATAGCTGTTCAGAAGACCTCCTGCGCCTTGCAAAGGAGTTTGCAAGCTACCACAACCTCCCCTTCCACATACACGTGGGTGAAACCCGCGAGGAGGTTTTCTCCTGCCTAGAGAGCAGGAAGATGCGCCCCGTAGAATACCTAGAGTCCATAGGGGCAGCGGATTCCGGCTCAATCTTCGCCCACATGGGATGGGTGACAAAAAGGGAAATCTCCATTGCCGGAAAGTGCGGGGTAAACGTCGTGCACTGCCCAATTAGCAACCTGAAGCTCGCAACCGGGGGAATCTGCCCGGTAGCCGAATTCATGGAAGCGGGAGCCAACGTGGCCCTAGGAACCGATGGCCCTGCAAGCAACAACTCCCAAGACATGATTGAAACAATGAAGATCGCCCTGCTCTTGCAGTCGCACAAGTACTGGGATGCGCAAAAAATGAGCCCCGCCCAAATCTGGGACTGCGCAACGATAAACGGCGCACGCGCGCTCGGATTCGATTCCGGGAGCATAGAGGAAGGAAAACTGGCAGACATAGTCCTTGTGGACGCAAAAGCCGCAAACCTCCTCCCCCTCCACAACGACCTTCGCTCAATAGCGTATTCGCTCAACCCATCCAACGTTACGGATGTGATGATTAACGGGAAGTTCGTTTTGCGCGAGAAAAAGATTACGCTTGTGGATGAAGAATTGGTCCTGGAGAAAGCCGCGGACGTTGCGCACGAAGTGGTGAGCCGCTAATGGCGCCCAGACATTTGATATCTGTGCAAATCCAGGTGGATGCTCCCGTAGTTTCCCGTGTGCAAAAGCCCCCCCATACCTTTTATATCTCCCTTCCCAACGGAGCCCTCATTTATCCCGCAGGCAATTCCCTTTGCCCGCATGGAGGAATTTCCAATGGATGAGCATGTAAGCTGGAAGATGCTAGAATCCTGGGTATCCTCCTACTCCCGCGGGGAAGTCTGCGCTTCCGAAAAAGTGGGCGAACTAATAATAGAAGTGGATTCCGGGATGATCGGGCTCAAAAACCCTAAAAAAGGGCTCCTCCAAATCATAAACCCAAACGATTTTGAAACAGGCCCCCTCCACCCAAAGGCAAAGCTAATTGCCTGCAGCGCGGGGGATGGCGACTATTTTGCCTACATACTAAATCCAGGCTCAAAGAAGGTCGTCCTGCTGGAATTGGTACTTGAAAAAGAGGCATTCGGGGTTTATTCCCAGGATTACCCCCTTGGTTTTGCCCTCTCCGAAAGCTATTGCGCAAGCGCAATCGGAAAGAATTTTTTGCTCCTTGATTTTCCCGCAGGCGCCTACGTATTCATAAACGAGGAAGGCGTGCGCCGCAGCGCGCAGGTTGAATTGGGCGCGGGGGCAAAACCCGGGCACACGCTTCCAATCTCATGCACCGTAGTGGACAAGGACGCTGCGGCAATCTGCACCCCCAAAACCCTCTTTGTAATACGCAGGGAGCAAAGGGTGGGGATAAACCTCGCAGAAGCCTTAGGGAGGGAGTGCAGGCACCCCGAATTCGGCTATGGAAAAAGCGAGAGCCACTCCTGGCTCGCCATAAAGGACGGAGAATCCGCAATACTCGTTTCCCTCACCGACAAGTCGCTAGGCTACACGGTAATCCGCGGCAACGAGCTAAAGGGAAAGGAAATCCTATAATCTAGCCGAACAAAACTTGGAAAAGAGATAAAAGAAAAATAAAAAAAAGGAATTAAATAAGAGAGTTAAATTCATCCAAAGAGGTTCGCAAGGCCTTCAGCTGCCTGCTCTTCCTTCTTTTCTTCGGAAACTTCCTCTTCTTCCGGCTTTGCCGCTGCCGCAGGCGCTGCCCCGGCTGCAGGTGCCGCCGCAGGCGCTGCCGCAACGGTTGCCACGTTCTTGAGGAGCTCCTCGAAGTCTACTCCCTTTACTGCCTCGGAGAGGACCTTCGCCTTGGCATCGTCTGCCTCTGCTCCGGCCGCCTTCATGACAGCTACAATCCCTTCCTGGGAAACTTCCTTCCCAGCGCCATGCAGAAGAAGCACGGCGTGCAAATATGGGTCTACTTTAGCCATTTTCATTCACCTTTTGTTTTATCCGGATTCCTCCGGTTTCTTTTCCTCTCCCGCAGAAGCATCGGGAGAAGTTTCGGCTTTCGGTTCCTCCTTGGGAGCCTTTGCCGCAGCAGGCTCTTCTTTCGAAGGTGCCGCCGCCTCCAAATTGAGCTCCGATAGAGCCAGCCCACCCCGAATGGAGCGGGCGAGAAGCTGCTCTATGGATTCCGGAGAGTAAATTTCGCCGTTTATCCCGGCATTCATTCCCTGCCTGAACGCTTCCACCACAAGGAGCTCTATGTTCTGCTCGCTTGGGTATGCGGCATTTACCGACATGTTGAACGCGTCGCGCAGCGAAGTTGCGAATTCCGGTGCAAGGGCCTCAGCGGAGATATCCAGGAGTTCCGGAGAATACACGTATTCGCCATCGTATGCAAGGAGTATGTTCGCATTCACCTTGAACGGCTTAAAGCCCAAAGTCTGGAGCGCCTTCGCCTTCTCCAGGGTAATCTCCTCTCCCGCCTTTACGACGGTAGAGTCCTTTGCCACCGAAATCTTGGGCCCCCTAATCTGGGCGTTGATTCCCGCTGCCTTGAGCTCCGAGAGCGCAGGCCCCGGAGGCAGGCTGGTTTCCCCTGCGGGAACGATTATGTCGCTAGGCGCAATCTGCCCCGGCTTTGCCGCAACGTCCATGGTGTTGCTCTTTAGGAATTTGTTTACCTCATACGGGCTCATCTGGCTGAAGATGATTGCCGCGGGCTTATCAAAGAGGTCGATTAGCTCCTTTGGCTTGCCCGCGCTCTCAAGCGCGCGCTTTAGGACCGTGGATTTCGCCATGCGTATCCTGGTTCCGTTCTCGCGCAGTTTCTTCCTCATGCCCTGGAGGAGCTTGTCCGGAAGTTTCCTAAGGTCTAAGACCACGATGTTCTTGGATTCGGAGAACTCCTTCTTGAACTCCTCGACCTGAGCCTTCTTCCTTGCAATTGCGGGCCGCTCGTGGGGTTCCCCCTTCCCAGGCTGCGCCTTGGATGCCTTTTTAGCGTTTTTAGTGTCTTTGCTCATTTCTCCCACCTCACATGACCTGTACCGCCTTGCCCATTGTAAGTTTTAGGTATGCGGATTTCACGCTTGAAGCGCCGGCCTTGTTCTTTACGGCATCATATACCGCCTCGATGTTTTCTGCAAGCTCCTTGGCGTCCATGTTCTCGGAGCCCACAAGAGCCTGCGCAACGGGCATATACTTTCCCTTGGAGGTAAGGCGCACAGAGCGCTTTGCCGCCTTTATAGCGTTCTCGGGGTTCCCAACCAGGGGCTTTGCCATCTTTCCCCTTACTGCGAGGAACTGCCCGAAGTTCTTTGCCACCTGCCCAATAAGGTTGGGCTGGGCCAGGAACACGGATTCGGAAACAAGCTTCTTTAGCTTGGGCTGGTCGGCCTTGTATTCTGCAAGTTCGTCTGCGGAGAGGACCTTGTCCGCTCCCGCTTTCTTGGCGGTTGCGCCCATGTCCGCATCTGCAATGACCACAACCTTTGGCTCCTTTCCGCCTTTCCCGTTGGGGAGCGCGATGTCCAGGTTGAGCCTGTTCTCCGGCTTGGAGAAATCAATGCCGCGGAAATTCAATACAAGTTCCACTGACTGCGTGAATTTCCTGCTTCCTTTTTCCTCTAGCATCTTTTCGATGCCTTCTAGTAGTTTCTTCCTTTCCATTCAATCCCTCCTGCTACCAGCAGTGCTTGCGGGCAGAAATTGACTGTTGAGATAATCTTGTTCATAGAAATATTTATAAACTAGTCGCCGGGGGAGCTACCTGGCGCCCGCAAAAAGAAAAGGGGAAAAAGGCAGGGAATCGGGCACAGGGAGTTTTTTATCCCTGCGCCTATTCCTTCTCCACCCTCGCCTTCCTTTTATTGTGCAGGAAGTAAACAGCGCCCCCAAGCACCAGGAAGAAGAGGATTATCCATCCGCTTGAAATCCTCGTTTCCTCGCTAAATACTACATCCGGCAGGATTCCCGCACCGGAGCTGTCCCCTTCAAGGAACGGGAAGCCCTGCTGCATCTGCTGGGTAGCGTTTTCCCCCTCAGTTCCAGGAGGAGGAACATGCGCAGCCCCGGTTCCACCGGAGCCTCCGGAAGAGCCCCCGCCGCTTCCGCCTGTTCCGCCGGGCGTTATGTCTTTCTGGCAAACCCTGTTATCGCAGTAGAACCCTTCATCGCAGTCTGCGTTCGTCCTGCATTCACCGGGAACGCATTTGTAGTTCTCGCACATCTTTCCCGGCCCGCAATTATCGTCAATTGTGCATTCGGGCGGGATGCAAACGTAATTGGAGCAGGTTGAGCCTGCAATGCAGTCTGCGCTCGTGTAGCATTCGCCAAGCACGCATTCATAGCCCGGGCTGCAGTAGTATTTTAGCCCCAGCCCTTTGCAGTCCTCATTTTCTACACACTCCGGGGGTATGCACGCCCCGTTCTCGCAGGAATATCCTTCCCCGTTGCAATCGGAATCAACGTTGCATTGGTATCCTGCGCAGGAGCACTCCTCGCAGTTGTAGAACGGGTATCCCCCTGAACAATCGGAGGCAGTTGCGCACGAGCCGGATGGAAGCACGCACTCATGGCCGCTGCAGATATAGCACTCATCGCAGTCCGAGGAAGTCATGCACTCATAATCATCCACGTCATTGCCTTCCGCCTCTCCGGATGAGCTAGAATCCTCTAGGATTCCATATATGCTCGCAGGAGAGAGGGAGTAGTTGGTCAACATATTGGATGACGTGTCTGGAGTGTCATTCAAAAGCGACCAGTCCGAGCCGTTGTACATCCAGAGTTCAAACGTATCCTCATCATGTCCGGAGCTTTCCGAATCAAGCCAGAGCCAGGAAATCGTGTCTATGCTCGGGCTTCCCGCAACGGTCGTTATGTTCAGTAGCTTGCCTTCAAAGGATGCCTTCCCGCTTGGGAAGGAAGAAGGGGAACCGCTCCAGTTTATCGAGTACGCCTCAATAGTCATGACGTCTTCTGCCGAGAGAAGATTGTATTCCGTGCGGGTTCCGTCTGGCCCGCGGATTTCGTTTTCGGTTATCGTGTAGTTGCTCTCGTTCAGGTAGAATGCGGCACCACCACCGTATAATGTATTGTTGATTACAGTAATGTTGTTGGAGCGCCCTAAGTAAATGTTAGACACACGCCCGTTGTAGGCAACGTTGTCTGCAATCACGATATTCTCTACACGGTATAGGCATATTTCGTCATAATCGCTTCCGCTTACCGTGTTGTTTGCAATAACAATGCCCGAAGTGAAGGACGAGATGTATATCCCCTCGCACTCGGAATTGGATATAACGTTGTTGAGGATATCCGTGCCGTTGGCATTGTTGAAATATATCCCGTCACACGGGCTGTCACGGATTGTGTTGTTCTCCACGCTGTTGTTGTATCCCCAGTCAATCTCAATCGATTCTTCGGTCGTATTAATCTCGTTTTCGTATATGTAGCTGGAGTTCGTAAAATAAAATTCTACTCCGATATACGAATCCCAGATGTGGTTGCCCCATATCCTATTATCCCTGCCATGGCGGATGTTAATGGAATAGTCCTGTCCGTACATCGTATTGTTCGTGAGGTTGTTCCCATTGGAGCCTGCATCCATGTAGACTCCGTTTTCGTCGGTCTGGTTGCGCACGGTGTTGTTTAGGAGGGTGTTGTTGGAGCAAGCTTCCTCAAAATAAACCCCATAATCCGTGTTCTCGTATATCTCGTTGTCCACGAGCCTGTTTCCGCTTGCCAGGTATCCGTATACTCCGTAAGTTCCACCTTCTATTACGTTTTGGGTCACGTTGTTGTAATTGGTATATTCATACAGCTCAATGCCCTCATCCGAGCCCTCAATGGTGTTGTTGTAGATAAAATTGTAGTAGCATTGGTCATACAGGCTAATTCCCACATATGCATTATGGATGATGTTCTCTATTATCCTATTGTAGTTGGATACCTCAGGGTCTATCGCGTAGCTGCTCATTGAGGACAGCGTATTGTTTGCAATGAAGTTGTGGTCTGAGGAATATGGATAAATTCCGTTGTCGCTAAGGGAAAATACGTTGTCTATAATGTCGTTGTAGTCGCACTCCTCCATGAACACGTCATTGTTGTTTGAAAAGAAGGTATTGTTGAAAACATCGTTAGAGTAAGAATAGTTCATGTCTATTCCGTTGCCGTTATTGTAGAAGGTGTTGTTGGTAACATTTACACCGGAGCAGTTTTCCATGTGGAGCCCATAATCCGTGGAGGCTGAGCTGTTGAGCATGGTGCTGTTTTGTATCGTGCTATTATACACGTACTTGAGCGCAATCCCGTAATCGTAATTGTTGATTCCGGGGCAGTTCCTGATTGTTATGTTGGTGCGGGGTTCCGAAGCGGAGCCGTTTACCGCTATCCCTATGGCGTCTGAGAGGCAAATTTCGCAGGATATGTTGAACCCGTCGCAGTCAAGAGTTACGTTGCTCGTTTGTATGGTTATGCAACTATCCCCTATGCTGAACCCGCTAACAGGGGTTCCCAGGCCTTGGAGGCTTTCGTTGAGCGTATATTCGCCCGACTCGTTGATGATTCCACAGGTGTGGGTTATGGCAAAAGAAGCCGAAGACACAATCAACACAAAAAACAATATGGCCAAGTTATTCCTGAACATACCTCCCGTTTCTGTGGCAACGGATAAAAAGCTTATGCCGGCTGCCCTCGGCAGGATGGAAAAATGGAAGAAGGGGGAAAGCCCCCGCCCGCCCTTCTTCGCCACGCCAACATATTTATGCGCAAAATGCCCATGCAAACCGGAAGGGGGCAATTAGCAACGTTTATAAACACATCTATAATAAATTAAAGAGTCTGAGTGAAAACAAAACCGCCTGCTCATTTTTGGCGGCACTTGAGAAAAGTGTCATTGTTTGATGCTTTAAGCAACAACGTGGGAAATATGGCAAGCCTGGACAAGGCGATTATCGCCTCATACGACAAAGAGGGAAAGCACTTTGAGCTATACGTGGACCCAGCGCCAGCTTACATGTACCTGGATGGGGGAAAGCGCGACCTAAAGAACATCTTAGTAGTAGATGAAGTATATGAGAACGCCAAGAAAGGCACCCGCGCAAGGAGCTCGGATGTCCAAAAAGCATTCGGGACAACCGACATGCAGGAAGTCCTCAAAATCGCCCTGGAAAAAGGCAGCGTCCAATTAACGACCGAGCAGAGGAAGTCAAAAGTCACAGACAAGCGCAAGCAGATAATCGACATGATTTGCCGCGAGGCGGTGGATGTAAGAACAGGCGCCCCGATTCCCCCCCTCCGCATAGAAAACGCGATGGAGGAAGTGCGCTTCCACGTGGACCCGTTCAAGGACGCAAAGGCGCAGATGGACGAGCTCCTAAAGAAGCTCCGCCCCCTAATCCCCATGAAGTTCGAAAAGTTCAAGATAGCGGTAAAAGTCCCGCCCGCATATTCGCACCGGGCATACGGGACACTCAAGATTTACGGAATAAAAAAGGAGCAGTGGCTAAAGGATGGCCACCTCGTAGTGGTCGTGGAAATCCCCGCGGGAATGCAGGGGGAGTTCCTAGACCGCATAAACAAGCTTACGGCCGGAGAGGCCGAAACCAAAAAAGTTGAATAGGTGCAATGCAAATGGAAAAAATCGTAATGCCCGGAGAGCTTCTCTGGGAAGAGGAAACAAGAGTCCCGAACACGTATGTGGAAGGGGGCAGGACCTACGCGACCGTGCTGGGCATGATGAGGAACGACAAGTTCGTCCCCCTGGAGATGGTCTATGCGGCAAAGCCCGGAGACAACACCGTGGGCATAGTAACCGACGTTAGGCACTCAGGCTACATAGTGGACATGAACCTTGCGCAAAACGGCTTTATCAGCTCCAAGTTCACCAGGGTGAGCTTCAAGCAGGGAGACCTCATATACGGCAGGGTGAAGTTCGTAGACGAAGTTGGCAACGTTGACCTAACAGACGCAAAGAGGCTTCCCCTTGGGAAGATAGTGAGCGTCCCGGCCTCAAAGGTCCCGCGCATAATAGGCAAGCGCAGCAGCATGCTCAATGTCGTGCGCGATGGAACCGGATGCTCGATTTTCGTAGGCAACAACGGGTACATCTGGATAGGCGGCAAGGGAAACCTGCAGCTGGCCCTAAAGACGATACAATTCATAATCAGGAATGCGCACACCCAGGGACTGACCGATGCGGTGGTAAACTACCTCAACGAGAATGGGGGGAACGTTTCCGCACCCAGCAGGGACGAGCCAGGAGAGCGCAGCAAACCCTCCCATGAAGATTATGGGGAGGGCGAGCCCCGCCCCCGCGGAGAATCCAGCGAGGGGGAAAGGGAGGACACTTCCGTTGCCCATGGCGGCGGAAAGCACACGAAAGATTGTTTTGACCAAGACTGTTTTCAGGGTTGATTTGAATGGATAAGCCGGAATTGTTTAAAGACGGAAAAAGGATTGACGGAAGGACTCCCAAGGAGCTCCGCCCGCTCAAGATTGAGGCGGGAGTGCTTGAGGAAGCCTCCGGTTCCGCATACGTGGAATGGGGCGGCAACAAGGTCGTAGCAGGCGTTTATGGCCCGCGCGAATGCATCCCCAAGCACGGGGCAGACCCCTACAAGGCGCTGCTGAAAGTGCGCTACACGATGGCGCCTTTCTGCTCAAAGAGCGAGCACGGGCGCAGCGGCCCAAACCGCAGGAGCAGGGAAATTTCCAAAGTGCTCCGCGAGGCATTTGAGCCGGTAGTGATGCTAAACCAGTTCCCCAAGACGCAGATTGACGTCTACGTGGAAGTGCTCCAGGCAGAAGGCGGAACCAGGGTAAGCGCCCTGACCGCGGCCGCGGTTGCGCTTGCGGATGCGGGAATCCCCATGAAGGAGATGGTTTCCGGGGTCGCAGTGGGAAAGTTGGACGGCCAGCTGGTAGTGGACTTGGGAAAAGACGAGGACAACTACGGAGAGTCCGATGTCCCAATGGCGATAACGAGCAAGGGCAAGGAGCTGGTCCTCCTCCAGATGGACGGCCTCCTTACCCGCGAAGAGCTTGCACGGAACCTCGATGAGGGAATCGAGGCCTGCGAAAAGGTTTACGAGCTCCAGGCACAAGCCCTGCGCAAGTCGTATGAGAGCGCGCACGAGCGCGGGAAGCTCAGGCTATAAAAGGTGATTTGAATGGGAGAAGAAACGAAAATCAAGATACTCCGCGAAGTCCGCAAGGATTTCCTGCAGAACCAGTTGGAGGAGGGCGCCCGCTTTGACGAGAGGGGCCTAAACGACTGGAGGGCGGTGCGCGTTGACAAGGGCGTTCTGGATAGCGCCGAAGGCTCCGCGCTTGCCGAAATCGGCGGCACCAAGGTGCTTGCGGCAGTGAAGTTCGACATAATGACTCCGTTTGCGGACCGCCCAGAAGAGGGAGTGTTCATGACCGGAGCGGAATTCGTGCCCTTTGCATCCCCGGTATTCGAGCCGGGGCCCCCAAGCGAGGAATCAATAGAGCTTGCAAGGGTGGTTGACCGCGGAATCAGGAGCGCAGAAGTAATCGACGTAAAGAATTTCTTCATAGAAGAAGGAAAAGTTCTTGGGCTCTTCATAGACCTCTGGGTCCTTGACCAGCGCGGGAACATGATGGACACCGCCGCCCTTGCAGCGTGCGGCGCACTCTTGGATGCGAAGATGCCCAAGGTGGAAGATGGCGCAATCATCCGCAACGAGAGCGCGGGCCCCCTGGAAATGAAGTACAAGCCCCTTACCACTTCCTTTATAAAAGTGGGGAAGAATTTCCTGATGGACCCCTCAATCGAGGAAGAGCACGCACAGGACATGGCGATAACCCTCGGCACGGTTGAGGGAAAGGTTTCGAGCATCCAGAAATCCGGCGCGTCTTCAATAACGCGCGACGAGGTGCTCGCGCTAACCGACATTGCATTTGAGAAATCGGATGAACTAAGGAAATATTTGTGAAGGTGAGATGAATGGTGACAAAGACCCCCAGGTACGGAAGGAGGATAAGGAAGCTCGCAGGAGCCGCCACCTCCAAGAAGCTGGATTCGTATGAGTGCCCCAAGTGCGGCAAGAAATCCGTAAAGAGGATTTCCTATGCGCTCTGGAAGTGCAACTCGTGCGGCGCAAAGATTGCAGGAGGCGCATACAGCCTCAGCACCCCCACCGGGCAGAGTGCGCGCAGGATGGTCGCAAAGGAAGGAGCGGGTGAATGAGCAATGGGAGAATACCGCGAATGGGAAACCGGAAACAAGGTAATAATCTCCAACCTCAAGACGTTTGAGTTCCCCTCGACCGGCGCAAAGGTCCTATTCAAGACCCGCCCGCCAATAGCAAAGGAACTCGGAACGGACTAGGTGCGAATCCCCATGGAGTGCTCAGGCAGCCTGGAGTTCGTTTTCCCCTCGGTTAAAGAGGCGGAAAACGCGCTTTCTGCCCTTGGGCGTGAGGATTCTGCAAAGCGGGCCCGCGCAAGCGTCTGCGTGCGCGGCAAAACCCTCTGCATAAAAATCCACGCGGAGGATTCGGTTGCCCTCAGGGCGCATCTAAATAGCTACCTGAGGCAGCTCAAAGTGATTGAAGCTACAATTGGTGTTTGAATGAGCGAAAACGAAGAATTGGAAAGGGACATTGCAAGGCTGCAGAATTTTGAGAGGCAGCTCCAGGCGGTAATGATGCAGAGGCAGCAAATCCAGATACAGCTAGGGGAAATCAAGCTGGCGCAGGACGAGCTCGCAAAATCATCCGGCGAAGTATACAAAAGCATCGGGAACGTGATGATAAAAACCACCGCCGAAGAGGCCAAAAAGGACCTCGCAGAAAAGAAAGAGCTTATGGAGAGCCGCATGAAGACGCTAGATGGGCAGGACGAGAAGCTCCGTGCCGAACTAACCCGGCTCCAGAAGAAGCTCCAGGAAGAGATGGGTTCTTCCGATGATGCAGCTTAAGGAGCGTTTTCTCTCGTTTCTAGAAGGGAACAGGGATTCGCGCTTCGTAATTACCAGCCACAAGAACCTGGATTTGGATGCGCTCTGCTGCTGCTACGCACTAAAGAGCGCATTCCCCAATTCCACCCTCGCCTATCCGGACAAGATGGATTCCCCGGCAAAAGCCTTTGCGGAAAAACTTGGCATGGAATTCTCCGAGCTTGGGAAGCTGAATCCTTCCGATTACGATGGGATGCTGGTAGTTGACTGCTCAACCACGGTTTTGCTTCCCGAAGCCAAAAAATGGAAGGTTAAGCTGGTAATAGACCACCACCATCCCCAAGGCGAAGGCAACGGCATCACCACGCCGCTTCTCCTGCGCGATGAGGATGCGCCTTCTACTGCTGAAATGTTAGCAGAGCTCCTCCCTTCGGTTTCCCCCGAAATCTCCCACGTGCTCGCCGTTGCAATAATCTCGGATACCGCGCGCTTCAAGTCCTCGCGCGCTTCAACGTTTTCAACGCTCGCATCCCTCCTAGAAAAATGCGGCAAGCCTTATGCGGAACTCCTGGAATCCGCGGAGCCGGAACTCGAACTAGACGAAAAACTCTTCGTTTTGGAGATGTTCAAGAAAATGCACATTAGCGCGCATGGCGGCTACTCAATAGCAACGGTCATAGTTCCCGCGCACGAATCGCTTATTTCCTCCTCCCTCTCAGAATTCTCCGACGTGGTTTTCGCCGCGCACTGGAATATGGAGGAAAAGGAAACCCGCGTTTCCTCCCGTGCCCGCAAGCACGTCCCCGTTCCCCTAAATGAAGTAATGAGGGGAGCGGCAACTGAGCTTGGAGGCGGAGGCGGCGGGCACCCGAAAGCAGCAGGCTGTTCCTCAAAAGAGCGCCCCGAAGCCACCCTCGAAAAATGCATTGAAGTGTTCGTGCGGAAGCTGGACTCTTCCCAATAACCTCCACATCGTTCGGCAGTTTCCCAAACCGCTACATCTCCTGTTCCTTAATCCCTGCCTGCGCAACCCAATAACATTTATATCTTCTTTTATGCATCTTTTAGTTTAGGTGCGATTCAGATGGCCCAGAAGCAAGTGCAGAAGCCCAAACAGGAATCCAAGGTTGAAAAAGCCCTAGATGAAATGGTACTCGCAATCGAAGAGTCGCTGGGGCGAGAGATTCCAGAGGGAATAAAACAAGATGTCCAGAACCTGTGCTCTTTCAAATCCAAGCCATGGACCTACCTGCAGTTTCCAGACGAGTATCCCCAGCACCTCTATGATAAGCTAGAGAAACTTGGGAAGTTGCTTGAAGGGGAGGGATACGAAATTTCTTTTAGGGGAAACCGGAAAGGCCTGGGAGCTATACTGCTGGTCCATGCCCCACGCGAACCGGAAATCTCAAAGGAAACAGTCCCTTCTCCCGCCCAGGGGGATGCCAAGAAAAAGCGGGGACTGGAGCCGGACTCCCCGGTTTTCAGAGCCCTGGATGAATTCATACGTGCAACGGATGGGGACGCCTCAGACTACGAGAATCTCCGGGAGCAATTGCGTTCTGGCTTGAAAAACCAATGGGAGTTAGAGCTACGAAGGTCCGATCCCAGGGAGGCCCATAAAACCCTAGAAGCCCTCAACAAAGCGCTTGTAGAAGAGGGATACAAAGTCGATTATCGTAGTGAGGATGGCATTAGCACACTAACTATACTATTCTCAGAGGAGGACATGAAATCCATTCTGGGAGGAAACTGGATTGCCCGCGATTCCGTTCCCTCAAAAGCCATCTGCGAAGTGGAAACCAAAGCCGCAGACTACTCCGAAGATGCCTGGTACCGCGCATCGGTCAACATCTCAAAAACAGGGGGAAAATTCGCGGAATTCCGCAGGTTGGTAGGGGAGGTGGAATTTGCAAACGAGAACGTCCGGCAGAAGAAATTCGACTCCATGTTCAAGCTCTACTCCGACGCCGCTTTCAGCAAGGAATTCCTGAAGAAATACTCGCTCCTCCAAAAAAAGCTCAAAGAATTTGAGGCGCTGCAGGGCAAGACAAGGGGGGAGCAAATGAAGCTCTCCCTTGAAATCCGCGCCATAGAAGCAGACGTTGCAGGATACTCAAGATGGGTAGCCAGAATGAGCGCCTACGCAGGCAAGAACACGGAGAAGAAGGCAAAGCTTGCAGCAGCCCAAAAAACCATTTGGGCAAAAAGCCACGAATCCCTCATGAACTCTGCCCCCTCCGAAGTGGACCTGCTCAATAAGCTGCGCCGCCTCTCATTAGATTACAAGCAGTTGCGCAGCATCTACGCATACCTCAAAAACAACCTCAACCCGGAATGCGAAGCCGCAGCTACAATTGAATTGGGCACGGGAAAAGAAGCAGAGCGCAAGGCAATGGCCCTCGGAGAGCTCCTAAGGGGCTACCCGCAGCTCAACCTGAACGTATATACCGTGCGCACCATTGATTACATATCTGAAGGAAAGCCCGCATGGAGGGTGGAACTGGGCGCAGACTGGGCAACCAGCAAAAAACGGGAGGAAACCAATTCCCCATGAACAGGGGTGCTTTCCAATCCCAATTAACACCGTTTAGCTCCCAGCGTACAACCCAATACCCACATTCCAATGACGCACAACCCAATAACATTTATATCTTCTTTTGCGTATTATTAGTTTAGGTGCAACCGGATGGCCCAGAAGCAGAAGCCGAAACCAAAACCAAAAGACCCCCTCCTCAATGAGTTGAGCATGCTCATAGACGACATTGGCAAATGCCCCGGAAGCCAAAGCCCAACGCAGGAGTTCCGCAATGCCCTAAATTCCGGATTCAGGGACAAAAGGCCCTGGTGGATAAGTGTGCCCGCTTCCGCCCCCATGAAGTTGCATGTCCGGCTAAAAAAGCTCGGAAAACTGCTCAAGAACGCCGGATATGGCATTGAGTTCATGGACTCAAAACTGAGCGGGGAAACCCGGATGTATATCTCCTCAGGTGAAAGGGGCCCATCCAGGGTTAGGGTTCTCAAGGCCATGGATGAATTTTTCTGGTTGATGGATGCGCCCGCATCTTTTAGGAATCCCTTTATGAATGATGTATTGTCCGGCCCGGCAAAAGACCGCCTGCTCAGGATAACCGAGCAGGGCACAGAAGACGACCATGCAAAAATGAAGGAGCTAAACAAAGTGCTTAATGAAGAAGGGTACCGAACCCACTATTTTCCGGGCATTTCTTCCAAAGGGGGCTCGCATAGCATACTCGTAATTGATGCAAGAGAGCCCGCGGAATCCCCATCTGAAAAAGAGCAAAAAATCTCCGGGGAAACCGTTCCATCTCCTGCTAAAGGCAGTGCCGAGGCGCCCAGGCAAAAGGGGTGGAAAGCCAGGGTTTCCAAAGCCTTGGACGAATATATTCATGCAATAGGCGCGAAACCGTCTGACTACAAGGACATTCGCGAGGATTTGCTGTCTGGCTTGGAGGATGGGAGGGATTGGAAACTGGATGCGTTCTCCGAAGAGCCTAAAAGGCACCACAAAGCACTGGAGAAGCTGAACGACGCGCTTAGGGAAGAAGGATACGTTACCGACTACTGGGGATGGGACGGTGCCACAAGCACGCTGATAATAAAGCCCATAAATGCGGAAGAATCCACCCCCGGAAAAGAAACCATGAACTTCAGGGAGGATGGCGTGGAATCTGCCCTGGAAGCAATCCCCTCAAAAGCCATCTGCAAGGTGGGAACCAAAGCCGCCGATTACTCCGAAGACGCCTGGTACCGCGCATCAGTCCACACTTCAAAATCCGGGGGAAAGTTCGCAGAACTAAGGAGGCTCTTAGGGGAAGTGGAATTCGCAAACGAGAATGTTCGGCAAAAGAAATTTGATTCATTCTTCAAGCTCTATTCCGACCGTGCTTTTAGCAGGGAGTTCCTAAAAAAATACGCCCTGCTCCAAAAAAAGCTCCAAGAGCTCCAGGCCCCCAAGCGCAGGACAAGGCAGGAGCAAAGGAAGCTCTCCCTGGAAATCCGCGCCCTTGAAGCGGATGTTGCAGGATACTCGCGCTGGTTTGCCAGGATGCACGCTTATGCAGGCAAAAACAAGGAGAAACAAGAAATGCTTGAAGAAGCAACAACGGGGATATGGGCAAAAAACCACGATTCCCTCTTAGAGAGTTCTCCATCCGAAGTGGGCCTGCTAACAAAGTTGCGCCGCCTCGCCCTGGATGATAAGCAGGTGGGCGGCATCTACACTTATCTCAGAAACAACCTGGACCCGGAATGCGAAGCCGCAGCTACAATTGAACTGGGCACGGGAAAAGAAGCCGAGCGCGATGCAATAGCACTCGGAACACTCCTAAGGAGCTACCCGCAGCTCAACCTAAACGTATACACAGTGCGCACAGTGGACTACGTATCCGGGGGAAAGCCCGCATGGAGGGTGGAACTGGGCGCGGACTGGGCATCCAATAAAAAACGCGAAGAAGCCGCCAAATAAGCGCAAGCCCCCTTTAAGCGGCAGGTATCCGCACTTGGGCGCAAGCCCACCTCTTAATTAGAATATCCCTGCGCTTGGGCGCAAGCCACCATTTGAGCAGAAAATCCCCGCACACGGAAACAAGCTAACCTTTAATTAATATTACTTTTAATTTAAGATTAAACATGCATCGGGTGGAACAATGAGGACTATTCTAGTAGGCGGGCAATACGGAGACGAAGGAAAAGGGAAAATTTCTTCCCACATCGCATTAACAGACACACCGGAGATTGTGGCAAGGGGCGGAGTGGGCCCGAATGCCGGGCACAAGGTGCTCTACAACGGCAACTGGTATTCGCTCAGGATGCTCCCCTCAGGTTTTGTAAATGCCTCTTCAAAAGTAATGATTGGCGCAGGCGTGTCCGTGGACCCTGAAGTGTTCCTAAAAGAGGTGGAAATGACCGGAACAGAAGGAAGGGTTTTCGTGGACAGAAGGTGCACCGAAATCACCGCCAAGCACAAAGAAGATGATGCAAAATCCTCATTAAGCGGAAAAATCGGCACAACAAAAACAGGGTGCGGCCCAGCAGTTACTTCAAGGGCAAGAAGGGATGCAACTTTCATAGGGGATTCGCCCAAAATGCAAAAATACATAATAGATGTTGCAAGGGAAGTGCACAAGGCAAAAAGCGTATTCGTTGAAGGCTCCCAGGGCTTCATGCTTTCCGTTCTTTATGGAACTTACCCATTTGTAACTTCCAAGGACGTTTCCGCTTCCTCCTTAGCAGCGGATGTAGGGCTTGGCCCAACTTCAATAGACCATGTAATAATGACTATAAAATCCTACACCACAAGGGTGGGAAACGGCCCTTTCCCAGGCGAAATCGGGGTGGAAGAGGCAGTCAAGCTCAATTTCCAGGAATACGGGACGGTTACCGGGCGCCCAAGGAGGACTTCGCCCGAACTCCACTGGGAAGACCTGAAATTCGCAGCCGAAGTTAATGGCGCAACCCAGATTGCGGTAACCAAGATGGACATCCGCTTCCCCGGAAACGAGGGCAAGAAGAAGTATTCGGACCTCACAACCGAGGCACGGAGGTTCCTAGACCAGGTGGAAGCGAGGCTCGAAGTCCCGGTTACCCTAATTGGGACCGGGCCGGATTCCGCGCACATAGTCGATAGGCGCGACGAACTCCTCTAGCAGGGAATTAGCTAATGTCCTTTCCTGCGTGTGATATATCATGGCGAATACGTCTATCCAGCTTTCCGAAGAACTGCTTGTGGAGTTAAGGAAACGGAAAACGTACGATGGGCAAACTTACGAAGAAGTTATCGAGGATTTGCTAGAAGACGTTTCGGAACTTTCGGAAGAACTCAAACAATCAATAGCAAGAGGGGAAAAGGACATTGCAGAGGGCAGGGCCCATACTTTTGAATCCATCAAAAGAGAGCTTGGGCTCAAATAGCTTTTTATTCCCTTTTCCCCTTTAACTTTCCCCTCATGCCGAGATGGCGGAATCCGGTATCGCGCCAGACTTGAGATCTGGTGCCCCTCGGGGCTTAGGAGTTCAAATCTCCTTCTCGGCGTCCGAACCGCGGAGGGGGTTCCACCCCCTCCCTCTGAGAAACCTCCGGTTTCTTCTAGTGAGCAGAACTCACGACAGTTTGAGGGTTCGCCTCTTTGAGGCGAGTTGGAACCGAAGGTTCCTAGACCTCCTGACCCTCCCCCGCGGGGTGGAGAAGTAATGGGGTATTTGATGGATATACTAAGGACTCTTGCCCGTTTCTTTGCTGCACCTGCCAAAAAGAAAAAACGGAATAAACGTAAGAGAAGGCATAGAGCACTCAAATGCAATGCAGTAAGGTTTAGGGAAGGGGCATATGCTTCTGATTCTGGAATGTCTGATTATGATATTTATTACAAAGTAAAGCGTGGCGAGGTATATAAAAAAATCTTAAGGCACTACTCAAAAGGCGAATCAACAAATATGTTCAATCAGGTTGAGTTGAGGCCGCAAACACAGAGTGCATACGTATTAGTGATGTACAGAGATCTCAGCTCTCGTCGTAGTAGGAGTTCTGTATTATTCAAAGTAACTCTTTTTAGGGGTAAAACTGGACGTCCCAGAATACTCTCTCTAAAAACCTGATCTTGCCGTTTCTTCAGAGCGTGACTAGCGATTGGACAAATATTTGAAAGTCCTCTTATTGGACTTTAAGATTATGCGGAGCATCTTAACGGGAGCCTTGCGAGTGCGGGTGATGGTAATCTTCACCACTTTCCTTCCCGGCTTTTTCGTTCCGTCCATCTAAGCATCCTCCTCGTGCACGCGTATTGTTTCGCGCAGGAATTTATTAATAAACCTTTTTACGTCCTCCTCGTTTATGTCCGTGCGCCCCTTCCCAAGCAGCCCCGCTTCCCGCACAAGCTCCAATAAAGACGAACTATCCGAGCCCTCCCCCCAGCGCGCAATTTTCTCAATTACCTGCCCAGTATCCGCCTCTTCTGAGAGCTCCAGCTCCCCCTCCCCAAGCGCCTCAGAGAGGTTCGCAAAAACAAGCAGGGTAGAAGATGCATACGCGGTGCGCTTGTTCCCGTCTATAAACGGGTGCCTGCACGCGATGTTGAAGAACACTTCGGTCCCCACATAATATGCGTTGGATACCGCATCTTTCTTGTACGGATGCCCTTCAAGCTTGTAGCACAGGTAATCTAGTATGGAGTCGTCGCGTATCCCATGGTGCCCGATATTAGTGGTCTTTATGGAATCCGCAATGACCTCCTCGTGCACCGAAATTAGCAGTTCCCTTGTGGGCAGCAGGGTCCCGCCAGGCGCCTTCACGAGCCCGGAATAAGGGCCCTCCTCATGCTCCATACGAACCAGGTATCAAAGAGCCGCATTTTATTCCTTGCGGATAATGCCCTTACTCATCTTTCCCTTCATCCGAAGATACGAGCTTCTTCCCCTTCTCGGTCATATAAAGAACCCCGGAGTCCGCTTCCTCTTTTGCAGATGGGCATCCCCCGCACGAAGAACATCCTCCGGAGCACCCTGCTGGCGCAAGGTATCCCTGCACCACAAGCGTATCAATGTAGCCTGGCAAAGAATCCACTTCCACTCCCGCGTATTTCGCCAATTCCTCGGGGCTAGAGCACCCGCTTTCGATTCCCTTCAATATTTTCTTCAACATTTTCAATCCACCTATTAGAAACTTCAATATCCCAGCAATGTTCCCGCAGTAAGCACGGCGAGCGAAACAACCCATGCAAGAACGCATGAATATGCTGCGCTAAAAGCCGCCCATTTCCAAGAGCCCGTTTCCTGCCTGATAACCGCAACAGTCGCAAAGCAGGGCATATATACGAGGGTGAACACCATAAATACGTATGCCTGGAGCGGAGTCCAGACAACTGCTAGCGTATCCGTGAGCAAGCCCTCATCCACGGCCCCATAAAGAATCCCGAATGCGGAAATCACGACCTCCTTTGCAAGGAACCCAAAAAGCAACGCAACGCTTTCTTCCCACCCAAAGCCCAAGGGAGCAAAAAGGGGCGCAATCGCCCTCCCAGCAATCCCGATGTAGCTTTCTGCGCTCCCGTATTCAACCCCGGAAGGATTCCCTGCCAAAAACCACATGATTAATGCAACTAAGAATATGAACGTTCCCGCTTTCTGCACGAACATCTTAGCCCTCCCCCACATGTGGAAGAAGAGCCCCTTCAAAGTAGGCATATTATACGGGGGAAGCTCCATCACAAAGGGCTGCCTCTCCCCGGAAGCAAGGAATTTCCTGAACAAAATCCCCATTACCGCAATCAGCACGAAGCTCAGGAGCATGAGCGAAAACACCGCCTGCCCCGCAACAGAAGGCGCAAAGAACGCCCCGGCAAGGAACACGAACACTTCCATGCGCGCAGCACACGGAACAAGCGGGCTAACCAATATCGTCATGAGCCTGTCGTCCTCGTTTTTCAGCGTGCGTGCCGCCATTACCGCGGGGACACTGCATCCAAATCCCAAAACAAGCGATATGAACGATTTCCCATGCAGGCCTATTTTCTGCATAATCCTGTTCATCACAAACGCCGCGCGCGCCATGTACCCGGTATCCTCAAGGATTGCAATCCCCAAAAACAGCAGGAGTATGTTCGGGAGGAAAATGAGCACGTTCCCAACGCCTTCGATTAGCGCAACCAGCACCAGCTCCGAGAGCCATGCAGGCGCATTCGTTGCTTCCAGCGCCCCTTTGGCAACAACCGAAACAATCCCGATGAACGCCTCAACCAGTTCCACAAGGGGGGCCCCAAGGAGGAAGACTCCCTGGAACATGGCATACATTATCAAAAGGAAAACCGGAATCCCAATCAAGGGATTTATCAGCAGCCTGTCTATGGAATCGCTCCGTATTATGCGCTCTTCCGGGCTCTTTTTGAGCACGCTCTTTACGATGCCGTTTATGAATCCATAGCGCAAGGAGGCAATCCGTATGTCCACGGGTTCCCCAAGCCGCTCTTCCGCCTCCTTCACAAATTCAATCAATTTCTCATCGCAGATGTCGCGGTCCTGCGAATTCACCTTCGCCATGATTTCCGCGTCGTTTTCTAGTATCTTCACAGCAACCCAGTGCGCCCCGTATTTTTGCGCAAGGGGCGCAGCATGGCGGGAGACGTGCTCGGCAAGGCTCCCAATTTCTTCCCCCAAATCCTTTCCGTAATTTACGCTTATCTCCCTGGAAGCGAGCTTGCCCTCAGAAGCAAGGAGTGAAACCTCAATCAATTCCGCCAGCCCCTCTTCCCTGTCCGCAACAAGGGGCACAACCGGGCACCCAATCAGCCCGGACAATCCATTAACGTCTATCTCGTAGCCGCGCCTCCTTGCAATGTCCATCATGTTTAGTGCTATTACCACGTTTGCCCCAAGCTCCTTTAGCTGCACAGACAAGTAGAGGTTCCGCTCAAGGTTCGATGCATCCACTACGTCTATTACCACGTCCGGCTTATCTTCAACCACGAAGTTGCGCGCAATAAGCTCCTCTTTCGTATAAGCAGAAAGGCTGTAGGTCCCAGGGAGGTCCACGATTTTCGCAGCCCCCTTCCCCTTTGAGTGCTTCGCAAGCAGCTTCCCCCATTTTTTCTCAACCGTAGCCCCGGGCCAGTTCCCTATTTTCTGGCTGGAGCCTGTTAGCGCATTGAATATCGTGCTCTTTCCCGTATTCGGGTTCCCGCACAGCGCAATAGTCGGCATTTTCCCCTTTTTCTCCATGATTATTCCTTCAAGATTTTTTCCACCGTTATCTTCTCGGCGATTTCGGTGCTTATTGCAACCCTGCAGCAGCCTTTTATCTCAATTACCATCAATCCGGAGCTGCCCTTGTTTATTACCGTGGCGATGGACCCCGGGTCAAATCCCATCTCGGCAAGGTGCTTGCCCAGCGCCCTCCCCGAGGAAATATCAAGAATCCTCCCGCTTTCTTTCTCGTTTAGCGCCCTAAGGCTCATTTTCTCCATCTAGACCACATTTGAATAGGGGGTTGGGTAACGAACCCTATTTAAATCACGCACATTCCCCCAAATCGCGGGAAACAATTATATATCTCGCCCCCATGGAGTTACCGATGGAAGGGCAAAAGCGCGACACAACCCTCGCAGTAGTTGTTTTCGGCTTCATGGGAATAGCATTCGTGGGAATGCTTGGCCTCCTGCTCGCCTTAGTATTCTTCGGAGGGGGAAGCTCGCCCCAGGATGGATACCTGCCAGATGGAACAGGAGATTCCCAGGATGCGCAGGATGATTCCGGGGATTCCGGCTCCGCAACAGCCGTGGATTTGGATATGACCGAGAGGGTGAACGCAATCGCCCAGAGGATTGAGGGGATAGACGGCATAAACAACGGCGCCAAGTTCGGCCTCATAATAGGCGAAGACGAGGGCTACACAATAGGGAAAATCTCCAGCGGCATCTTCGTCCTGGATGGGGTGGATGAGGGAACGGATTTTGATATCTACATGGATTCGCCTGAATCGTTTGAGGAAATAGAAAACGCACAAGACGTTTGCGCAAAGATGCGCGAACTCCGCAACGCGGGAAAAATCACCGCGGTAATGCACGCCTCCGACATGCAGCTCTTTTTCAAGGGATACCTGGCGATGGAGCCCTGCCTCAAATAGTGCGGCCGTATACGAATGATTTACAGTCGTATGCTGGCAATATGCAGTGCCTGCTAACGGGCGCAAGCTATTTCCCGCACCCTATGTTGTAGATATCCCACTTAAGCTCCTTCTTGGATTCAAGTTCCGAGTGCACCTGCTCTAAGAGCGCCCCCCTAACCGATTTGTATTCCTGCGAAGGAAGCTGCACGTTCCCAACCGCATTCTTGATGTTTTTTGCATTAAAAGTGAAAAACGAGTCGTGCACGTTCTCGCAGTTGTGGCAGAAGTAAAGCCCGGTGCAGTATTTAGAAGAGTCCGTCTCAAAGGAGCGGTTGAGCTTTTTGGAATAATACGAATTCAGGCAGAAGGATGACTCCAACATCGCAGAAGAGCCGAATATGTTCTCCGAATACCGTGCCCAGGAAGAGACCGCGCAATTCTTCGAATAGATTAGCGGAACAACCCTATACGAATTGGAAGAATGGATTGCCGTAGAGCATCCGGGGATGTTCCTGTTGTTTACAGAATAATCAAAAGGCATGTATGCAATCTTGCCTATAATCCCCTCCACGTTTGCAAGGGTAATCGATTCCGCTTCCACTTGCGTGAGCGAAACCTCCCCCCTTATCGCCTCCCATTCCTCTTTTAGTATCAGCCTATTAGGGGGTATCTGCGCAAGGTTGCAGTAGTCCGCCACCACGATTTTCCTCTTAGTCAGGGAGGACTCAGAATCCGCGGAAAGCCACGTGTGCTTCTCCATCCACTTGCGGTAATTGTCCAGCCCGTATAATGGCTTGCCCAGCAAAAGGGAGGTGGTCTTGGAGAATTCGTCCTCCATTTTCTGCATATTCTCCTCTTTCTTCCCCCAATTCCTCCCCCGCAGGGATTCTCTGAGTTTTGCGTGCCCCGCATCGTAAAACTTCGCCCCCCGCACAACGTCTATTATGGATTTCACCTTCTTCCTTGAGTGCAGTTCCCCGCCTATCTCCCCAAGCAGCTTCGCTTTGAGCCCCAAATACTTGTCCTTTGGGAGGGGAACGTTCCCCACCTCGTATTTCTTCCCATACTCGTTGAAGCAGAAGAACATTTCCGAGCAGCCATCGCAGTTGAAAACGTAATATGAATCCGAGCAGCTCCGTGAATTCCAAAGCTCAAAGCACCTAGAGCAGTCAAAAGTTTCGTAAACGTGTATGCAGTAGCGGGAAGTCCCCACCCCGTTTCCCCCAAAGGAATATTCCCCCTGGGGCGAAATGGAAACGTAAGCAAGGTATTTGCCGTCTATTATCTCGGTTGAGCCGTATATGTATGAGCTGTCTATCACGTTTGCGCTATCTTCAACGAAATTGGAATTCCCAAGGACCACGTTTCCCGTATAGTAGGACCTCTCTTCAAGCGCGGAAACAATGGAATCCATGTCCTTGATTTCGTTTATGGACAGGGGCAAAGGCTCAATTTTCCTGTTAAAATCAATCTCGCTAAACCCCGCGAATTTCGCCCCGGAACAATACGCCTTTACGCCCAGGAACACGTCTTTCCCGGATAGCGCGGAAACCTCCTTCCGCGGAGGGGTAACGTGTGCCAACAGCCACTCCTTATACTCCCGCATCTCCCCAAGCTCTTCTCCAAATAGCACTTTGGTAGTGGATTTCCAGGCGCGGTTCAATGCGTTTGAAAGCTCAATCGATTTGGGCATTAGCTTAACCGCATGGGAAATGAATGCCTCTGCTTAAAACCCTTGCTCCGAGGGGTTCGCTCCCCCGCCGAAATCGTTTTAAAGGGGGCAGGGCAATTGAACAATCGTGGGTGAGAGATATGGCAGTAGAACACCTTAATGCAGGCAATTTTGATTCCGCGGTTTCCAGCGGCATCGTGGTAGTGGATTTCTGGGCAGAGTGGTGCGGCCCCTGCAGGATGCTGGGCCCCGTATTCGAAGAGCTCTCCGGGGAAATGGACACCGTGAAGTTCGCAAAAGTGAACATCACAGAAAGCCAGGAGCTTGCGCAGAAATTCAGCGTAATGAGCATCCCCACCCTCGTAATCTTCAAGGAGGGGCAGGAAGTCGACAGGATGATGGGCGCAATCCCCAAGGGAATGCTCCGCAACTGGATTGAGAGCAAGCTATAAAAACACTAAAGCGGAAGGGAAATAATGCGGGCACTCGGCCATGCGATGAAGTTCTATTGCGAGAAGGCAGGATTCATCATAGCCTTCTCAATCCCCTTCATAATAGCGCTCGCAATCCCCTCGCTTGTTTCAGGCCCCACATTCATCGCAATAGGAGGCGTGTTCCTGCGAACCGGGAGCATCCCGGAAATAAGCCCGCCCGAGGCCGCGGTAATGCTCTTTTCCTACCTGGTTTCGATGTTCCTGATTTCGGAGAGCATAGTGGCGATTACCCTCATGGTAAAGAGCAAGAGGACCCTTACCAACCCCACAACCGAGGTGCTAGGGGCACTCCGCAAGTACGGGGTAACGGTCTTTATGGCCTACACCCTCGCAGCCTCCCTCATCCTAATAGCACAGCTCCTAACATTTGAATTTGAGTTCCGCAGCATCCTCCTGCCCATATTAACCCTCCTAATTTCGCTGGGAGTAATGTTCGTCCCCCAGGCGATGGTGATAGACGGGATGCGCCTTGGGCGCGCAATAGAGGCCTCGTTCTCCGTGGCAAAAAACAAGTTCGCCGACCTCCTCTTATGGATGCTAGTTGGCGCCCTCATGCTGACAGTAAGCGAACTAATCTTCCTGCTGCTCCCGCATCCTTTTGGCTCATACCTGGTCCTGCTGGTAAATTCGCTCTTCGTAATCCCCTTCTTAGTAATCTACCAGGCCCACATCTACATGAAGAAATACGGGCTTGCGCACTAGACCACATCTAACCACCTATTTATAAATCCTTCCCCACCCCAAACTACGTATATGCAATCCGGATACGGCAGGGAAATCAAAACCCCCAATACGCCTTCCCGCCCGCCAGGAACGTTCCCCAAGAAACCCTACGTATGCTGCTCACCGGCGACCAGGAGGATAATATATGGCCTTACAAGCGGCAGGCAGAGTGCGGTCAGCACTGCGCTATTTAGCCTCCGCGGAAATTTTGACGCCCTCAAGTTCATAGCGATAAATGCCCTGACTCCCAGCATGGGGCGCGAAGCCATAATGAGGATATGCAAGCTGGCAGAGGGAGGGTTCAAGCCCTGGACCCCTGCCGCAGAGAAAGTGCGCGGGATTCTAAGCGAAGTGGCCATCAATTCCACAAATGAAGAGGTGCGCAAGGCAGCCTCTTCCCGCATATGGGATATGAAGAAAGCCAATCCCGAAGTGGACATTTCCGCCATCCTCGTTTCAAGTGCCAGCCCGCAAAAGGGGCAAATATCCAGCGAGTCTTTCAAAGACGGGCTAATGGACCTCCTAGACTGAGAATCCCCTTCGCTTTTCCCTTTTTAATTGTTCTCTCCGAAGTGCATCCATGCGAAACACCGCAGCCGCAGGCTCTTTCTACCCGCGCTATACAGAAGAGCTTGAATGGGCGCTAAAAGAATGCTTCAACATAGGCAGGAAGAATGCACAGGAAACGGATGCATACGCGGGAATCTGCCCGCATGCAGGCTACATTTATTCAGGCTTCGCAGCCGCAAGCGTGTTCCTTAGCATAAAGGGCATAAAGGATGCACAAACCGTGGTGTTCCTAGGGCCCAACCACACGGGGATGGGAGTCCCGGTATCCCTCTCCAAAGAGGACTGGAACACGCCCCTTGGAGTGTGCGAAAACGACAAGGAGTTTGGGGAGGCAATCCTGCGCCATTCCAAAATGGCGCAAAAGGACGAGGCCGCGCACGCAATGGAGCACTCAATAGAGGTCCAGCTCCCCTTCCTAAAATCCCTAAACCCAAAAGCAAGGATAGTTCCCATATGCATGGGCGACCAGTCGATAAATGCCGCAAGGGACATCGCAGAAGCAATTTTCCTCTCCCAAAAAGAGCTTGGGAGGAAAACAATCCTCATTGCAAGCTCGGATTTCTCGCATTACGTCCCCGCAGAAACCGCAGAAGAAAGGGACAGGGGGGCAATCTCGCACATACTAAAATTAGACGCCGAAGGCCTTGAGGAAGGCGTGGAAAGAAACGGCTGGAGCATCTGCGGGCACGGCCCGATAGCCGCCTCAATCATATATTCCAAAAAAAGAGGCTCTAAAAAGGCTATGGAGCTAATCTATACGAATTCGGGAGAGGCCACAGGGGATTATTCTTCTGTGGTTGCCTATTGCGGCATAATCTTCCCAGGGTGATAAGCAAATGGGAATAGAAAAAAGGAAGGGCCAGCACATAGAGGCGGTCCTCCGAGAGGAAGTGGAATACACTGCAAGTGCGGGCTTTGAGCAAATCCGCCTAAAGCACGAGGCGCTGCCCCAGGGCGATTATGCGAAAGTGGAACTGCACACGCGCTTTCTGGGAAAGAAGGCATTCCCCTTAATGATTGTGGCGATAACCGGGGGCTTTGCCGGCGCTCTCCAAATAAACCGCGCGCTAGCTGAGACCGCGGAAAAATACCTCTTTCCCATGGGCCTAGGGAGCATGCGCCCCATGCTAGAGGGAGTAGAAGAAGAGAGCTTCCTAATCCGCAAGCATTGCCCCTCAATCCCGCTAGTGGGAAACGTGGGCGTTGCCCAGTTGGCCACCTACCCCGTAGAGCGCATAGAGGCGCTAGTCTCCAAGGCAGAACTAGATGGCATGGCAGTCCACCTAAACCCATTGCAGGAACTCCTCCAGATAGAAGGGGACAGGGAGTTCTCAGGCTCACTAGAAAAAATCGCGGAACTCTGCGATTCCCTCTCCGTTCCGGTAATAGTTAAGGAAACCGGGGCGGGAATAGGAGGCGCAACCGCCCGCGAGCTAAAGGGCGCGGGAGTGGATTGGATTGACGTTTCAGGCGCAGGAGGCACCTCCTGGAGCAAGGTGGAATACGCAAGGGGCGGCACCCCTCCCGGATTTGAGGAGTGGGGCAACCCCACAGCAGAATGCATAAAAGAGTGCAAGGGAGTCCTCCCCCTAATAGGCAGCGGGGGGGTAAGAAGCGGCATAGACGCCATAAAGGCGATAGCGCTCGGGGCGGAAATCGCCGGGGCCGCAAGGCCGTTCCTGCTTGCCCACGATTATGGCAAGCTAGACGAGATGGCAAGCGAGTGGGTGGAGCAGATGAAAATAGCCGCCTTCCTGTGCGGATGCACCAACCATTCCCAATTAAAAAATATTGAATGCACATTCGTGTAGGGAGAACCAAACCAGGAAGATTTGTATTTGCCAAGTGATTGCAATGTATACGGAAATAAGCAAAATCCTCAAGGGAGGCATGGAAGGAAAGCGCGTTAGCATACGCGGCTGGGTGTTTAGGCAGAGAACCAGCGGCAACCTCAATTTCCTAATAATCCGGGACCCGACTGCAAGGATACAGGTTGCGGTGAAAAAGGACAAGGTAAGCGGAACGGCCTGGAAAGACGCATCCGAAGCCTACATAGAAAGCTCGGTAACAATAACCGGGGAAGTCAAGGAAGACGAGCGCGCCCCCGGAGGCTGGGAACTGCAGGCCGCGGATTTCTCGACTGTTACCCGCGGGGAGCCTTTCCCGATTTCAAAAGACCTAAGCGAGGAGTTCCTCCTGGACGTTAGGCACCTCTGGCTGCGCAGCAGGAAGCTCTCCTCTATATTCAAGGCAAGGCACCACCTCGTCAATTACCTCCGCGAATACCTGGACAAGGAAGGCTTCTACGAGATTGCGCCCCCTATTATTACCAAGGCGGAATGCGAAGGCGGCTCAACCCTCTTTGAAATGGACTATTTCGGAGACAGCGCGTATCTTAGCCAGAGCGGCCAGCTATATGGGGAAGCCATGATTTACGGCCTTGGCAAGGTCTATTGCTTTGCCCCAAGCTTCCGCGCCGAAAAGAGCCGCACAATCCGCCACCTGGCAGAATACTGGCACTTAGAGCCGGAAATGGCATGGTACTCCCAGGAGGACAACATGAGGCTCCAGGAGAACATGGTCACATACGCGGTAAGCAAGTTCGTGGAGAACCACGAGGACATCCTAGAGGAGCTTGAGCGCGACCCAGAGAAGCTAACCTGCGTGAAGGCCCCCTTCCCGCGCCTAGATTATGCGGAGGCGGTGGACAAAATCAACGCCCTCGGCGGAAAGCTCGAATACGGAGACGACTTTGGGGCACCGGATGAGGCGCTCCTTACAAAAGAATACGATTTGCCGATTTTCGTGCACAACTTCCCCTCCAAGATAAAGGCATTCTACATGCGCGAGGACCCAAACAAGCCCGGAACGGTGCTTGCCGCGGATATGCTAGCACCCGAAGGCCACGGGGAAATGATCGGGGGCTCTGAGAGGATATACGACCACGCAGAATTGGAAGCGAAAATGAAGGCTTTCGGGCTAAACCCGGAGCAGATGCAGTGGTATGTGGAATTGCGCAAATATGGGAGCGTGCCCCACTCCGGCTTCGGCATGGGAATAGAGAGGTTCGTAAAGTGGACTCTCGGCCTCCACCACATCCGCGACACGATTCCGTTTCCCCGCACCATAACCCGGTGCTACCCTTGAAGCACACGCTAAAAGACGGGAGGACTGTGGAAACCGTTCCCCTTAGCGATGGGATTCCAACCGAATCCCTCCTAGAGTACATAAACGCGCTAATTGGGGAGGACGGCTACCTGCGCTACGACCGCAAATTCGACATGGGCGAGCAGGAGAAATGGAAGGAAGAAACCCTGCGCAAGATTAAAGATGGGAAGGAGCTCTACTTTGCCGCAATCCACGATGGAAGAATAATCGGCAGCATCTCGGCTAGGAAGGGTGAAGGCAGGGAGGAAGGGAACGTATCTGTGGGAATAGCAATCTCCAAAGGCTTCCGCGGAGAAGGGTTGGGCGAAATGCTAATTAGGGAAATAATCCGCGAGGCAAGGGACAAGCTCTCGCCCAAAAACCTCTTCCTCTATGCTGCCGCCCCCAATTCCGCTGCAATATCGCTATACTCCAAGGTTGGCTTTGAGGAGTTTGCAAGGTTCCCAGGCTGGTGGGAGCGCAAAGGGGAGCGCATAGATGTAGTATGGATGCTCCTAAAGGAGTAATCCCTACCGGAATCCGCCGCCGCCAGAGTGCCCGCCTGAGAATCCGCCTCCCCCGTGCGAAGACCATCCTCCGCTGGAAGATGAGGAGAACCCGCTCCTATTCCCGTATTTGGAAAGATTGCGCACCCCAAGCGCGGAACCGTACAATACAAATGAGGATTCGCGCACCCTCTCCATTTTCCGGATTCTGGATGCAAGGAACGTATCCAGTTCGGATAGGTGCTTCTCCACTTTCTTTGCAATCCCCAAAGCAGTTGCATACACTAGAATCTCGCCCCAGATTAATGCCCCGGATGGAGGCTCCTCTTTCAAGGAAGAGGCATTCACGGCCCGCCTGAATGAATCCCACTGCCCGTATTCTTCCTCCATTCCCTTTGGAGGGGAAGGGCGCAGGTACAAATATGCCGCAATCGGGGATAGGATGAGTGCCCCAAAGAGCCCGAAGGCCGAAAGGTATGCCTCCAGCGGCTGCCCGCCTGCGAGCATCTGCCCAAGGCTTTCCAACAAAGGCACGACCGAATCCGCCAGCGCGCAAGAGAAGAATAGCGCGAAGAACCCTATTCCCACAACGTGCCCGAGCTTCCCCATGCTTGAATTCTGATAAGTTTCGAGGCCCCTTCGCTTTATGATTGCCTTGATTTCCTTTGAGAATTCCTCCATCTTCGTTGGAATAACCGATTCCTTTGCTTCGGACTTCTTGCTTATTTTCTTCCATCTTTCGGATAGGGCATCCAAATCCACTTCCTTTTCGCCTTCTGCGAAAATCATGTCCAAGACCGCATTCTCGTATTTTTTGAGGGTCTCCGGGCGCTTCTTCAAGAACAATATGGTGCGCTCGCGCTTTATTTCCTGCGAGGTTTCCCCCGCTTTCTCAAGCTCCATTATGTCCAGAACGCCCTTGTTTATGAGTTCTAGGATAGTAGCCGCAAGGATTTCCTTTTCATCGTATGTAGCGCGCAGGAGAACCGAAACCGCAGCGGGATTCTCCGTTGAAGGCGGCAGTATGTTCTCAGGAAGGTTTGGGGGAGCCTTGTAGTTGTGCACAAGGTAAATGCAGAATGCAAGGAGCACAAGCGCAACCGGGCAGCAGCATACCGGAGTTATGGGTGCCCCGGAATCCAAATCATGCGAGCCGTAGCTCTCGCGCTCATCTTCTAGGATTTGGAGGGCGGAGCCTTCAACGTGCTTGGAAGCGGAAATTGCGGAATTGTTGAACAGATAGCATCCTCCCACGTAATTCCCGGAAGGAACGTTGTCAATCCCAATTACTATTGAAGTGCCCTCCGCATACGCCTCCCCGACTTTTCCCGAATAAACCTCAAAATGCACCTCCGTCCCCCGCGTGGATTCGGGAAGGTGCATGACCGATTCAAAAGAGCGCGCGCTAACCGCCCAGTTCGCCCCATAGTGCTCATAGCAAACCCTTGCAAAATCATCAAACGATTCGGCAACGTTTTTGAGCGTATAATTGAGCTCCACCTTGTTTTTCCCCGTAGTGGTCCTCTCCCAAACGATTTCCGCAGCCTCCCCGTTTACCTGCGTGTGCGCGGAAACGGCATTCCCGTTCAATTTCGCCCCATGCAAAACCAGGTTCCCCAGGTCCGACCCATAGTCCTCCGCGCGGATTGAGCGGTACCCTTCGGAATATTGCTGCTCAAGGGTAAAGACCATGTCCTCATAGACTGCAAGGTCCCCGTTTGGGAGAACCCATGCTTCCGAGTAATAAGAGTCAATCGTGAATGCAAACGACAAAGGCAGGCAGAAGATGGCGAGCATCAATGCCACAAGCACGAGCGGGGAGGATTTTTGCATCCGCAGCATGGAAACCTTACAAAAAGAACCTTTATAACGCTTGTTTGCGAAGGGGCGTGCATGGGAAGCAGGGAGGACGCAATCTCGCTCTATTTGCTGCAAGTCGAAGAAAACGGCATTAGTGCCTCCACATACTCAAACCTGGAGGATTCCCAAAAAGCCATGCTAGAAGTTGGCAGGGGCGGAAGGCACTTCCTAAAAAGAGAGCACCGCAAAAAGTTCAAGGTTGCAATGACCGGGGGCGTATTCGACGTAATCCACATAGGGCACATAGACACCCTCACAAGGGCAAAAGAGAACGCGGACATCCTTATTGCGGTAGTCGCCCAGGACTCCCACATACACAACAAGAGCAGGACTCCCCTGCACACGCAAGAATACAGGCAGGTGCTAGTCCAGGCCCTAAAGCCCGTGGACCTTGCGATTTTAGGCGGGGAAAATGCGGAGGAAACCCTCGAGCGCGTGCATCCTGACGCAATAGTCTATGGCTACGACCAGAAGCCCTTCCTAAAACCCGAAGGCGTGGAAATAATCGGATTAAAGAGCAAAATCGACCCAAAGAACGTGAAAACGAGCACGATACTAGAAAAGCTTGGGATATGAATGCAATTATCCCCATGCAAGAGGAAGCGGAGATAAGAGGAAGTGAAAATCATGGTTGAAATAAAAACGGTTGAAGTGGAAATCCCAGACGGATGCAACGTCATCCTGGGGCAGGCGCACTTCATAAAAACCGTAGAAGACCTCTACGAGACGATTGCAGAGAGCGGGATGTCGGTGAAATTCGGCCTCGCCTTCTGCGAGGCTTCCATGAAAAGGCTAATCCGCAGCGATGGCAACGATGAGGCACTAATCCGGCACGCGGAAAAAGAGGCAATGAAAATAGGCGCAGGCCACTCCTTCATAATCTTCTTAAGGGAAGGATTCCCCATAAACATAGTAAACCGGGTGCAGGCAGTAAGCGAGGTAACAACCCTCTATGCGGCAACCGCAAACCCCCTAAAAGCCCTTATTGCCGAAGATGGGGAGCAAAGGGGCATAATAGGGGTTCTGGATGGAGGGAGGCCCCTGGGGATAGAAAGCGAACAGGAGAAGGCAGAAAGGAGGGAGTTCTTAAGAAAGATTGGATACAAAAGGTAACCAGGGGAACATCCTGCACAGGGGCAAAATGCCTCCCAAACATGTGCGGGAATACCTTTAAAAATAAACATATACATAAAAAACTGTAAGTGAAATCGCCATGAATTCCCACAAACGAAGGAATGAGCCAGTAGAACTAACCCTCTATTCCAACAAAGTCAGCCCAGGAGAATGGAAAAGCTTCCTCACAACCATGCTAAAGTGGAAAGTCCCGGGGCTTGATTTCCTGGATTTCACACTGCTATTCCCATTTAGGGCGTGCGAGATAATTTTCGTAAAAAAGGCAAACACCATTCGCACTTTCGTAAAGGGCGAGCGCGACAGGATAAAGAAGCTAGGCCCCCTCATCTTCCCCTTTAGGGCGATGGATGAGCGCAAGAACGTTTCCGAGATAATAAAGGGCAAAATCCCCTTTGGGCTCTACATCCTGCGCGATGTTGACATGTTCTCGTTCATGGTAAAGGAGCAGGCCCAGCAGATTCGCGTAAAAGTCGTGCCTTTCTTCGGAAAGCTCTTCGCTTTCGGCAGCGTTATAGAAGACGACGGCGGAAAGCGCCTGCTAATCCTCCTTAACCCCGAGAAGTTCATGGAAATAGACATGGAGAAAAACCCCTCGTTTTTCATGGAGCTCCTGGATAGGCCAATCCTAAAATCCGTGCACATGCATTCCGAACTCCCCCTATTCGAAATAGACGAAATCAAAATCGGGGTTGAAAACTTCGACATATTCAAGCATTCCCTGATTGCCGGAATGAGCGGAACGGGAAAGAGCAAGTTCATAGAGATGTTCGTAAAGAGCGTCGAGAACAAGCACGACGACACGCGCATAGTGGTTATAGACCCGCACAACGAGTTCTCTTCAAGGCTCAAGGGGGAAGTAATTGATTACAAGGGCAAGCACATAGAGCCCCTGGAAATCGGCGGGGACGCAAGCCCCATGACCACCCAGCTTATAGTCCAGCTCATGATTTCGGTAATAGGCGAAGCGAACAAGTATTCCGAGCGAGTCCTCTTCTACGCGGTTTACCTTCTCTCGGAAATCAACCAGCTAAGCTTAGAGAACATAAACCTCCTCCTAACCGATTCCGCAAAAAGGATGGAATTTGCCTCCATGGCGGAAAACGACGAAATCAAGAGGTTCTTCAGCGTGGAGTTTGATGATATTTACATGCACCACTTCAATAGTGCGGTACTGCCAATCCTCAACTTCATTAGCGAATACGAGCTCTACATCGGAAAGAAGAAGAACGTGGTTTCGCTGATGGACTCGATAAGGAACAACAAGGTAACAATCGTTTCCTTCGACCCGCAGTTTTTTGGGCGCAGGATGATAAAGTTCCTAGCCGGGGCAATAATCCAGCAGATGTACATTTTCGCAATAACAAACAAGCTAAACACCAAGACCATCCTGCTAATAGACGAGTTCCCGGTAGTGGAGTCCCTGGTCGTAAAAAACATCCTCTCCGAAACCAGAAAGTTCAATCTGTACCTGTATCTTTCCCTCCAGTACTTGGGGCAGATACAAAAGGAAATTCTGGATAGCATCCTAACCAACGTTTACAACGTGGTCACTTTCCGCTTAAGCAAAAGCGATGCGGGATATCTTAGTTCCCTAATGGACCTCAAAGTGGAGGAATTCTTCAAGCGCAGGATTTCCCCCTCCGAGCTCGAAGAGGAAAAGAGGCGCATATTCATAGACCTCAAGGTGCGCGAATGCGTAATCCGCCTCTTTGATGGCGACAAGTACATGATTCCAATGAAGGTCAAGACCGTGGACGTTGGCAAGTGGAGGGATGGAACCTACCACGGCCACGTGCCAAAGAAGCTCCTTGCGCAATACGAAGATGCGGGAGGCGAAATCCCGTTTGTTCCCTTTAGCGAAAAACAGAATGAGGAGCGCACAGCGGGCAAGGTCTACCGCATGGAAACCGAATTGAGGATGGAAGGCGAAACGCAGGCCGCTCCGGCTTCCCCTTTTGGAGGCGCTGGGAATGGGGCAAATGAACCTGCGCCCATGCAGGAATTCAAGGAGAAAGCGCCCATGGAGCCTGACATGCCCGACTTGCAGAAAACGATTATAGAGGAGGCGGACGAGCCTTCGCCCTCCGCAGCTTACGAATCGCCTTCCGATGAAGGCGAATCCGGTTCATATTCGGGAGAATCCTCCTCAGAAGAAGGCGGCGAAGAGGAAGAGGAGGAAGAATACCCCCAGCCGGGCACCGATGAAAAGCCGGATGAGGAGAAGCCCTCAGAAGGAGGGGAGTCCCCCGCAGAGGAGCACTTCCCGGATGAGCGCGAAGAATCCGAAGAGGGCGAAGAAGAGGGCGAGCCGGAGAACGACGGCATGGGGGAGGAATCGGAGAACGGTGGAGCGGAGGAAGAAGCCGAACAAGAGGGCGAAAGCGACATCCTGACCAAATACCTTGGAAGGAAGGTCCTGCGCGAGGCGGTTTCGCGGAGGAAGAAGGCTTCTGCAAAGAAGGCTGGGAAATCCGCGAAGCCTGCGAAATCGGCTTCCAAGCCAAAGAAGGGTGCATCCTCTTCCAAGAAGGCTTCGAAGAAGGGGGCTAAGGCATCCGCCTCCAAGAAGAGGGCGGCACCGCCCAAGAAGAAAGCCCCAGGGAAACCCGCAAAGAAGCCTGCGAAGAAGAATCCTCCCTCTTCAAAAAAGAATAAGGGCAGGGGCCGCAAGTAAGCCCCAAACTCTTTTAAACAAATCCCTACTCTATATAGTCCCGCCATGAATGGCTCATGGCCACGATTGGATTGAACTTCGCCCAATCGGAAAATACGAGGAATCTACGGTCGCGGTGCTTTGGGCTCCGTTCAATGCCCGCGGCCATTTGCCATGATTGGCATCATGGCCACGATAGTGTAGTCGGCAGCACGGGGGATTGTGGCTCCCCAGACCCGAGTTCAAATCTCGGTCGTGGCCCTTTATCATCGGGCACCTAACGGTGATGTCCAACCCTTGCCCATACCGTAACTTGTGGAGAATGAATCATGATGCAGAAGTTTGCCAGAAGGCGCATCAATGTTGAAAAGGCACGGGCCAGAGCAGGGCAAAGGTTGGGCGAACTCTTATCCAAACGAAAAATCCCCGTACTGAGCTCATCTACCTGGGATGGAAGGACGAAAAAAACCACGCAGAGATGTTATGCTACCTCTGAAAGATGGTTTTTGCCAAAAGACAGCCCACACATAATGGCGCAGACAAAAAAGCACGTGATAGTGGACTTGGATGGAGGTTTAGTCGCAAAAATGGCTATCGGCGAAGTGAGCGTAAGGGAAAATGAATCCCGGATACTGGATACCCATCTGGTCCTCGGGAATGTGATTGATTCCTGGACTTATCAAACGCGCAACCAGACGCTGGGGATGCTGGGTTTCCCGGTATGCAGTTCATTCATCGCCACACTTCCGCCCATCATGTTGTTGCCAGGGCACAGCTCCGCGGTAGCGACAATAGTGTCCGAAAACCTGCGATATAACGATGAGGGGCATACGTACGAAATTCACGAAGCGCAAGGATTTGAGTTCAAATCCCTGGCAAATGGCAATGTTCTTGGGCGGGAATTGTCCTTTTACGTGCAGAGATTGCTTAATATGGCGGGCCAATACGACGTTCTGGTTGACCCGCATGCAGAGGATGCCACTCAAAGCACGTGGGAGGAGAAGGGATTGGAAAAAACGTTCCTGCTGCGTATCCGGGAAGAGCATAACAAGCGATTTGGCCAGCTGGTAATGGCGGATGTCGAACACATCTCTTTTGAGATGGAGGACGCCATGTATCGCCTTTCGTACTATCCACAGCTCATTTGGAAATAATTAAAATCCCCTTATTGTTATCCTAACCTATGCGAATGTGGAATGTCCCGCCCAAATGCCTTTGCCGGAAACACCTGATTGCCGAACATTGCGAATGCCATATGTACGCAGGTGCAATCAGGAAGAAGCGAAGCATAAGAGGGCACATAGAAAAGGGGCAGGTGGAAACCCACAACATACAGAGGCGGCACGATGAGCTTGCAAAAGAGATGCTAAGAAGGGGCTACAACCACAATTCCCCCCTCAATTTCCAGACAAAAAGAAGAGAGGGCAAAGTAGATTCAAAAGCGAATTTAATCGAGTTAAGCAGGCGCTGCAAAGAATGCCGCAAGAGAATCGCCAAGCACTGCCCGAAAGCAACTCTTAAAAAGAAGCCCCAAGCATAACCCAACAGGTAGAACCGCTTGAAAAAATTCATGACTAGCAAGTACCAGATACTCCTTGACGTTGCAGTCTCGGTCTTAATCCTTGCAGTCCTTTTGAACTTCGCGGGATTCAACGAATTCGTAGAAGAGCTTGCAAACATAGACCTAGCCTGGCTCGCCATCTCGATAGTCCTCCTCCTGTGCATGTACGCAATGATGGTTCTTAGGATGAAAATACTCCTTGAAGACATGGGAACGCCCCTCCACTGGGTAAAAATCCTAAAAGCCCACCTGACCGGAATGCTCCTAGCAGACATCACCCCCGCAAGAAGCGGATACCTCGCAACCGCGGCGGTAATGAGCAGGAACTACAAAATCCCCTCCGAAAAAGCGATGGTCTCAATCTTAGGCCCGCAAGCCTACGATTTCATCTTCAAGATAATAGTGGGCGGTTTAGCAGCATTATACCTGGTGGAATACGCCGCAATAGAAAACGGCTGGATAATGGGCGTGGGAGTAGCAGGATTGGGGCTGGTCCTCCTAATAATGCTCCTCCTAATGTATTCCAAGAAGTTCCTAAAGATATTCTCATTCACAGAAGACTGGCCGTTTATTGGAAAAATCTACTCGATGTTCCATAGGGTCCAATTGCACTCAAAAGTGGTCCTAAAGCGCACGCCCCTCTTAATCCTCCTGCTGCTCCTAACCTGGACGTTCAAGGCATTCTCCTGGCTCGCAGTCGCAAAAGCACTGCACATAACAATCCCGTTTGAATACACGGAAGAGGTATTCTACTTCTTCTTCCAGCCCCTAGCCACGATGCTAGAATTCGTTCCCACCCCAACTTTGGCGGGAATGGGATTCAGCGAGGCAGGTGGAGTCCTCGTCCTCTCCCTATTCGGGGTAACCGCCGCAAAGGCAACCGCATTCATGCTAATTGCAAGGTTCAAAACCACGTTAGTAAATCTCCCGGGTATTGAAGAAGCAATAAAGCTCGTAAAATAATCCCCCCAAAGAAGCACAACCCTCATCCTGCTAACAATGAGCGGGGAGTGAAACAACGTCCTGCCTGGATGCCCATCAAACCCTAACCAGGAAGGTAGTCCTATACAACCGCTTGCCCTCTTTCTCCCCGGCAAGCTTCTTGCTAATGCGGGCGCGGATTCCAAGTTCGGCCAGGAGTTCCACAACCGCGCGGGAGTTCCCGATGTACAAGTCCAGCCCCTCTTTCATCTGCTCCTCCTTGGTCACAAAAGTCTTCTTCTCAAGCATTTTCTTGAAGAGCCGCTCATAGCGGGAGATTTTCGCCCCCTTGCCCCTAAACTGGATTATTGCCTCAAAATAGCCCCCACTTTTCCTAACGCAATCGGGGCAGATGTTCTTTACGATATTGACGCTGATGCTCCTCTTGACCGGGAACATGTGCTCGGAATCCCCCACGAAAAAGGTGGCTTCCTGGTTCATAAAAGAGTAGGTCCCAGAAAGGAATTCGCCTTTGCATTTGGAGATGACCTCCTGCGCAAGCTTCTCATCCGAACACGCAACCCAGTTGCCCTTGAGCCTCACCCTCCTGCACTTTGAGCAGCGGATGAATTCCATCCTTTTTGGGCACTTTATCTCAACCGGCCTGCACTTTACGCAAAACGGCCCGGAAAAGCCCACGTCCCTGTTGGATGCGCCGCACTTTGGGCAGAGGAGTTCCATGCTCCTATTTAGCCACCGGCATTATTTAAATAGGTTCTCTCATACAATACTCCCTCAGGGTGCAGAAATGGATTTCGGAGATGACGAGAGGTATGCAGCCAATTCCGAGTTGCGCTACATAACTCTCGAACTAATGAAGCTTGCGCAAAAAAGGGAAGTCCCCTTCGAGCAGGTGTGCGACGAATACGTGCACAACACGTTCCACCTAAAGGACGCAATAGACAAAGAGTGCCCGGAAAAAGCTTTAAAAACAACAAAGGAATCGATTACACATGAGTAACATAGAGAAGGCGGTCTCCCTAACCAACTACTTCGTTTCTCTCCCAAGGGCAACCTACCTCCTCGTTGCAATGCTCCTCCTAAGCCTGTTCCTTGGCCTGGGAATCTCGCTGGTAACCGGGGTGCCGATTCCAGAAACAATCCCCACCGCTATTTTCGTCCTTGCAATCCCGGGCTTCCTCGCAATAGTGCTCGGAAAGGCCCTAATGCCCAGGGTCCCCCTAAAGAGGCTTGCGGCAACCGCCCTAGCAGGCGCGTTAATCTTCGCCCTAAGCTACATGGCGGCAGTCTCCCTGAGGCACTTCTCCACTCCCATAAGCGGGGAAGTGATTTTCGCCGGAGCCGCAATAGTTTTTGTAACCTGGTACATCATAGCGAGAATAGTGTTCGTGCACAAGTGGCGCTCGCTCCTCTTTGCAATGCTCCAGCTATTCCTGCAGGCGGCATTCCTGATAATGGACGGATTCCTCCCAATGGGAGCAGACCCCATAAACGTCCTAATAAAGTTCTACCTCTCCTCATTCGTCCTCCTTGGCGCAATCTTCATCTTCTTCCTGCTAATAAACGCGCCCATGAAGCGCACTTTCGGGGTCGCTTCAACCGATGCCGTTTCAATGTTCTTCTCCCAATGGTTCTACGACAAAAAAGACATAGAAAACGCATTCCGCAAGGTTGGCGAAACGGTTACCACCTACCTCTCGCTTTTCCTATTTAGGAGAAAAGACGGGGATTACGCACTAATAGTCCCCTGCGTCCATTTCGGGCCTTTTGGGAACCTGGGGGGAAGCAACTTCTCCCACCTCATTGCAGAGGAGCTGGATAGGAAGCACAAATTAAAATCCATGGTCTTCCACGGGAGCGCAACCCACGACCTAAACCCGGTTTCCGCAAGCGAACTGCGGAAGGTGGTGGATGCATGCTCTTCAATCATAAAGGATGCAAAGCCCGCGCCAAGCAAGGTTTCATTTTGCGCATCCGAAAGCCCTGACGCGATAGCCGAAGCGCTAATCTTCTCAAAGAACAAGAGCGCATTCATAGGCTTGTCCCGCGCGCCAAAAACGACCGAGGACATCTCATTGGGAATGGGGATGGCTCTAATGTCCCGCGCGGAGAGAATGCTGGATTCTGCAACAATCGCGGATGAGCACAACGCGGAAACCGGCGAAATCAAGTACGTTGAGCCGGGAACGAAAATGGGCTTTGAATACCTGGCCGCCCTGGATTCCGCCCTGGGCTCAAAGCAGGTTCCCTGCAAGCTTGAAGCCGGATTCGCATTCGGGGCGAGCGATTCGCCCAAGATAGGCCCTGCGGGAATAAAGGCCGCGGTATTCGGCACCACTCCCCACTACGCGATAATCCTAATTGACTCAAACGGGGTAACCCCAACATTCCGCAGGAAAATAATGAACAGCGTAGAATCCCTCTTTCGCGCAAAGGCTTGGGGAAAAGTGGTCGCGGCAGTCTACACAACCGACACGCACAAGGTAAATTCCGTAAGGGGGGTCGTGAATCCCCTCACAGATGACGCGATACTGCTTGAGCAAATCTCGTCTCTAATTGCCAACGCAAAAGAGGACATGCGGGAAGCAACTTTTGATTCCAAAAAAGTCACATTGGACATCCGCGCCCTTGGCGCAAAGCAGGCAATAGAAATAATCTCCACGATAAACGCGATAGTCGCAATCTCCAAGGTTGCCGCCCCCATTTTAATAATCTCAGGGATAATAGCCATCCTCTGGCTGATGTACCGCCTAGGCTGAAGACAGGTTGATTTTATGGACACAGAAAGGAAAATAGACCTCGCAATGCGCTCTCCCACACAGGAGATAGTCACAAAAGAAGACCTAAAAGAGCTATTTGAAACCCACGCTCATCCCACCCATTACATAGGATTTGAAATTTCCGGATTTGCGCACATAGGAACCGGATTGTGCACCGCGCTGAAAGTAAAAGACCTCCTTGATGCCGGGTGCAAGCCCACCATCTGGCTGGCCGATTACCATACCTGGATAAACGGCAAGCTCGGAGGGGACCTGGATAAAATCCGCTCCGTTGCGGAAGGCTATTTCAAGCACTGCTTCATAGCCCTTGGGCTACCCGAAGACAAGGTGGATTACGTTCTCGCAAGCCGCTCCTACGATGCGGACTACTGGAAGATGGTGCTGGACATTTCCCGCAACACCACCCTCAAGCGCATGCTCCGCTGCATAACGATTATGGGAAGGAAGGAGAGCGACTCCACAAGCTCCGCTTCGGTCCTGTATCCCGCAATGCAGGCGGCAGATATATTCCTCTTAAACGCGCAGATTGCGCACGCCGGGATGGACCAGCGCAAGGTGCACATGCTTGCCCGCGAAATAGCCCCCAGGCTTGGAAAGGAAAAGCCAGTTGCATTGCACGGCCACCTTCTGCCCTCGCTGCAGGGCCCGGGGCGCATGAACCCTTCAGAAGAGGATTTAATTGACGCTAAAATGAGCAAGTCCAAGCCGGATTCCGCGATTTTCGTGCATGAATCCGAAAAGGACATCCTCCGCAAGGTAAACAAGGCATTCTGCCCCGAAAAGGTCGCAGAGGGGAACCCGCTAATAGAATACGCGGAAAACCTGGTCTTGCGCGACCGCCCGCTTAAAGTGGAGCGCCCGGAGAAATTTGGGGGGAACGTTGAGTTTGCAACTTCCGAAGAACTGCGGAATGCATACGTTTCCGGAGCCCTGCACCCGATGGACCTCAAGAATGCAGTAGGAAGGGAGCTTGCGGATATGCTAAAGCCCGCACGCGATTACTTTGAGAAGAATCCAAAATACCTGGAGGAATTAAAGAGCATCCAGATTACCCGATAATTTGGTTGAGAGTATGGCAGAATTAACAGATGCCCAGAAAAAGGGCGTAATGAAAATCATTGAACATCTTGTTAATTCATTTACCGCAATTGATGATGCGATGTCCCAAGGTTTTTTCATAGAAGCCTTAATACGGATAGATGCTTTTCTTGATTTCTCCCTAGCTATGATGGTGGAATATTCGTATGAGTCTGATGAAGAAGAACAAACAGTCGGAATGTTTAGGGAACTCATGGGGAAAAAACATTTTCCAAAGTATGCTCCAAGTATCTTATTGCACAAAGGCTTAATCTCGAAGCAACATTCTAAGAGAATAGAGGCGTTCAGACATTTCAGAAATAAAATCGCACATGACCTTTTTGGGAGTTGGATTGTATTAATGCAGAAAAATAAATTTACTGCTGAGAATATCTCTGCACAAGAAAGAGACTTATTCAAGACAGAATGCAAGAAAGGAAAGGAGTTGGTTAAAGATATCGTGAGATACTACTTAGAACGCAGATTCAAGGGTAAAATTTCAATCCCCAAGTTCGATTGAATCCCCAACAATCGAAAACTGGACTGGCTCTCGTTTTTTAGGGGACCTTTCTCAGTTGTCTGGAACGGAACTGAAAGCAGGTCTATTTAGGTTCAGATGTCCGAAGCCGCGACTCTCCTCACGATTGCCTGGATTTTCCCATTCGATTCCTTCATACACTCAAGAACTTCGGTATGCGTAAGCTTGTTCTTCCCCGAAATCCCGCACGCATAATTGGTCCCGACCGCAATCCCGCATAAGGGAATCCCAAGCTCTCCGCAAAGAGAAGCCTCATAAGCACTAGTCATATTCACGAGGTTGGCTCCCATCCTCCGGAGCGCGGAAACCTCCGCCCGCGTTTCAAAGCGCGGCCCAAGAGTGGTCGCAATAATCCCCCCGCTCGCAAGCGAAACCCCAACTGAAGCCGCGGCCTTCTCCACAGAGGAGGAAAGCTCCCGGTTATACGGCTCTCCCATGTCTGCGTGCATCAGTTCCCCTTTCCCCTCAAACCTATCGTAAAAGGAAGCATGAATCCCAAAGCCGATAAAATCATCAAGGAGGACAAGCTCCCCCGGAGAATAATCCGAGATTATCCCAGCAGCATAAATTGCCAGGATTCCTGAAACCCCTGCATCCTTCAATGCCCACAAGTTCGCCTTGTAATTTACCTTGTGCGGAGGCACCTCGTGGGCAGCCCCGTGCCTGGGAACGAAAACAATCTCCTGCACAGCCTCCTCCCTGCCTCCGGATGCCCTTCCGCTTCCGCCAGGCTCCCCACCGGCAGCATTCTCCCCTAAATAAGCCTCAACCTCACCATAAGGGGTGGAAACCGCCTTCTTCCGGAGCCCCCCTACCGAATAGATTCCGCTTCCCCCTAGAATTCCAAGCATAACTTCTGTTGGGCAGGGGGAGTTTTTTATAATTTTTGGTTGAAATCCCCCCGAAGGGATAAATATGAAAGCAAAATACCTTGTGCTTTGTATGGTGCTGCTCCTTTGCGGGACCGCAATGGCGGACCTGGGATGGACAGATGACTACGACGACTATTATTATGACGATGGCTACTACGGATGCTGCTGCGCGCCCATGTTCGCCCTGGTTGCGGCAGGCGCATTCGCATTCCACAAGCGCGCATAAGTGCGCTAAATCCCCCCCGGCAAAAGGCTGCCGGGGAAACCCTCTTTTTCAGTTTCCTCTCCTTTTTGCCCCAAAAACCGCATTTTCCCCCAAAGTGCCTCCGCCCAATCCCACGCCGTATCCAGAGAACGCGCGCGCATACTAAGGTTAATTATTTATATATCCTCTTATTCAAATAATATCCATGGCGGCAGTTGTAAGTGGATGCAATTGGTGTAAAATACTCCTAGCCATGCTCATCGTCCTCTCGCTTGCCGCACCCGCCGGGGAATTCCTAACCAAAGACACCGCCAGCTGGATTTCCGTAATGGAGCTAACAGGCAGGGATACAGTCCTGACCGCAAAGCTCTCCGTTTCCTCGCTCAACATAGAAGAGCAGGGAGACCTCTCAAAGCTTGAGGACGCAATCCAGGTTGCCTTAGAGGGGAACGACCAGGCATCCCAGGACATCCTCCAGGATGAGCTTGAAGGCTACCTGGGCCAGTTCGAGGCAGTCAGCGAACCCCTGGAAGGCGCGGAAATATACTTCTACTACTACGAGAAATACACTCCCGAGACACAGGAGGGGCTTGAAGCCACAGAAGGCGCAGAATCCGTGCTCCGCAAGCACTACATTAGTGGATGCGACCCCGCGCCCCCGACCGATTCCGGGGGAAAAACCACGTGCACGGTTCCCAAGGAGGTATATACCCATGAACTGGTGCAGGATGCCCAAACCCTCTCAGCGGAAACCTGCGTGCAGGTTTATGCGACTTTCGCAGACCCCCAGATGGGCGCAACCTACGAAGACGATTTTAAGACCGTAACCGAAACGATAATGTTCTGCGGCAAGGATGCAACCGTCCTTGGGGTAATTGCGGGAATGGTCAATTCCGGATTGCAGGAGCGCCTGGGCTCCCCACTCTGCTTCGCTTCAATACTAATGTGCGGCCTCTTGCTAGCTTCAATGTTTTTCTCCGGGCGCAGCCCCCACTCCCTAATGGACATAACGACACCGCTGCTGCCCAAGGCCAAGACAATCTCGTATTCCGGCCTTACAATGGGCGCGGGCTTTGGCCGCATAAAAGGGCAGATGGCAGAAATCGCATCCGACCTCCAGCGCGCGGCAAAGGCCACGATGCCCGAACTCCTGCGCGAACTGCGCGCAAGGGGCGTCTCACAGAGGGTGATAAACGCAATCCTCGATTCAAAGGCGAGCAACACAATAAAGCTCCTTGCCATGAGGGCGGCCCTCGCAGGAAAGGACATGCGCTATGTAAGCCGCGTCCTAAAGCTTAGGAACTTCAAGTGGGTTGAATCCGAAGAGGACGCGAAAGCCGCAGAAGAATACGGGGAGATAATCCGCGAACTGCGCGAAGCGCCCTTAAGCAGGGAGCTAAACGACAAGCGCGGGCTCCACGACAGGGTAATAGACCTAGTTGACATGGACGTGCGCAACCAGATGCAGATAGCCGCATTCGGCAAGGCAACCGGCGATATGCCCAAGTGGCTCGGCAAGGGGGTGGGGAGTACCCTCGGGAGAATCCCGTTCATAGGCGAGCACATAAAAGGGGCAACCGCTTCCTTCGCCTTCGGTACGCGCCGCATACTCAAGTTCTACCCGAACCTGCTGCGCAGCGCGGTAAGGGGCGCAGACAGCGTGATGAGCGGGGGAAAGAACATAAAGCGCATCCAGATGGCAGTAGATGCCAAGAGGAAAGAGGGAAAGAAGGCCTCAGGCTTCCAGAACTGGATTGCGCTCTCCCCAGAAGAGCGCAGGCTCGTTACTTTCTACGACCATTTTGCAAAAGGCGAAGCGGACTACAAGCGCCTCATGAAAGAGGCGGAGAGGGACATAACCAATTACCTTATAGGCTGCCTGCTAGAGCATTATTTCAGCGATAATGACCGCAGGAAAATGAACCTAACCCGGGAGCAGGTAATGCGCATAGGGCTTGAGGGCCCGGATTCCCTGTTATTTAAGAACTTCAACATGAAGGGCTTTAGGGCGGTCGAATTCGAGTTGCGCAGGATATTGTCAAACAAGAACCTAAACGAGCTGCAGAAGGCCGAGCGCATAATTCAGCTTATGCGCAACAACAACGTCCACTTTGACGCCCGCGCAGTAGCCGCCCTAAACATGCTCCGCAGGATACAAACCGAAGTCCCGCAGAGCTTTGACCAGTCTGAAGGATACGATACGCCCGAAGAGCGCGAAACCGTAATCAACGCGCACCGCTACGTGCGCCTGCGCCGTTACCTAGAAGAGCAGTTCCGCATAAACGACGCGATAGACTTTGAGAGCGTAACCAAGGGGGGAGAGTTCACCTTCCTAGTCGGCCGCCAGCAACTATATGATTCGCAGGGCAATGATTACACTTTTGGGGCATTTTTCCGCGCAAACTACCGCAGGATGCTTGAGCGCGAAGACACCCTGGACGACTTCAACGTAACCGGAAGGACGCTGCTGCAGCACGCCGGGGACTACACGTTCCTGCGCATCGCAAACGAGCGCTTCGGAGTCCTGAATCCCGATTCAAAGAATCTCGGCAAGACCGAGCTTGGAGTGGACGTGCGCCTGGTAATGAAGAACATGGAGAGCTGGCTAAAGAACCTTGCAATCGCCTCCGGCTTTGCCGGAATAGGCAAGGACGCCTCCAAGTTCACAGACCTTGCCGGCCAGCTCTATATCTCAGGCGCCCGCGGAGACCGCAAGGACGACATGCTAGCCATCTCAAGCCACGGGGAAGAATACGGCCCGCGCAAGGGGCTCTGGCGCGTGGACATGCACGCGCACTGGAGGACAGTGGGCGGCCCGATGCGCGGAGCGGTTTCCTGCGTTGAGGAGCAGGCCTACGGGGAAGTAAAGCGCGCCCACATGGTCCCGCGCGCGGTGCAGGACATGCTAGATGAGCGCTACAGCAAAGGGGGCAAACTCACATTCGAGCAGGCCGAGCGCGCCCGCATAAACCAGCTAATAGAATCCCACCTCTTTAGCCGCCTAAAGGGCATAATGGAGGTGGACAATCCCAATACGTATTTCACTTCAAAGGGCGAGTTTGACCGCTTCATAGGGCTCTGGGATTCCTACCGCGCCCACCTATTCAATACGCAGAAAAATGAGCGCGGATACGCCCACTACACGTCCGTTTCCGATTCCGATATCAAGCGCTACATGAAAAAATCCATGGGCCTCTCGGAACTCTCTGACGGGGTGTGGCTGCGCCTGCGCGAAGGCCAGTACGTTCCCTTCGTAACGGAGCACGCAACAAAGCTCGGCCAGGCAGACCGTATAGTAAATGCGAAATACTACATAAAGCGCGGAGGCCGCTGGAGCGAATTCGCCCCGGACACAATCATGCGCGGACAGCCCCTGCGCGAAATCCTCTTCGGAAAAGACTCCGCGGTCCTAAGCCCCGAGAGGGAACACATAAAGGACCTCAGCGCGCCGGACCTGCAGGCATACACCAACATAATGCGCAGCTTTGCAGACGCCAAGGAGCGCGCCCGCGCAGACGGGAGGCAGGCAATAACCCTCGCGGACCTGAGGCTTAGCGATAACGATTTGCGCAAGTTCTTCGCAAGGCTCTCTGCGATATCCGATTCCGGCAACAAGAAGGCAATCCGCGGCTGCGGCGCAGCCATAATGCGCATGTTCGAGGAAAACGGCATGGAGCTTGGAACCCTCTTTGGCCGCAACATCTCCAACATAAGGGAGATTGGCAACAGGCAGCTGCGCGAGCAGGTTTCAAAGGAGAATATGCTCTATAGATACACCAATTCCGCAAACTCCCTGGAGCGCGCCCAGGCAGTAGTGGAGCTAAAGGCATGGGCGGAAGCAGGCGCGCCCAAAGAAGACCGCCGCACCAAGCTTGCAATGCTCTTCTACCACAACGGCAAGCAGAGCGGCAACTGGAGCGACTTCAACAATTATAGGGAGGCAATCCGCCTCCTCCCAGGCTCCGCGCCCCTCCCAGAAGACATGCGCGGCTGGGACAAGATTGAGGCCGCAAACGGCATAAGGGGCTTCATAAAGAAGGCATTCTACAGCGCATCCGACATCCTAAGCCCGCACCTCAAGAATGCGAATGTGGGCCTTGAGCAGTTCATGCTCAACACGTTCGGCTCCCAGACGCGCACTTCATACGAAGGAAGCCTCACTTCCGAGTATTTCCGCCAGACCGGGGCAAGGTTCGCAGCAAAGCTCGCCGCAGGCGAATACGGCGACCCAACAGACCGCAACAGCGCGGCAATGAAGGAATACAACCGCCTAGTAGACAGCTTCCTGCGCTACCACTGCCAATGGGATGAGAACGTTACCCGTGACCCAAGGGGCAACTCGGCAGGGATAGGCAACTCATTTATCTTCTCATCCTTCTTCCACATGGGGCCCGCAACCGCATACGGCCCTGCACCCTACCGCCGCTGGAACTACGGGGGCTTCAACAAGCCATGGTATAGCTGGTCCAACATAAAATCCTCCCTCATGGACCTCCAGTACAGCCCGTTCGTTTTCAACTACGCGGTAGGTTCGCCGCTCCTTCTGGGCTACCGCTCTTACATCACAAACCGCTGGGGCGCCCAGTCAAAGTACGACCGCAAGTACAGCGGCGCAGGGGGCAGGGGACTCCTGAGCCCGGAAGAGGCGCAGAGCTCATCCGCACTCGGACAGGACACTTATGCAACCGAAGGCTATAACCAGATGCTCAGGAAACAGCAGGAGAGGCACAGGCTGGAGATGGAGCAGTACAACCAGCAGGTTGCAGCCCGCGCCGATGCGATGGCAAGAGCGGGAATGGCGCGGGAGAGGGCGCAGGAGGAAGCCCGCAGGGAGCTAGCCTCACAGATGCCCACAATGCCTTCCCCCGAACTAACCAGGGATACGCTCAACCCGTTCCACAGCACCGCCCCCAGGTTCGCAGACGCGCGCCGCTCAATGGTCAACTGGTTCTATTCCTCCTTTGACCCCCGCGCAACCAAGTGGCAGAAAACCGCCGCCAGCTTCATAGGCTCGCCCATGCTGCCATTCTACATGATGCCGGTCAAGCCCATCCAGAACTTCATAATGAACAAGGGGTTCTTCCTAATGGACCGCGCAGACAACGCCCCCTACTACGAGCGCCCAGGCGCGGTAAGGAGCGGGATGATGAAGGCGATGGGTTCGATGGTAGAGCGCGGATTCGGGGGAGCGGAAATGCAGAGGGGAGTAACCAGGAGCGTAGAGGACACCTGGATGTTCCAGTCAGGGGTAAATGCAGTCTGGGGCAACGCAAACCCCGGAGCCTCATACGTGGATTTCTCCCAGAACCTGCACATGGATTCGCGCGCGGCCAACTACCTGCGCTACGAATCGCGCTTCCGCCCGTTTTTCAAGTCGGATGAATACGTGGACAAGCAGGCCAATATCGGCATAATAAAGCGCGACATAGACCCCTTCAACGCGCTAATGCAGCGCAACAGCGAAATACAGTCATACAAGTTCTTCCGCGGAGGCGAAATCGGGGACAACTCCCTCTTCCGCTTCATCAACCCGGCCCTCTGGGCATTCTACAAGGGCCGCGAATACAAGATGAAAATAGACCGCGCCGCATACTCGCTTGATTCGATGATGAAAGACAACATCAGCAATGACGGCATGAGCCGCGGAAGCAAGGTCCTCTACGGGCTCGACCGCTTTGCAAGGCAGAAGGTCGTAGATTTCGGCAACTACCTCCACCGCAAGACCGTGCTTGGGGCAACTAAAAGCATAGTCCACTGCGGCTCGTGCGGAAGCCCGCACGCGGCAGGCTCGGCCTGCACCGCATGCAGGAAGAAGGTGCGCTGCCCGCATTGCGGCTCACTCTGCGACCCGTTCCAGAACCACAGCTGCAGCTTCGGGGTGCACAGGAACCTCAAGATGGACGAATTGCGCGGGGATCGGAACGTGGAGCGGGAGCTTGAGAGGAGAAGGAAATGGGGTAGGGCAGCATGAGCACGAACACGAAGAATTTTGCATTTTTGCTATTTGCCTCGCTGATATTCATTTTTGTATTTCTATCCGGATGCAGCGAGCTTGACGATTATTACGCCCTTGAAGGCTCCGAAGTCCGCATCTCGGATTTCGGCGAGACCCTGGGGCTGGATAATTCCTCGTGCGTAAATAGCGACGAGGATTGCGTGTGCATGGTCTGCAAGGGAGAAGAATACGACATCACAAATCCCTACCATTGGTTCTACGACCTTCCCCTAACCGGGGGGCGGTGCTGGTTCCAGGAAGGCTGCACAGAAGAGTTCTTCCGCAACAACCTAGAAGGCGAGGAGAACACGGGATTTATCCCGTTCATGATTGGGCAGGGCTCCAATTTCGCGGAATTCAGCTACGCAAATTCCTACTGCAACAATTCCGCCCGCCTTGCGGTGCGCTGGCTTGAGGCGTCCGAAGGATTCGATTACCCCCTTCCCGCAGCAGAGCGCGCAGAGTGCTTTTTGGACAAGAACGTAATCCCCATGTACCTTCTCCATAGCAACGGCACCGTAGAAGGGACCTCCCAGGCTGCCCGCATAGCAACTGAGTTCAACGGCGTGGGCCCGGTAATCCTCTCTTCCGAATTCGATTTCGACCCTTACGATTATGCGGCAATCGACCTTGCCGTGGAGCAGGCTTTTGCGATGAAGGATGCATGCCCCAACTGCATGATTGCGCTATCTCCCAGGCTTGCATATAACCGCAGCATAAACCCGCAGGAAACTTCCCGGGGATATTCTGCAACTTACGAGGCAATAGACTACGTTTTTGCGACCTACTCCGAAGCATATTCGAAAATAGACCTAATAGGAGTCGGGCTAAACTCCCATTATGCCCCCAACTGCGTGGGAAGCTCCCTAATCTACGATGGAATTGATTATTCGCAGTACGTGCTGGAAACCTACGGGAAGCCCAGCATATGGGCATACGTCCTCCTGGATGTTGGAGGATACAACTCAGGCGGCGCACAGTATGGGACCTGCACGTGGTCGCAGTCCGAAATCGTAAAAGCCTACGGGGACATCTTCAAGTATTCCCCCGCGATAGTCAGCAACGGAGTAATCGGAGTCGCACCCTACTCCCTCTTTGGCGTAACCAGCGGCCCCCTCGAATGCGAAAATTGCGGCATGATGAGTGTTGAAGGGGAAACGTATTCCCAGCACACCGCATGGTTTTCGCTCTGCCAGGGATACTACAACTACCGTGGATTCCTCTTCAACGTGTTCTCCCCCTCAGATTGCACCGACTGCTCTTTTGCAAGCAACTTCAACCTTTTCCAGCTTGATTCTTTCTATTCGGGCACCGCGCCCAGCGCGGACGAGCTTGAGCCAATAGGGCCCGCGGACACATTCTATAGGTGCAACGGCCAGCTGATAACGAGCTTCCCAGAAGAAATCGACAACTACCGGAGCCGGGCGGTAAGCGTGCCATCATACAAGTGCGAGATGTACCCGGAATTAGACATTTATTCCGACCTAGTTGACCTGGACCCGGTGCTAGCGCGCGCAATAGCGTGGATGGAAACCGGCCTCAACGACGATACCAATGGCCCCGGAGGCGATACGTGCTCAGCATCCCAGGTAACTTCATGCCCCAACTGCCTAACTTCGGTTTCCGACCCGGAGGGAGTCTGCAACGTCCAGACCCCGGCTTCCCCCAACAAATACATCCATTCCATGGGGATAATGCAGGTGCACACCTACCCCGCAGACCAATGGGGCCAGGTGCCCGGAGGCAACGTCCAGTACGAAGATGAGGCCCTGCGTTGCGGGGGAGAGGACTTCAATCCCTTCAACCGCGAGAACAACATATGCCTGGGAACCCAGATAATAATCGACAAGCTCAGAGTGGGCAAGGAGTTCGTAAAGAACCACGAGGCCCAGCTTGGGCTTAGTGAATACGAGCATGGGAGCGAGGCGTACGAAAACATGAAATACGCAATAGCGATTTTCGTCTCATCCTATTATTATAGCGGCGCCACGTCCGTTTCGGGCAAGATGGAGCTGTGGGCGCAGGACTTTAGCAAGCAGAGGGACGTAACCGACACCTACTGCGAGGCGGTTTCCGGAGAGGACCCATGCTGCGACGATGAAGAGGCAAAGGAGAACAACTGCTGCAACAACAAAGTATTCATAGACTACGTTGCAGAATGCAAATACCCCACTCTCCCTTCAGGCACCCAGGACAAGGCAAATTACGGCTTCACCCTCCTAGGCCGCTACCGCGGAATCATGGGTTCGTGCGAGCAGTACGATGCGGAATCATGGAGGGAGGCAATCGAAACCTATGTCGGAGAGGATATGCAGGCTGCCTCACAGGAAGAATCCTAGGATGTCCGGGGCTCTAGGGTATTAGGGGAAGAAAGAATCCCAGGATATTGGCGGGGAATTGGGGATGGCTCCCGCTCAATATGCAAAATAAGCAATTTTCCCCCGCTACTTTCCAAAGCCCGCAAAACGGGATTATTTCCTCTTCCTCTTCTTTGAGAAGCCGAGCTTCCTCTTCCAGTAGAAAAACGTCCTGCGCGGCATCCCAAGCTTTTTCATCTTCTCGTCGTTGCTCCCGGACTCCTGGAGAATCCTGCGTATTTCCTCCTCACTGTACTTGTGCGGCCTTCCCCTCCTGCATTTTTTAACGACCAGGTTTACGCTCTTCTTTAGGCTCTTCATGACCTTCTGGGGTATAGTGCGGTAAATCCCTTCGCTTATGTAGAGGTCCTTTATTTTCGTTTCGTTGAGCAGCACAACGAACATCATTACATTCGGCTTGGTTTTGAGGAAAAACGCCTCAGAGTCCTTGTTCCCGGATATCTGGCTGTAGATCTGATCCCTTGTTCCCTTGAGTTCCACTGCCTGTTTGCTATCTGCGCTTTTTTCCATACCCTAATTCACCTGCGGCTAACCCAAATATCCAGCTATGGCTTTTTATCCTTAATCCTTTGGAGGAATTCCCCTCCCCTGCCATCTTTTTCCATGGACTTGAACATCACGGCCGCCTTCTTTACCTCGGATTCGTCCATTTTCAGGAAGTTAGCAACCCATTTCTCGCCCTTTTTCGTTTCGCTAAGGAGGAGCCCGGCCGCAAGCATCCTGTGGTCAATCCGCGCCCCTTTCTCCTCTATTTCCATTTTCTTGCGGAGTATGGCGGAAGCGGGAAGCTCCTCATCCAATTCGTATAGGAAAGTGAATATCCTTATCTGGCTGTTGCTGGGGGTAACCACCATTCCCGGGTAGAGGTTCTCCTTCCTCCTCTTCTCTTTCGGGTTTGAGAGGTAGAAGCGGAACATGGGCACCAGGAGGAGCATCGTGCTCCTCTTTAGTATCTCCCCGCCCCTCTCTTTCCTCCTGCGCACAATCTCGGATGCAATCTCCTTCTCCAGCGTATATTTGCCGTTTTCCCTGCCCAGGAGCCCCTTAGCGTGCATCTCCTCTTTTAGTCCGGGGTATCCTTCCACCTTGTCAACTAGCACGTCAGGGCGGAGCCCCTTGCCCCTAAGAAAATCGTTGTATTCTTTGAGCTTGCCCTTCTCAGCCGAAGCGAGCTTCCTCTCAACATCCAGCGAGACGTAATTCACGATTGAGGAAACAAGCGAAACCCTCGTTCCCTTGGAAGTGATGATTGGCTTCCTCTTCAGGCTGGATTTCACATCCAGGACCTGCGCCTCTATGCCGAACATGCGCGCGACCTTGAAGTCTATTCTCTCCCTATCCTCAATCGCAATCGTGTGCTTTTCGCCCTTGTATTCCACTTTTACCGAGAAGCAGTTGCTAGAATCCGACATCACATCAAAGCGGTCCATGAGTGTCCTATACGCCAGGATTCCCTCGTTCCCGGTCTCCATTAGGAGCCGTATGTGGTTCCCATCAAGCGGCCCGTGCTCTACTATGTCCGAATACCCCATCTTGAGGAAATTCTCCGCGAGCCTGTGCGCGCTCAGGGCAACGCTGGCCCTTGCAAGCGAATACTTTTTGAGGTTTGCAACCTGCCTAAAATACGAAATCTGCTTCTTGAGGTCCGCCCATTCGGCTTCCCCCAGGTCCCTTGCCTCGTCCATGCTCCTTTGCATGATTCCCTTGAAGGGGGCGTTGAATCCCGCCTGCAGCATGTCCTCGCGGATTTCCTCTATCTTCCCGGTGTTCTCAGGGTTGTATGGGCGCGAGTCCTTCAGTACGTCTTCTAGCTGGGCTATGAGGGCCATAGATGGAAGGTTCATGGCAACCACTCCTTGTTTCCGATTTTCTTGCGTATGTATTCTCCGACGAAAGTGAGCTTCTCCCCCTGCAACGCGTCCTGCTCGATTTTCTTTTTCTCTTTTAGGACTTTCTTTAGCTCCCCCACCCACTCCGGGTAAATGTTTATCCAGGGGTAATCGAGCATCTCCTGGGCTCTTTTTATATCTATTGGCTTCGCCTTTATCGTTAGCTTCTTTAGGAACTCGAATTCCTCAATGTCCCCCATGGTCACCCCGATGAAGCGCGCTTCCGGTATGGAGAAGTCCGAGCCAAGGTATGCGAGGTTCATGCTCCCGGTCTTTATCGTCCAGTAGATGTACCATCCCCACGCATCGCAGTCGGTAAATACGTAAACGGGCAGCCCTATGTCCGCTAGCCTGCGGATTAGCCTCCGCGTCCCCCGCGAAGCCTGCCCCTTGGGCGTAATTAGTATGCAGTTGTCCTTTTTCCAGAACCTATCCTCGTTTAGCCTCTGCCAGAGCGCGTCCTTTTCCACTACGAGCACGTATTTCGCCTTTACGTCCACGAATTCCATGCCATTGTCCACGTCGCTTGGAATCATCCATCCGCTGCGCCCCTGCTTTGCGCAATCTATGGTGGTTTCCTCCCCGGCAAAATTGTCCTTTATAACCATCTCGCCCGCAACCACTCCCTTCCTGTCGGTAGTAAGGTGCAAGTCCTCCCTCTTTATCCCAAGGGCGACTTCCAAATCCTCTATTAGCGCATTGGACTCCGTCTGCTCCTCAAATAGGCTCTCATCTAAGTTTTCTCCCAGGCTGAACTTCAATTGGTAGTAGAGGCCCCTGATGCTTGTGTGCAAATCCTCAAGCAGGAATTTCTTGGTCTTATTCGCAACCGCAACCGTCTGCATGAACGTCCTTGCCTGCGCAACGTTGAGGAACTTCCTCTCTTCGGTCTTGTCCCCAAGCCGCAGGAACCCGACCGCCTTGTCGTATTCTATGTTGCCCCTGCTGCGCAAGGGAGTCTCGAAAGTGGGCGATTTTCCCCCCTTTACCTGCTCCACCATGGTCGCTCCCATGCCCTTCAATTTTTCAATCGTGTTAGCGTCTCCCATCTTCATCCACCCCTCCGGTTATTCAAAGCGTTCCTCAATCATGCCCGTAAGCCTGCTCTTGAGCGCTTCCGCCTCCGCATTCCCGGCAAGCTCCGCCATGTCCGAACTAAGCTGGCCCACATACCTCATGATTGCCTTCCTCTTGGTGCTTTTTTCCCTCTCCCTCCTCTTTCCGGAGAGGTGCTTCTGCACATGCCTTCCGGCTTCCATCATCGCGTTGCGGATTTCCTCTACAACGTCGTCTTCTGAGGCAATGGATTGCTTGCCCGCGGAAGTATAAGGAATGTGCACGCTTGCAACATTCACTAAAATCGCAACCGGCTCCTCGTCAAAATTCTTGATTTCATACCTCTTCCAGTCCACGTTCTTCGCAGTCTGCGTTATGGCACAGCCGCCTGTGTCAAAGAGGAGCGGCGCCCTGTTCGCAAACCTCATTACCACCCCGCCTTTCCCCTCGCTTTTTATGTCCCCCCCGTATGCAATCCCCACTTCCACTATGAAGGGAATCCCGCCCCGGTATATTTTTGGCGGCCTCCCGGTAACATAAACCAGTTCGGGATTGAGTATGTTGCGCAGGGATTTTTCCACCTGCTCCTTCCCGATTGGTATTACCGAATCGGTTGCGGGCGCAATCCATTTTACCTTCCCGAATGCCCCGACTATTTTTTCCGCATCGCCCCAGGAGAGCTTCGCGGGATTCATCCCCAAATCCACATCCGGCAGCAGGTCCTGCAATTCCTTTACCTTGTTTAAGCTCACTCTCGTAAATTCGTTCTGCAATAGCGCGGAGAGCTTGGTGTACCCCTTCACTTTCCCCGCCAAGTCAAGCAAATCATTCGGCCTGATTCCAAGGGGGTGCGGCTTCACTTCCGTTGCCCTCTCCGGGAGCTCCTCTACGGACTTGGGGTATTCCATCCTCTCTTTTTCGGGGCTGTTGAAAATTATAGCCGCATGGGGATTCACGATTGCGGTCCTCTTTAGGTATTCGCGCACCCCTTGCAAGCTGTTCTCGTATTTGGTGTCCCCGAATACTCCTTCAACGTCGAGCCCGTGCTCCTCGGGCGGGCACTCTTCCACCTGCCGCTCGGAGAGGACCGGCTGGTTCGCCTTGAAGTCTATTCCCAGGGAGCAGCTCAGTTTTACCCCCCCATGCTTTGAAACAACCTTCACGGGCTGGCCGGTCGTCACAAGCGAATACATCGTGCATCCTGCGGCGCCGATTCCCTGCTGCCCCCTCTGCTGGACGTAGCGGTGGAACTTGGTTCCCGCAAGCATCATTCCCAACGCCTTTCCCAGGTGCTTCTCCGGAATCCCGGGGCCGTTGTCCCTCACTCTTACCAGGTATTTCTCGTTTTTCTCGATTTCATCCACCCAGACTTCAATTTCCGGGTGTATCCCGGCCTCCCCGCATGCATCCAGCGAGTTGGTAACGTATTCGTGCACGATTGTGGTCAGGGAACGTATCTTGCCGGAGAAGCCCAGCATCTGCCTGTTCTTCTTGAAGAACTCCGCAACCGAGTATTCCTTGAATCCCTTGAATATGTCCTTTTCCATTCCTATCCCTTTAGCTTCATCGCAAATATGCGCTCTCTTACCCCGTGGAGGTAGTTGAGGACCGCAGTATGCGGAGCCCCGTCTATTATCTTGCCGATTGCCTCCTTTGCGAACCCCATGTTTTCTGCCGGGGCGATTATCGCAACCGTGTGCCCATAGACCGAAATCATGGATTCGGTGGCAGCCTCAATCTCCTTTTTTATCTTCCCCCCCTCCCCTATTATGCGCCCTTTCATGCGCGTTAGGGCACGTTCCGTGCCGAAATGCTCGCGCAAATCTATGAGCACAAATGCATACTCATCCTTAAAAAGCTTAACCGCATCGTCGATGGAAAATCCCCTGCCTATTGCCGCCACGACATCCTTTGCGAAAAACGTGTCCGCGGAATCGCCCTCAATCGTCACTTCCCCCTCGTCGCGTATGATGATTTTCACGTTGAAATGATTCTCAATCTTCTTCTTGTTCTCCCCGTCTTTGCCAAGGAGCTCTCCCATCCTATCATGCGGAATCCTGAGCATTTCCATAAATTCACCGTTTCCTCTTTTTGCCCGCCTTGCCGGCTGCCGCCTTCTTTGGCGCGGGCTTCTGTTTCTTTTTTGCGGGCTTGGCCTTTGCCTTCGCCCTCAATGCCGGAGCCTTCGCTGCCTTCTTTGCCTTTGGCGCCCCGGAGTTCTTTTTTGCTTTGGCCGCCTTCGCCCCCCCTCCTGCGGAAGCTTCCTTCCCATCGGGCTTTGCAGCAGGCTTCTTCTTGTTCAGAGCAGCCTTCCCGGCTTTGCCTGCGGCAGCCCCGGTTTTTAGCATGAGCCCCAATTTCAGCCTCCTGCCCCCGATTCCCGCAGGAGGTTCCCCGGAGGGCGCAGGCTCCGCCTCAATACCCTTTAGGCACACTTCCCCCCCCGATTAGCCCGTGCGCCTCCTTCTGCCCATAAACCCTCCTTGCAAGCGCACAAAGCGCTTCCTTTTCTTTACCATCAAGCCGTGGTGCCGCAGCCCGGATTGGCGCCCTGCAGTGCTCCTTGTTGCGCACAACGATTTCCTCAAGCTCCATTCTTGTTTCCTCGCTCACTTCCTGGGGGTACATGGAAACCGCCTTCTTGCCCGCTTCCGGGATTTCCACCCTCTTTAGGGTGTTCAATGCCGCCTTCTTGGTTTCCTCGTCCCAGTCATCCATCATCTGCACGAACAGTTTCCTTGCATCCTCGTCATCCGGAAGCAGGATTCCCAGGGATTCCATTGCGAAAACCTGCGGCTCGTTTATCTCGGTCCTTGCGATGTTGAGCAGTTCCCCCCTCAGAAAGCGCACCATGTCCGCATCCCCCGCGTGCAGTACGTATGAGAGCACTTCTTCGGACGGCCTCTCCGAGCCTAAGAGCTCCTTTAGCCATTCGCCGACAACCGCAGGGTGTGTTGCAAAGGCGTTCCCGAATGCGACTAGCATATTTACCTCCGGGCCCTTCTTCCTCTGGTACAAATTAGAGAGCAGCCTCTCTAGCGAATCCTTCCATCCCCCCGCAACCACCATCGCGAAAAGCGCGTTTGCAATGACGGTTTTGGATGCCCGCACGCGATATCCGCGCGGCTCCTCTTCAAGAACGCTGCAACCTATGTTTACCAGCGCTTCCTGCAGTTCCGGGTATTGCACCGCAAGCTCGCCGAATTTCTCCCCCTCCTTGTAGGCTTCCACGAGCCTCCAGAATACGTCTCTGGGGTTTTCGTCCGAGGCAATCTTGTATCTGGACATCTTGACTATGTCCTCGGGAGGAGCCGGCGGCGGCTGTTCTTTCGCGTCCTGCATGTCTATCTTTTTTCCCTTTGTTCAATAAGCTTTTTAAAACCCCGTCGGAGTTTGCCCTTTTTCCGAAGGGGGATGCGCCCGCTTGCCAGAAAACAATAGGTATTTTATTGTTGCATTCCATATTTCTGGCGGTGAATCGGAATGGTTTTGGGAATAGGTGAAGGCAAGATTGAACTGGAATTGAACACGCGCGAAGTGAGTGCGGGAGGAAAGATTTCCGGAAAGCTGAAACTGGACCTCCCAAAGCCCAGGAAGGCAAAGGGGCTGCGCGTGGAAATAATCGGCGAGAGGAAGGAGCGTGACCACGAAGGGCACCAGCGCACCGTCCGCGTCTACCAATTCAAGAAGGAGCTAGGCGGGGAGCAGGAATACGCAAGCGGGGAATACGAGTTTGAGCTCCCCGCTCCCAAGCAGCACGTCCTTCCCAAAGAAGGCGCCCTTGGGGCAGTTGCGGGAATCGCAAGCGCAATCGGCATGCTTCCCCGCGTCCGCTGGTATGTAGTTGGGGTGCTTGATTTGCCCATGTCTTTTGACATAAACAAGAAGGTGCAGATTGAGGTTGGGTAATTCCGCGGGCCAGGAACCGCTTATGGGAACCTGGGGCACGTTCCCCTTTTCCCAGCGCCATACTACACGTTTTTTCACTTTCACTAACCTTTAAAAAGGCTCCCAGCCAGAATATTACCCATGCCCCAGAAGAAAAATTACTATGAAATCCTAGGCGTCTCACCCAATGCCAGCGATAAGGAAATAAAGCAGGCTTACCGCAGGCTTGCAATGGAGTTCCACCCCGACCGCAACCCCAACAATCCCGAAGCCGAAGAGAGGTTCAAGCAGGTCACCGAGGCGCACAAGACCTTGACCACCCCGGAGATGAAGGAACAATACGACCGTGAACTCCGCATGATGGGCATGGGCATCGGGGGCTTCCCGCATCCAGGGGGCATTGGAGTTACAATCGTGGATATTGTTGGAGGAGGATTCGCCGTAAGGGTGGAAGTGCCCGAAGGCTTCGAAGTGGATTCTGCGGGATTCCCCGGAGCGGATTTTGCCCAGGCAATTTTCGAGCAGGTATTCGGCGGCATGCCCAACCGCCGCGGCCCCCGCGCAGGATATTACAACCCCACACCGAATGTAACCTGGGATGACGTAGCGAACGCGGACATATACGAGTTGGGCAGGATTGCCGCAAAGCGCAACCTGGATTTCAGGATAAAGCTTGAAGTGGACGAGCGCCTAATCCGCCAGCTAGAAACCTATGGGAAGAGGTACGCTGATGATGAAACCTACCGGGAGGACCTTGATGAGGAATGGCTTGACTCCCTCCTTTGCAGCGACGTGGGCAACCCGGTCAGGGAGGCCGCGGGTATGCGGTGGGTCAAACAATCCAACAGCGGGCAGGTAATGCTTGCAATCCTGGATACGGGCAACCTCCCTTCAAAAGTGCAGGATGCTGCTGAAGCAAAACTTGCGCGCATGCTAAATGAAATGGCCGAGCTCTACGATTCACTAAACCACGAAGAAATCTCCGAAATGGGGCAGTACGAGTGGGCGGACCTGGACCGCCTAGAAAGAATCCTCTTCCACGCAGAACACTACGGGGAGGAGCTAAGGATAGCCGTGGGATGCAGCCTTGCAAAAGCCTACGGCGCAGAATCCGATATTTACGACGAGGAGCTAGTCAGGATGGCAAGGTCAGGCTACGTTCCCCCGCAAGTAAACGCCGCCGCGGAGACCGAGCTAATACGATTAATAGAAGACCCCTCAGAAGGAATCAGCCCGGGATGGCTAAGGGAACTAACCCAGGACCTCAACCTGGGAAACAGGCTCAAGATTGCCGCGGGCCTTAGGTATGTTGAGGGTGCCGAGGCGGGAGAGCTTACCTCCTTGTGCATGGTAACCCATTTCGTGCCCGAAGCGGTAAGGGATGCGGCGGAAGATAAACTAACGCGCATCATAAAATCACTGGGCACGCAATGCAATTCCGAATGGCTAGACAGCCTTGCAATGTGCAACCGCCTCGGAGACACGCTCCGGATTGCCGCAGGAATGACCAGGGTGGACCAGATGGGAGACGATGAAACAAAGCTGCATGCGGCTGCGAATTCGCTTGCCCTCTTTGGCTCCGTAACCGATTATGCGCAGAAGAAGCTTGATGCGGTCCGCGAAGCCAAAAAGCCCGCATTCGTGCGGGGCGCAAAGAATCTTGCCTACGGCATTGGAGGTAAGATAAAACCGCCAAAGGGGCACAATCCCGCGCGCAACAAGCCTCCGCAAAAAATCAAGAGATGATTCTCAGGTGTCCAGGAAATCTTACTACGATGCCCTCGGAGTTTCGCAGGATGCAACTGCGCAGCAGATAAAGCGGGCCTACCGCAGGCTCGCAATGAAGCTGCATCCTGACCGCAACCCAAACAATCCGAAAGCCGAAGAGGGATTCAAGGAAGCCGCAGAGGCATACGATGTGCTCTCAAATGCGCAGAAGAGGCAGGATTACGATTTCCAGTTGAGGACAGGCTTCGGCCCAGAAACGGGATTCATCGAGTCCGTTGTAATCAACATGGAAGGCTACATGGACCTCATCCGTGCCACGGTATCTGATGGCCCCGGGTTTCGCGAGGTCTGGTACTGCAAGCCCGCGCTTACCATAGAAGACGTTGATAACGCGAGCTTTGAGGAGTTGCTCAGTTTTTCCGAAAGGCAAGGCCTCAGGGCGGAAGTAAGCCACCGCGTAGATGAGAGGCTCTCCGAAGCAATCGCTTCCGCCCCGGATATCGGCAGCGAATGGCTGTATTCACAGCTTCATTCCCGCAAGCTCAATGAGAGTGTGCGGACTGCAATCGGGAAAAAGCTCGTGGAGCAGTCCGATGGGCATGAGCTAATCGCCTTCTTCAGGGAGCGCAACCTCCCCTTCGTCCAGAAACACGCAGAAGAGAAGCTTGCCGGCATATTCCTGCGGGGGGATACTTGGTTCGAGCCTGGGGAGCTTGAGAGGATAGTTCATGATCCATCCTGGCAGTTCGGGGTTGGGCTCAGGAATGCCGCCGCTTCCCGGCTGATGATGCAGGGCGATGAGGGGCCCGAAGTAAAAACGCTCGCTTCAATAATCGCCTCCCGCAAGGTTTCAAAGGAAGTATGCGGCATTGCCAGGAAACGGCTCATAAAATCCATCGAAGGGCTCTCCGGCACTCTCGAGCGCAAATGGCTCGATTACGTAATGGGGGAGCCAATCTTCGGATACGAAGTGCAGGTTGCCGCAGGCTTCGAACTCGTTAAGTGGTCCAACGCGAAATCCCTATACAATCTTCTTGAAAGATGCCGCTTTTGCGATGGCGGCACTTACTCCATTCCGGAAGAAATTCCGGATGCCGCAGAAGAAAAACTTGCCCGCATCCTCTCGATTGCCCCTGAAGCCCTGGGCCCGCGGGAACTAGAGGAAATCGCAACCAGCCCGCACCTGGGCGAAGCCCTCATGGACGCGGCTGGAAAATCCCTCGTGGATTCCGCGCAGGAAGAGTGGGCACTGGAAACAATCCGGGATTCCCGGGACGTTACGCGCAGGACGTCAAGGTATGCACTCTGCAAGCTCAAAGGAATGGGGCCCAAAGAAGGGCCGGTATCCACTGCGGGGGATTCCCGGAAGATTGCCCCCAGGGCAAAAACCCCGGCTCCCGTGCAGCCCGCACCGCTAAAGGTGTGCAGGATTAAGCGGATATGACATCAAGAATCATGCTATCGGTGAGAACATGCAAACCAGGCTCCTCAGCGCCCCCTTCCCAAGGCACGAGAAGGTCGGCCCCGACACCCGTATAAGGCAGAGGCTAATTAGGCCCGGAGACGTCCTCCTCTCATATGAGGGCGGCTTCATGGACAAGGCGGTAGCCTGGGCGGGCAGGGGCGTTTTCTCCCACGCAGGGATATTCGTGAATAAGAATTGCGTGCTGGAAGCTAGTTTCGGCGGCTCCGTAATAACGAGGCTCAAGGTCCATGATTTTGAGAGGAGCGGGCGCTATTGCGAGCCCCTAATGAAAATCCCCCACGCCACTATTGCGGGGGTTTACCGCAACGAACACTTCCTCTCCGCCCTGCGCCTCCAGGCATTATCCGACCTTGAGTGCGGCAGGATTTCATTCATGCATCCCCCGAAACTTCGCTTCAAAGGCGGGCAATTCTCCCGCTCCACCAATTTCAGGAGGATTCACGAGGAAATCGAGCTTATCGTGGATGCGCGCGCAACAATACTCCTCAATTCTGCAATGCAGGATTCGCTATTCCTAGAATACCCCCTACTTGCGGATTTGGCCAGGGGGCTCGCGTTTGCGGTTCCAGAAGATGAGCAGTCCCTCATCCGCCGCACCCTTGCCCGCCTGGCTAAGAGCGGATGCGTGCATTCCCTTTTTTCTGCATGGGAGAAGGCATTCCCCCCATTTGGAGGGGAGAAAGTCCCTCCCTTGCGCTCAGGGCCGTTCTGCTCCCAGCTCGTATGTGAAATGTTTATCGGTATGGGATATCCCCTCAGCGTTGCTGCACCCACGGCTTCCCCCAGCGAACTAGCAAGGTGCCCGGAATTAAGTTGCGTAGAAGGCGCAATATCACAGGGCCCAGCGGGAAGGGTTTCCCTGGAGGATGCGGCAAATGCACCCGCTATGGAATGCGAAACCGCGGTATGCGGGAACGAGGATGGAATCTCCAGATTCACCCGCAGCCACGTCCAGTTCCTAAGGGCAGCGGAAATCATACGAATCCTCAGGGAGTTTTACATGGATATTAGGAGGCGGTTCCCATGAATCCAAAACAACTAAAAAGAATTCCGAAGGAGCAAAAAATCCCGAAGGCTAAAATCTCCCAGAAACTGCTCACCAAAGAAGAAGCAATATTGCGGATTGCCCGCGCAGTTGCCCCCCTTGCCAGGCTGGCTGCGACCACGGACCCCTTGGGCAACGTCCCCACCCCGGAGGAAATCGCAGAGCGCGAATATATGAAGCTCAAAGATGCGGATGGAAAGGCAGATGCCGCAAGCGTAGAAGAGAGGCTTTCCGGACTGGAAACGCAGGTGCTAAATGTGTTCTCCAAGCGCATGCTAGATTGCGCAAACCATTCCCTGGTTTCCTGGATATCCATGGACATGCTGTCTTTGGCAGAAGAGCCTCGTGCCATTGAACTCGCCGCCCCGCATTTTGAGGAAGCCTGCAATATAACAGAGGCGGGAATCCTAAACCGGCTGGAATCCTTCTCCAACGTGGACAACGGCTTTGAGCACCTGGGGACCCGATACGGATTCACGGACGCAATGTTAGGACTGGAAAACGAACTTGGGAGCATAGACGAGTTCTACAACGAATACATGGATGCACTAAGGAGGATAAGCGCGGGAACGGGCCTCTCGCGGGAAAACCCGGATTTCGTTTCTAGGGTGGAAGCCCTCCAGAGACGCGACCCCTCAAAAGTAGTTTCCGCCAAGATGGATGAAGCGGCCAACAGGCTGTTCGAAAAAGAACTCAAGGAACTCGAAACACTGGTGGAACTCTCAAGCGCCCAACTGGCAAGGGAGGAAGCATTTTCCGAAGAGCTTGGAAAATACTGGCCGCACAATGAGCCCCCGAACCCGCGGGAGCACGCGGACAAGCTCGTTGAGATGTCGGAGGCTTGCGACGCAGGCATGGAGGCGCTTGAAGCGATTTCGAGGATACGGGAAAAGGTCGTGAGTACCGCCCCCCACCTGATGGCCTCAAACGCCTTTGCCTCCCTGTTTGGCCCCATAGGCGAGAATATGTGCGGGATAGCCCCCACGCGCGGCAGGAGCGAGAACATATTCGGGCTGCACAAGTTGAGCTTTCCCAAGTATTTCAAAAAGCAGTAAGCCTTGAGCGAGAATCGAACTCGCGACCTCGTGCTTACCAAGCACGCGCTCTACCTACTGAGCTACCAAGGCGGCTTTTTATAACCGTTTTATTCCAGGGCAAAAAGCCGCACCAAAAAACAACGTTTTATGCTGCCTTTTTGTTTTACCCTAGGACCAACAACTTTCCTTTATTTAAGAGGAAAAGATAAAAAAGGTAAGCTTTCCCCCGCCTACACGAGGGAAATCTTCACGAATACGCTGTCTGGCACCTTGACGCGGAGAATCTGCCGAATCATCTTCTCCTCGCCTTCTACCATCACCATGCGCTTGGAAATCCTCTTTTCCCAGTGCTCATAGGTGTCAGAACCATCCCCGCAGGGCGTGCGCCTGGTGGAAATGCCTAGCCTCCGCCTCGGAAGGGGAACCGGCCCGGTAACCTTCATATTCAAGGTCCGCGACAGGTCCTTTATCTGGTCTATTACCTTCTGGAGGTCGTCTGGCTGTTCGCCTTTGAGGATGATTTTTGCTCTTGTCATTCAATCACTTGGTAAAAATAATAAAAAGGGAAAAAAGGGATTACTGCTTCTTAGGCACGACCTCGAGAACGACGCCTGCCGCAACAGTTTGTCCCATGTCCCTGATTGCAAACCTTCCCAGAGGGGGGAATTCCGCGTACTTCTCAATCACGATGGGCTTGAGAGGCTTGAACTTAACCACTCCAGCGTCACCGGTCTTGAGGAAGTCCGCTTTGCCTTCCTGCCCCTTCTTCTGCACGATTTCGGTAATCTTGGCTGCAAACTGCGCGGTGTGTATGTGGAGCACCGGAGTGTAGCCTACGGAAATCGCAGTCGGGTGGTTGAGCACCACGATCTGTGCGGTGAATTCATCTGCAACTGTGGGCGGGCTGGCCGAAGAGCCAATCACGTCTCCCCTCTTGATGTCCTTCTTGTCGACACCCTTTACGTTGAATCCGACGTTGTCACCGGTCTTCGCTTCGGGCATCTCCTGGTGGTGCATCTCGATCTTCTTCACTTCCCCGGTTGCGCCAGAGGGCATGAAAACGACCTTTTCGCCTACCTTCATGCTTCCGGTCTCAACCCTTCCTACCGGAACGGTTCCGTGGCCGGTAATTGTGAAGACGTCCTGGATAGGCAGCCTAAGGGGCTTATCCGATGGCTTTGCAGGCACGGTAAACGCATCCAGAATCTCAAGGAGCACGGGCCCGGTGTAGAATGGGGTGTTGGGCGACTTCTTTGCGATGTTGTCTCCCAGGTATCCGGAAGTCGGGATGAAGTTGATTGTGTCAACCTTGTATCCCATGCCGGAGAGGAGCTTCTTTACCTCTTCGGTTACCTGCTTGTACTTCGCCTCGTCGTATCCGACCGCGTCCATCTTGTTGATTAGGACGACGAACTGGTTGATTCCGAGCACCTTTGCAAGGAACGCGTGCTCCTTGGTCTGGGGCTGGATTCCGTCTTTTACCGAAACCACGAGTGCCGCGGCGTCTGCCTGGCTGGCACCTGTAATCATGTTCTTTACAAAGTCCCTGTGGCCGGGCGCATCGATAATCGTGTATTCGTACTTCTGGGTGTCGAACTTCTTGTGCGAAACGTCGATGGTAACTCCCCTCTCACGCTCTTCTTTGAGGGTGTCCATCTCGAATGCAAACTCGAAAGTCGCCTTCCCAAGCTTTTCAGCCTCTTCCCTGTATTTCCTAAGCGTCTGTTCCGGGAGTGCACCCGTCTCATAGAGAAGCCTACCGACACAGGTGGATTTGCCCGCGTCTACATGGCCGACAAACACTATGTTCATGTGCTCTTTAGCTGCCATATCTTTTCACCTATTGTATAACATTTTTTACCGTCAAATGAGCTTATCACTTAAGTGCAAACCGCACAAAAAGCAAGCATAAGGTTTATTGATAGACACGTTTTTAAAGGTTCCTCCCTTTCCCGAAGCCCGCCCGCCTGCTTCCCCCCGCCTTCTTAGCCCTATTAATATATGGGAATCCGGTTTTAACCTTTGCTGGGGAATGGGCATCATGAGGCGCTTCCTGCTGCTTGCGGCATTGTTCCTGCTCCTAGGATGCCCCTCAATATGGCCCGGAGGGGAAGATGCGCCCCAGGCAGAACCCCCGGACTATTCCTACGACCTTTTCGTAAAGGAAATCTCCACGGTTCCCGCCTACCCCCGCCTTACCGAGAACTATACAATGCGCACCCAGGTGCAGATATACGGGAGGCACATCCCTTCTTCCTACTCAATCTGGATACTGGACGGGAACCAGACGCTTTTCAACGAAACAATCGCTTCCCCGCAATCGCTGTCCCACTACGATTTCCCCTTCTATGCCGATTCAACGCAGGCCCACCACATCCGCGTGGAGGTATTGAGCCTGGATTCGGAGCATCCTGAGCCGCAGGAGAACCTTGGCAACAACGTGCTGCGCAAGGACGCCAAGGCATACCCTTTGGGCTATTATGATTTATACAACTGGAGCATAACCTGGTTCTACGACGCAGTAGGGATGCAGGTCAAGCAGGCGCAGGCATTCACGCTGGATGTGCCAATCAATGCAAGCGAAATCTCCGTATATGTGCAGGCAATGGTTCCCTGCCCCCCGTCTTCAAAGCTCATAATCTCCCTGCATGAGCCTCCAAACAACTGGGGCAATATCGGAGTGGGAAAAGAACTCCTGCGCGGGGAAATAGACGCATCCTTAATAGGGGGCAGCCCCTCATGGCAGTCTATCTCCTTCAACAAGACAGAACTCCAAAACGGCACCTACTGGATTGCCCTGGAATTCTATTCCCCCTCAAGTGCTGGGGTGGAATGGTATCGGGTGGAAGGCAACCCCTTCGGCGGGGTTTACGACACGCAGATGCTGGATATCGCAGGATACGGGGAGTGGGAATACAAGGGATTTGATTTCGCATTCAGGGTGGAATGAGGATTCGCCTTGCACATTAAGGTTATATTTATTTTCTCACAACCATTTCCACATGCCCGATGACATCTACCTAAACAAGCAGGAAGAGCTTTTCGCAGCCTTGGAAAAAGAGCTTGCCGACCCTGAGAAGGTAGTTGCGGTGCAGATTGCCCCCGCAGTAAGGGTTTCTGTGGGGGAGGGCTTTGGCTATGCCCCAGGTGAAGACCTCACGGGCAAGACGGTGGGCCTCCTAAAGGCGCTGGGCTTTGACCACGTCGTGGACACCCCGCTTGGAGCGGACGTTAACATCTACGAAGAGGCATACGAAATCCTCCACGCCCTAGAGCGGGGCGACGACGATTACTTCCCCGTGTTCAATTCCTGCTGCATCGGCTGGAGGCTGTACTGCTCAAGAGCCCACGCGGATATCTGCAAGCACATCTCCCCGATTGCCTCGCCCCACATGATTACTGGCAGCATAATAACCAGCTATCTCCAGAAGAAGCTCAATCTCCCAAGAAAGAGGATAGTCTCGGTTAGCATAATGCCATGCGTGCTCAAAAAATACGAAACCATGGAGCGCCTGCCGGATGGGAGCCCGTACGTGGATTACGTTGTCACGACCGCGGAATTGATTGCGTGGGCCAAGAAGAGGGGATTGGACCTAAAGAGCATCCCAGAAGCGGAATTCTCCGAACTGCTCCCAGGCTCATCCAAGGACGGCGTTGTTTTCGGAGTCACGGGGGGCCTGGTGGAAGCCCTCCTTACAACCCTCGCGCACGTCTTAGACGTTGAGAAGGAAGACGAAACCTTCTTCCGCAAGGACGACACGATAAAAGAGAGGAAGGTAAAGCTTGGGGAATACACCCTCCGCGTCCTCACAGTCCACGGCTTTGCGAATTTTGAGAAAGCGTTCAAGGAAATCCAGGCCGGAAAGAAGGTCCATTTCGTGGAAGTGATGAACTGCCCCTATGGGTGCGTCGGAGGGCCGGGCCAGCCCCTGCCCCCCACAGAAGAGAAGCTCAAGGCCCGCGCAGAAGGGCTAAGGCGCGCTGCGGATTCAAAGAGGCTATTTGCAACAGTCCCGCAGGAGAACCCCACCCTCAAGATGCTGTACCGGGAGCTCCTAGAGCGCCCTGGTTCTGAAAAAGCCCGCGACCTGCTCTATTTCCACAAGGTGGAGCTTCCCAAGGACTAAGGGCATTTTGGGTGCAGGCCTCTTATTCTAGAATCCAAGCAGCTTTTTGCCTGCGCCCACAATCAGTACCCCCCCAAGCGCGGTCCCGGCCTGCAGGATTCCCATGGGGAGGAGCAGGGCTTCCGGAACAACTCCCGCAAGGCAAAGCCCGTACGCACCAAGGAAGATTGCCCCCGCCTTGATTGCACAGGAGGCAATCCCAGAGGCCCAATACCCGATTCCCTCCTCCTGCATAAGCTTCTTTATCCCGAATACGAGCAGGAAGTTCCCAATCCAGATGAATGGGATTAGGTATATTAGGAAGATTGTCAGCGGCCCAAAGAGCAGCCCGTTTGCAAGCGCCCCCATGCTAGGGAGCAGGATTAAGGGGAGAACGTTCCTTCCCTTCATAGAAAGCGCCGCTGCAATCAGGAACGCATTCACGAGTATCCCGGTAACCGCCTGCGGGTGCGGGAACAGGAAAGGAATGGCGAATGCGAGGAATGAGAATCCCACGAGGGAGAGGAGGTCCAGCCCCGCATCAAATTCGTATTCCCGCTTGTTGAGTGTGGCATACACGGCTTCCATGCACGCACCTACTCGCTTCCTCTTTATTAAGCTTGCTTCTGTGCGGAGAAGGGGCGCTCCCGCAGGACAATTGATTGCACAAGGCACAGCCTCCAAATCCCATGTGGCGCAAAAAGGAATCCCGCCAAGAAGGCATGGCGGATGCTAATGCCCAAAGTTCCCCCCGAAAGCAAATAGAAAGAAGGGAGATGGTAAGCCAAGAATGGCTCCATCTCACCTCCCACACGGCCTGCAAAGCAGGCTCGGTTAATTCAGCCCAAACACTTTATATACCCATCGTTTTACTTCGGTAAACGCCACCCGCATTTCCCCACAAAAATTCCAATATGTTTATATTCCTTGCCGCCTATTCTCCACCTCATGGATGTTCGTTTGTTCTACATTTTGCTCGCATTCCCGCTATTGCTGTTCCCCGGGTGCCTGGGGGGAGGCGACGATGTTTCGCCTTCCGAAGAAGGCCCCTCCATAAGCGTGGACAACTGGATAGCCGAGGTTGAAGCAAGCAACGCAAGCGGAACAGGCGAAGAGGCCGTGGAGGCCGGAGAAGACTGGGCAGCCCTCGCCCTCGCAGAAAACGACCCGTCTTACTGCCTCAAGCTCCCCGCAAGCGAGAGGGACGCATGCGTGCTGCCCCTATCCAACGATTCGCTTCCCAACTGCCTCCAGCTGGTATCCTACGAACTAAAAGAAGGGTGCTTGGAGCACCTCGCATACGAAACCGAAAATATCTCAATCTGCGACCTGATGGTGGATGAGGCCCGCGCTCTCTGCGTGGAAGCGCTCTCCCCCCCTTGCACTTTCGTGCTTGAAACCGAGGAAAAAGCAAGGTGCATGGCATTTGAATACCAGAATTACAGTTATTGCAGGAGCGACCAGTGCTTCCTGGATTACGCTTTCAACTTCTATAATAAGGAAGCCTGCGCTTTCATAGATTCCGAACCCAAGATGGAAGGCTGCACAAGCGCCCTCACCTACAAGGACGGGTGCAGGGAGCTGGAAGGCTCAAACAAGGAGCTCTGCTACTACATTTATGCGCTTGGGGACAAAACCCCCCGCTTCTGCTATTACATAGACGGCAAATACGATTCCGAGATTGCATTCGAGTGCTTCACGCACTATGCGATTGAGAACGGGGAGCCTTCCCTGTGCTCCGCCCTGCTTGTGACCAGGCAGTGGGAGTGCTACACAGATTATGCGCTTGAAAGCGGGGACAAGGGAGGATGCTACGCAATAGACACGCGCGCACCCACCTCCAGGGAGGACTGCTTTGAGCAGTATGCCTACGCATACGATGATTTGCTCGCATGCAACGAAATAGAAACGCTGTATGTGCGCCAGATATGCTATTCGGCCCTGATATTCGGCTCAGGGGACCTTAGTTTCGCAGAATGCAACGGCATCACCCTCCCGGAGTGGAAGGACAAGTGCTTCCAGGAGCTTGCAAAGCAGGAGGACACCCTGACCTACTGCAACTACATAAAGAGCCAGGCGGTAAAGGACAACTGCATAGCGTTCTTCTACCAGTAGGCTCTATGGATTAGCAGATGCTGCACGGAATCCAATTTGGGCACTTAAGGCGGGAGAATAAGCATCCCCCAAACCCGCCGTGCATTCCCTATTTTCAAATATTTCCTAATGCGGGCGCTGCACCATAATTAAAATGAGAAAACGGGCGGCGGGCAGGGTTTAATTGCCCGCCTAAAACAATCTACTGAAAAATAAAATGAATGGGGGGATTACTCTTCGGATTCCCCTTTCTCTTCCGCAGGAGCCTCCCCGGAGGATTCTTCCGAAGCTTCCTTCCTGGGCTCTGCCTCTTTCTTCGCAGGCTTCTTCGCGGCTTTCTTGGGAGCAGACTCATTGGCTTGTGCAAGCGCCTTCTTTGCGCGAACGTCCTCGCTCTCTTCCTTTGCGGATTCTTCCGAAGCCTCTTTGGAAGGAACGTCGTCCGCCTGCGCTTCGGGCTCCTTTTCAGGCTGCTTTTTGGGCTTGGATTCTCCGGAATCAAACCTCTCAAAGTAGTCTGTGCGGTAATCAAACTCATCGTAGGAGGCAATCTTGCCCTGCTTCATCATGAGCTCGCGCGCTAGAAGGTAGAAAACGATTGCAAGGGAGCGGCGCCCCTTGTTGTTTGCGGGGACAACCCAGTCCACGAATGCGGTGTTGTTGTCGGTATCGCAGAGGGCGACAACCGGGACCCCGGTCATTGCGGCCTCCCTGATTGCTTCCCATTCACCTTTGGGGTCGCAGACGATTATGAGCTTTGGCTCCTTGAACCCGGGCAAATTCACGTTCGTCATGGTGCCGGGGATGAACCTTCCCTTTAGCAGCCCCACTCCGGTAAGGCCGGAGAACTTCTCCGCCGCGTTTCCCGAATACATCCTTGATGCGACCACCAGGACGTCCTCGGGCTTGTACTTGCCGATGATTTTTGCGGCCTGCCTTATCCTCTCATCGATTTTCCTCAAATCCAGTATGAAAAGGCCGTCGTCCCTCATCTTGAAGATGAATTGCTTCATGTCCACGGTCTTGAACCTTGTCCCTATGTGGATTCCCGTTTCCAGGTATTTCTCCTGTGGGATGAGGAATGATGATCTCTCTTCTGTGTTTTCCGCTTCGTTTTCTTCCATTTTTTCACCGATTTATTGAAGTTTTGAACATTTGGGGCCGCCGAGATTTGAACTCAGATAACAAGCACCCCAAGCTTGCAGGATACCAGGTTACCTTACGGCCCCGATTGTATTCATACTCTCCTGTATTTCTTGATTGCCTCCATACCTTCTACGTGCCCTAAGAACATGCGCCGGCAGCAGTACCTATCGATACCCATCTCATCTAGGAGTTCTCCTGCGCTCTTGCTCTCAAGCCCAGCCTTGTATTTCTCGTACAAATCGCCTATTACGGCGCCGCACGTGAAGCATCTTACCGGAAATTCCATTAATTCACCTATATGATTTCTGGAACCTTGCCCTTGCCTTCCTTCCCTTGTATTTCTTGGGCTCAACCCGCCTGGGGTCTTCCCTCAGGAGGTAGGTGTCGTCTTCCTTGAATTTTGCGGCGATTCCTTCCCCGAAGTACTGCGCAAGTGCCCTCGCGATTGCGGTCCTGCAGGCTTGTGCCTGCCCCATTTCCCCGCCTCCGCGAACGCTCACATTAACGTCAACTTTCAATCCGTCCGGGCCCAAAAGGAGCAGCGGCTCCTCTACGATTCCTTTGAAGTACTTGTTTCCGGAAGCGGAAACGAGCCTGCTGTTGACCCTGATTCTTCCGGAGCCCTCCTTCACGGTTGCCCTCGCAATTGCCTTCTTCCTCTTTCCCCTTGCGTGCTCAACCTGCGTGCCCTTCTTTTTCTTCTTCGCCTTCTTTGCGGGCTTCTTGGTTGCGGAGTTCTCCTTTACGCTCTTTGGGGCGTCCTTGGGGTCGTCTAGCACCTGGACCTTTGCCTCAGGCTTGCTCTCCTTCGGAGCCTCCTTTGCCGCCTCGCTCGGCTCGGCCTTTTCTTCCTTCTTGGCCGCCTTCTTCTTAGGGGCAGCCTTCTTTTTCTCGGTAGTCTTCTTTTCTGCCATAAAAATCATCCCTGGTACCCTATGTGCCTGCAGAGTTCCTTTATCTTTATGTACTTGGTAAGCTTCCCAAGCTCGGCGCCTTCCACCTTTACCGGCTCGCCTTTTACATCCGCGGGGACTCCCATATAAACGCGGAGTTTCCCGTATGCCTCCCTGCCGCGCGCCTTCTTGCGCGGGAGCATTCCCCTAATTAGCCTCTTTACGAAGCGGTCTGGGACTTTCGGCCAGTAGGGGCTCTTCTCCGGGTTCCCCTTGAACTGGAGCTGCCTCCTCGCATTGTACTTCTCTATTGTGACCTGGGGCTTTCCGGAGAGCACCGCCTCCTCTGCGTTTATTATGCGGACTTCCTCTCCCTCCAGGAGCTTTTTTGCAACGAAGGTGGAGAGCCTTCCGAGCCTTGCGTCCTTAGCGTCAATTACTATCATTAGAACCACCTACACCAATATGCGAACGTTCTTCCCTTCAGGGTTCGCCTTCATGAGCTCCTCTATGCTCATGATTTTCCCGCCGCATTCTTCAATTAGCGCCTTTGCGCTATTGCTGCACGCGAATGCCGCAACATCAACCTTCTTGCTGATGTGGCCGGAGCCTAGCAGCTTGCCCGGAACGAGGACGGTTTCGCCATCGTTCACGTGCTCTTCAATCTTGCTCACGTTCACCTGGGGCCTCCTCCTGGTGGGCTTGGACAGCTCCTTTGCGGCCTTTTTCCAGATGTCCTTCTCGGCTTTCATAAGCTCGGTTATGAGCGCCAATAGCTTCTTGTTTTCTATTTTCGTTTTCATCAAAACACCTTCGCCCTTTTCGGGCTCGCCCCATCCGGGACTCAAATAAGTGCTGGTTCTATTTAGTATTAGAAAGGTTTATAAACGGTTCATTTTCTCTGACATCTTGACTTATCTGGCCCAACTCTACCAATTATCTTTTTGTGGGCCCCATCGGGACAATCTCAATATTCTCCCCTTTTAGCTTATTGTAGAGCCTCGTGTAGTTCGGAGAAGAGCGTTTATCTACTCCGCGATGTTTACCCTCCTTGCTTATATCTACAAGCACTAACATAACATATTTGTACTTGATTCTATTTATTACCGCCTGGGCTATCCCTTCTTTGAATGAGATGTCATCGCTTGTAGCATTACCCTTAAGAATTTTGAACTCAACAGCAAGCAGGTTCCCTCTTCCAGGCAACACCAAGTCAGGTATGTATTTCTTACCCAATATCTCCGCAACGGGACCTATATTTCTCCGTTTGAGATCCTTAAAAGCAGCTTTTTGGATTAGAGACGACCTAATCTTGTCCACAAATGGATTTTCTGCACACGCATCCCTTTTTTCAAATTTGTAGTTTTTGAGGGCATTGCGAAGACTTTGTATCCGTCCCCTCTCCTTTGGACCAATCCTATTTCTCCCATTTGACTTTGAGTTTTTACCTGCCATGATAATCTATGAGTGCAAATATTTATATTCTTTCCAGATTTTTTGCCCTTAATTTGCCTCCAATCGGAATCCCGGAAACCTCCCCCACAAGAAGCCTTAAAACAATTGTTGCAGGAACATGTCCATTCAAGCGGTGCAGGATAAATGGCAAAGGAAGAAATAGTGCAGGCAGTATTCTACATCGAGCCCAAAGAGGTCCACAACCGGGTCCAGCACATTGGGTGCAGGCTAATCCTCACAGAAAAGCTAATCCGCGCAGGCTTCAAGAAAGGCGGTGTCTTCAATCTCCCAGACGGAAGGGTGGAAGTAGTAATCGAAGGAGAGAAAAAAGACGTGGAAGCCTTTTACGAGAACGTAACAAACAACCTAGTCAAATGGCTAGAAGAGAAAACCTCCAACAAGGAACGCCTCCAAAGCATGATTGGAAACCCAGGCATAACTTTCTCCCCAATAGAGATAAAGGGAAACCTCCGTGTCCTGGACATCGGATTGTTCAGCCATTCGCTTGAGATGAACCAGCTTGAGAATGGCGTGGACGTTTATTACGAATTAACCGGCGCAATCAAGGGCCTCTCCGGAGTCCTTGAGAAAATGGATAAGAAGCTCTAGCCGGCATTCTTATCATATCTTTAGCTTGCGAACCCGCATCATGCACATTGCCTTCTTTGGCTTGGGATTCGCTTCGGGTGGAGAGTGCCTCTTTTTATCAAACGGTTTTTGTGCCCCCTCTGCCGCCATCTCCCGCTTTTTCTTCGGAGCAGGCATTTTCTTGCCCTCCTCTTTAATATCCGCTTCGGAATCCTGGAGCCTTTTTGCCAACTCCCCATGCAATACGCGCACATCCTCCTCTTCCAGAAGGGCAGTTGCAAATAAGATGTCCTTTACCATTGCAGCCCTCTCCTCTGCTGAAGGCGCCTCTCCCCCTTCGCTTATTTCAGAATCCGCACCTATTGCCCCTTCCTGCTGCGCCGCCCCACTCCTCTCCAAGAGCAACATTGCGAGTTCCGCCTGCCCTTTTGCATCGAGAACCTGGTTGGCCGCCTTGAGGATTCCCCTTATAGCGGCTTCCCTGCTTACTTCAACGGCTCCCACATCCTCTGCGGCAGCCCCTTCCGGAACGCCAACCATATCGCCCCCGGCAGCTTCTGCCGCTTTTGCTTCTTCTGCGAACACCCTTGCGTTTGTGCCATCATCAAGCAGGACTCCTTCGCAGGGGTCCCTCCAAGACCATCCATGCCTGAACCTGCTCACAGCGCCCATTTTTATTGGAATCAGGTATTGCTGTGCGCGCTGGCCTATGAGGAGTACTTTGTAGATTTCATTAAGGAGTTCTCCTCCTAGAATCCTCGTTTTGGCACTGTAGCCTCCCAAAGTGAAGGAAACGAGCTCATCAAACTCCATATAATATGTTATTTGCTTTGCATATTCTTATATTAGTAAGTCTCACAACGGGCTACTTCAGCGCCTCGCCCATCTTCAAAATCGCTTCCTCGAGGAATTCCTCAGGCTGGCTTAAGCAAATCCTAAGATATTTGTCATACCCGCCAAAAGGGCTTCCGGGTGCAACCGCAACCCCCTTATCGAGCATCCCAATCGCAAATTCCCACGCATCATCAATCCCAGGATGCGTTGCAAAAGCGTAAATCCCCGAAGCAGGAGGCGAGAATTCAAAGCCCGCTTCACTAAGGGCAGCGGAAGCAACCGCAGCACGCTTCTTCCAGATTGCACGGTTCTCAGAAACAATCCGCGAAGAATCCTCCAGGCAGGCAATTCCCCCGCGCTGGATGAATTCCGGCACGCAGGTAGCCGTAATCTGGTTGTAAGAAATCATTTTCTTTGCAACCTCTTCGGGCGCAACGATATACCCAAGCCTCCAGCCCTCCATGTTGAATTCCTTGGAAAAAGAGCGGACCCTTATTGCCCCTTCATAGCGCGGAATCGGCTCAAACGCAAGCTCCTTGTAAGCCTCATCCAATATCATGTATGCCCCGGAATCCGAAACCTCTTTTATGCATTTTTCCACGACGGATGGAGAATAAACAGAGCTGGTGGGATTCAGGGGATTGCACAGCATGAAAACTTTCGCCCCATCAAGGGCAAGGTCCCCGAAGGCCCAGTCCGATTCCATGGAGCCTTTCAAATTAACCTGCACAAGCCCAAGCTGTTTGCAAATCATCTCATAAGCCGGCCAGTATGGAGAAGGAAAAGCTACCTTGTCCCCTTTTGAAGCAAGGACGCTAAGGAGCCCATAAAGGAGCGCTTTTGAGCCGGGCCCCACAACCACGTTATCAACAGAGCAGCCCTCCTTTTTCGCGATTGCTTCCCGAAGTTCGGGAATTCCTGCAGAGGAAACGTATTTCGCCTTCTTGGATTTCATGGAAGAGCACGCAGCCTCAATTGCGCAGGCTGGAGTGGGAAGCCCCGTATCCCCGATGTTCAAGCGTATAATCCTCTTTCCTTCCTTCTCCAGCTGCAAAGCCTTTTCCGCTAGTTCGTAAAAGTTCATTGGCACACCGTCTTATTCCATGTTCTCCCTAAGCTTTGAGAAAAATCTCTGCGCTTCCTTAAAATCCTTGTCCCTGATTATGTGCTTCAAATATTCAAGCCTCCCGGTAACCTTCTCCACCTGCGACAAAGCCTCAGGGTTGAAAATGACTTCCGCAAGCAGGTGGTCGTCTTCTGAAAAAAGCCCCTTTGCAATCGCCTTGTGCTTTGCAAAAGTGGTCCCCGGAACGGCAGTTTTGTCCATGCACGCGGCAAACACCATTGAAGACACAAAAGGAAGCGCCAAAGAATACGCCATCATCCTCTCATGCTCTAAAAAAGAATACTCAAATACGTTAAGCCCCAAAGAGGAAAAGAACGAGCGGAAAAACTCCTTTCCCTCATCACACGATTCGGAAATTATCACCGCATTCTCCTTGCGCAAATCCTCCACGTTTGCAAAGGTCGGCCCGAACATCGGGTGCACCGAAACGAAGCTGAACCCGCAAGATTCATAATATGAAGGAAGTTCCCCCTTCACAGATGCCACATCCGCAATCATGCATCCTGGGGCAAGGAATCCCAAAAACCCGGAGAAAACCTCTGTAGTCTTCTCGATATTCACTGCGTTTACGAGCAGCTCCGGAGAAAAATCCCCAAGCTCCGAAATTGAGCCTAATGCGCGAATATCCGCGCCAACAATTCTTTCTGTGCGCGAAGGATTGGTATCGTAAACGGCAACGCTGTTCCCATCTTTGGCAAGCTCTTTTGCAATCCAGCTGCCCATGTTCCCGATTCCAACGACAGCAATCCTCATTTCGCCGCCTCCGCATAACAGCCTAAGAATTTGTACATCGCAGCCTTGCCCTCAACAGCGGAGAGCACATCCTTCACTTTTGAATCCGCATCCGAACCCAAAAAGTCAAGCAGGAACGCATACTCCCCAACGTTCTTCCGCGATGGCCTAGACTCGATGCGGGTAAGGTTTATCTTCGCATCCGCAAATAGCTCTAGTATCGAAAACAATGCGCCAGCCTCGTGCTTTGTGGAAAATATTATGGAGCACTTGTTCCCATTCCCAGGCCCCTCGCCCTTGGAAATGACCAGGAAGCGGGTTGAATTGGAAGCGTTGTCCGCAAGGTTCTCCTTTATCACATCCAGGTTGTAAATTTCCGCGCAAATCTCGGAGGCAATTGCCGCATTCGCACGGTTCCTCTCTTTAGAAACCATCTTCGCCGCACCGGCAGTATCGTAAAAAGGGCGCGCCCCCAATTTATTTCTCGCAATAAACTCCCTGCATTGCGCAAGAGCCTGCGGGTGCGAATACACGACGCGGATTTCGCGGTGGTCAGTACCAGGGACAGCCAACAGGCAGTGCTTAATCGGGACCCTCACTTCCCCGACCACGCGCACGTTCCTCTCAATTAGCAAATCGTTGACCTGCGTAACCGCGCCCTCAAGGGAGTTCTCAACGGGCACAATGCCCAAATCAAGCTGACCGCTCTCAACCCCCTCAAATACGTCCGCGAACTCCCTGCAGGAGAGGGGGACGTAATCCGAGTTGAACTCGTTTACCGCATATTCCCCGAAAGCCCCATGCTCGCCCTGGAAGCCCACAAGGGTAAGGGATTCGCCCTGGAGTTTCCTGCTCTCATCCATTATCTCCCTAAACAGCTTGGAAGAGAAATCCGCATACAACAACCCGCGGGAGTTCTCCCTCACCCTCTCTAGCACCTCCTCCTCCCGCTTTTCATCCACGATTCCGCTCTTTAGGTTCCGTGTGCGCAGCGCATACTCCATGCGCTCATTTAGGAGCCGGAGAATCTTCCCGTCAATAACTTCAATCCTTTCTCTTACGCTCTCTAATGCATCCATCTCAAACCACCCTCTTCATCTTTCCTTCAAGCAGCATCATGTCCAGGAGCACAATCGCGCAGGCAGCTTCAAGCACCACCGGAACCCGCAGCGCTATGCACGCATCGTGCCTTCCCCCGATTGATATTTCCGTTTTCTTCCCGGTTTCCAAATCCACGGTTTCCTGCAATTTATTTATGCTTGCAGCAGGCCGCACCGCAACGCGGAACACAAGCTCGTTGGAGTTGCCAATCCCGCCGTTAATCCCTCCCGAATTGTTAGTTGAAGTCTTTCCAGAAGCATCCACAATCGCATCGTTGAATTCGCTCCCCCTCATCCTGGCGCAGGAAAATCCCGCCCCAAACTCAACCCCCTTAATCCCGGGAAGAGAGAATGCCACATGGGAAATCGCGGATTCTAGGGAATCAAAAAACGGCTCCCCAAGCCCGGCCGGAACCCCGGAAACCCTGCACTCTACTATCGCGCCCAAAGAATCCCCCTCCTCGATTGCGGAATCCAAAACATCCACGAACCCGGAATCCTCCATGGGCTCCCCATTAATCTTAACTCCGCCCGCCTCAATTACGTGAGCACGAACCTCCATCTTAGAAAGCAGGGATTTCGCAATAGCGCCCGCGGCAACAATCCCCGCAGTAAGCCTGCCGGAGAAGTGCCCGCCCCCGCGGTAATCCGCGAACCTTCCATACTTTTTCATGGAGGCAAAATCCGCGTGCGAAGGCCGAGGGGTATTTTTCAATTTCTCATAAGAAGAAGAATCCGCATCCGCATTCTCAAACAATATTAATATTGGCGCACCGGTGGTCTTCCCGTTGAAAACCCCGCTCATTACCATGGGCTCATCGGATTCCCTGCGCGCGGTGGTGCCCTTCGCCCCGCTCTTGCGCCTCCCAAGCTCCGCTTCAATTAATGCAGATGGAAACTCAAGCCCCGCAGGGCAACCGTCTATAAGTGCCCCCACGCACTTCCCGTGCGATTCGCCTAGCACGCTTACCCGAAACATCCTTCCAATAGTGTTCATTTGCCTCACCGTTTAACAACGCCCTGCCAGATGGCCTTCATTTGCCCTTGCCCTCCGCCAGTTTTTCCAAATCCTCAAAGAACGAGGGGTACGATTTGGAGACGCATTCCGCATTAAGGATGCGCACGCTCCCGCTGCAATTAAGGGCAGCAACCGCGCACGCCATCGCAATCCTATGGTCCGAATGCGAATCCACTTCCCCTCCGGAAAGCTTAGCCCCGCCTTCAATCTCAATTGCGTCCCCCGCAACCCTGATTTTAGCCCCCAGCTTCCCGAATTCGGAAACGAGTGCCGCAGCACGGTTGCTCTCTTTCCCAAGCAGCCTCCTAACACCCAGAATCACGCTTTTCCCAGAACAATTGCAGGCTAGCGCGACAAGCGGGGGGAACAAGTCCGGGCAGTCGCTTGCATCAAACTCAAATCCCATGAGCGCGCCCTTTTCAACCAAAACCGCCCCATCCGAAGATTCCACTTTCGCCCCGGCCTTCCCCAGGACCTCAAGTATCCTCTTATCCCCCTGCAAGGAACCCGAATCCAGGCCCAAAACGGTAACCGAGCCGGAAACCGCCCCTGCAACAAACAGGAACGAGGCAGAAGACCAGTCGCCTTCAACAGTATAGCTTGATGGATGGTATTTCTGCCCGCCCATTATCTCAAAATGCTCCCCATCCCGCTCAACTTTTACCCCGAAATGCCCAAGCAGGGAAATAGTCATGTCCACATAGGGCGAGCTCTTCAAATTGCGCGCCTCTATTGAGGAATCCCCCTCGCACAAAGGAAGCGCCATTAGCAGCCCGCTTAGGAGCTGTGAAGTCTCCGAGCAGTCTATTGCAAAGTGCGCGGAGTTTATTGGCCCGCGCACCTTGATTGGCGCGTATCCCTTGGCAGTCCCAACGCGCGCGCCAATCTCCAGGAGCGCATCCTTTACCATCCCAACGGGACGGGACATAAGAGAGCCCCGCCCGGAAAGAACCAACTCCTCTTCATAGAGCCCCGCAATGGGCGCAAACATCCTGATGCAGGTTCCGGATTCCCCGCAGTCCAATTCCCTAGATGGCGGAGAAGAAACGATGCCCCGGCTCTCAATCAAAACTCCCCCGTTCTCCTTGCGCACTTTCGCCCCAAGAGCCTTCGCAATGCCCAAAGCGGCCTCGCAGTCTTCGCAAAAAGAGGGGTTTAGTATCTCCGTAGTCCCGCGCGAGAGTATGGCCGCGGCTACAGCCCTCTGCATCATGCTCTTTGAGGCCGGTGCGGCAATTTCCCCGGAAACCTCAGATGGATTTACCTGTTTCATGCAATATCATCCCTGCAACTTCCGCAGCGCTCCTTCCTTCGCTGCTTATAATCATCTGCGCGGTTTTCGCGTATTTCCCCCTGCGCCCCGAACTAAGTTTCCTGGCAAGCCCCATCCTGTCTTCCACATCCAAAAGGGGCCTTCCGGATTCTTCACCGAGCCGTGATAGCGCGGTCTCAGGCCTCGCCCACAGCCACACCGGAACCGAACTCTTGCGCAGTATTTCCACGTTCCCCTCATCAAGCACGGCTCCTCCGCCGCAATCTATTACCTTGTTGCGGGCTTGCCCAACCCTCGCAATCTCTTCGCGCTCCATGGAGCGGAATTCATCCTCCCCGAATTCGGAGAAGATGTGCTTTATGCTCGCTCCGGCACGCTTCTCTATTTCCAAATCAACGTCGGTTAGCTCCTTCCCGCTCTCTACTGACAGCTCCCTTGCAACAGCGCTTTTTCCTACGCCCATAAACCCGATTAGGGCTATGTTGCCCGTTCCCTTCCACACTCCCTCTTCGGGCAAATCCGCGTAAACAGCCTCCCGCATCGCTTCTATGGGCGCAATCTTGCTCACAAAAAGCTCAAAGGAGGGCGCAGCCTGCGCAAGCAGCCATTCGCGCCCATCAATGAACGTGCAGTTGGCTTTCTGCGCAATGCCCGCCAGGGGGGATTCCCCGTAATTGGCATCCATGAGAACCGCTCCCTCTTTGGGCATCTGCGCCTCAATGAGGTTTAGCCCCCTAGGGAGGCAGGAAACCACGATGTCAGAATCAAGCAGTTCCTCTGCGAGGGTGCCCATGCCCCCAAAAGCGCAGCCTATCGCATCCGCCGCCTCCTGCGCTTTTTGCGCATCCCGATTCAGGAGGGTGGCTTTTGCGCCTTCGGAGTGCAGGCCGAATGCGGCAGCCCTCCCCGCCCCCCCGGCTCCGAGAACAACCGCCTTCTTCCCCCTAATCCCGATGGATGCGTTTTCCAGCGCCCCGATTGCCCCAAGATAATCCGTATTGTGCCCGGAGGCAGAATCCCCCTCAAAAACAATAGTGTTCACAGCCCCCAATTTGCGCGCTTGCGTACTAACTTCATCTAGGTGCTCAATGACCTCCCCCTTGAAAGGCGAGGTTATATTCAGCCCTCCAAGCCCGATTTCTTTTGCGGTCCTCACCGCCTCTTCCCCGCTTCCGGCTAGCATCCTCGTATATACCGCGTCAATTCCCAGGGACTCAAATGCGCAGTTCATAAGCTGCGGGCTCCTGCTATGCAGCACGGGGTTTCCCGCAACCGCAAATATTTCCGTTCCCATGGTAGGTTCGTTTTCCATTTTCAATCCGTCTCCAATTCATCTTCTATTCTCTCTATAATCTCTCTCATTTTTCCAAGTTCCATCTGCCCCGGGGCGGTTTTCCCCCCAAGGGAAGCGAAAGTGAATTCTGCCCCAAGAAGCGGAGCCAATACCCTGGTGCTCCTGCCTTTCTTGCCCATCCCTATTACTATTAGCCCCTTCCATTCCCCAAGCAACCCAAGCAGCCTCGCATTGTCCTGCTGGGAATCAACCATGCAGGCGATTTTCGCAACGTCCGCGCCGCAGGAGAAGCACCTCTCCACGATTTTGCCAAGCTCCTCCCGCTTCGGGGTGCCGCTAAAATCGTGGAAGGAAACTATCAGTTTGCATCCTCTCTCTTTTGCCCTATCGGCAATCTCCTTGCGCATCCCCTCCGCCATCTCCACTTCCAAATCCACGTATGCCGCCCCGGAATCTATTGCGGCAAGGAGGAGTTCCTTCCTAAGAGAATCATCAAGGATTTTCCCGGCGCTCCTTCCTCCGGCACAATCATGGGCTCCCCTGCCAGAACCTGCGCTTCCCCCATCTTGTGCAATACCGCATCCTGCGCAGGCTTCCTTCCTGCAGGTTGCAATAAGCTTCTTTCCGGAACTTGAAAGCGAGAATATCCTGCGCACATCCCCAACGCCTATGCCGGAAATGGAGTCCAGCCGCACTTCCGCAAACCCCACTTTTCCCAATGCGCTAATGCAATCTTCAATACTGCTCTCGCCTATGCTAGCACATATCATCCAAGAAGCGCCTCCAGCTCTTCCATCCCCATCTCAACGACCTGCGCGTCGCCTAGCCCGCGAAGGAGAACGAAGTTTATTTTCGCTTCCTCGCGCTTTTTGTCCTTAAGCATGGCATCCAGCAGCGCATCCTTGGATGCTTCTGCGCTAGTTGGGAGCCCGACTGCAGCAAGGAGGTTTTCCAGCCTGTCTGCCTCCCCCTGCTTTAGCATCCCCCTGCGCACCGAAAGCTTCGCAGCCGCAACCATTCCTATGCTGATTGCCTCCCCATGCGGAATCCCCAGGACCTTCTCGTAAGCGTGCCCAAGGGTGTGCCCGAAATTGAGCTTCCTCCTCTCCCCCTGCTCCCTCTCATCGCGCGCAACGATTCCCGCTTTTACCGCCAAAGAATCGTAAACCGCCTTCTCTATAACCGGGCGCTCAAGCTTGAGGAGTTCTTCGCCCTTTCCTTCCAGGTATTCAAACAGTTCCCGATTCGCAATCGCCGCGCACTTTATGTTTTCCGCAAAGCCGCAGGAAACCTGCCGTGGCGGAAGCGTCTTTAGCAGCTCAAAATCACAGAGCACGAATTCGGGCTGGTTGAAAGTCCCAATCAGGTTCTTGTATCCCCTGTAATTGACCCCGTTCTTTCCGCCCACGCTAGCATCCACCTGCGCAAGCAGGGTGGTGGGGGCAAACCCGAACCCGATTCCCCTAAGGTAGGTGGAAGCTGCAAAGCCCGCAATGTCGCAGGCTATCCCGCCGCCTATCCCCACTACAAAGGAGTTCCGGTCCAACCCAAGCTCCAAAAACCGCGAATACAGTTTTTCCACGGTCTCAAGGGTTTTCTCCTCTTCCCCCATTCCCGTTTCTACGATTTCAAAACCCTTGAGCTTCTCCCCGTATAGCTTTACTATCATGGGGTCGGCAACGATAATTGTTCTCCTGCCCCCGCAGTATTCTTTTAGCCTGCTTATTGATTCTCCCAAGAGAATCCTGCATTTGGTCGCCCTGTTGGCTTCCACCTCAAGAATCCTCATTCGCATCCCCCGCAGCATCCGCATCCCTGCGCTTCATCCGTTTTGGAAGAAGAATCCGCGGGCTTCCCCTTTTCGCCCGCCTTTTTGGGAGTTTGCACCCCGGAAGCACAATCGCCAGAAGCCCTCCCCTCATTCGCACTATCCGGGGCGCTTCCATCCGCACCGTTAAGTTCCTCTATGAACTTCCGCATCCTTCTTGCTTTCCCAATTAGGCTATTAAATTGTGGGGGTGTTAGCGCCTGGTCCTTGTCGCAGAGAGCAGCCTCCGGATTGTTGTGCACTTCCACAATAAGCCCGTCTGCGCCTACGGCTACTCCCGCAACCGCCATAGGCTCAATTAGCTCCTTCCTGCCGGTCGCATGAGTGGGGTCCACAATCACCGGAAGGTGGGTTAGCCCCTTTACTGCGGGAACCGCACTCAAGTCCAGCGTGTTCCGCGTGTAGGTTTCGAATGTGCGGATTCCCCTCTCGCAGAGTATTACGCCCGGGTTCCCGTCGTTTAGGATGTATTCCGCGCAGTTTAGCCACTCGCTGATAGTCGAATTCATCCCCCTCTTTAGGAGTATGGGCTTATTCATTTTCCCAACTTCCTTTAGGAGCGAGAAATTCTGCATGTTCCTAGCCCCAATCTGGAGCACGTCCGCGTATTCGCAAACCCAGGATACGTCCCTGGTGTCCAGAACTTCGGTCACAATAGGGAGCCCGGTTTCATCCCTTGCTTTTTCAAGCAGTTTCAACCCTTTTAGCCCAAGCCCCTGGAAAGCATACGGGGAAGTGCGCGGCTTGAATGCGCCTCCGCGCAGCATATCCGCCCCGGCTTCCTTTACCGCCCTCGCGGTATCCAGGAGCTGCTCTTCGCTCTCAACTGCGCACGGGCCGGCTATAACGGTAAGCCCCTCTCCCACTTTGGCATCCCCCACGCGCACAATCGTCCTTCCTTCGCCGTTTAATGCGGCAAGTTTCAATCCCTTCATTTTTTACCATCTCTAGTTTTTCCAATCATTTCTTTTTTCTTCTCCAGTTTTTTGCAAAGATTACTCTAAATCACATCAAGCGGGAAAACCACCAAGACCAAGGAAAAAATCTCTCAGCGGTTTTCCGGGCAATAGCTAAAGCTGGAGAATGCGAACCAGGATTCCCGGTTTTTCCTAGCCATTGCCATTAAAACCACTTTTTTCCTTGGTTTTATTTGTGCAAGGAAAGATTATAAAACCTGCCTCTCTCGTTGCCCCGAGCAAAGGCGAAACCCCCGCCGCCAGGGCCCCCGGGCCGCCCCAATCCGCTTTTTTGCAAATATCCCCCCGCTTTTGCCCGTATTCTCCACAAAAGCCCTCCTTTATAAACATTTCTCATCCCAATACACATACTGTAACAGTTATGCGAGGAACCCAAATGTCCATCTCCACAAGGCTAAACGAATTCCGCAAGGGCACTCCCCCCACGCAAATCCACGCAAGGAAGTTAGCGAAGCTCAAGAATAAGGTGTTCTCCGCCTATGATAAGATTGACACAAAAGACGCGGCAAGGCTTGGCTCATTTTCCAGAAAGTTGATTGCAATAGAAGAGAAAATGGGAAAGAAGGGCGTGCTGTTCTCCTTTAGTTGGGAGAAGGAGGCGATAACCACCGCGGACATCTTCCACAGGGCGCAGATAGAAGGCTGCCCAGTCATCTTCCTTGCGAATTCGGAAATCTCCACTAATCCCCGGGGGGCAGGGGACCCAAACGTGACAATAATCCCGGCACACTATTCCTGCATCTTCAATCCGTGCGAAAATTCCATTAAGGGCGAGAGGATAGCCATCTTCGCAGACTTGGCGGAATCGCTCCTTGAATCCAATTCCATAATAATGGGAGGGGCAATAGAGGGCCTTGGGGATGCCGCACATACTATCCCCGCCGAAACCCTGATGCCCCTCTTAGGAAGGCATTATGGCGGCCCTTCCGCCAAGGGTGTGCCCCCTTCATTGCTTGCAGAGGCATATTCCGCACTGTCCAATTTCTTCTCATTCGGAGAGAAAATGTCGCTCGAGGACGTACTCGTTGGATATATCGCGCACGAGCTTGGGCACATGGCATTCACCCGGAGGTTTCCGCAATGGACGCTGGATTCGCCCGCACAGGAACGCTTTGCCTTCTCATACGTGCTTGCAAACTCGCAATCCCCCCACGTGGATTTTGCCAATATAATCAAGATGGCAGTCCCATCCCAGGATGGCAGCAGCCTCCACAAAAGTGCTTCCGCGGAACTGGTTGCAGGGTGCAATTCCCGGCTTTTCGGGGAGGATGCCCGCGATTCCCCCATTGAAGCATTAATCCCCAAATACTTCCAGGCTCCAGCGGACAGGATTCTTTCCGCGGCAATTGAGGTATTCGGGGCAGTCTGCAAATCCCTTGGAGCATCAAAAGAGGACTTTATGGGCAATCCTTTTGAGAAGGTGAAAAAGCTCGTTTCCGGGTGAGGCAAAAATGGCAAAATCATGCAAAAGAACAATGAAAATGCAGGGGCGTGCGCCTGCTCCCCCTAGCCCTAAGAGCCTCTCAGAGAAGCTAAGGGAATTCGATTCAAAACCCTCTCCCTCAAAGCTCCGCGCAAAAGAGATTCAGGGCGAATTCAGCAGCTTTGCAGATTACCTCCTAAAAAAGAACATCCTCTGGAAGTGCGGAAGCGAATTGATAATCTCCGACTGGGAGTCAATGGGGAAATTTTGCAATAAAAACGTGCTTCCCCTAACCACAAAGCTTGCAGAAGAGGGAATACACGTGAGCCTCAGTTTCACTTCCAACCGGATGCTAAGCAGCGACATCTTCCACCGCGCATCAATGGGCGGCCCAGGGGAAGCAATGTTTAGCCGGGATTCAACTGAAGAGTGCCCGGTTTTCTTTGGCGCAAATACGTCCTTTTCCAGGATAAGCCGGGAGGCGGAGGCATCCCTGCCCGTTGCGGGCACAGGAGAGCACGTGCGGCAGGGCGCATACTCAAAAGAGAGAATCTGCGTTTTTGCAGACACCATCCGGAATACTGTGGAGCACAAGCTGGAAACAGTTGTTTCCGCCCCCAAGGCTCCCCGCATGCACGCTCTCGAATACGCATGCGGATTCCTGCGCAACCACGCGTATTTCTCTGCGCGCAAAATGGGCGCGGGCAAGCTAATAAACAACCGGGCATACGACACCCTTCTCCACGAAGGCGCCCACATGGAGCTCTGCCGCCACGGTTATTTCCCAATGGAATTCCACGAGCTTTTCGCATTCTCATTTTCCCTCGCACACGCGAAAGCGCCCCGCATACTCTTATCCATCATTTCCGATGCGCACGCACATGAGTGCGGAACCATCGACCACAGAGTTGCAGCAGGCAATTTTTTTGCAATGCTCAAGCCGCTTCTTGCAGGGGCAGATGAAGCTTCGGGAAAATTTCCCAGGATGATTGCGGGATTTGCAAACATGCGTGCAGGGGAAATACGCAAGGCGGCTAACAAACTAATAAGCAGGCTTTGCGCAAAACACGCAATCAGCCTGGAGGCCATGCGGGAGAACATCCTGGAACAAGCAGAAAAAGCGGTTTTCGGGTGAATTAATCATGGCAGCACTATCTTCTATGTTGAAGCAGGCCGGCAATGCAAAATCCCCCTCCCGCGCCCACGTTAAGGAACTAAAGGCAAAGGGCAACGAGTTCTTCAGGCTCCTCCTGCGCAACGGGGGAATTTGCGAATTCGGGAAGAAGGCGCAGGTGCTCGATGCCCCAACCTACGACCGCTTCCACAACAGAAACGTGCTTCCCCTCCAGCTAGGAATGGAGGAAAAAGGCGTGTTCTTCAAGTTCTTCTTTAGCAGGAACTTTGGCATTGCAGCCGACATCTTCCACCGCGCCTCAATACGCGGCTGCCCAATCCTCTTTTGCAGCAACACCGAAGTTTTCCCCCTGGGCAGGGGCGACAAATATCCCGTGCCAAGAGGGGCCAGGGGAATGCACACCCTCCTAAAGGGGACCTCCTATGAGCGCATCTGCATCTTCGCAGACCGCACAGCAAGCAGGCTTGGAGAGGGCCTTTCCCTGAAAGCGCCCCAGCCCAAAAGCGGAATCTCCACACTAGAGGATGCATCGGATTACCTGTGCAGGAGCGCATACGCTTCCGCAAAGAGCCAGGGCAAAGACCGCCTTCTCGATGCGGCATTGCTGGAAGTCCTCTTCCACGAAACCGGCCACACGCTCCTAGGAGGAAAGGAGGGGGTTTCCGGGGAAACTTCCGAGCTTTTCGCATACGCGTTCTCCCTCCCCAACGCAATTGAAACGCGCATCTGCCTCTCTATGATATGCGCTGTATATGCCAGAGGGCGCAGGCCCAGCGAGCATTTTTACGGCTCAAACGATTTCCTTGGGAAGCTGAGTTCCTCCCTTGGAATGGGCTGGGCCAATACGCAGGAGCAGGCAGCTTCCCTAATCCGCTGCGCATCAGTCCCGGCAGGGGAAATACGCGCCGCGGCTTCGGGCGTTCTCGGAAGCCTCTGCGCCTGCCTGGGAGTGAGCCTGGAAAATATGCATGAGCAGGTAGTTGAGCCTGCAAGGAGGATTATCTATGGGTGAAGCAAAAATGGCGCCAATATCTTTGCTGCTAAAAAAATCAAGGGAAAAGCCCTCCCCATCCAAGCTCAATGCAAAGGCGCTCGCTGAAGCAAGGGAGGCATTCTTCCGCAGGAACAAGGAGCTTGGGCACCCGTTTTCCCGCCGCCCAAAACCAGGGGCAAAAGAGGGCAGCCCCGCATTCAGGGAATGGGAATCCAGGGCGGAATCCCTCCTGCAGTATTATGCGGACGTGCTCTTCCCCCTGGAAAATGAAATGGCGGAGAAAGGGGTTTTCCTCTCTTTTGAACTTGTGGGGAATGCGGTAACCTTCGGGGACATAATCCGCCAGTCCGCAATATGCGGGTGCGAAACGGCTTTCGTTGCAAACACGAAACTCAATGCCAGGGAAACGGCTCTTGGCTCGCTCCTCCAAAGGCGGCTGATTGCCGCGGCATTCTCCCCGGGGTTCCCCCCCGCTCCCCAGAGAATATTCGTTTTCGCAGACCAGGCAGAGAAGAAGATTCTCGGCCATTTTGAGCGCGCGGAAAAGAACCCATTAGAGTTCCTGCATACGGAAACCCCCCTCAACGAAAAAATCGCAGGGTTCCACATCCGGCAGGCAGTTGAGGGATTAATCGATGCAGGATTTTCCTACCCGAGGCTCCCATCGCTATTGGCAGAAATGCTCTACCAGCACTCCCTGCTTGGGGAGGATAGGGATTCCCTCCTAGACAAGTTCGTTTTCGATTCGCTAATGCACGAGGCCGGGCATATGCTATTGAGGAAGCTAATCCCGGATAGGGCGATGCCAACAGCCGTAGATGAATTCTTCGCGTATTCATCTTCGCTTAGCGCTTCCAAGTCCACGCGGCTCTACCTAGCGGAATTGGTTAAGCAGGCGGCTTTGTACCTCTACTCCCCCAAAGGTCCCCACACCCACGCCGCAAAAGAGTTCGTAGGGGAGTTCAACAGGCGCCTTGGGATAAAAGAAGAGCTTGGGCCCCGCTCCCTAATCGATTCATTGCCCAGGTACCTGTGCATGCCTGTTGGGCAGGTGCGCACTATTTCCTCTGCAATACTGGAGGGCGTCTGCACTGAGCTGGGAAAAAGCCAGGAAGGATTCCTGGAAGGGGCCGCAAAGGATGCGGAGGAAGCGGTTTTTGGGTGATTTGAAAATGGGAAAGATGCGCGCAATGCTGGATAGGGCGTTCCGGAGCCAGCCTCCTGCCCCGGAGCAAAAAAGCATCTCCGCAAGGTTGCGGGAATTTCGCAGGCAGCCTCCGCCTTCTGGCAAATATGCAAAAAAACTCTCGGAAGCGAGAAAAGAGTTTTTCGCGGCGCACAGTAATCTGGGAAGCCCTGCAAAGAGGCACTTAAAGCACGCGCCCATCTGCCCGGGAACCAATCTGCATGAATTTGCCGGGTTTTATGGGGAGCGCGTAAGCCCCTTCGAGGAGCAAATGCAAAATGAAGGAATATTCACCCGCTTTTCCCCCGCGATAAATACTGTCTTGTCCGGGGACATAGTTTTCCGCACTTCGCTTGCAAAGTCCCCATTGCTTTTCATAGCCAATACGAAAATCCACTCATTGGAAGGGAATATGCCGTTGGACATGTCCAAGTCGTATATCGGAGGGATGCAGACAATCGATTCGCCATTCTCCCGCAGGCACGTATGCATCTTCTTGGATATGCTAGAGAAGATGCGCGATTACATTCCGATAATGAGGTTCAAGGTTCCGCCGCAAATCCTGGAGGGGCCATTTGCCAGCGACAACGGGGATTTGCCGATTTTCAATGGCACCCTCCCGGCATCCCTTGCAGGCTCCATGAAAACTCCGATTGACGCTGCGGAATTCATGTGCAAGTTCGCATATCATTCCGCAAAGAACCAGGGGAAGGGGAACCTGCTGGATTTAATGGCACATTATACGCTGCTCCACGAGCTTGGGCACGTGCTCCTTGGCTCCAAGGTGGAAGCTTCGAAAAGTTCCCACGAATTCTTCGCATACGCATTTGCAATATCACTTGCAAGGCTTCCGCATTTGTATCTGGGAGAGATACTCTCCAATTACATGAAGGGAGGCTCTGACCCGCATTTCCGGGGCATAACGCATTTCATTGAGAGATTCAATCCCTATTTTGGCGAGTGCGGCGGAAATCCCCTGCTCAATTTCAACGCAGTCCTCAAATATGCCGCAGCAAGCCCCAATGAAATACATGCTGCGGCATCCGGGGTGCTAAAACAGATTTGCAGGGAGTTCTCTTTCAGGCTGGGGCACTCTTCCCAAAAGGAGGTACACAAGGCGGAAAGGATAATCTTCGGCCAATAACGTGCGAGGCACAACCATGGCAGGCTCACAAAAGATAATCCAAAAACCGGATGCACATTCCCCAAAACCGGGAATGCCAATATCCGCAAGGCTGAGGCAGTTTAGAAGGCAGTCTCGGAGTGTCGTTCCGCCTTCAAAAATCCACGCAAAGGAAATCTCGGGGGCAACAAGGGAGTTCTTCAGGAAAGTCCTGGAGCACGGAAACGCTCCCGCTCCAGGCGAGCGCCTTGCTGCAACCAACTCCCCCCAGGATTACTTTGAGGGGATGCAGCTGGCCCCGCTTTACAAATATTACGTGGAAACCCTGCTCCCCATAGAATGCGCAATGGCGCAGAAGGGAGTGTTCCTCCAGTTCGACCACATAGACAAGGACGTTTATTATGGGGACATCTTCTATGAAACTTCAATCTGCGGCGCCCCGCTAGTGTTCGTTGCAAACGTGCATGGGATGGGAGCAGAAGACGCTTTTCCCCGCCCGCTGGGGAGGCTTAACATCGGTGCGCTTTATGCGGACCCAAGCCCGCATGGCCAGAAAAAGATTTTCGTTTTCCCGGAAGTGCCCGGTAAGCTGGCACCCATTTACCTTGAAGGCGCAAAGCATTTCCCCAGCCGCCTCGCCCCTTTTGTCGGGGCGATGGATGAGGCGGAGGCCGCCCGGGTTTTGGAGAGAGTGCACGGCAGCGTGGCCGCAAAAGGGAGCAATCCCTTTTTCACTTTCTGCTGCCTGCTCTGCCAGCTCGGCACCCTTGAAGACAAACCCGGATTCCTCGACAAGCTAATATTCGACAACACCCTCCATGAAGTTGGGCACATGATACTGGACATCCTAAGCCCAAAAGAGAGGCCTCCTGATGCACTGCACGAACTTTTTGCAGAGTCCTTTATGCAGAGCGTTTCCGGTGCCCCCCGCGTGTCATTCATGGAATTCCTCGCCCACGCACAGCCTCTCTGGCAGGGCAGCACCGATTGCCATGACATCGCCTTGGGCACGTTCTTGGAGCATTTCAACGGCATCCTTGGAATAGAGGGCGTGGACTGGGACAAGCCCATAGGCGCATTCGCAAGATACATGTGCATGAGCCACAAAACCATACACGAAACTTCCCTTGGGATACTCAAGGGAATCGCATCCTCCCTGGGATTGGCGGACATGAAAAACCTCAGGGAAGAAGCGCTAAAGCAGGCAAAAAGGGCTATTTTCGGCTAAGCTGGCGCTAAGAGAAGCACCCCGCATTCACTTGCCAGAAAGCGCACCCTTCATGCTTTTTGCGAATTCCCCAATCTCCTCCAACGCCTCAGTGGAATCGAACTCCTCCCCAACGTGTTTGGAATATAGATTAACGATTGCGCTTCCCACAATAATCCCAGAACCTCCAGCGCGCATGAGCGAAGTTGCGTGCGAAGGCTTTGAAATCCCGAATCCGACAACGACCGGCAAAGCAGTAACCTTCCTTGCACGCTCAACTAGCGCAATCGCCTCGGGTGCAACAACCTCCCTCTCCCCTGTAATCCCCAGGACCGCAACCGCATACAGGAATCCCTTTGCAACAGAGGCAATCTCCTTAAGCCGCGAATCCGGGCAGTTGGGAGTGATAAAATAAATCAAATCAATCCCCGCGTCACTGCACAGCTTCCGCAGTTCAGAAGATTCCTCAAGCGGGGCATCTGGAACAATCATCCCGTCCGCGCCCGCTTCCTTAACCTTCTTTAGGAACTCCCGCCCCCCATTTGCATAAACGATATTGTAATAAGCCATAATCAATATTGGAACCTCAATCCCGCGCTTCCTAACCTCCGAAACAATCCCCAGCGCCTTAAGGGGCGTCATCCCGGAATCCAGGGCCCGCGAAGATGCCGCCTGGATAGTTTTCCCATCCGCAATCGGGTCGGAAAAGGGAATCCCAAGCTCAATTGCGTCCGCGCCATTCCCAACGAGTTTTTCAATTAGCGCAAGCGTGAATTCAGCAGATGGGTCCCCGCAGCACACATAAGGCATGAACGCCCCAACTCCCCGCTCCTTAAGAGCGGAAAACATCTTTTCAATCCTCATTTTTCCACCTCTCTTTTCCCAGAATCCTCCATCTTTTTTACCTGCTCAACGTCCTTGTCCCCCCTGCCTGAAAGGTTGATTATGATGCTCTCCTCTCCGCCCATTTCCTTTGCAACCTTTAGTGCGTGCGCAACCGCGTGCGCGCTCTCAAGGGCGGGAATAATCCCTTCAGTGGACGAAAGCAAATGGAACGCTTCCAGCGCTTCCGAATCAAGTGCGGAAACATAAGAAACGCGCCCCGCATCCATTAGTTCGCAGTGCTCTGGGCCCACAGCGGGATAATCAAGCCCAGCGGAAACCGAATGCGTTTCCTCTATCTGCCCATTAGAGTCTTCAAGCAGGTAGCTAATCATCCCGTGCAGGATTCCGACTCTCCCTTTTCCCCCAAGCCGCGCTGCATGCTTCTTTCCGTTTCCCCCGGCCTCAACCCCAATCATTTTTACGTGGGTATCCAAGAAGGGGTAGAACAGCCCTATTGCGTTGCTTCCTCCCCCAACACAGGCAATCAGGCAATCGGGGAGCTTCCCCTGCGCCTCCAGAATCTGCTCCCTTGCCTCCCTCCCTATTACGGACTGGAAATCCCGCACCATGGTGGGATACGGATGGGGCCCAAGGGCCGAGCCTAAAAGATAATGGGTATCAGAGAAGTTCGCAGTATAATCCCTCAGGGCATCATTTACGGCATCCTTCAACGTCTGCGAACCGGTCTCCACCACATTCACTTTTGCCCCAAGGAGCTTCATCCGGAAAACGTTTAGCGCCTGCCTCTGCGTATCCACTTTTCCCATGTACACTTCGCATTCTAGGCCCAAAAGCGCTGCAACCGTTGCGCTTGCAACCCCGTGCTGGCCCGCCCCGGTCTCGGCTATAATGCGCTTTTTGCCCATCCTCTTTGCCAGGAGTGCCTGCCCAAGCGCGTTGTTTATCTTGTGCGCGCCCGTATGGAGCAGGTCCTCCCTCTTTATGTAGATTTTCGCTCCCCCAAGCTCCGCGCTCAGCCTCTTTGCAAAATACAAGGGAGTCTCCCTCCCCGCATATTCTCGCAAATAATACTCAAGTTCCTCCCTGAATCCATCATCGTCTTTGAACTTCAGGTATCCGGCTTCTAGTTCCTTCATTGCCGGAATCAGGGTTTCGGGCACGAACTGCCCGCCATATCTGCCAAAGTACCTACCCATTGTTTGCCACCTCTATGAATCTTCGCATTTTCTCCGCGCTCTTTTTCCCAGGGCACTCTTCTACCCCGGATGAAACGTCCACCCCGAAGGGCCTCACAACGCCAATTGCCTCGCGCACGTTCTCCGGATTCAGCCCTCCTGCAAGGAACACGGGCTTCGGAGCCGCCGCCACGATTTTTGCGCACATCCCCCAGTCAATCGTTTTCCCGGAGCCTCCCTTCTCCCCATCCAAAAGGAAGAATTCCGAGTATTTTGCGTATTCGCGCATGAGTTTGGTGTATTCCCCAATTTCCCTTCCCGCAACTGCCCGCAGGGTTTTTATCAGCTTGGTTTCCCCGGCAAGCCCCTCAAGGACATCTACGGGAACATCCGAATGCAGCTGCAAATAAGAAGGCGCAACATTCCCTGCAATTTCCTGCAATTCCTCCAAGGATGAATGCGTGGTAACTACAACCCCCGGAATGGAAACGCACGAGAGGATTCTCCGCGCTTCCTGTGCGGAAATGCTCCTTTTGGATTCTGGAGCCATGACAACTCCCAAAAAATCCGCCCCAAGGCCCGCTGCGAGTTCCGCATCCTCTTCCCGCATTATCCCGCAGATTTTCGCCTTCATAAAACCAGCTCCCGCAATTTCCCCGCAATATCAGGCGAGCGTAGTATCGAAGTTCCAATTAGCGCCCCGCCTGCCCCGGCTTCCTTAACCCTGAGCACGTCCTCCCTAGTGGATATCCCGCTTTCGCTAATTACCGGCTTTCCATTAACGGCATCCCTTTCGCCCCCCTCGCACCCTCCTTTGCAGGTGCATCCGGCATCCGAGAGTATTTCCAGCGTATTCCCGATTGAAACCTCCATGCTCCCAAGGTCCCGGTTGTTTATTCCCAATATGTCCGCTTCAGTATCAAGGGCAAGCCTAAACTCCTCTGTGGTATGCGCTTCAAGCAGCACTTCCATCCCAAGAGAATGCGCGCGTTCAATCATCGAATCCAAATCCAGCAAGCAGTATCCGCGCTCAAATAGCGAAACGATTAGCAATGCGATGTCCGCCCCGCAGCGTGCCCCCGCTTCAAGCTGCAGGGGCTCTATTATGAAATCCTTCATGAGGATGGGAAGACCGCTCTCCCTTTTTGCAATCGTTATGTTCTCCAGCTCCCCGCCGAAGAATTCCGGTTCGGTAAGGACGGAGATGGCGCTTGCCCCTCCCTGCCTCATCTGCCGCGCAGCCTCCGCAATTTCCCCGGAAAAAATCCTCCCGGAAGATGGGGATGCGGGCTTTATTTCGGAAATTAGCGCAAACTCCCCCCCGCGCATCTTTTTGGATAGGGAGCGGAATTTAGAGCCAAGAAGGTAGCATTCGCTTTCATCTGCTCTCCTGCACGAATAGTAGCCAGAATCAATCGTTTGCCTAACCTGCGCCGCAATCTTGTCTAGGATATCCATTTATCCATCCCTCCCAAAACGGGCAAACTCTTCAAGCTTCCCAAGAGCAGAACCCGAATCAATCGAATTCTCCGCAATCCCAACTCCCTCCCCGATGCCTGAAGCGCCTCCCCCAACGTAGATTGCGGCTGCCGCATTGAGCACGCAAACATCCCGCGCAGGCCCAGCCTTCCCTTCAAGAACCCCCCGCACGATTTCCGCGCTCTCCGAAGCGGATGAGCATGCGGGAATCTTTGCAGGAAGGAACCCGAACTCCGCAGAATCAAGCGAATACGATTCCACATTCCCATTTTTTAGTTCGGCAACTTCCGATTCGCCTAGCCCAAGTTCATCCATCCCCCCAGAATGTACTACCAATGCGTGCCCGACTCCCAAGGAATCAAGCACTTGCGCCATCTTGGGCAGGAGCGAAGGCTCGAATACCCCAAGAACCTGCGCTTGCGCACCAGCAGGGTTGGTTAGCGGCCCTAGGATATTGAAAACCGTGCGCACCCCAAGCGCCCCCCTAACGGGCATCACGTTCTTCATTGCGGGATGGAAAAAGGGCGCGAACATGAACCCGAACCCGACTTCCCCGATGCACGCTTCCACCTGCGGGGGGCTAAGCATCCTTCCTCCAAGCTCCTCAAGAACGTCTGCCGAGCCGCTTTTTCCCGAAACCGCCTTGTTCCCGTGCTTTGCAATCGGGATTCCCGCCCCGCAGGCAATGAATGCGGCAGCGGTGGAAATGTTGAAAGTCCCAAGCGAGTCCCCGCCTGTTCCGCAGGTATCAACCAGCGCCCCCTCCACTTTTGGGGCTATGCGGACCGAATTCTCCCGCATGACTTTTGCAAAAGCGGAAATCTCCTCAACGCTTTCCCCTTTCATCTTGAGGGCCACGAGAATCCCCGCAATCTCCGCATCGGAAAATTCCCCTCCCATAATAGAGCGCATCAGGGCTTCCGCTTCGGAAGAATCCATGCCCTCCTTATCCATTATCCTTTGCAGCATTTTTACCATTTACAAAACCCCCGCAATCTTTAGGAAATTATAAAGAATCCCTTTGCCTTCCTGCGTCATTATGCTCTCGGGGTGGAATTGGAGCCCGTATATCTTCTGCGCCCTGTGCGCAACCGCCATTACGCACCCGTCCCCCTCAACATTTGCGCAGACTTCCAGGCACTCTGGAATCTCAAGCCCCGCAAGCGAATGGTAGCGCATAACTTCAAGCGGATTGGGAATCCCCTCAAAGAGCCCCTTCCCGCTGTGTGAAACCACGCTTACCTTTCCGTGCATGGGCAGGACCTTCCCCACCTTCCCCCCAAAATGCGTTATTATCCCCTGGTGCCCAAGGCACACTCCCAGTATGGGAACATCCGGCAAAGATGATAGCACGTCCGCACACACGCCGAAATCCCGCGCGTTCTCCGGGTGCCCCGGCCCGGGGGATAGGACTATTGCGCAAACATTCATCTCCCGTATCCCTTCAAGCGTAACCTCGTCGTTCCTGCGCACAATGGGTTCTGCCCCAAGCTCCCCCAGGCATTGGTAGAGGTTATAGACAAACGAATCGTAATTGTCAATTATTAGTATCCTCTTATTGCACACAGTCCCCCTGCCCTCCATCTTGCTAGTATTCATTGGGACACCTCCAGTGCATTGAGCAATATGCGCATCTTGTTCTCGGTTTCATCGTATTCTTTTGCAGGGACAGAATCATAGACTATTCCCGCCCCGGCCTGCACGCAGGCTTTCTGCCTCTTTGCAAAGAGGGTGCGTATTGCGATTGCGAAATCGCAGTTGCGGTTGAAGGAGAAGTACCCGACTGCGCCGCTGTAAGGCCCGCGGGCACTCTCTTCAAGATCATCTATTATTTCCATTGCGCGAACCTTGGGCGCACCGGAAACCGTTCCCGCGGGAAAGAGCGAATTGAACGCATCAAAGCAGTCCTTCCCTTCTGCAAGCTCCCCAACCACGTGCGAGGCAAGGTGCTGCACGTGCGAGTACTTGTGCACCTCCATTAGTTCGGGCACATTCACGCTCCCAAAGCGCGAAACCTTGCCCACATCGTTCCTGGTCAAATCAACCAGCATGAGGTGCTCCGCGCGCTCTTTTTCATCGGAGAGCAATTCCGCTTCAAGCGAGGAATCCTCCTGCGGGGTTTTCCCCCTCTTTCTCGTTCCTGCAAGCGTCGCATAACTGTCAATCCGAACCGCAGGGGGGGACACCCCCCCTTCAGTTTGAGGGTTCGCCTCTCTGAGGCGAGTTGGAACCGAAGGTTCCCTGACCTCCGGATTCCCCCCCGATTTTTCACCCATGGCAGTAACCCTGACCAGGTTTTCCGGGCTAGCCCCAATTACCTTCCGGTCGCAGAAACTAAGAAAATACATATACGGGGAGGGATTAACCTGTTTCAAGTAATTATACAGCCTAAGCGGGTTGCCCTCAAAGGGAACCTCGTATTTGCGCGAGAGCACGACCTGGAAGATTTCCCCATCGTTTATTTTCTCTTTTGCAGCTTCCACTATTCCCTCGTATTTTTCCCTGCCCATGTTCTCCTTGGGCCTTCCGCTCTCAAATGGGCCCAAAAACAAGTCCTCCTTGGAAATTGAGCGCACCTCTTCTGAGCGGTCCTCCCCGTGGGATAAATAGTGCACGCTCCTCTTGCGGTGGTCATATATTATGCAATCTTCAAAAATCCCGAATTCAAAATCAGGGAATGCTTTTCCGGGCTTATCCTCATCAAGGATTCCGGCAAGCCTCCTTGCGTATTCATAAGAGAAATATCCAACTGCGCCCCCAACGAAGCCCTCTTTTTCCACCTTGATTCTGGGCAATTCATTATCCAGAACCCTCAGGGGCGCATCCGAATCGGTCTCCTCGCCCTCCACAAAAACAACGCTTCCCCGCGCCTTTATGCGCTTTTTAGGGTTGAAGCCGATAAACGAGAACCTCGCCAGTTTTTCGCGCCCCTCATGCGATTCTAAGAGGAAGGATTCCTCGTGCTCCCTGTTTATTAGCGCATATAGCTGGTAAGGGTTTATGTTTATCCCAAGTTTCTTGTAAATCATCTTAATCCTCCCCCATGTGCTTTGAGCAAATGATATATTTAAAGCTTTAGCGCACAAAAATATACATTATGTATCCGATACTTGAGAGCGCGTTCTCGTGCTTCCCCATGCGAAAAAGGGTTGCGGAAACCTTCCTAAGATACGGCTTGTCCGTCAGCAAAGAGGGGGGCATCTACTGTGGGAAAATAGAAATGAGCCCTGCAAAGATTGCACGGGCACTTGAAATAGACCGCAGGGTGGTCCTGGAGACCGCCCGCATGATTTCCGCAATTCCCGAACTACAGGGAATCTTCGGGCACCTCGAGCCAACCGCATTCATAGGGAAGGCGGCAAGGCACCTGGGCTTTGAAGTAATAGTAATAGAAGCGGAGCCGCACGCGGTAGGAATTATAGGCAGGGCAACGAAAATCATCTCCGATGCGAAAATCACAATCCGGCAGATTGTAGCAGACGACCCGGACATCTACCCGAACCCGAAATTAACAATCGTGCTCGAAAAAAGGCTTCCTGCAAACGCGCTCTCCAAATTGAGGGGAATGCGGGAAATCAACAGGCTTTCGATAGAATAATTTATGCCACTTCGATTTCCCGCGCAAGCCTGGCTTCAAATTGTTCGATTTCCACAATCCGCCTGCCCGCTTCAAGGCGTATGCCCGCATTCGCATTAACGTTCCCGCTAATCCCTTCAAGCAATTCCACATCGTGCAGCGCCCTGATTGCGGCGGAAATTCCTTCATGCGGGCTTTTGGCAGAAACTATGATGTTTACCAGAATCATGGCTCCCCCTCTGAGGCTGGCTATCTGCACTGCCGCAGCATCCCGCACTTCCTCCTTCCCGCTTCCTAGGAGCACCCTCTTTAGGCATTCCGGGCAGTGGGTGTTTTTTACCGCTTCAAGCTGGAGGATTGGCGCAAACGTCTTTCCGGATTTTTCGAGGACAAGAGTATCTGAGAGGGCAAGGTTTTCGAGCAGCCCGGGGTTCCGTATCTTTCTTATGGCTGCAATTCCCACATTAATCTCCACGGTTTCCTCTGCTATTTCCGCTAGCACCATCCTGTTTAGTTCCCTGGTGAATGCAACTGCTGCGAGGCCCGCGGCAACCCTTGTTTTTGGGCATGGGGAATTGAGGGACATGCGCCTTAGTTCATCCACGTTTGCAGTGTTTATCGGTTCGAGAATTGCTGAATCCCTGCGCCCCTTTGCCGCGGGCAAATCATCAATCCTGCTCATTGCGACTTCCCTGGCATGGGGAGGTATTGACTGGCTGCCCATCATTCTAACTAGCATCTGCTGGCTTGATATTTCCCCAACTGCGGAAGTCTGGATGAGGGGGTCCTTGGATTCGCGCGCAACCTTGTAGAGCAATTCGTCATCTTTTATCATGGCGGTTGCGTCCCTCCTGACATCGGGATAGCCGGAATTTATCGCAAGGAGAGTTAGTGCCTTCTTGCCCTTTAGCTGCCTGAGCGCTTCCCACCTGGTGGGCGCGTGTGAGCTATTTAGCATCCTGGCAAGCTGCCTGGGCGCAAGCTGCATGTCCTGCCCACCATGCTTCCCCCGAATCCCGCCTGAGAGCGCAGCCCCTTCCTTCTGCATTAGAACCCTGTGCATCTTCATTAGTCTCACCCAGGATATTTGTGTCTGGAACTGTTTATAAACGCACCCGCAGGACACATGCGCCGGGAACCTGCGAATGTGCATGAAAATCCCTTCCCCGCTCTCGGCTGCAGGCAAGCTTTAAATAGTTCCCCGCCCAAATAAATGTGTATTTTCATGAGAAAACAGGTTAATTCCCCCCGCGGCGGAAACGCCCCACAGGAAAAACGCAAAAGCCCGGTAATGTGCGGCCCGCACATGGGGGGCGCGGAAATCTCAAAAGCCGTGGGGCTTGCCGCAAGCAGGAGCCCAAGGAAGAGGGCTGCCGCAGTGCGGATGCTTGCACAGGATGAGGACGCACTCTCCTACGTTGCGGCCCATTCTTTTTATGCGGATACGCGCAAGGAGGCGCTAGGCAGGCTCTTAAAGCTCCCGCGCATCGTTTTCCCGCTAAAATACATCGCGATGCATTCTCCGCACGAAGATTCCGCAATTTCCGCAGTTGAAAAGCTCTCCCGGGAAGACGGGGCGCTCCAGGGGATTGCAGTGCTCTCGCAAAACAAGGAGGCCAGGATGCTCGCGGTGCAAAAGCTCAGCTGGAGCGAAGAATGCCTCAAATTCGTTGCCCTGCACACCGCGCACGCGGATTCGGGGATACGCGCACTCAGGAGCCTTCAATGGAACGCGGAAGCGCTCAAGCTTGCGGAAACGGATTCTTCCCATCCGGAAGTCAGGGCTGCGGCATCCGCAATCCTCCGCAAGGATACGGGTGTCCTGCTGCGCATCTTGGAGAATGAAGGCTCTTCGGATGCACCGCCTCCTGCGGGAGGAATGCACTCATGCAGGGCCGATGAGGATTTCATCAAAGGCTTGCGCGAAATTCTGGAAAACGGCGGATGAACGGCACAAGCTTCCCCCCTTGTTGCTATTGCCCCCTTTTGGGCCTGCCTGCTCCCTTCTTTATATTGAATATGCTTAATTCGCACTTCTTTTTCCCTTCCAGTTCCGCAAGCACGTAATCAAGCAGAATCTTCTTTACCCGCAGGAACTCC
>JAFGCC010000013.1 GCA_016932815.1 Microcaldota archaeon | reverse complement strand
TGGTTGCGCTCCAGCATGGGTATTCGCGGGTTTTATTTTTTAGTTGGCATTTTGTGGGGCTGGGCGCTGAGTTGCCGGACGGTCTAACTTTACGCCGCTTTGCGACAACATTTAAACCATTACGCACCAAGTAATTGCCTGCCAATTTGCCACGAGCCCGTGGTCTAGCGGTTATGACGCCAGCCTTACACGCTGGATATCCCCGGTTCGAATCCGGGCGGGCTCATCTCTGCCCTTTCTTTTTGCAAATCTGTGCAACCTCCGGTTGCATCTCTTGAAGCGAGCTTCAAGAAAGAAAGCTCCGGTTCCCCCAAAGAAAAAGCGTTTTGAGGTATTACCCCTCTTTATCCTTTTTTCTTGTGGAACCAACCCCCCTCTTAATCCCCCCTTCAACTCGCTTGCACCACCAATTCATTTTTTAACCTGCCCTTCAATATCCCAATCATGGCAGTTGTAATCTCTCTTGGGGGAAGCATGGTAAACCCAGACGGAATCCCGGATGCAAAGTTCCTAAAAAAGATGAAAGCACTCCTTAAGGGAAAGGAGAAAATTGGGATAGTGGTGGGAGGGGGAAAAATAGCAAGGGAATACGTAAAAGCCGCATCCGATTTCTCAAAAGCACAATTCTGGCTGGACACGATGGCGATAAAGGCAACGAGGCTTAATGCTGCGCTGGTTGCACAGGCGCTGGGAGAGGAAGCCTGCCCCAGTGTGTTCGAGGATTTCGAGAAAGCAGCCCAAGCCTCAAGGCAATATAAAATAGTAGTCATGGGAGGAACGGTTCCCGGAATAACGACAGACACGGATTCGGTCCTGCTTGCAGAGGCAATAGGCGCAAAGCGCGTCCTCAATGTGAGCATAGTAGATGGAGTCTATGATTCCAACCCGAAAACAAACCCCAAAGCAAAGAAATTCGGAAAACTAACTTACGAAAAGCTCCTAACACTCGCAAACGAATCCGATAAGCGCACAGCCGGAACCAATTTCGTATTCGACGTTGTAGCCTGCAAGTTAGCAGCAAGGAGCAAGCTGGAGCTGCATTTTGTGGGAGAGAAAAACATAAACGAAGTGCCCAAGGCACTCTCAGGCAAAGCCCACAAGGGAACTATAGTAAAATAAGGGGAAACTCAGTTTCCCTTCAATATTTTCGCAAGCTCCTTTTCGCTCATTACGTTGAATTTCTTCTCGGTAGTGTAAGCGCGCGCAACTTCCAGATTGGAAACGTCTATTGGCACCTCGCTGAACTTGCGCAGTGCATTGACCGCCCTCTTTATCGCAAAATCAAGCTCCTCATCGGGCTTGTGCTTTGCCTCAAGGTAGTCGTCGACTTCCTTCTTCATGTTCCCTACAGAATCCGCGTAATAGCCGGTCATTGCGCCGCTAGGCTCAGCCTCAAACAATTCAGGCCCATTCGGCCCGATTCCCGCAATGAGCAGGGAAACCCCAAACGGCCTGATTCCTCCGTATTGCGTATAAAGCTGCATCACATCGCAAACCCCGCGCGCAATCGATTCAGGGGTCGCAGGCTCGTTGTAGGTAATCCTGTGCCTCTGCGCACTCATCCTCGCAACGTCGACTAGCTTCCGCGCATCCGCAATCAGCCCGCTCGCAGTTACCCAGATGTGGTCGTCCACTTCGAAAATCTTTTTGAGCGACTCAGAAACAATCAGCTTGGAGTGCGCGCTCTTGTATGCAATTAGCGCAACGCCTTCCTTGCACGACACCCCGATTGCTGTTGAGCCCCTCTTTACTGCCTCCTTTGCGTATTCAACCTGGAACAGCCTCCCATCGGGACTGAACACTGTAATCGTCCGGTCATAAGCCTGCGGCGTAACTCCATACATAATGCGTCACCTTCTAATCTAGAATTTGGATAGAAGCTTTAAAAACATGCTTGTGGGGCCGCGCAACCGGATGCCCCCTGGCCCCGGATGCCAATGGAGGCGCAGGGCATCCCCATTCCTCTTTGCCATGGCAGGGAGGAGCTTCCGTTAGCCTTTTTAATCAATAATCCTTATTTCCCATATGGACAACCGCGTCCCCTGGCATTCGATAAGCCCAGAAGAGGTGCTCTCCCGGCTCAATACGAGGATGCACGGACTCACCGAAAAGGAGGCCGCAGAAAGGTTAGAGCAGTTCGGAAAGAACGAAATAGCGCTAAAAAAGAGAATCTCGCTGCTAAAGATATTCATAGACCAGTTCAACGACTTCCTCATATTCATACTGATTGCCGCCGCAATAATCTCTGCGGCATTGGGATACATAGAGCACGAAGAGGAATACCTCTTCGATTCCGCGCTTATAGTATTAATAGTAGCCCTAAACGGATTGTTCGGATTCTTCCAGAACTACAAGGCGGAAAAGAGCCTTGAGGCACTAAAGAAGCTCGCAGTTCCAAACGCAATGGTAATACGGGGGGGAACCCCCATGGAGATAAACTCCACAGAAATAGTCCCAGGCGACATAATACATCTAAATGAAGGCGACAAGATTCCCGCGGATTCGAGGATACTCCTCTCAAAGAACCTCCTGGTGGACGAATCCATCCTAACCGGGGAATCGGTTCCCTCCTCAAAAATAACCAAGGCGCTGGAAGTTGACCTCACAATAGCCGACCGAACGAATATGCTGTATAAGGACACATATGTTAGCAGCGGAAACGGTGAGGCGGTAGTGGTCAATACCGGGCTGGATACCGAAGTGGGGCTGATTGCAAAGGCAATGCACGAAGCCCAGGAGCCGCCCACCCTCTTCCAGGAGGAGCTAAACACCCTTGGCAAGAACATAGGGACCGGATTGATAGGCATAATACTGATGATTGCGCTAGTCCAGTTCTTCCTAAGCTCAATGGACCCTGTCACCGTTTTCCTAACTGCAATAGCGCTCGCAGTAGCCGCAATACCAGAAGGGCTCCCCGCAGTAGTTACCCTAGCCCTTGCCTTGGGTACCATGCGCATGGTGAAAAAGAATTCTCTTGTGCGCAGGCTTTCTGTAATTGAGGGCCTAAGCAGCGTGGACGTAATATGCACCGACAAGACCGGAACCCTCACGGAAAACGCCCTCACAGTCCGCATGCTCTATGCGGGCTCTGAGGAGATAGAAGTTACTGGCAGGGGCCACTCCACAAAGGGCGAATTCCTCCTTGGCGGGCAACCTGCCCCCATTGAGCAGTACAGGAAGCTCCTCTGGTGCGGCCTCCTCTGCAACAACGTGGTTGTGGGAAAGGAGAACGGGAAGAGGACATACCTGGGCGACCCAACCGAAGCAGCCCTCTTTATTGCCGCAAAAAAGGCGGGGGTTTCCGCAGACAAGTATTCCAAAGTAGAAGAGTTCGCCTTCTCCTCCGACCGCAAGAGGATGACCACGATACACACAAGGAATGGGGAATGCGTTGCTTGCATGAAGGGTGCGCCGGAAGTGGTGCTTGAGCACTGCACGCACATCCTAGAAAACGGGAAGGTTTCCAAGCTCACAAACGCCAAGATACGGAAGATACTAGAAAAAAACCTCTCAATGGGCGAGAGCGCCCTTAGGGTTCTCGCATTCTCCTACAAGGAATTGCCCAAGGCAGAGGTTTCCGAAGGGGAAGCCGAATCCGGCCACACATTCATAGGCCTCCAGGGAATGGTGGACCCGCCCCGCTCCGAAGTTCCCGATGCAATAGGGGCCTGCAAGAGGGCGGGAATACGCGTAATCATGATTACAGGCGACAACATCGCAACCGCCGGGGCAATAGCAAAGGAAGTGGGCATAGGGGGAGCCGCAATAGAGGGAAAAGACCTTGAGAAGATGTCTGACAGCGAGCTTCGCATACAGGTGGAGAAAGCAGGCGTTTTCGCCCGTGTTTCGCCCCTGGACAAGCAGCGTATCCTCCAGGCGCTGCAGGCAAACGGGCACAACGTGGCGATGACCGGGGACGGGGTAAACGATGCCCCCGCACTCCGCAATTCTCACGTAGGAATTTCTATGGGGATTAGGGGCACCGACATCGCAAAGCAGGCATCCGACATGGTTCTTCTCGATGACAATTTCGCATCCATTGCCGAAGCGGTAAAAGAAGGCCGCACGATATTCAGCAACATCCGCAATTTCGTAACGTATCTATTGATGAGCAACTTCTCCGAGGTGTTCGTAGTTTTCCTCACCTCCTTAATGGGCTTAGTTCCCATAAGGGCAACCCAGCTTCTCTGGATTAACCTCTTAACAGACGGCGCGCCCGCCCTGGTTCTGGGTGCAGACCCGCCCCGTGCCCACGTGATGAAGCAGAAGCCGCGGCCGCGTTCCGAAGGGATAATCAACAAGTGGGTGCTAAAGGCGGTTCTCAGCATCGGGATTGTGGACACCCTCCTGATAATCGGGCTGTTTTTCTATTGCCTGCCCCTTGGGGCGGAATACGCGCGCACGATGGTCTTTACCGGATTCGTGCTCTCTGAAGCGAGCAGGCTGATTGTAATCCGCATGAAAGACAAGCTTTCCTTCTTCTCCAACCGCTGGCTGCTCGTTGCGATAATCGCCTCCCTCGCCCTCCAGCTCTTGGTTCTCTATACTCCCATCTCCGCGTTCTTTGGGACCGTTCCCCTGGGAATCGAAGCGTGGGAAGTCCTCCTTGGCTTCCTTGTGGTAAGTATAATTAGCGTCCTTGCAGTCTACCACTTCTTCCTGCGGGATGCCGAGCACCCGGACGTTTAGCCCCACCCCCGTTCCCGTGCCGAAGAATAGCCTTTTATTTTCTCGCTTCTTTTTCCCTTCCATGGACTCGCTGCTAAAATTCTCCCTGCTTTTTTCCCTCCTGCTCTTTGCAGGATGCACTTGCGATGATGGAACAATCGTTTTGGATGAATCCGACTGCCCTCCCCCCGCGCGCACTCTTACTGTTGCAAACTGGAATGTGCAAATCCTTGGGGATTCCAAGGAAGCAAACGACACTCTAATGGACTTCTACGCTTCTACTATGGAAAAATACGACATAATCTTCATACAGGAAATCCGGGATTCTGACGGGAGCGCGTTCCCTTCTTTGTGCTCGAGGCTCTCAGGCTACAACTGCAGCATTTCAAGCCGTGCAGGGAGGAGTTCAAGCAAGGAGCAGGTGGGGATTGCTTATCGGAGCGATATCTCGCTCCTTTCCCTAGAAGACTTCAACCCGGATTCCTTGGATAGGTGGGAGCGCCCTCCCATAAAGGCAACCTTTGGGGTGGATGGACACCTCTTTTCGGTCTATAACATACACACCAAGCCCTCGGAAGTCCCAGCCGAAATGGCGGCCCTGGAATCGGTTGTTGTTAATGCGGGAAACGTAATAATAATGGGGGACCTGAATGCTGACTGCTCGTATTATCCCGCTGCAAACCATACGCACTTTTTGAGCTGGACGTGGGTTATCTGGGATGATGCGGACACGACCGTTTCCGCAACCGACTGCGCCTACGACCGCATAATAATGAACTCCAATGCGGCTTCCGAATTCGTGCAATATGGGATTTATACTGCGGGAATCGTTCCCGGGGTTAGCGACCATTATTTAGTTTGGGTGGAGATTTCGGCTGAGGATGACAATAACGTTTGAATCCCCCTGCGGAATAGCGCCCCCCGCTTCCATCTTTAAATTTTACTTCTGTTTTATTCTCACATGAACTGGCCAGAACACATGTTCATAGGCGCGCTATTCGGGATTGCCGCAGCAGTAGCCCTAAACGCGGCAATGGTGGATGCCTTCTTCATAGTGGGCGTTGCCTCCCTCTCCTCATTGGTGCCGGATATCGACCACGATTCATCCAAGATACGAAAAACGGCAGACATCGTGGTCCCAATCTCTGCATTCGCATTCTCAATTGCCTCCACCTGCTCAAACGACCTGTTCTGCATATTTCCGCATTTCAATGAAATCCTCATCCTTGGGCTTGCCATTACCGGGCTCTACATGATTGTCCTGACTTTCCTGCGCCCCAAGCACCGCGGGATTACCCACACGTTATTTTCCGCAGCCGTATTCGGGCTAGTCCTGTATCTTTTCTCAGGATTCCCGTTTGCACTGGCAGGGTTTGCGGGATACGCCTCCCACCTGTTTGCGGACAAACACATAAAAGTTATCTAGGTGCATAAACACTCTGAGGCGGAAAGGATTTCCGCTTATGAAGAGAACCGTTTCCTGAGCCCCCTATCGGCGATGATGAGAAACTGGAGCTCGTCCCTTTCTTTTTGAAAAAAGAAAGGTTCGGTTCTCCCAAAGAAAAACATTATGAGATATTATTTTGGTACTCACCACCCAAGGAATGGGAAACTGGAGCTCTGATGGTATCGGATAAATTCTTTTTTTAATTAACCGATACATCAATCTCCTATCATTTGCTCAGTATTCCATATCGGATAGAAAGATTTATAATTTATCCGATATATAATATACTAATGCCCATACACAAAGAGACCTACGAAAGGATCCTCAAAAGGAAAAAAATGCTCGATGGCTTAAGGCCATTTAATAAGGGTGCACTGGCCAAGCTCAAGGAAGCATTTGACGTAGAACTCACTTACAATTCTAATGCAATAGAGGGGAACACGCTTACTCTTGGGGAAACGCGCCTGGTGCTTGAAGAGGGCATCACAATAGGCGGCAAGACAATGAAGGAGCACTTGGAGATTACAAACCACAAACAGGCAATTGATTTTGTAGAGTCCCTCGTCCACAAAAAGGAAATCGGAGAAATGGATGTGCTTAATCTCCATGCCCTTATCCTGGACAGGATCGATCCTCAGAACGCAGGCTTTTACAGAAACTGCAGGCTAAGGATCTCTGGCACCGATTATTCTCCGCCCAATCCAGCGAAAGTGCCGGATTTGATGAAGGAAGTATATCGGATGCTGAATGAAAATGCAGAACCGATAGAGCAGGCAGCCAGGATACACATGAAATTTGTAGACATTCACCCATTTATTGATGGGAACGGCAGGATGGCAAGGCTACTGGTTAATCTGTACCTTATGAGGAAGGGCTATCCGCCAGTGATTGTACTGAGGGCAGAAAGGAAAAAGTACATACGAACTATCGTGAAGGCGAGGGCAGAAGATGATGTCTCCAATCTTACAAATTTCATTGCCAAGGCTGTCGAGCGGTCACTGGACATCTACCTGGATTGTCTTGGTACGAAACCTCAGGAGTATATGCCTCTTACAGAAGCTGCGAAGCACAGCAAATACAGCCAGGAGTACCTCAGCCTGCTTGCGCGCGAGGGCAAAATAGGGGCTGTGAAGTTTGGGAGGAACTGGATGATAACAAAGGAAGCGTTGGAAGAGTACGCGAAAAAGCACCCATCATTCCACTGATGAGAAACTGGAGCTCGTCCCTTTCTTTTTGCGAAAAATCTGAGAAATGTTGCGACATTTCTTCCCGTGAGCAAAGCTCACGGAGAAAGGTTCGGTTCTCCCAAAGAAAAAGCATTATGAAATATTACTTCTTAACTATCCATATGTCCAAAAGTAAGGCGGCAGGAGAGACCGGTGAAGATGAAGTAGTTGCTTTGGTAACGTGTCCCAATTGCAATAAGGCTCTTATGCGGTTACCTAAAAACTACCCGTTATACGATATCCAATGTACTGCTTGTTCTTTTAGGGCCCAGATAAAAACCAACAATTCCAAGCCTAAAAAAGAGATTTTTGGAGCGGGATGGGATATAATTGAAAAGGTCTTGAAATCCGGTTTCATGGTGCCACCGCTGATTACTAATTTCAAGTGGCATGAAAAAGGTACGCTCCACCAGAGAATTGACTTTTACCCATTTGTTCCCAAAGCTCATCTTAAGAAACGGCAACTTTCCTCTACTGCCAGAAGAGCCAACTATAAAATGTTCAACTACGTTCGGATTGATGAATTGCCCCACATACCTTTATATGAAAAATAGCGGGAGCTATTGGGATTCTTGGCTTGGTTTTCCCCAGGGATAATAGTTAATCTTGAATTCCCGGTAAATTCTAAGCGTCTCATACCCCTTGATAACATCCGCAAACTTCTCCCGGATATCCGCTATAATCTCGCGCAAAAGGATGCCGTTTTCCACGACTATTTCAATTTCCACGTCATTTGCCCCAATGGATTTGCTATAATAGATTATGTGCGGGTGCATCCTCGCGTATTGGATGAACTTCCTCTCCTTCTTCTCAGAAAGGTTTTTGGTCCGCACAAAAACCTTGTACCTCTCAAACCCAATCACATCCAAATCCAGCGCAGTAATGAAGCCTTCAATCACGTTCAGTTTGCGCAGCTTTTCTATCCGGTAAGAAATCTTCTTAGGATGCAGCCCCAGCTTTTTGGACATTTCAACCAAAGAAACCCTCGAATCAACTGATAGCAGCGCAAGAATCTCCCGCTCCACCCCCTCTAGCTCAACCACCTCCTTTGGCTGCCCCGCATAAACAAGGGGGGAAAGGTCCTTTTTCTCCCCAAGCAGGTATCCAGAATGGAAGTGGTATGCGCGCGTTACCAGCGCGAGGTCTTTTTTCTCGATGTACTCTCCGTATTTGTTGTTCAATTCCACGCTGAATCTCTCGAAATCCTCGAAATCCGCAGGGAAAACGACCGCAATGTAGTCCCAAACCCCTTCTGCCCCAACTACCCAGGGGATGTTCGGCTGCCCCACAAGGTAGTCCCGGAATTCCTCTTCTTCCTTGGGAGTTGCGTCGCTGAGCTTGAAATACAGGCGGAAGGAGAGGTACCCGATCAGGGGGGTATTCACGACCATCGGGAACGAGCGTATCACCCCCTTCCTCTTTAGGGCGTTTATCTTGAACGTGCATCCCTGCTTGGAAATCCCCACCCTCCGCGCAAGCTCCGAGGCCGGCTGCCTGCTGTCTATGTCCAATTCATATAGGAGCCTGCGGTCTTTGACGTCCAACTTTACAGCCATAATTAGCCATAAGCCCAATATCTATTTAATCTTTTGTCCTTTTGGCTAATTTTCCTTCAAGAAGCTTAATATAGAAAATCCGCCCCATCAGTTTCCAAGTGACAATATGATGAGTACTGTGGATGAAAAAACCAACAGCGCATTCAAGGAAACCTGCAGGATTCTCTTCAAGGAAGAAATCGGCGAGCTAAGCGCGTTTGAAGACTACCTCAAAGAATACATGTTCCCATACGCAATTAGGAAGTCCTGCGTATCCGGAAGGGAAGTGATGATTGGGGCCATGTACCCAGAAGGCGCTAAAATCGTTTCCCACCAAGAAATGCCGCAACTGCAATTTACGAAGGTGGACGTCAACAAGATAAAGGACATAGATTCCCTGCTTGAAGCGGTGGGCGAAAACATAGTCTATTGCGGGAACAGGGTGTTCGGGAGCACCGCAAAAGTGGAAAGAGTGGACAACGCAATAGACTGCATCAACCTCTCAAATTCCCACAACGTTTCAGGGTGCAAGGATGGGGCCTTCCTCTCCCACACAAGGGAGAACGACCATTGCTTTGGAACCAGCTCCTATTCAAAGTCCAAGTTCGTGATGCGCTCTTATATGGGCTTTTGCTCCTCAAGGTGCTTCGAGGCCGTCCTAATCGGCTGGTCCAGCGACTGCGTAATGTGCTTTAATTGCATGGACACCCACGAGGCGATGTTCTCCTTCAATTTGAGGGGAAAGAGGCACGCAATAGGGAATTTGGAGCTCCCCAGGGAAAAATACCTCCCCCTAAGGGAAAAGCTCCTCTTAGAAATCGCCCAGAAGCTAAGAAAGGATAAGAAGTTCGTGGGAATAGGCGAACTCCCGCTAATCTATGGGGGCCTAAAAGACCAGCCAAAAGAATCCGGGGCAGAGCAGGAGCCGGGGGAGGGGGTGGAAGCCGCATTCGGAACCCTCAGCAAAATCGTCTTGGGAAGCGAGCTCGGCCCGATGAAGGATTACGAAGGATGGATGAAAAAATACCCCTTTGGGATAGTAAGCGTAAAGGGAGCCCTCGGCACCCCCACCCTCGCCACAACGGGAAAGGTCGTTTATTCCAAAATCCCGGTTTCCCGCTGCGTAACCCAGAAAGAAGCGCTGGAGATGGGCAAAAAGAAGATTTCCATAGAGGGAAACGAGGCGCTTGGGGAAATAATGAAGAAGGCATCGGAAATCGCCTACTACACTTTCGAATACGATTCCGGGGGCAACGAATCCGCATACTCCTGCCCCCTCTCATACAAGAGCAGGAACGTTTACAAAATTGCGGAATCCGTGGAATCCAAAAACTCGGCCCTAGGCTGCATGGTTTTCGAATGCGAATTCGTCTTCGGCTCGCATTTGAAGATGCAGAACTCCAAGTTCTGCCTCAACTGCTGCGATTGCGCAAACGTTGCCAACTGCTTTGAAACGGACAGCTCGTATAATAGCACCAACTGCTATTTCTGCCACAACTGCGAGAACGTGGAAAACGGCATTTTCTGCTTCAACACCAAAGGCAAAAGGTATGCGGTGGGAAACACCGAAGTCGGTCCCCAAGAATTTGCCAGGATAAAGAAAATATTGCTGGATTACGTATTGGAAAGCCTGGGGGAAAAGAAAACCTGCGAACTCGGCATCTTCAGCGTTGCAAGCCCCGGCAGGGGGGCTAACCCCTAATTCTGCGTCAGCTAGGGGCCCATAATACCTCTACCCCCCAAGCTCCCGCAGCTGCAGGAAGAATATGGTAACTATGTATACCGCATAAACGAGAAGGAAAAGCGCTCCCCCCGCCTTCCCAAGCCCCCTGTGCACAGAAGCCACATACAGCAGTATGGTATTTGCGGCAATCGCGAAAAGCAGGGCAGCAACGAATATGGGAAGCTGGACGTATATGGGGTTTATGAGCGCGCCTATGCCCAGTATCAAAGTCAGGTTTATCATGTTGCTCCCGATTGCGTTTCCCAGGAAGATTGCGTACCTGCGTTTTTTGACTGCCTGGAGCCCTATGCTCAGTTCCGGCAGTGAAGTCCCGATTGCTATGATGGTTGCCCCTATGAAGCTTTCTGCGACCCCTGCAATCTTGGCAATCTGCACGGCAGAATCCACCACGAACCCGGAGCTTGCAAGCACCACCACTATGCTCCCGCAAAACAGAAGGAATGCATTGAGCGCCGCTTCTTTTTTTACGGGCTTTGCGTGGTTTGCGTGCTCGTATTTCCTCCCCTTGCGGATTTCATCATAGCAATAGGCCCCGAAAATTAGCAGGAGTATCGCCCCCTCTGCGAATCCTAGCACCTGGTTCTGCACCGAGCCGCTAAATATTATGTATGCCGAAATCAGCGTAGTTAGAAGGAGCAGGACCCCTATCTCGCGCAGCCCCTTCCAGGTTATCCTAACCCCGTGCAGGAACGCGGATAACCCGATTATTAGCAGTATGTTCGCTATGTTCGAGCCGAATATGTTTCCCGCGGCTATGGCCCCCTCGCCCCTCCCGGAAGAGAGAACTGATACCGAGAGTTCCGGAAGGCTCGTTGCAAAAGCGAGGAGCAGGAACCCTATTGCAAGCTGGCTTATCCTAAAATAGCGCGAGAGCTTCATCGCGCTCTCCACGGTTATGCCGGATGCGCGCCCAAGCAGCACAAGCGATACGAACATAGTTAGGATGGCGACAATCAGGTCAATCATTCAATCCCGCCTGCATCAAAAGGGGCCATTTGCCATGAGCCCAGCCAAAACCTATCAGACAAGCTATAAAAATGTGCTTTTTATGGCAAAGGCGTCCGCATATAGCCCATGGCATGGGCAGCTTACCCGAATATCCCCCTAAAGAAGGAAATTATGGCATCGATTATTCCCTCCAGGATGCCCGTCTTCGGTGCGGCAGCGGTTCCGGCTCCCCCCTCAAAGGCTTCATGCCTCCCCGTTTCCCCCAGGGGCTCAAGCCCGCAATCGAGGGATGAAACCGCCCCCCCGGCAACTATGGCCAGGGAGGATTCCGCAGAATACCCCTCTTTCGAGAAAACCGCACCGTATTCTCCCGGGGCCATGTTTTCTATGATAATGCCCTGCCCTTGGCTTGCCCCAGAATAGGTAAAGTTCCCAAAAGAGAGTTCGTATGCGTATTCGCCAACCGGGCACCCAATCCGCACGCTCCCGGTCTCCTCCACGAGCACGATGTCAACTCCGTAATGCACAAGGCCGTCCCAGTACGATTCGCCCTCCCCCAGGCGAAGTTCAACTTCCGCACCGCCCGTTTCCCCGCCTCCTGGGGCTTGCGCGGACAAGTGGTAAGTGCCCGTTTCCATTATTCCCCTAAACAGGTATATGCCGCCGGAACCGGAAATCGTTTCCCTGCCGTTTCCAAGGCTTACAATCGCGCCTTCAACCGGGTTCCCCAATCTGTCGAATACCGCCCCCTCTATGGTTCCAGAATATATCGAAGGGTACATCCTAATGCGCGCAAAGCTCTCCCCGTCCCCCGCAACGAGCACAACGCAGCGCGTTTTTTGCAGGGTGTATTCGTCAAGCCAGAACATGTTGGGGAGTTCGGTTTCCACAACCGAAGCCTCCCCCGCCCCAAGCTCCAGCGTTTCTGAGAAGAGCACCGCCCCACCGGTGCATTTTTTTACCTGCACTTCCAGCTGTGCGCTTTCGGTTTTGTAGTTTGCAATGCCGAACTCCACGTGTACGTCGTCGGTACTATTCCCCATTAAGGAATAGTGCTCCCCTTCTATCCCATAGCGCGGGCTGCCTAGTATCTCGTCAACAATCAATACGTATTCGTTGTCTCCCCCAACGATTCCCGGCTCCCCCAATTCGGGTATTTCGTTGTTGGGGTCTGCAACCACCCGCACCTTGTTGCATTTGCCCCCTTCTGGCTCCCATGCCACTTCCCGGGTGTGGTAATACGGAATCCCCTCCGAATTCCTTTTCGCCTTTTTCGGGGCAAGTTCCGCAATCATGTATTCGGAAATCTTTTTCCACTGGCTCACGTTGCAGTCCGCAGCTTCGGTGGAGCCTGCAAAAACCTGCACCAGGATGCCTTCTGCATAACCCGTTCCCGCATTCTGGATGGTAATTCCCACCCTGCCCGTGGCTTCATCATACCACACTGCGTCAAGGCCCTGCTCCCCATTATCGTATGAAACCTTGAGGTCCGGCCCGTATAGCCAGGGGTTTATCGTGCATGAGGCATTGCAAAGCTCCGCATGGGATTCCATGGCCGCTTGCACGTATTCGCTGCAATAAAGGTTTTCTATGGCCCGCCCGGCTGCGAACCCCTCAGAAACCGCCGCCTTGCTTACCTTGAATGCCTTTAGGGCCTCGCTTATGGCCTGCGGGCCGCACTCCCCGTTTATGCCATCCCAGACTGAATCGTTGTTCCAGTAGGTTTTCCATCCCATGCAGTAGGAATAACACGTTTCCCTGGTCTGGGCAAATGCGAAAGAGGCATTGAGCACCACTCCAAGGGCCAAGAGTGCAAGCAGGGTTTTTCTCATGCATATGCCTCCAATAAAACGTTTTTATTACTGCCCCAAAGCCCATTCCGCAGGGAAACCTACTAAAATATTTGTAACTAAGAATATATACCTGAGATTCCAACATACGTATGGGTGTCCTAAATGAATAATGTCGCCGAGGCTGCACGCCAACTCTCAAAAGGGGGAATCGTAATCGTTTACGATGGGGATGAGCGCGAAGGCGAAGCGGACATGGTCTTCTGCGCAAAATTCGCAGATGCCCAGAAAGTACGGAGGCTGCGCAAAGACGGCGGCGGACTGATTTGTGCCGCAATAAGCGGGGAATCGGCAAGCCGGCTGAATCTTCCCTTCCTAACCGACCTCCTGGAGGCAAACCCCTCCCTGAAAGGTTTGTCCTGCAGGAAAACCGCCTACGGTGACAAGCCCGCATTTTCATTGCAGGTAAACCACCGCAACGTGTTTACCGGGATTACGGACAACGACCGCGCCCTTACTTTAAGCAGGCTTGATGAGGTAGTGCAGGATGGGGCCCTGAGTTTCGAGCGGGAGTTCTACTCCCCGGGGCACGTGTTCCTCCTAATTGGGAGCGGGCTAGAAAACCGCAGGGGGCACACCGAGCTAGCCCTGGAGCTTGGGAGGCTTGCAAGGCACAAGGGGGCAATGGTCCTCTGCGAGATGCTGGGGGAAGGTAAAGCGCTTCCAAAGGAAGAAGCGAGAAAGTACGCAGAAGAGAACGGGTTTGCATTCCTGGAGGGGGAGGACATGCTAAAGCGGGAAGGGGAGGGCATAATGGCGCAAAAAGATGAAAACGGAATTCCGGAGGATGATTGAAAATGAAGCTTGGAATAGTCGACACGATGTTCTCAAGGGTGAACATGGGAGAAATCGCAATAGATGAAATAAAGAAGAATTACCCGGACGTGGAAATAACCCGGCGCACGGTTCCCGGGGTAAAAGACCTCCCAGTCGAATGCAAGCGCCTCCTGGATTCGGGATGCGATTCCTGCATGGCGCTGGGAATGGTGGGGGGAGCGAAAATCGACACACAATGCGCGCACGAAGCCTCCCTTAGCACGCAGGAAGCCAAGCTCAAATGCAGCAAGCACATAATAGAGGTTTTCATACACGAAAACGAAGCCTGGAGCCCGCAGGAATTCATAGATATCTGCAACAACCGCATAAGAAAGCACGCGCACAACGCGGTGCTCCTAGTAACCGACCCGCAGAAGCTAATTGAGCGCGCGGGAACGGGCGCAAGGCAGGGAAAAGAGGATGAAGGCCCCATAAATACCGAAGAGAAACTGGGGCTTGCGCTAATAGTATGCAGGTTCAACTCTGACATAACCGAAAGGATGAAACTATCCGCCCTAGAGCGCGCAAAAGCCGCAGGGGCAGTTGCAAAGGTAGTGGAAGTCCCCGGGGTTTACGATTCCCCGCTTGTTGCAAAGAAAATGCTCCTGGACAAGAAGGTGAATGCCGTGGTAGTCTTGGGAGCGGTGATAAAAGGGGACACCGCCCATGATGAAATAGTCGCAAAGGACACCGCAAAGCGATTGGGGGAACTCTCCCTGGAATTCAACAAGCCCGTGACCCTGGGCATAATCGGCCACGGCGCAACCTGGGAGGACGCGGAAAAGAGGGCGCAGGAGTACGGGGAGCGCGCAACGGATGCCGCCCTGGATTTGCTCAATACGCTCAGAAACTAAGGGGGTTATGCAATTGGCAAGGCATTTGGATGAAGCAGATTTCCCTTCCCGCTTTGGGAATTTTAGGATACACTCGTTTTCGGACTCAGAAGGCAAGGAGCACATATGCCTTGCAATGGGTGCTCTTGAAGGGGAGGAAAACCTCCCTGTGCGCATACACTCCAAATGCCTGACAGGGGATACGCTGGGTTCTCTGCGCTGCGACTGCAGGAGCCAGCTGGAGGCGGCACTAGAGTACATAGCAAAAGAGGGGAGAGGGATGCTCCTCTACCTGGACCAGGAGGGGCGCGGAATAGGCCTCCTAAACAAGATAAAGGCGTATTCGCTCCAGGATTCTGGAATGGATACGGTGGAAGCCAACCTGCACCTGGGATTCGGAGAAGACCTGCGCAATTACGAAGTTGCAGCCGAAATCCTCGAATACTTCGGGGTAAAAAGCGTCATGCTCCTAACCAACAACCCCGCAAAAATCGGCGGGCTAAAAGAGCACGGAATAAAGGTTGCGGGGAGGATTCCCCTCCTATGCAGCCCGAATGAGCACAACGGGAAATACCTGAATACCAAAAAGGAGAAGCTAAACCACATGCTGTAGGCGAGCCCCATGCACACTCTTATGGAAATGGCGTTTGAGCTTGCAAGAAAATCCAACCCATTCCCCAACCCCCGGGTGGGGGCAGTAATCGCAAAAGAAGGAAGGGTTATCGGCAGGGGCTACCATAAGAAGCCCGGGATGCCGCACGCTGAAATCGAGGCAATGCAGGATGCACAACGCGCAGGAGAAAGCCTCTCTGGTTCCACATTGTATGCAACCCTGGAGCCCTGCTCGCACACAAGCAAGCGTACGCCTCCTTGTGCCCAAGAGATTATCTCCAAGGGGATAAAGAAGGTGGTTTTCGCAATGGAAGACCCTAACCCGCTTGTAGGGGGCGCAAAACTACTCAGGGAAGCCGGAATCGAAGTAGAAGGGCCCTGCGCAAAAGAAGAGGGGGTCGCCTTGAACAGGGAATACCTAAAAAACATAATGCAGAAGCCGCTAGTTGCAATAAAAATGGCGATGAGTGCAGACGGGAAGACCGCAACAAGAAATGGGGATTCACACTGGATTAGCGGAGAGGAATCCCGCGAATACGTTCACAAGCTCCGGAGCGATTTCGATGCGGTAGTAGTTGGCGCAGGCACTATTAAGGCAGACAACCCCCAATTGACTTCCCGCATAAGAGGCGGGAAAAACCCATACCGGATAATAGTGGATGGGAGCCTGGGCATTCCATTGGATTCGAAGGTCCTTGCGAACACGGATGGGAAAACGATAATTGCCACTACGGAAAAAGCCCCAAGGGGCAGGATGCTTGAGCTTGAAACCAGGGCAAACTGCACCGTATTCTGCTGCGGAAAAGAAAGCGTGGACATGCAAAAGCTCGTTTCCTCCCTTAGCGCCATGGGAATGAAAAAAATACTAATTGAGGGGGGCAGCGAACTGAACGCCTCAGCGCTTGAAGCCGGGGTAGTGGACAAACTCTACTTATTCATAGCGCCCAAGATAATAGGGGGAAAAGATGCAAAGGGCGTAATCGGGGGCGCGGGAATATCCTCCATGGGCGAGGCGATAAAGCTGGGAAACATGAAAACGAGGAAAATGGGCGAAGACCTGCTCCTAGAATTCAGCGTGAAGAAGCGCTAGGATAGCCGGTTTTCCCGCGGCACCCCATTTGTCCGGCCCCCATCAATTATCCTTCTTCTTTGGGCGCGAATGCAACAGCCCTTCCTTGAGCGTTTCCCTGTCGCCCGCCATTGCCCGGTTTAGCTTCCTCTCCTCGGCTTCGTAATAACCTATGACCTTGTTGCCCTCGCCAAAGAGGTATACGCCCAGGGGCACCACCCCCTCCTTTTGCGCGTATTGCCTAATCAGCGGCCATATCCTTCCCCTCCCGTTCATCGTAATGTCCCCGTAGTCTAAGAGGTACGCTTCCCCGGTTTTAGGGTCTCTCGCAACGGTTATTACGTGGCCGGACTCCGCAGCGGCAATGAGGCCCGAATACGCTTCCCATCCCACTTCCCGCAGGAACGTGCTCTGGAGCGCCCCGCTTATGTTCGGGCATTGCCCGCCTCCCCCCTCAATTTTCGTTATTATATATTTGCGCAGTGCAAGAAATGCACCTTCCGCGCCGATTTCCTCGATATCCTTGTTCGTGGCATCTTTGTCGTAAGTCCTTGCGTCCCCCTTGAGCCCCAGCATGGATACCGCGGAGAGGATTTCCTGGGTGCTCTTCCCCAGGTATTTGCTTGCGAATTCGGCAATGCTTTTCGATTCCCTCACGGCTTTATAAAAGTAGCGCCTCTTCTCGGCAGCGTAGTCCTTCTTCCAGTTCTTGACCGTATTGTCATACTTGCCCTCCCCGAGTTCGAACCCCCTCTCCACCCTGGAGCGGACGTTGAGCGCCCCGCTCCCGAATGCAATTTTCAGCCCCGAGCCTGCCTTGTGTTCCCTCCCGAGGATGTCCCCTTCCTTGGAATACCAGCCGTACAACTGCGGGACCAGGCGCCCGGCTTTGAAGGTGAAGGAGAGCTCCCCGCCCTTCTCAAATGGCGTCTGGAAGAATTCCGCCTGCACTTTCCCCTCCTTGGTGGAGGCGCTGATTCCCGACCTTATTTTGTGATGTATCAAGCGGTCTCGCACTGTATATACCTTCTCATTGTAGGATACAATCTCCTCAACCGCATAAATGGTGAAATTCCTGTAACCCACCGAACTCCCGAACCCGGCTTTGTACAAGTACTGCCCCCATGTATCGTCCTTGTACATTTTCTCCCCGCTGGCTTCGAACTCCGCTCCCACCCTGAGCGTCAGCGTGTCCCCCTTTTCCTCCGAGAGGGGCTCCACCACCCCCCCGACTGTCAGGTAGGCGGTTGTGGACTTCCTCGTTTCATCGGTTTTCGGGACAAAGACCATACTCCCGCAAGAATAAAGCTCGAAATCCCCCAGGATTCCGCGCACTTCCAGCCGGGGCGCTACGAAAAATAACGGGTCCCGATAATAGTCAAGGCTCTCCGCCCCAGCACCCAGCCCGACCTCAATTGGCCCCCACGCGGCGCTCACTTCGCCCTTGGTGACCTGCCCCACGTTCGCGTACCCTACGTGGGTCAATTCCACATCAATGCTGTCTAGGAAACCAATCTTTGCCGGCACCTTTCCCAAGGCAGGGGGCCCTTCTACGGTATCGGGATGTTTCTCCGCCAACTCCTTCTGGGCCATGAGTCGTTATTTGGAGGGGATACAATTAAAGCAGTAGCATTCTTGCCCATGTCCCCGCGTATCCTCTGCCCCGCTCATCCTTCCCCAATGCGCTCTAAAAATCTCCCCTTTCTCTCCTCAATGATGTTGAGGACTTCCATCTCGTCCACCCCGGCCCGCTTGAACAGGCAGAGGCAGTGTATCATCATGTCCGCGCATTCCTTTTTCCAGTGCAAATCCCCTTTTTCAAATAACTCCCTAATCTCCGTTGCGTGCTCCCCCATGGATTTTAGCGTGTACGCGTTTGCCCCATCTGCCCCCCCGTTCTTCTTGTCCGAAGCCTTTACTATCTCACCTATTAGCGCCATAACCAAAAGTTTCCCTCGCAATAGTTAAAAGGGGAAGCACCCCCTAAATAATGCACCAGGGGTGGAATCAGCAATGGGAGAAGAATGGCTGGATGCAAAAGAATACGAAAAATCAAAGAAAAAAGCGAAGAAGGCGCAATCGGCGAAGGCGTTTACCGTACTCGTGGTGCTAGGCGCATTCCTGCTTGCCGCCTTCTTGTATTCGCAGTCCGGGCTCGCCCACGCAACATATGATGGCCCGCAGGCATCTGAAGAATTCGCAGAGTGCATAACCGATTCAGGCGCAATCTTCTATGGGGCTTTCTGGTGCTCGCACTGCCAGAACCAGAAAGCCCTTTTTGGAAACAGTATAGAAAAAATCAATTTCATTGACTGCGGTGCAAGCGAGGATGCATGCACCCGCGCGGGCATAACCGCCTATCCCACCTGGATAATAGGCGGGGAGAAGTATCTCGGGACGCAGTCGCTCGAAACCCTTGCAGAGCTTACAGGCTGCGGACTCTCCAAGGCCGGATGAGGTAATGCCGCCCCGCTTCCCATGCTAATTTAGAGGGTAGGGCTGTCCTGGCTTATTTTTTGCTGGGCCGTGAATGCAACAGGGCCTCCTTGAGCGTTTCCCTGTCGCCCGCCATTGCGCGATTCAGCTTTTTCTCTTCTGCTTCGTAATATCCTATGACCTTGTTGCCGCGCCCGTATATCACGATGTCCATGGGGATTACCCCATAGCTTTTTGCATATTCTCTAAGCAGCGGCCAGACCTTGCCGTTTTCGCTTACCCTGATTCCCCTGTAATCGAAAAGGTACGCCTTCCCGGTAGCCGGGTCCCTGCCCAGAGTGATGGCGTGCCCTTCGGCCTCTTGCGTGAAATCGACCGCAACAGCCTCCCATCCCGCTTCCCTCAGGAACGTGCCCAGCATTGCCCCATTGATGTTCGTGCACACCCCCGCGCCCCCCTTCCCCCCACCCATGAAGAATTTGCGCGTGGCAAGGAACGCGCCCTCCGCCCCTATATCCCCCACCTCCTCGTCTGTGGCATCTGCATCCCTGTTGAGGAATCCGGCGTTCCCAAGGAGGGAGGCCGCATTGAGGATTTCCCTGGTGCTCTTCCCCCTGTATTTTGCCGCGAATTCGGAAATGCTTTTTGAGTCCCTTATCGACTCCTTGAAGAATCCCATTTCGTCGTCTTTGAGTTTGAGTTCCCGGTGCTTTATTCCGGAAGCGCCTTCTGCGCTGCCGGAGCCGCCCCCCACTTCGACGTGGCTTCTGGCGTTTATCGCCCCTGCGCCGAATGCAATGTCGAGCCCGATTCCCGCCCTATTCCCCCTTCCTAAGAAGCCTTCCTCCCTGGAATACCAGCCGTGCAGCGTAGGCACCACGTGCTTTGTCTTGAAAGTGAATGACATTTCGCCCCCTTTCTCAAAGGGGGCCTGGAAGAACTCCGCCTGCGCTCCCGCCTTGTCCCAATCGAGCTTTACCCCCGCCCTTATCTTGTGGTGCATAATATCCGGGCGGCCCGAATAGACTGTTTGGTTTAGGAAGGCCACTTCCTCCACCACGTAAGCATTGAAAATCCCGTATCCAACCGAACTCCCGAATCCCATCTTGCTGAGATATTGCTTGGAAACGTTCCCTTCCCATTCATCGCTCTCTTCAACTTCCATTCCCAACCTGAATGTTACCCCCTTCCACTCTTCCGGGGACATGACTTCGGAAACCAGCCCGGCGGTTGCGTAGGTGCTAACAGAGCGCACGGTCTTGCCGGTTTTGGGCACAATCGGCATGCCCCCAACCGCATACAGCTCGAAATCCCCAAGGATTCCCCTCACTTCAAGTTTGGGCGTTACGTAGAATAGCGGGTCCTCAAAGTATTCGAGCTTGAGCGCACCGGCGCCTACCCCTGCAGTAACCGGCCCGTAAGTGGCGCTCACCGAGCCCCCGGTCACGTGGCCCACTCCCTTGTAGCCCACATGCGTCAATTCCATGTCTATGCTGTCTAGGAAGCCTAATCTGGAGGGAACGCTCTCCAGCGCCGGAGGGCCTTCTACGGTATCGGGATGTTTCTCCGCCAACTCCTTCTGGGCCATGATATTATTCCTGTGCGGAAATCAACTTAAAGAGTTGCCCGTTATCCCGGGTTGCCCAAGCCAAAATCAGACCCTCCTTCTCCTGCTAATTTCTCCTTCGCGGTAGATTACGGTGTCTTCCTTGCCGTCCTTTTTGGCAAGGCTGAGCACAATTCCCGTCTCATCCACGTTCAATGAAAGGATTTCCCCGCTGGATAGGCGGGTAATGATCGTGTGCCCGCCGCTGTCGGTGCTTATCTCAAAATCCGAGCCTTCAACTTTGCTAAGCGCCTTTTCAAACTCCGGGCCTATGTGGTCGGCAAACGCCCTGCGCGCCTCTTTGAAGGCAACGAGGCATTCCTGCCTTGCGCTAATGACTTTCTCCGGAACAAGCGACAGCGGATTCAGCTGCACCATCCTCCCTTCAATCTGCATGTTTTCTCCAAATCCCACCATCGTTCCCACCTTACATGTATTCCGCGGTCCGTTTTCCGCCCTGCATTCCCAGCTTTATGGGCGCAGAGCCGTTTATTGAACATATGATGTCGTTGCCCCTGAACCTGAAGGCAACGGTTTCCTTGTCCTTGTTTATCAGCTGGCCGTTGTCAGGCCCGGTGCTGACAAAAATGGCATCCTTTCCCATCTTGGGGACTTCAACTCCGGCCTCCCTCAACTGCTCAAGGGGGAAGGAGACGAGGTTCCTCTCCGCAGGTTTCATGTCGTAGAGCATAACGCGCTTCGCCTTTGCCTGGGGTGCCTTGAACATGTTTTCCGCGACGTTCTTTGCCACCCTTGAAGGCATTAGGCTTCCCAGCCTTGAAACAAGCTCCTCCTTTGAAATCTGCCCGGATGCCGATGCCATATTAATATTTGCTTAACAGCAAAATAAAAACCTATTCCCGGATTTCCCCATGCATTTATATTGCTTATCCGAGAACCCCGTTTTATGCTTGAACTCGCATGCGGGGTGCTCCCGTTCGCCGCGGTCCTAGGGTTTTTCGTGCTGGTTTCCGCAGTAAAGATTGTCCCCCAGTACAAGGAGGGCGTCCTGCTCACTTTCGGCAAATACACCAAGGACATAAAGCCCGGCTTAAACATAATAGTTCCGATAATGCACACCCTAATTACCGTGGACAAGCGGATTACCACCGTGGACATCCCCAAGCAGGAAGTGATGACGCGCGACAACGTCCCGGTAGCCGTAAATGCGGTTGTCTATTTCAGGGTGCAGAAAACAAAGGACGCAATCCTGGAAATCCAGAACTACACTTATGCTGTTGCGCAGTACGCGCAGACCGCCCTCCGTGACGTAATTGGGGGGATTTCCCTAGACACTTTGCTAGTTGAGAGGGAATCCATCTCAAAAGACATCAAGGAGCTAGTAGACAGGGAGACAGACAAGTGGGGCGTGGATATTACCGCAATCAAGATTCAGGATGTCGAGCTTCCCCTTGACATGAAAAGGGCAATGGCGAGGCAGGCCGAAGCCGAGAGGGAGAAGCGCGCGACAATCATCCTCTCAGGAGGGGAGCTGGAGGCATCCGAGAACCTCAAAAAAGCCGCGGAGAACCTATCCAGGTCCTCAGGAGGCATGCATCTACGGACACTGCAAACCCTTGCGGATGTGAGCGCGGACCAGTCCAACACCATAGTGTTCGTAACGCCCATAGAGGTGTTGCGCGCAATAGAGGGAATGGATTTCTCCGCGTTTATGAGGGGAAAGGGGAAAAATCCCAACGCGCCGGGAAAGAAAACTTCCTAGGTGCGGGATGCTCCTCCCTAAAAGATAACCTCTCCCGCCCCCACTCTTTTTACCTTCTTTTCCGTAACGTCTATTATGGTTGAGGGCATCCCACATAAGGTGCTCCCGCCATCTAGCGCCAAATCCACGGAGTCTAGTATCTCTTTTTCCACTTCGCCAAAGCTGCGCGGGGCTTCCTTCCCGTGAAGGTTCGCGCTGGTTGTGATTATGGGCATGTCCAGTTCAATGCTCAATTTCCTCATGAATAAGTGCTCTGGCACCCTCACGCCTATCTTGCCCTCCCGCACTACCGGAATGTCTTTTTTCGCCTTCATAATGAGGGTGGTCGCACCCGGGAATGCCTCAAGGACGTATTTCATGTCTTCCCCCTGCGCATCCGCGTATTCTCTGACCATGTGGATGTTTCCCAGCAATACCGAAAACGGGCAGTCCTCTCGTTGCTTGATTTTGCGTATCCTCTCTGCGACTTCGCCCCGCCTCCCGTCTCCCCCAATCCCATAGACCGTGTCGGTCGGGTAAACGATTACGCCTCCGGATTCGAGCACCTCCTTTGCCCTTGCAAACGCCCGCTCGTATTCGTTTTCAAGGCTGATTGTTTCTCCCATTTTTCTACCCCTTATGAGGCCTCCCAAATCACCCAGGCTAAATCTCCTCAACCTGTATCGGCCCGTACCTCTTCTCTATTTTGCGGAATTTCTTGATTCCCTTGCCCAGGATGTAGTGCATGTCGTTGGGGTGGGCATGGAGGACATACCCTTTCCCCTGCTTCTCAATCTTGTATGCGTAACTTAGGAGCTTGGAGAGCGAGCTGTCCAGCCTGGATGCGCCTCCCCCTCTCCCGTATCCCCTTTTGCTGCTGCGCCCCCCAAATGCCCCGGAGCCCACTTTTTCCATGGACAAGACTACGGTTTCTTCCCCGAACTTGTACATCTCGTATTCAAGGTCCCCGCTCTCAAATTCCCTAACTTCTATTACCGGGCGCGCAAGGTCCTGCTCGCGCATCCCGCTTGGGACTTTCACGACCTGCGCAAGTTCATACACCTGCCCGATTCCCCCTTTCTCAATTAGGATTACGGTATCCACTATCTGCGGGATTACCCCCAGTTCCACCTTTCCTATTAGCCTCTGGATTGCGTCAATCGCCCTGTGCCCGTGCACAACCCCCACAAGCCCGATTCCAGACAATCTCATGTCGGCAAAAATCTGGAAGTCCTTCATTTTCCGAACCTCGTCGTAGAAGGTGTAGTCGGGGCGCACGAGCAACAGGATTTCCTTGGTGTTGTCAAAATCCCCGTCAAGTGCGGTATATTGGGTTATAGCGGCATTCACGCGCATATCGCGCGGGCTCTCCATCGTTTTTACGACCTTGTTTTTCCCGTGGTAGTATTCTGCGAGCGCAGCTGCGAAAGTGGATTTGCCGGAGCCGGGAGGCCCGCAGATTAGTATCCCCTCCGCGCTGTTGTCTATGCGGTCTTTTAGCCTTGGGGAGAGCTCGTAATCCGAGAAATTGAGCTTCTTTATCGGGCGCACAATCGTTATCTCAAACCCGTCTGAAAATGGGGTTTTCGCAATGACTATGCGGTAAATCCCCATCTGTATTACGGAGGCTCCCACCTTGTCTATCTCAAAGTAGTAGCTGCGGTTGCGCGTTGTCGCCTCCACGATTTCCTCCCCAAGTGCCCGTATGTAGCTAAGCCCTATGGGCTTGCCCACTTCCTCAACCAGCACTTCCCCGGGCTTCCCCCTTTTCCTCACTACGGGGCAGTCTTCTTTGAAGTGCACGCTCATAACGTCGTTCTTGTCGAAGTATTTTTCGAATCCCAGCTTGTGCGCTTCCTCTTTTGCCCTAAGGTAAATCGTTTCTATTCCCTCTGCAAGAGCGGCCTGGTGCTGGACCTTGTCCCCTGTTACGAGCGTCCCGCCTATTCCCCTTGCAAGCTCCCGTATGGCAAAATCCAGCGAGCCCTCCAACTTTGCGTATTTTACCTGCTCGCCCCGGGGCCTCTCGCCCTCAATTAGGATTTCTATTGCCCCCTCTTTCTCCATCTCCCGCAGCTTCCCTATGACCGAGAATCCCGCATACCCGATTTCCTTGTTCATGTTAGACTGGTATTCTAGTTCCGCAATGGTCGCCTTGTGTATGTAAAATTTCCCCTCAAGCTTTTTTTCCAAAATAAGCTCAAGTATCCTCCCATCGACTATGACGCTCGTGTCGCAGACGTAGTTCACTTTAGCACCTGCACCCTATTCCCCCCTTCCCAATAAATAGATTACTTCTTCTTCCCTTTCTTCTTGGCCCCTTTCTCTTTTTCAATGTGGCCATTTAGCACGTTTGCCTCAGGCTCGTCCGGAGTTTCGGATTCGACCGCCTTTAGGACTTTTGAAGCCTGCTTGGTGTCTTCCTCCTCGCGCACGTACTCCCTCTTGCCCGCGTTCTCCCATGAATCTTCCTCCTCTTCGAGGCGTTTGCCGGACATTCTCTGGAGGAACTGTATCACTTTGATGAATAGCCAGACAACCGCAAAAAGCAGGATTCCCGCGCCGACTGTAATCCAGTCTGCCGCAACCCCAACGTAAACAATAGTCATCACCACGTAAATCCCTATGTTTATTGGGAGCTTGGAGAAAGCGATGTAGGCTAGCCTCTTGGGCAGCAGGTGGTAATACACGAATAACATGGAGACTATGCTAACAAGTGCGAGCCCCGCGGTAATGGGGAGGTAAAGGGAACTTCCCAGTATGTTGTCCCAGGAGCCGGGCACAGTCGAGTTGTACATCTTGCGCACTAGGTCGAATGAAACGAAGAGGAAAATCATCGTGTTCTCGAATGCCGTGCTCCATCCCAGCTCTTCTTTGCGGTAGCGCCCGAAGTAGAGCGTCATCATTATAGTGGCGAAAACCAGCGGGATTGCGAACCAGAGCATCTGCGGCTCGTTTGCCGGTGCCGATAGGAGTTCTAGGAACCTCTCCCAGATTTGCATTGCAATTATTCCCATATCCTGTGTGCCTGCGCCCATAGCCGGATTTCAGGTGCATTCTTTTTATAGCTTATTGGGGGATTTGGGGGCCTTGCGCGGAGCTTCACGCACCTTTTTAAACCCTTCCCCACTCTATAATAGCTCGCCAACGGCCATAGGGGGTTGGAAACACCCGAACCCATTTCGAACTCGGAAGTTAAGCGGCTCCACGGCCTTGTCTGTACTGCTCTATGAGCGGAAAAACGGGCTGCTGTTGGCACTCATCTTCATCTATTTCTTTCTGGGCCGAGAATGCAGCAGCGCTCCCTTCAATGTTTCCCCCTTCCCGGCTTTTGCCCGGTTCAGCTTCCCCTCTTCCAGTTCATAGTAGCCGATGAATTCATTTCCCTCCCCCCAGATTTCTACCCCACTGAGGGCAATGCCCTTATTTTTTGCATACTGCCTGATTAATGGCCAAACCTGCCCGCGTTTGCTCGTTAGGACATTCCCATAATTCAGCAGGCTTGTTTCCCCCGTTTTGGGGTCTCTGCCCAGGGTAAATATGTGCGGCCCTTTTTCAGTAAGCAAGCCAATTGAAAACGCATCCCAACCCGCTTCCCGCAGGAACGTGGCCTGCATCGGGTTGATGTTGCGGCAAACCCCCGCTCCCCCTGGCAGGAGGTTATCCAATCGAATGTACTCCGACCGTATGTATTCCATGACTTCCCAGTACTTCTTTTTCCACAGTTTCCTGTTTTGCCTTATGTAGGCCGGCAGTTCATAGTAGGCGGCCAGCGCAGCTGTATTCTCCTTCAATGGCACATACGGAGAACTCGTATCCAAAAATGCCTTTATTTTCTCTTTCATGTCATTCCTTTTTAGGAATTCCCTGGCTGCATCGTATGAGCCTTCCACCCCCAGTTTCTTAAGGGATTTATCGCCGACCTTCTCATAATTCTCTAGTCCATATTCCCCAAGCAGCGCCGCTGCAAATAGGACCTCCGTACCCGTCTTTCCCCGGTATTTGTATCCAAGCTCCGCGATATCCTCCGAAGCCGATAGCGCCTCCCTGAAAAAGACCTCCGCTTCCTCCCCGCTGTTGCTAGTGATTGTTGCCCATCCTTTTTTGGCATCTTTCGCCATCGGATTCCCGGTGCGCCATACCGGGTGCTCCCGCCCGTACCTTTTATCCCCAAACCGCAGTGGCATAGTCAGCAATAGCCCCAGTTTGGTTTCCCCTCCCCACATTTCACCTTCCTGGGAATACCATGCGCTCAATTTCGGTGATATGCGCCTGCTCTCAAAGCTAAGTTCGCCTCCCTTCCCAAATGGCGTCTGGAAGAATTCTCCCCCCACGCTGATCCCTGATTTGTTGACGACAATCCCCGCGCGCATCTTGTGGTGGTGGGCACCTGCACTTTCTATTAAAGTCATCCCCCCATATGCCTTTTTAGGCGCGTATACAACGTCCTCAATCGCATAAGCCGTTATGGCATCATAGCCAACTGCTCCCCCAAACCTGGCGATATCCACCCCGTCGACAGGTGAAAGACCTTCCGATCTGATCCATTGCCCCGTGTACTCAAATTCGGAGCCAATCCTCAGATGGAAGCCGTTTCCATTGGTTTTAGGGACGGCTTCCCATACGGCCCCGACAGCTGCATAGGTACCCAGCATGGTTTTCTTATGCGTCCCCTTTAGGGTCATTGCCGCATTTCCCACAGCATATAGCTCAAAATCCCCCAAAATCCCCCTAACCTCCAGTTTGGGAGCCAGGTAAAATTGGGAATCCTCAAAATATTCCAGCTTCTCTCCGCCTGCACCCAGCCCAACTTTCAGCGGTCCGCGGTTGATATTCAGGGAACCCCCCACCACATTCCCCACATTCTCATAGCCAGCCTGGACGAGCTCCATTTCAATCTGCCCAAGGAAGCCCGCTTTCTTGGGGACCCTCCCTAGGTCATCTGCCTTTGCCGCCTTTTTACGGAGTTCCTTTTGGGCCATAGTGCCATTTACCCAAGAAACTTAAATTATGTTACTCTTTTTCCTTGAGCGGAAAAACGGGCTGCGCTTGGCACTCATCTTCATCTTTCCAATAACTTTTCCATCCTCTCTACAAATTCGTATGCGTCATCCCGGCTTTCAGATGCCAATCTCTTTGTTGTATGTTTCGTAACGCTGTATTGGGCAATTTCCCTCCTCTCCCGCGCCCACCTTATCTGTTCTACGTGTTCCATCCCAAACTGCGCTTCCCCAATCATTTCCAGATATTTAGGCTCAAGCAATTCTTTCTTCACAAAGAAGGCCTCCAGGGCAAGTATGGTTCCGCTGTGGTTCCTGCTCCTGTACCCTACTTGGGCAAGGGCAGCCAGTGCAGCCATGTACATTGCATAATACCCGCACGCAACCACCCACTCGGCAGAATCGTACTCTCTGGGGATATCCAGCGCTTCCCGTATTTCCCTTTTATCCTGCATCTCAAAAAGGATATTCATCGTAATCAGGTTGTTGCGTGCTTTCTCAAGAAATTTTGGGCTTAACTTTCGTATGAACGGTGTCCTAACCAACAATCCCTTCTCGATATACCACCCAATCTTTTTTTCCATCCCACCGCCTCGGGATTATTGGAAATGCTCCGTATAAAAAGGCTGGGAGGGCAGGTTTCCGTTGCCTGGCGGCTACTCCCCCGCATAAGCTACCCTATAGAATATCTCCCACCCGTTGATTACGACTCCAAAATTTACCAAATCTTCCCAGAATCCCGGGTTTTCCGTTGCAATGTTTCCAAAATCACTTTTTTTTACCACTACGGGATTGATTCTTAAGTTGTATCTGTGCCGCAACGAGAGGGCAATTTTTTCGGCCCCAATTCCCCCTACACACAGGACGTCAATGTCGCTCGCCCCTTTTGCTTCCCCCCGCGCATAGCTTCCAAAAACGACCATCAAGTCCGGTTTTGCCCCCCTCCCCAATTCTTCAATTGCCCTATGGGCGGTTGGATGCTTTTCTGCCCAGTTCTCTTTCCTCTTTAGCGAGTAATGCGCGAACGCCATATACAGCTGGTCACTAAAGCCGGGAACAGAATAGGCGAGCGTTTTTCCCACCCTCCTTTTTGTGAGAACGCCTCTTTTTTCTAATTCATTTAGCGTGGAATACACACGCTCATGGGAATAACCCGACCTCATTTCAATTTCCCTGGTCGTCCTTTCCTTGCCTTCGGGGAAGAATGCGGCAAGCATCCTCAGTTCGGTTTCTTTTAACATCTGTTGTTTCCTCAACTATATAGTTGATTGTTCAACTTTATAAACCTATCTGAAAATGGGATGCGCTTGGCACTCATCTTCACTTTATCCTCTTTTGAGTTCCAGTTTTGGAAATTTTCCAGAGCAGATTGAAGTATTGCAGGTAGCTCTCTGAGACCTCCCTGTTCCTAATTAGTATGCACAGTTTCTGCTTTTGCGTTACCACCATTATCCCGACGTGGCCCTTGAATACGTGCACGAATGCCGGGGTTTTTACCCCCTTGGGAAGGTACCTCTGCCTCGCATTGGGCCTATCTTCCCTCTCTTTTCCAAACCAGGTGTCATAATCGTAGATTACCCGGGCCTTAACCCCAAGCTCCCGCAGCTTCCTGTGGTACTCCTTGAAATACGCATTGAGCAGGGTGCTTGCAAGAAGCGGGTATCCCATGGTGCACATCTCATCTCCCTTTCCGCATAGCCCAAGCGATAAGTCATATACGCTCTTTATCCCCCGCAGCCCTTCTAATATTTCCACGTGGTATTCCTCGTTTTCGGAGCGGTATTCCCGCTCCAGAGAGGGAAGGGCGCCCTCAAGCTCCTCCTCCATCTCCCCCAATTCCCTCTCTTTTAGTTCCAGGAGGTGCCTCAATACGGAGGGGTGGTTCGCCCCGAATTCCTTTATTCCCCCCTTGTGCACTACCCCAACTAGCCCCTTTTCGGAGAGGGAGCCTAGCACCCCGTATATTTTGGAAGAGGGCACCCCGCTCTTTTTCACAATCCTCCCGCTCCGCGACTGCCCGGTTTCCAATAGGGCGAGGTATACCGCGATTTCCTTCTTAGTTAGGCCAAGCCGCTCCAAAAGTTCCCTTCCCATATACGCACTACTCCTATTTGGGAGTAGTAAATTAATATATCTTTTGCGCCCCGCAAGCATCATATGGGATACCACCATTTTAGGGGAAGCGCACTTACGCGCTCGGAAAAAATACAGGCGAAAATAGTGCGCCTCATACTAGGCTCTTCCCCCCTTGCGGAAAAGGGGGAGAGCTCAAGGGAATGGGAGCTAAAGCACAGTTCAGGCGTAATAGCGTTCGCCCGCCTCTTCGCCCAAAAGAGGGGAGTGGATACCGAGCTTGCAGAAATAGCCGCAGCCCTCCACGACATCCACGTAGTGTTGGAAGGAACATATGATTCCCACGCGGAACTCGGTGCCCAGGAGGCCCGCAAAATGCTTTCTGGTTCCGGGGATTTTTCGGATTCTGAAATTTCTAGCATCTGCGAAGCAATCGCCTCGCACAGCAAAAAATGGGAATACTCAAACACTCCCCTAGCAGAGATCATAAAGGATGCGGACTGCCTAGACTGCTTCATGTACGGGGAGAAAGTGTACGATTACAAACCGGAAGCGGAACTTGCGCACTACTACAACCGGATTGTCCGCATACGAAAAGAGCTCTCCCTCCCCCCAATCCCCTATTTTAATGCGAGGCTCGATGAATTGGAGGAATACCTATGAAAGACGAAAAATGGTTCCACTGGGAGAGGCAGGCCACCATACTCCCGATTATGATGTGCATGGAGGCGTGGATTCTCCCGATGGATGAAAAATACGGCAGGCCATGGCCCACTTCCACGCTCATATTCAACGGCGAAATCGTTTCCTGGTACAACCTCTGGGGCGAACTCCTAGATTACGGGCAATACCTAATCGGGAGTCTGCTGCAGGAGGGGAAAATGGGGGAATTGGGCAACGAAATCGCCTCGCAGGCTTCGCGCCTGGATAAGTTGTTCTCCAGGTTCAATTCCCTCTCATTAGAAGATGCAACCAATGATGAATTATTGTCATACTATTCGGAACTGCACAATGCCTATACGGACTGGTTCGTGATAGGGGGGCTAGTTGAGCCGGTTGGGTATGCCGGTGAGCGCATGGCGCGCGAACTCCTCCCCAGGCTTCCAGAAAAAGAGCGGGAGGAGGCATTCTCCCTTCTCACTACCACCACGCGGGAATCATTTAGCAGGCGCGAATCCATCGAGCTGCTAAAGATTGCAGGAGCGAAATCCGAAGGCATGGACGTTTCCGCTATGCTAAGCGAGCATGCGGAAAAATACCACTGGCTCCACAACAATTACTTTTCCACCGAAACGCTGGGAGCGGATTTCTTCAAATCGCAATTGGAAAACGTGCTCTCCGACTTTCCGGACCCAAAAGCCCAGATTGGGAAGATGGAGGAAGATTCCGCATCAATAAAAGAGGGAAAGCGCGTACTGCTTGGGCGGCTTGGGCTCGATGGGCAGGGCAGGGCCCTGGTGGAACTGCTCGACATATTCGCGTGGTACCAGGATTTTAGGAAAGAATACATAATGAGGATGCTCCATTATCTGGATTTGATAATGGGGGAAATAGGCAAGCGCAAGGGGCTCACTCTAGAGGATGTGAAGTGCCTGCTTCCAGAAGAGATACCCTCCTTATTTATCTCCCCGCCGGACCACGCGCTCATAGAAGAGCGCAAAAAGCGCTTCCTCTTCCATTTTGATTCCCAAACCGGGGAGTCACTCCATGGGATTGGGGAATGGAGCCTGGATATGGAGGAGGAGCTCCTTGGAAGTTCCACCCACAAAGAAGACATAGTGGAACTGCGCGGCCTAATAGCAAACAAGGGCCATGCAAAAGGCAGGGCAAGGGTGACCATGAGCGCGCAGGATGCAAAAGCAATAAGGGAAGGGGAGATCCTGGTCACTTCCATGACCACCCCGGACTTCGTAGTAGCAATCAAGCGGGCAGGCGCAATCGTGACAAACGAGGGGGGAATCCTCTCGCATGCAGCCGTAATTTCCAGGGAGTTCGGGATTCCCTGCATAGTGGGCACCAGGATGGCGACCAGGGTTTTCAAGACGGGCGACCTATTGGAAATAGATTGCGAACTGGGAGTAGTGCGGAGAGTCCCGGAATAGCCCCCAAACCGTTTAGGATGCTCCGCCTGCTGCTATTTTTTACTGGGCCGTGAATGCAGCAGCGCATCCTTTAGGGTGTCCTCGTCTCCGGCCATTGCGCGGCTTAGCGCCTTCTCATCGGATTCGTAATACCCGATAATGCGGTTGCCTTCCCCGAAGATGTAGAAGCCGTGCGGGATTGCCCCCTTCTCCTGCGCGTACTTCCTAAGAAGCGGCAACACCCTCCCATCGGGATTTACCAGGATGTGCTCATAGTTTGCAAGGTATGCGGCCTTATCCCCAGGAGCCTGTGCAAGGGTGATGTAGTGCGAACTCTCCTTGCCGGGAACAAGCAGCCCGTATGCCGTCCAGCCCGCCCCCCTTAGGAATTCCTGCTGGACCGAGCCGATGTTCCCGCATGTCCCTCCCCCGCCTTCTTCGGTTTCTTCGAGTACGGTCTTGCGCATGGCGGCAAAGGACCCCCCGGTCCCTATTTCCGCGATTTCCTCCCGGTGTTTCCTTGCGGGCCGCAGGTTGTGGTCGTAATTGTCCATACCATATCCTCCAAGGCGGCTTAGCGCGTGGAGGATTGCCCCTTTGCCTTTTCCGCGATATTTGCCTGCGAATTCCGAGAGGCTCTCTGAGCCTGCCATTGCCTCCTTGAAAAACTCGTCGTGTTCGCTGCCAACCGGGTAATCTTTCGCATCATCGCTTGAATAAATCCCGCCCACTCCGAGCCCGCCTTCCACATTTGAGCGAACCCTGCGCTTCCCCCCTCCGAATTCAACGTTGAGGCCCAGGTTTGCCTTGTCCCCTATTATGCCCCAGCCCCGCGAATACTGCGCATAGAGCTTTGCGCTTGCAGAATCCATCTTCAGGGTAAATGAGAGCTCCCCTCCCTTCTCAAAAGGCGTCTGGAAGAATTCGGCTCCGGCCCCCACGTCCCCCCTGGTGAATATTAGCCCGCCCCTTGCCTTGTGGTGCTTTACCATGAATATACCAGAGCTAATCGGGCTCTCTTCGGTAAATACGAGCTGCTCGGTTGCATATGCGGTTATCCTCCCGTATTCTACTGCGCCCCCCAATCCCGCTAGGACGAGGTATTGCACGGCCCTGCTATCCGCCCATTGCACGCTCCCCTCTGCTTCCATGCCCAGCCTCACCTTCGGAGCCTCCTTGCCCCTGCCAAAGGGGGATTCCCATACGCCGCCCAGGGTGGCGTATCCGTCTACGTAATTCTTGGTTTCCTTGATTTTGAATGTCACAGGGGCACTCACAGAAGAATAAAGCTCAAAGTCCCCCAGAATCCCGCGCACTTCCATTTTCGGGGCTGCGAACAACAGCGGGTACTTGCGGTATTCAAGGCCCAGCACCCCGGTTCCCAGCCCGATTTTTAAGGGCCCATAGGTTCCGGATATGTCCGCCTTGGTAAGGTGCCCCACTTTCGCATAGCCCACGTGCGTGAATTCCGCTTCAATCCTGTCTAGGAACTCAAGCTTTGCTGGTATCTGCGCAAGCGAACCGTACTCGGGGTTTTTGCTTACCTTCTTCTGGGCCATTGGAAATATCTACTTCGCCCAAAATTAAAAATCCCCCGCCTCCCCCCATGCGCAAATGCGCAGGCTTTTTATAGTTTAATCCAATTAGTGCAAGCAGGTGGAAAAATGCAAAAAGTAACGCTTAAGTACATCGGGGCGGTCTCGCTTGGAAAACTGCTTGCGATATGGACTTTCGTTTTGGGGCTAATCTCGCTGGTGCTCTACACCCTGATAACCGGGGTAATGGCTCTTTTGGGTTTGGCTGCCGGAACCGACGTTGCGCAGACTCTGGGAGGCGCGGTAATCCTCCTTTTTATGGGGGTAATCAGCCTAGTCGGGGCCGCGGTTGCGATGTTCATCTTCGGCTTCGTTAGTGCAATGGTCTATAACGTAATCCTCGGAGTGGGAGGCGGAATAGACCTCGATTTCAGCGAGAGGAGCGGTTAATCCGCCCTCATATTTTTATTTTCCTAAAGAAGTGCGTTCCCACCAATATCGTGGCAACCGTGAATCCCCCTAGTGCAAGGAAGCACAGGAGGGGGTCAATGTGGGAAGCCCCGCTAAGCCCGTACCTTATTCCTTCAACCCCGTAGGTCAATGGGTCAAGATACGTTATGGGCCTTGCCCATTCCGGCAGCCCGCTTAGGGGGAAGAGCGCCCCGGAGAGCCCGAAGATGGGGAAAATCACGAAATTCATTATCAACTGGAAGCCGTGCATGTCCTCCATCTTGGAGGCGATTGCAACCCCGAACGCGGTAAAGGCAAGCCCGATTAGCACCATGAAAGTTATCGCAATGCCCAGGCCGGTTAGCCCGATTAGGTTGAGCCCCAAAACGAATGCAAGAAGCAGCATCAGCCCTCCTTGTATCAATGAGGTGGTGGCCCCTCCCACAGTCTGCCCAAGCATTATTTCCACCCTGGAAACGGGCGCAACCAGCGTTTCCTTTAGGAACCCGAACTGCTTGTCCCAGATGATTTGTATGCCTGAGAAAATGGAGGTAAAGAGTATGCTCATGGCAATTATGCCCGGCATTATGAAGCCCACATAATCCCCGCCTTCTGGCACCTCCACGACCGAATTTAGCCCAAAGCCCATTATTACTAAGAAGAAAAGGGGCATCCCAAGGCTTCCTATTATCCTGCTCTTTGAGCGCAAATAGCGCTTTATGCTTCGAAGCCAGATTGTGTAAACTATGTCCATGTCAACCCCTGCTCCACACCCGGTGCCTCATGCGCATCTCCTCTTTTGCGCCCGCTTCCTCTTCGCGTATCGTCCTTCCGGTAAAGTGCAAAAAGACGTCTTCTAGGGTGGGCTTGTGCACGGATAACGTTGAAATTTCAAGCCCGTCTAGCATCTTCACCATGCCCGCTATGTGCTTTTCCGCATTCGCTAGGTTTACCGTAACAGAGCCATCGTGCTTCTCGATTCTTTTTACCCACTTCTCCTTTGAGAGCCTCGCATAGACCCCTTCGGGGTTTTCGGATTTCACCGTTATCACGTCCCCTCCTATCCCCTCCTTTAGCTCGGATGGCGTTCCCACCGCTATTATCTTCCCCCGGTCTATTATTGCAATGCGGTTGCAGAGCCGGTCCGCCTCCTCCATGTAATGCGTCGTGAGTATTACGGTTATCTTCTGCGCCTCATTTAGCTGCGCTATGTATTCCCAGAGCTTGTTCCTCGTCTGCGGGTCAAGCCCCAGCGTAGGCTCATCCAGGAATAGGACCTTCGGCCTGTGCAGGAGCCCGCGCGCAATCTCCAGCCTCCTCCGCATTCCCCCGGAGAAGGTTTTTACCAGGTCGTCTTTCCTCCCTTCTAGCTCCACTAATTTTAGCAATTCAAGTGCGCGCTCCTTCCTTAATTTTCCCTCCATCCTATATAGCCTGCCGTGGAGGTCCATGTTTTCATAGGCGGTAAGTTCATCATCCAGGCTCTGGTCCTGGAACACTATCCCGATTGATTTGCGGACTCCGTCTTGGTCTGAAGTTATGCTTTTTCCCTCTATCTCCGCTTTTCCGGAAGTAGCAGGGAGGAGCGTGGCGAGCATGGAGATGGTGGTGGTCTTGCCCGCGCCGTTTGGGCCCAGCAGCCCGAAGACCTCGCCCTTGCCTATGCTAAACGATACGTCATTTACTGCGGTAAAATCCCCGAAGCTCTTTGTGAGCTTTTCAACTTTTATAGAAACCATTTTTCTTCCCCTGTGCGTGCTGGGCAATGCTCTTTTTCATGCCTCATATATTAAGGTAATGCTCCACCGTGTGGGCCATGTTGGCATCGTCCATCCGGACGTTGTTCGTTTTCATCCACCTAAGGTAGTCCTTGGGAACCTCGCTCCATTTCTGCCCATAATGCTTGCCAAACCAGCACTTATCAAGCAATACCGGTTCATTTGCCCATTCAATTAGCCGCTCAAGGTCCCCAATGCCCTTCTCCTCCACTACGATTTTTAGCATCCTATGAAGTATGAGGGCGGTAACGGTGGTATCCCCCATCGCCCTGTGCATCGGCACGTCCGCCCCCACTTCCTCAATCCCGAGGTAATACCTGAGATACTGGTTCTTGTAGGATTCTAGCCCCGGCCATAGGTGCTGGGCCAGCCTCATGGTGCAGAGATAAGGCGCATCCGTTTTGAGGAAGGCAAAATCAAATTCCGCATTGTGGGCCGCCATCGCATGGAAGTTCCCTTCTCTGAAACCTGGCCACACCTCCTCCAGCTTAGGAGCGCCCTCCACCATCTTGTTGGTTATGTGGTGCACCACCATGGAGCCTATCGGGATGTCCCTTTCCGGGTCTATTAGCGAAGAACTGGAATCAACGATGCCGGACTCGTAGTTCATGTCCACCCTGGCGACTTCTATTACCCTGTCTTCTTTTGGATTTAGCCCCGTGGTTTCGCAGTCAACGACCCTGATTATGGCATCCTTTATTTTCATGTGGCCTCATCTCAAAACATCTTATTAGGATTTTATGCAGGGGAAGGGATTCGAACCCTCGAACGGACTAACCGACCAGGCCCTGAACCTGGCGCCTTTGGCCACTCGGCAACCCCTGCATATCTGCCCTTTCTTTTTGCAAATCTGTGCAACCTCCGGTTGCATCTCTTGAAGCGAGCTTCAAGAAAGAAAGGGCCGGTTCCCCCAAAGAAAAAGCATTATGGGGTGTAAGCACCCATATCTTTTTCGTGCTATTAAGGGAGGAATAAATAGAATGGCTCTTCTTTATAAACTAAACTCCCACCGTATTGGTGTCCGTGATTTCGGTTAGGCGCTCTAGGAGGGTTACGGTAGAAGAATACATGTCGATTTCCTCCCAATTTTCAATCTTTTCTTCTCCCCCTGCGAATTTCACGTAGTTTGCCTGGATTATGTCCCTGAGCCTCAAAACGCCCTTTTCTATTTTCTGCCTGCGCCTCTCAAACTCCTCTGGCTGCTCGGATGCCTGCACGCGCTCAAGGTCGTCAAGCTCGCTGTTTACCTGCCTAACGCGCATTTCCACGAAGCTTAAGAGCTCCTCCTCGCCATCAAAATCCGTCTCGGAGTTTTCTTCCATGCGAACAACCGATTGTGCGCTTCTCAGATTGCCTATAAAACCCTAACGGTTTCCGGGAATATTGCTACCATAAAGAAAGGGGGGATGCGGCTCAGATTCGCCTTCGGCGAATACGCCACACTTTTCCCAGCAGCCATTCCAGCCTAGCCTGAAGGCTAAGCGGGAAAAGTGCGGCCGCCGGGAATTGAACCCGGGCCTCGAAATTGGCAATCTCGAATCATAGCCACTAGACTACGGCCGCGCTAAAAGCGTATCCCTTATTGTGCGCAAAACGTTTTAAAATCGTGTATCCACCTCATACATCCGTTCATGGGGTGCTCTTGGGGAGAATAACACACAAGCATACCTTTTTAAACACATCTTATCCCAATAATAACCACTAGGAGTAGTTGATGTTTATGTCTAAAAATGGAAATAATAACGGCAGAGGAGGAGACGGTGCAGGCGGAGGGCAGAAGCGGGTTTCCGCCCCCCCAACTAATATTAATGATGCGAGGAGAATCGCAGAACTTGAACAGCAGGTAGCTACGCTCACGAGTGTGCTGCAGAGCAGGAACAGCTCCGAAGGCCCCATGGGATGCAATTCCCCGTTGCCTTCGGAATATGTTAGCATGGCAAGCCGTATGGATGGTTCATGTGCCCAGCCTGCGGAAATCCACCCTTCCCTCACCGATTCCGCGGATTTCTCGGAACTTGAGGAAAAGTCCCGGTTCCAGAAGGCGCTTGAAAAGTTCCATTCCGCAATTACTGGCAGCCCCGTAAGGTCAACTGTTTCCCCGGTAACCTGGCTCATAACTGCGCCTTTGAGGTACTGGAGGGGAATCCTGCGTATTGCAGCAGGGGGCGCAGCGGTAAACGGCGGGGCTTCAGCGTACCAGCAGTCCCCGGACCTCTCGCTTGGCAATGTGGGAAGCGCGTTCATGTCCAACCTCAGGGACGTTTACAATTTTGCAGCAGAAAAAATCGGCAGCTTTGCAAGCATGGATCTGCTTGCCGGTTTCGGGACCGTAGCCTCGTATGTGTGCGCGGGAGCCTGCGTGCTCTCTGCGGCATTCAACAGGGGCTCGCTCAAAAAGATTGCGAACAGGTTTTCGACTTCGGCATTGTTCCTGGGGCTTCCCAACATCGTTTCGGATGTTAGCCGCTTCATGGATTCCTCTGCCCCGGGCACAACCGAAGGGGCAATCAATTGCTTTGGCACGGGAAGCTCGCTTGCGATAATAGGGTTCGCTTCCATCAGGCTGATATCCTACTTCCTTCCAGACGGAATTCCGCTTGCGGGAAGGATAAAGAACTTTGTAAAAAACCGCAGGAACGCCCAGGCCCCGGCACAGCTGGAAACCAGGGAGCAGGCCGCTACGGCGCAGGCTGCACAGAAGGCGCCTGGCAGGATACAGGCGGCGGTTTATGGCGTAGCGGGCGCGATTGCCAGTGCGCTAGCGTACATCCCAGCCAAGGTAGCAGGCAAGTTCGGAAAGCCCCAGGAGAAGCCCAGCGTATACCCTTCGGTCATGGACTGCGGGCGCAGGATTAGCGACGCGCCGAAATCGCGCATAGGAAGTTATATGTCCGATGCCCTAGAAGCGTGGATGGATGGAAACGCGGCCCCCCAGGCCACCGAGGAGAAGATAATAGAGTTCATGGGCAAGGTGTCTATGAGCATGAATCCCAATAAATGGGTGCCCGTTTTCGTGGGGCTTCTCGAATCCGCTAAGAATGGGACGGATGCATACGAGCAGGCATCCAGAATACTGTCGAATGACAAGGTGGTTCTTGCCATAGATGGCGTTTCGGCTTCGCTCTCCGGCACGCTTGAGAAGGCAGTAAGCGGGCAGCTGCCAGAAGGCACCATAGAGAAGATGAATGTCTCCCTGATGGAGGAAATGTACATTGTGCTGGATACCTATGACCAGGGATTGGGAGGCGGTATCCTAACCAATATAGGGCAGATTCCCGGCTACATAAGGACAATAACCGAAGCGCAGCAGGGCAACACGGGCCAAAACATTTAAATATAAGAAACAACCATAAACTAACACAAGGAGGAATCAAAATGAACTCACCGCAGAAGCAAATCACGTTCCAGAGCAGGAAGGCAATAGTGCCGGAGCCCCCCACCACCAGGCGGGAGGGCGTGTTCTCAAGGGTTGCAAGATTGTTCCAGTCCAGGCGCCCCAAGGCCGAGCCTGCAAGGGGTACTGCCCAGATACAAAGCAGGGACTTGCTTGAGCTAAGGCGCTCCTGGGAGGCAGGCAAGGAAGCCAACAGGGTGCTTGAGAGGAGGCTTTCGGTTTATTTCTCGGATCTTCCAAAAGCGCAGAGGATGGACCTGGTTCTCTGGATGAACGATTTTAAGAGGCTCATGGATATCTCCAAGGGTTCCGATAGTTCCGCGGATGCGCCAGCGCTCATGCAGAAAATAAGGATAATCTCCCGCGCTGAAGCGGCAATCCTCGCTTTCTCGGCAAGGTGCGCAGTAAAGGCGGCAATCTTCCGCCCGGGCAGCGCGGAGAATCTTACCAAGGAAGCAGCAGGCCTCATTAAGCTAAAGGAATTCCTTGAACAGGTATCTGATTACTTAGAGGGCAGTGCTCTTAATAAAGTACTGCAGGACACAGCCGCTATCTCAGGCAAAATAAGCTTCCTGCAGCGCCCACAGGCCTCCGGGTCAGCCGCCCCAGTGCAGGAAACCCCAGAGCAGGCGCCTTCTGCGGTAGGGTAATCCTCTTTTATCTTTTTGCTGCAATCCTAATCCATGGTCCCCCTGAGGGTGATAGGCGCAGGCCCGTGCGGCTCTGTTGCGGCAATCTCCGCCCTAGAGTGCGGGCACAGCGTGCATATTTACGAGCAGAAGGAAACTCCCGGGGAGAATGTTAGATGCTCAGGCCTGATTTCCAAGGAGGGCCTAGAATCATTGAGCGGATTTACCAATTACAAGAAGCACGCGTTAAATAAAATCCGCGGCGCAATCTTCGACTGCGCAGGATACAAGCTCAAAGTGGATTCGGGAAGGGACATAGCATACGTTATAGACCGCGAAGGCTTTGATGCATCACTGGCACAGAAGGCACAAGATGAAGGCGCGAAGCTCTTTTGCGGAAAAAGGGCTCTTCCCCCATTTGGCGAAGGCAGCATAATAGGCGCGGACGGGCCAGGCTCCATGGTCGCTTCGCATTTTGGATTCCCGAAAATAAGGAGGTTTGCCGGCACCGCCCAGGCGACAATCCGGCACGATGGCCAATTCAAGGATTACGTGCGGGTTTTCCTCTCAAACGACAAGTTCCCGGGCTTTTTTGGGTGGGTAATCCCGCACAACGAAGAATATGCGGAAGCAGGAGTTGGCTGCGTCCTCCCAAGCAATCCGGATGCGGCGCTTGATTGCCTCTCCAGGCTGATTGGAACCTCCATCCCAAAAGAGAGGAGGTATTCGGTAATACCCCTTGAGAGGAGGAGGAAAACCGCCCTATCAGCTTCCCGCAGGAACATTCTCCTGGTGGGCGATGCCGCAGGGCAGGTGAAATCCACTACCGGGGGCGGGGTGGTATTCGGGACCAAATGCGCAAAGCTCGCGGGAAAATACGCCACTTCCCCAAAAGATTACGAGAATGCGTGGAAGGCGCTATATGGGCACGACCTGGATGCGCACTACCAGATGCACAGGGCGCTTGGGAGGCTTAGCGACTCCTCGCTGCGCGCAATAGGCTCAATTGCTTCCGCTTTCAGGGTGGAGGAATTCCTAGAAAAAGAGGGAAACATGGACAGCCCCATGCGCATGATTTGGCCGGGATTGCTCCTGCATCCTATCCGCACCCTCGTGCCGAAATAGTCCATTAAAAAGGTTTTGTTTGTATCTTTATGCTTACCCCAAATTGGTGTGTGGATGCTCGCTCAAAAAACCAAGGAAGAATCGGCACAGAATCTTTCATCTTTCCCGAATGCCAGGGAAACCGTGCCCCCTTTCCACGAAGACCACTATTACGAGCTTGAGGCCAAGCACCGCGAGCAGACGGTCTATACTTATATCCCGCACCTGCGCAGGAAGTTCAATGGGGAAAAAGAAGACTTCGATGCGCTTCCCCAGGAAGAGCGCTTCCAGCTCTACGAATTGTTCATGCTGGGAAAAGCCACCTGCCTCTGGGATGAAATTGAGAAGGTGAAAACCCGCAGGAAATACACCAACAGGGTAAAGCGCTCAAACAGCAAGAAGATAAACGAAATCATGGAAGTCCTAGAGGGAAATCCCAAAGTGAAGGCAGAAGACCTCATGAATTTCCTGCCCAAGAAGGTATTTTCAAGGCTCATGCTCTATGTAAAATACGCGGGAAACAACCGGGATACCATACGCCGCTTTTTTGAGAACATGGAAAAGTGAGGGCAGTGAACATCTTCATCATCCATGGGGCTTGCGGGCATCCGCAGGAAAACTGGTTTCCATGGCTGAAGCTGGAACTCGAGAAGCTTGGGCACAGTGTTTTAGTCCCCGCATTCCCCACGCCCAAAAGACATTCCCTTGATTCCTGGATGGAGGTTATGCGCCCCTATCTTGGTGAAATTGATTCTGATACGGTTTTCGTTGCCCATAGCATGGGCCCTGCGTTTGTGCTCTCCCTCCTTGAAATCCTGGAAGTGAGGGTGAAAGCGTGCGTTTTCGTTGCGGGATTCATCGGGAAGCTGGGAATCCCGGAATTTGATTCCATAAATGCTAGCTTTATGGAAAAGGGGTTCAACTGGGAAAAAATACGCGAAAACTGCGGAGCCTTCTACATGTATGCTTCGGAAAACGACCCGTACGTCCCCCTAGAACTGGAAAAAGAACTTGCCCGGAGACTGGGGGCAGAATTAATCCTAGTAAAGGATGCTGGGCACTTCAACGAAAAAGCGGGCTACACCAGTTTTCCAGAACTCTCGGAGCTGGTTGCGGAATTGTGAGCCCCCGGAGGGATTTGAACCCTCAACCTATCGCTTACGAAGCGATCGCTACTACCGTTGAGCTACGGAGGCATTTTCGCCGACGGCAGGATTTGAACCTGCAATTCCTTGCGGAATCGGGTTTCGAATCCGACGCACTACCGGGTTATGCGACGTCGGCAAATTGAGCAACTAATTTTCTTAGCTTCTCCGTGTGATTAAGACCTATTCTATTTAAAAAATTGTATCTACTTTTTTTGTTGCAGATTATTAGATGATAGTTCCTCTTATGATTGGGGTTTTTCCGCTCATATTCGTACCAGCAGGTATCTATACCAAAATTTTCCAGCATCTTTTGGAGAACCGAACCTTTCTTTCTTGAAGCTCGCTTCAAGAGATGCAACCGGAGGTTGCACAGATTTGCAAAAAGAAAGGGACGATGCGACCGCCGGGGTTCGAACCCGGGTCATTGGCTTGGAAGGCCAAGATCCTACCGCTAGACTACGGTCGCGTGAGGGTTTAATTCATAATTGGGTTCTATTTTTAAATATTCCATAATAATACCCTCCCATACATTTTCTACGGGTTTTGAAATGATTCCGAATATATACAAGGGAGACTACCGCCTTCTTGCGATATTCCCCCTGGCGATGATTCTGGTTTCGCTCTTTCTCCTCCCGAATGTCCATTTCGGGGTTGATTTTAGGGGAGGAACGCTTGTCACGCTCCAGCTCACAGAAGACCTGGATGCGTCCGCCCTGGAAGAATCCCTGGCGGAGCAGGGATTTGACGCGCAGGTGCGCGCATACGAGGGCTCGATGGGAAAGATGGCCGAGGTCGAAATCTCGCAGACAGACGACATGTTTGAGGCCGACAGCTTAAAGGAAGGCTTCAATTCCCTCTTAGAGGAAGTCGCAATTCTGGAGGCCAACTCAAATGAGGACGCCTCCTCCATGGCGGAATACGAGTCAAAGCGCGCCGAACTTGACTCCAATGCAAACAGGCTCTTCGAAATAGCTTCCATCAACGAAAAAGCGGAAACATATACGAACCTAAACCAGCTAAAAAAGAGGTTCTCCGAAGCATATTTGGAAGTCTACAGCCTGCACACCAAGAAGATAATGGATGCAATAAGCGAGCACGCGCAATATACGAGCTACTCAACCGAAACGGTGAGCCCCGCACTAAGCCTCCACTTCATAGACCAGGCGGGCACGGTCGTTTTGTATTCCGCGATAGTCAGCGTGTTGCTGGTATTTTTCTTCTTTAGGGCGCCAGTCCCCAGCGCGGCGGTGCTAGTTGGGGCATTCAGCGACATAGTAATAGCGCTTGGGGCGATGAGCCTATTTGGGATACCGCTTTCCTTGCCCTCATTTGCGGCGCTCTTGATGCTAGTGGGGTTCTCCCTGGATACGGACATCCTCCTTACTATGAGGATTCTGAAACGGAGGGGGGACCCGAGGGAAAACGCATTCGATGCGATGAAGACCGGGATGACTATGAGCATTACGGCCATGGTAGCATTCTTCGCGCTTTTCGTTCTCGCAATGCTAACGCACATCTCAACCTATTATGAGATTTCCGCGGTGGCGCTTGCAGGGCTAATTGGAGACCTGTTTGCGACCTGGGGCATAAACGCGGTGATGGTGCTCTACTACAAGGAAAAGAGGGGATGAAAATGATTTCGCACAAACACGTTATCGGAATACTCTTTGCCCTCTTCGCATTGGGGGTACTTTTATACTCTGCCTTCTCCGGCCTGATACTAATATTCTCGCTGGTAATCTTCGGGGCGCTCTCCACCTATTGGAAAGAGAGGGAACTAAAGCTCATGTCGCTAGGGGCAATCGTCCTGCTTGCATTATTATGCATAGGGTTCAACGGGATGAAATTCGGAATAGATTTTAGCGGGGGAACCAGGATTCCGGTAATCCTGGAGTCGCCTGCAAGCCAGTCAACCATGAGCGAAATGGTTGATATTATCAAGAAAAGGGCGTCCACGTTCGGCCTTACCGAAGTCAAGGTGCGCGCGGTAGGGGAAAGCGAAATCAACGTGGAAGTCCCAAGCGGAGACCCGGAGCTGGTAGCCTCGGTTGAGGACCTCCTCTCCCACCAGGGGGTGTTCGCGGGAGTAGTAGACGGAAAGACCGCCCTCTCCGGAGACGCGATACTTCCCGGCACGATACAAAGCGTTTCATCGGCTTACCTTAGCGGCGCGGACTGGGGAGTCCAGTTCTCGGTTACCCGGGAAGGCGCGGAGCATTTTGCGCAAACGGTAAACGGGAAGGCCAATTATCCCCTATACATGTTCCTAGACCGCCCAAAAGACGCGATAGTCGTCCTAAATTGGGATGAGGCAAGCGCTAATTTGGAGGTAAAAGACCGCGAAGTGGCCCGCTCCGCATTCAGGAGGGCGCTAACTTCCGAAGACGGGAACATCTCGGTCTATATCTACGATGAATTGAACATGAGTTCCCTGCACCCTGCAACAAACGAGACCAAGGCGCTTCTCTCAGCGGACATGGAAGCCCTGATAGGCTCAGAGCTTGAGGCAAAGGGCTTTACTCTCCAGGTAATAGATGACGAGGACGTTTCCCCCCACATCTCGCAATTGGGAAGCGGGGAATTCATAGTGGAAAAATGGAGCGGGGTAGGGCTTCTCTCCTCTCCGGTCCTAAGCCCGTCTGTGACAGTAGGCACTCCCAACTACGGCTACATAATAAGCGGGAGCGCCGAAGGAACCGGGCAGTCAAGGCAGCTTGATGCATACAGCAAGGCAAAGAGCATAGAGTCCATCCTCAAAGGGGGCGCCCTCCCAATCCAGATTTCGCTTGGGAGCAAGACCACGATACCCGCCCCCCTGGGTGAAGAGTTCCTGCGCCTTAGCATCGTGGGGATATTCCTCGCCCTATTGGCGATTTCGCTGCTGGTTTCATTTAGGTATAGGAGGAGGAACATACTGCTCCCGATAGTCGCAATCAGCATTTCGGAGCTAATAATCCTGCTTGCAATCTTAGGCTCTTTCACAATAGACCTTGCGGCGATGGCGGGAATAATCGCGGCAATCGGCGTGGGAGTGGATGCGCAGATTGTAATTACGGATGAACTCTTAAAGAAGTCCCAGGGGACCCCGCAGGATCGGCTTGATAACGCGTTTGCGATAATTACCACCAACGTGACCGTTGCAATATTTGCGATGCTTCCCCTCCTGTTTTCGGGAATGGTTGAAATCATCGGTTTCGCGGTTTCCACGATAATGGGTTCGCTCCTTGGGCTCCTAATATCAAGGCCCGCATACGCTGCGCTTGTTGAAGACATTGCAGAGCAGTAAGCAGAAAAAGCGGGAATCTCTTTTCCCTTTATTCTTTATTTCCGGGGGTTCCCCGGATTATTCCTTTTTATCCTCTTTCCCAATCCCCAGGGCAGACTCGTAAACGGCAAGGGTTTTCTCGCTCATCCTAACCCAGGAATATTCCTTCTCAACTAGTTCCCGCGCCTTCTTCACTATTGGCACGAACTCCTTTTCGTTTTCCACGAAATAGTCAAGGCGCTCTGTGAGCCCCCTCTCATCCGGGAATAGGAACTTCTCCGCGTGCTCCCCGTAGGCTTCCCTGAATAGTTCGGGCGCCTGCCCGACGGGCGTGGAGAAAATCGGGCGCCCGCAAGACATAGCCTCAAGCCACACAAGGGAAAATCCCTCGTACCTGCTAGGGAGAACGATGGCTTTTGAGTAGCAGTAGATGCTTGGGGCCTCTTCGGGCTCCACTTCCGTGAATTCGGCATCCACCCTCCGGTTCTTTGCGTGCTCGATTAGCCCGGGCCTCTGCCCCTCGTCGTTTCCGGCAATCAGCACCCTTGCCTTCTGCTTCATGCGGGATACTGCGTTTATTAGCATCCCGACCTGCTTGTCCTTGTCCAGCCGCCCCACATAGGAGATGTATTCTCCTTCCCTAAATGAGGGGCAGGAAAACGCCTTGGTGTCCACCCCGTTTGGGATGTAGATGACTTTTCCCATGTTAGTTTCGCCAACTAGGTACTTCTTGGATTCGCGCGAGACCACGATTATTTTGGATGCGGCTCCCAGGACCACCCTTGCTATGGTATTGCGGTAAATCCATAGGGCAATCCTCCCCATTCCGCTTAGCCTTGGGTAGCCGTGCACGGTGAATACGAACGGCTTCCGCTTGAGGATGGCGGCAACGGCCGTGCAAAAGGGCATCAGAGAGCCATAGCCGTGCGAAACATAGATGTCCGCATCCTCCGCAATCAGCCTCAGTGCCAGGAACGGGACTACCACCACCGAAGAAAAAAAGGGGAACCTAAGCCCCCAGTGCCGTTTTATTAGGAACCTTCCGGCACCCTCTTTTGCGGGTGCGGGTTTTTGTGAGGGGTTCGCCGCCCCGCTCCCCTTTCCGCCTCCGGAAGTGTGCACGGTTACGCTGTTTCCCATGGAAGCGAGGTTCTTGCAAAGCTCGTATGCGTGCCTCTCCACGCCCCCAATCCTGGGGGGAAATGAGTGGACGGCCTGCACTATTTTCATGGGCCTTCCCTGCCCTCCTGCACGGTTTCCAAGTGCCTTCCTGCGCAATCCATTGCAACCATCATTCCTCTATCGTGATTGCGAAATCGTATCCGTCAAAAGTCACCTTTGCGCCGGTGCCGTTGTAGTTGGGGTATATCCCTATTCCCCGGAGCGCCGCCTTGTTGAAGAGCGTCTGGCGGGTCTTGGTCCAGTCGGATGCGCTCCCGCTTATTATCGCGGCTTGCGGCTCTAGGACGTCAAAGAAGAAATCCAGGTTGTAGAGCCCTTCGCTCATCCCGTGCCAGGGCATCTGCACAACGTCGCAGGTTCCGGTTCCGGTTAGCACCTTGGTTTGCGCGCTGCTGTCTATGTCCGCATCCAGGAGGATGCAGAATCCGCGGTCTTCAATCCGGAGGACCACCCCGTCGTTGTCCGAATCGAAGAAGCGCCCTTCTCCTTTTATGGGGTTTAGCACGCTAACACTCATGCCGTTGAATTCGTAGGAGTCCCCCAGCCCGACGTATTTCACGCCGTCTTCTGCGCCTATTTCCTCAAGCATGCTTGAGTATGATTCGGAGCCTTCTGCCGGCCTCCAAACCTCCGCAACCCGGAACTGCTCGCCTATGTAGGAGAGCCCCCCGTAGTGCTCCGCGTCTTCGTGGGTGGAAACCAGGACTTCAATGTCATCTACGCCTTTTGCGAGGAGGAAGTTCACTACGTCGTATTTTTTGGCCACGGGCCCGCCGTCAATTACCATGTCGAAGTCGCCTTTCTTGACTAGTATGGCGTCTCCCTGGGTGTCTCCGTAGCCCACGGAAATAAAGTAAATAAACAGGCTTGAGTTCACGTTTTCTGCGTATTCGCTTGCGGGAATAAACTCGCCTTCCTCGTATTCGCCTGCCGAAATCTGGGAGCTGGTGCCATTTTCAATTGATATGTGCTCCTGGCTCCCGGTTCCGCCCGTGCTTCCCCCGCCAGTGCCTTCGTCAAGCAACCCATCGTCGTTTCCAGGGCACCCTGCTAGGAGCAGCAGCACCGCAAAAAGCGCAAACGCCTTCTTAATCATGAATCGCACCTCAATAATCCAATTATGGATACTTATCTAAATCCAAGATATTATATAGGTTATTCCGCCTTTGGGGGCGCGCTACCTTACGAGCTTGCCCCGCGCATCCTCAACCTGCATCCTGGCAACGTCCTGCTTCCTGCGGAATTCGGGAAGTGCTGCAGAGGAAAAATGCAGGTGGCCTATCTCAGCGTAAATTTCCTCCATGCGGGCAAAATGCCCCTGCGCCAAATCTTTTTCTCCTTTGCGCAGTTCCTCTATCACGAGCCTTTTTATCTCCCCTATCGCGTCTGAGAGGCCAAGGAGGTAGCCCTGTGCGGAAACGCCCATCTCCCCATAGTCCGGGATTTCCTCACCCTTTGCCACCGCAATTAGGGCAAGCGCTTCGGCATATTCCTGCTCAACGTGCTTTCCCCGCCCCTCGATTCTGGGAAGAGTGTCCATGCGCCCTTTTGCCTCTTCTGCGAGCTTTAGCGCCTCCCCAAGGTCCCCGCGGTGCACCTCCTTTATGGAGCGCGCGCAAAGGCGCACTACTCCGCGCTCCTCACGCAGGTATTCATCTAGCTTGCCCTCTTCTTCTAGCAGGGTTTTTTCCGCCCTTTGCACGTCCATGCACACTTCTTGCCGCCACAGCCTTTTATAAGCTTAGCGTGGATACCCCCTCCATGATTGTACTAAACTTCAAGACATACGAAGAGACCTACAAGAGGCTGGACCTCTTAGTCGACGCTGCAAGGAATGCAATGCAGGCGACGGGCGTCAGGATTGTAATCTGCCCGCCCAACACGCACCTGCATCGGGGGCGCTACGCGAACAAGGAAGTTTATGCACAGAGCGTTGACCATGTGGCCTTCGGCTCGCACACGGGGGCAATCCTTCCGGAGGCGCTTGTGAACCTGAGGCTCAAGGGCTCGCTCATAAACCATTCTGAATGCAGGCGCCCGGACATGGTGGGGGATACGGTCAAGAGGATGAAGAAGCTCAATTTGGAAACGCTAGTTTGCGCGGAAACCCCGGAAGAATGCAAGAAGTTCGCAAGGTTCCGCCCCTCTTTTATCGCAATAGAGCCTCCCGAGCTAATAGGCTCTGGAAAAAGCGTCTCCAAGGCAAAGCCCAAGATTATTTCGGATTCATTGGATGCGGTCCACAGCGTTGCGACCACGATTCCGCTTCTGTGCGGAGCGGGAGTTAGCAACGAAAAGGACGTGGAGAGGGCACTAGCCCTTGGCGCATCCGGGGTGCTGCTTGCATCCGCATTCGTAAGGGCAAAAGAGCCGACCAGGTTCCTGCAGGAGCTTGCGAAGCCTTTTGAGAAGTTCATCTGAACCTTGTATGGAACTTCCCTTTTCCCGGCCGTTTTTCCGGATTTCCCTTAGGCTAGCCGTTCCCCTTTCTCTATCTTACTGGCCATCTAACCCCTGAATATCGGCCTTTTTGAGAGCAGGATTGGCAGCGAGAGCTTCTCAAATGGCATCCCCTGGGTTTTTTCCTGCACCATGCTTGCAAGCTCCATCGCCCCCATCTCCACTTTCTCGCCGGTTTCGCGGATTGTAACAGAAACCTTGCCGGATTCTATTTCGTTGTCCCCGATTACTGCAATGTAGGGCACCCATTCCTTCTGTGCGTTGCGTATCTTCTTTCCAAGGGATTCGGGGGTATCATCCAGGTCCGCCCTCACCCCTTCTCCAATCTGGCTGAGCACCTCCCCTGCAAACTCAATGTGCTTCTCCGAAATCGGTATTATGCGCACCTGCGTGGGGCAGAGCCAGAGCGGAAGCTGGGCCTTCTCCCCTTTTTCCATGCGCATCGCCTCTTTTTCCAGGAGCGCATAAACAACCCTCTCCACGCTTCCCGAGATGGAAGCATGGGTTAGGAGCGGCCTTTTTTTCTCGCCTTTTTCATCCACGAAGTTGAGGTCGTAGGTTTCGGAGTTTTCAACGTCTATCTGCACGGTGGTTAAGGCACTTGCCTTGTCCATCGCATCCACGAAGTTGAACTCAAACTTGGTAACGAAATACGCGTATCTCTCGTCGTAGAGTTCCACCAGGATGGGCTTGCCGATTTTCTTTACGAGCGAAGTGTACCATTCCCTGTTCTCCTCGTAGAATTCGCGGAGTACCCTAAAGCCCACTTCGCACCCATCAAGGAGCTTCACGAAACCCAGCCATTCCATTCCCGCTTCAAGCTGGGACTCGAATTCGGCTTTCGCCTGGTTCATATCAGCCAGCACCCCGTGCATATCCGGCATGGTGAATCCGCGCAGCCTCTTTAGGCCTGCAAGCTCCCCGGTCTGCTCCCTCCTAAAAGAGTAGCGGGTTAGTTCGAACATGCGCAAAGGAAGCTGCTTGTAGCTTACGACCATGTCGTGGCTCATCAAAAACTGCCCGAAGCAGGCTGCAAAGCGGAGGAAGAATTCCTTGTTCTCGCTCTTTACAACGTACTGCCTTGCGGGGAAGCGGTTGAGGTATTTTTTGAGGGAAGGGTGCTCGTAATCATACATGAGGGGCGTTTCCACTTCCATTGCCCCATAGTCTATGCAGAAATCGGTTACCGACCTCTCAAGGAGCTTCTTTATGAGCCTGCCTTTTGGGTACCAGCGGAAGTTTCCCGCATCCGTTCCCGGCTCGTAGTCTACTAGCTCCTGCTCCTTCATTATCCTTATGTGGGGAGGCTCCTTTTCGTATGCGCGCGTCTTCTTGGTTTCGTATGTTACGAACTTTTGCAGGTTGGCGTGCCCCGAATAGTCGAACTTGTCCGATTCCACGAGTTCCCCTTCCGGGGTAAGCACGTAGAAAACACTCCTCAATTGGCTCTCCTGTTTCAGGCTCTCGGAAACTTTCTCATCGGTTTTGATTTGGGAGGATAAGTCCACCGAAAACCAAACCTTGACGTCTTCACCGTCCCGTTTTACCTTCTCCAGCTTTATCTCCTTGATTAGGTTGATGTCAGGGATGTGCTTGTTCTTGCATGGTTCTGGGGGAAGATTGCCTATGGAAACGACGCGGATGCTCTCCGCATTCTGGGGCACTGCGTTTTTGAAAAAGTCCCCGCATTTTTTGAATGCCTCATCCCTGCTCATGAATTCCACGCGCACAGGCTCTCCCCTTGCCGCCAACTCGTTCGCATTATCTATGGCTTTTTTGATGTCTTCATCGCTGATATCTTTCATCCCGCGCCATAGCACTGTCCCTAGCCCATCTTCTTTTTTGGATACGCTTATGAATTCCTTGTTTAGGAGCTGCCTCTCGCTCTCATAAATCACGTGGGCTGCGGTTTCCAGGGCAGCTTCTTTTGATTCTTCAATCCCCAATTCCCCAACTCCGGCAGCCGTTCCCGCGTCATTCCCGCTGAATACGCGCGAGAGCTCGCTAAGGGGATGCCCCTTGCAGGAAACCGAGAATTTCTTGTACCACCCAAAGGGAGCCTTGACTACGTTGAAGCCCTTCTCGCGCAACTCCTGCGCCATTTTATCCAATATCTTTATTGCCGCATCCGCCGGGGCGGGCTTTGAGCCCATCAAAAGGTGCGCATACGGATAGAGCAGCACGTTCCGGGTTTTCACCTGCTCCGAAACCCCCTCAATGTCCGCAACCGCTTTTTGCACGAGGGAATCGATGCTGTTCTCATCCCCCTTCTCCATGGAAACTCTAACCCAGAGCGCGTTCTCCATCTCCCCCTTTTTTTCTTCCTCGGAGATTTTCTCTGCGAGCCTTGTTTCCTTTGTAACTTCGTATGAAACGCGTTCTGCGTGGATTATTAGTTCCTTCATCGTTCACACCGTCATATACTCTATTGGCATACACTTATAAAAGTCGCAGAACTCCCATAGGCGCACGCCCCTGCGCGCCTTATTGCCCAATTCCCCGCATGGCAAGCGCAGAATCCCTTGGAGGCAGGGGGCTCCAAGCAATAGATTTTTATTTTATATCGCAGTTTCCAAGAACATGAAAAAATCCGCAGTTTTCCTGGCCTCAGTATTATTCTTAGCTCTCGGAGTGTCTTTCGCGTACCATGAATACAATGGCGCGCTCTACTGCAACACCACGTGCGCAGACTGCATTTCCGCACTAAACAACGGGAGCTATAGCACGGTTTACCTCAACTCCTCGCTATCATCTGCGAGCGGGAGCTGCATAAACAACCCCACAAGCTTTAGCAACAAGGTTTTTGACTGCCAGGGCAACTGGATATACGGGGGCACTACTGGATATGGGGTGTATGCTAGCTCCAGGGGAAACGTGACCGCGCTCAATTGCGGCATTAACGGATTCCGCGACGGAGTCCGCTTTAGGACCACAAGCAACTGCCTAATTTCCAACTTCACAATCTTCAACACGACCTATGACGGGGTGCACCTCTACTATTTTGCAAACAGCACCTTCTCAAACAATACCGTGTACAACAACTCCCATGAGGGGATAACCTTTGATTACTCCACCGACAGCTACATTGAAAACAACACCATCTACGAAACTGCCCAGCAGTGCATAGAAATCGGCGGCTCGCATCGCAATTCAATATCGTACAACATCCTCCACGACTGCGTTGAGTCCGCAATAGACTTCCACAGCGGGGTGAATGTCCCAAGCCAGAACAACAGCATCCTAAACAACACGATATACAACGTCCCAGATGGGCTCACGGTGCTTAATGTGGACTCGGGCTCGCCGACTGGGAACGTCTTTTTCAACAACACGATTTCCACGATTTCCCGCCACGGGTGCGGCTCGCTTTCCTACTGGCAGTGGGGGCGGGACATTTGGATGTATGGGGACAAGGTGGGCTCCTGCAACAACCTCTTCGTAGACAACATCGGGAGCGGCGGGCTCCCCATATATTATTCAAACGAATCTGTTTCCTGGAGCAACCTGGAAGCGTCCATGGTCTTCCTTTGCAATGCTGACGATTCGACCCTCACCAACGTAACCGTGGACAGCGGGAGCGAATACAGCAATGGCATAATCGTCTATTATTCTGAAAACGTGACAATCACGGACTCCGAGTCTTCCGGAAATGCGTACGGGTTCCTCCTGCACCAGTCCGAGAACGTCACAATCGCAAACAGCACTGCCGCTGGCAACAAGCTCATGGATTTCGATGTCGGGCACTCAATCGCCTGGGACACCGACCCCAACCATTGCAACCACGTAATCGAGAACCTTACCGGTTCGGAGGGGTACCCGATATATTTCTACAATGAGCCGGTTGAGCTAAGCGGCATTACCGCATCGGAGATTTTCCTTTGCGCAGCCCACTACTCCAACATAACCAACGTCACCCTGGTTCCCTCATCCACGATTCCAAACAACGGGCTTTATCTTGAGCACACCAATTACGCAACCGTAAGCTCCTCAACCGCGCACGGGACCAGGTACGGATTCTTCGTGGGAGAGTACTCCAACCACACCAACGTTTCAGGGAACCTCGCCTACGACAACGAGTGCTATTCATTCGTGGCAGCTTCCTCGGAGTACGACAATTTTGAGAACAATACCGGGCACAGTTCCCTCATGGGCTTCTCCATCAACGTCTGGTACAACGATAACCTATATTTCGGCAATACCGCCTACAACAACGATTTCCAGGGCGTCTACATCTGCGCCTGGAATTCGGTATTCGCAAACAACACCGCATACAACAACAAGGGAGACGGATTCGAGATGTACTGGGCCGATTACAATATAGTGGAGAACAATACGGCATACAACAACGGCTACGGCTTCAGCCAGCCTTCCAGTATCGACCCATGGGACAGTACGTGGATTGGGTACCCTGCTTACAACGGGAGCGGCTTCAAGCTTTATTATACCACGGGCGCTACGATGGCCCACAACAAGTTCTACAACAACCTCCTCTACCAGCTCTCCCTGCCTTATAGCACGGGGACCCTGGTTTACGACAACATACTCAATGCAACTGATTCCGGCATCCCCATATATTGTGATAGTTCGGACAATTACCTCAACACCTCCCTCTCCTGCGGGGAAGGCAACCACTCCATAGTAGGCGGCAACTGCTCCGGGGGGAACTGGTATTCCAACTACACGGGAACGGATGAAGACGATGATGGAATCGGGGAAACTAATTTCTTCGCGTTTGGGATGACCGATTATTTGCCCCTGGTGCAGGCGCTTAGCCCCTCCCCAGATGAAGATGGGGGGAGCGACGCGGGAGATTACGAGTGCTTCACTTCTTCGGATTGCGGGGACTGCGAAGCCTGCCGCTCCCATGAGTGCGCCCTCCCAGGCGGCGCGTGCCTCTCCGATTCGGACTGCGAAGCAGGCTACACCTGCGTTTCCTGCGAATGCATCGCTCCAGAGTGCACCCGGGATTCGGACTGCGGGGATGGGCATGTTTGCAAGGATTACGAATGCGTTGAAGTTTACTATGAGCCTGGGTGCACTAGCGCTTCCGGCTGCGGAGAATGCGAGGAATGCCTTGATGGAGGGTGCGTGCTTCCGGGAGACGCGTGCCTTTCGGATTCCGGGTGCACCGGGGCTGGCGAAACCTGCGTTTCCTGCGAATGCGTGCCTCCCGAGTGCGTTTACGATTCCGACTGCCAGGAGGATGAGGAATGCAGCTCTTATATTTGCGTGAGCGTAGAAGAAGGGCAGTCCCCGCCGCAGGCCCCAGAGGGTGGGACACTAGGCGGAAGCAACAAGCCCGAAGGGGCCCAGGAAGTTCCAGGCTCCGAAGGCGGTGAAGGCGGGGATGGCGCTGGCGAGAGGGAAGGCCAGGGGGTTCTTCCCGCTTCTTCAATCCCAGACCAGATTTACAACCTCCTCTTTAGCGCAGAATCCGGGCGGGCGGATGCGGGGGAGGAAGGGGAAACCCGGCTTAGCCTCTCTGCGGCAGGCTGGCTCTTTGCGCTGGCAATCGGAGGGGCAATCCTGTACCTGGCGATGAAGAATTTCCTCCCAGGCTCGCGCAAGGCAGAAGAGTGAGGAAGCCGATGGATACAGCAACCATTATATTTCCTTCCCGCCCATTTTCCCTTTGATGTTTGGGACTTCCGGAATCCGAGGTTTGTACGGGGGAGAAATAACCCCAGAACTGTCCATGCGGATTGCAAATGCGTTTGCAGGCTCCGCCCTCGCAATAGGCAGGGATACGCGGGAGACTAGCCCGATACTGGAGAAAGCGGCAATGGCAGGCGCAACGTGCGCAGGCGCAAATGCGATTTCCCTGGGGCTAGTCCCCACCCCCGCTCTTGCTTATGCAACACTAAAGCATAAGTGCAACGGGCTCATGATTACCGCTTCCCACAATCCCCCCCAATACAACGGGCTCAAACTCATTGCAGAAGGGAAAGAGATAAACAAAGAGGGCGAGAACGCCTGCATATCAAAATACAATGCGGGGCCCAGATTATCCTCCTGGGACAAAACCGGCAGCATTTTGGCTGATGGGATGCTTGAAGAAGAATACATAAAGTTCGTTCTTTCCCAGGTGGATATGGATGCAATCTCCAAAAGGAAGCCGAAAGTGGCCCTCGACTGCAACGGGGCAGCATGCGGCATAACCCCCAGGGTGCTGCGTGAACTAGGCTGCGAGGTAATCCCCATGAACATGCAGGAGAGGGGATTTGCGCGCCCATCCGAGCCATCGGAGGCGAATCTTTCGGCTTTGCGCAAGAAGGTAATCAAAGAGGGAGCGGACATGGGCCTTGCGCACGATGGGGACGGGGACAGGATTGCCCTAATAGATGAAAAGGGGAACTTCGTGAACATGGATGTGCAGCTCTCAATGATGATTCTGCATGAGCTTGGGGGGAAGAAGGGGAAGGTCATAAGCACGGTTGAATCCTCCCTCATCATAAAGGATGCGGTGGCGCAGGGGGGTGGGGAACTGGTGATTACCCCCGTAGGCAGTACGTACGTTGGGGATGCACTTGAGAGGGAGAATGCGATATTCGGGGGAGAGCCGGCAGGGGAATTCGTTTACGCAGATGGCGTGCACGTACCCGATGGGGTGCTCGGAGCCGCAAAATTCCTGGAGATTTTCGCGCAAAAAGGGAAAATATCCGAACTTGCATCCTCATTCTCCCCTTACCCAATGGTGCGCGAGAAGTATCCCACAAATGACAGGAAGAAGGCGATGGAGCGCATCTTGGAAAACATCTCTATTGAAGGAAAAGTGAGCAATATAGATGGAATCCGCGTGGACTCAGAAGACTACTGGGTGCTAATACGCCCATCCGGAACCGAGCCCATAATCCGCCTCACAATGGAGGCAAAGGAAAAGGAAACGCTTGATAGGGTGCACGCGCAGGCAAGGAAGCTAATTGAATCCGCCGTTTAATGCGTTCCGGAAAAAACCGTTGCATCAATTCGCCCGGCACGTTTTGTGACAGGCCCTTTTTATTCGTTTCCCAATTCCAATTAGCTGCATGGAGCACAAGGCGCAGCCAAGGCCCCGCATGGACATGCAAAAGGCGGAACGGCTGGTGGGGAGGGCGAACGCCGCAAGAAAGAGGGGGCGGCCGGATGGAAAACTCGAGAGCCGCTTTGCAGTAAAATGTGTTGAAAGCTTCGCGGGAGTGCAGTTGCGCGTATTCCGGATAGATATGTGCGCGCTTCCCAGGGAACTGCCCCTTGAGCCACTGGCAAATTCCACACTTGACCCGTTCCACCCCTCATTTGACATGGAAAATTTCCGTAAGCAGCAGCCCCTCACAGAAGGCATCCGGAAATAGCCTCCGCCATGCCCCGCCCCCCACACCGGCTTGTTATCCTAGGAGATGGGCAAAGTTGCGCATTCCCCATTTAATTTAAATAGTTAATTCCCCCCTATCCTGTGCATAGGTGGTGAGTTGAAAGCAGTCGTTCTTGCAGCAGGGGAAGGCAAAAGGATGCGCCCCCTCACATATACCCGGCCAAAGGCCATGCTGTGCGTTGCCGGAGCGCCCCTCATTTCGCACGTTTTGTGCAGGCTCAGGGAGGCGGGAATCTCCGAGGCCGCCATAGTGGTCAAATACAAAAAGGAGATGGTAACCGACTACCTTAGCGAGAACGACTGCGGAATGAAACTAACCTTCATAGAGCAGGGGGAAAAAGACGGCACGGGCGCAGCACTCCTTTGCGCACAAGAATATGCGGCAAAGGAAGACTTCCTCATGGTCGCAGCCGACAACGTGTGCGATTCCTCAATCTACAAGAAAGTGATGGATTCCCATGTCAATGGGGGAAAGACGATTGCGCTAAAGAGGGTGGCAAACCCCTCAAGGTTCGGGGTTGCGAAAGTGGAAGGCGGCAAGATACAGGAATTCTTTGAGAAGCCCGAGAACCCGCCTTCGGACCTCGCTAACATCTCCGTTTACGCATTTGGCCCGCAGATATTCAGGGAGCTAAAATCCCTGGGCACTTCCCCGCGGGGCGAATACGAAATAGTGGACGCTTTTCTTGGAGCGGACGCAATAGAGGTGGATGGCTTCTGGATGGATGCCGGGTACCCATGGAACCTATTTGAGCTAAATGAGCGGCTCCTTTCTGAAGCCGGAGCGAAGATAGGAACGATAGAGAACTCCTCAATCAAGGGCAAGCTCATAATGGAAGAGGGGGCGAAGATAATAGATTCGCACATAGACGGGAACCTGTATGTGGGCAGGAACTCGGTCATAGGCCCCCACGCCTGCATAAAGGGAAACGTTTCCATAGGGGAAAACTGCAACGTGGGAGAATCAACCACCATAAAAAGCAGCATACTCTTTGACAACGTTAACGCAAAGCACCTCTCCTACATAGGGGACAGCGTGGTCGGTTCGGGCGTGAATTTCGGCTCTGGCACCCAGATTGCGAACTACCGCTTTGATTCCGAGAACGTGAACGTCCTAACCGAGAAGGGCTGGGTAAATTCGGGGAGGAAGAAGCTTGGCGCAATAATAGGGGACGACGTGAAATTCGGGGTGCTAGCGTGCACGATGCCCGGAAAGACGATAGGAAACGGCTGCTGGGTTGGCTCGAACGTGAATGTTACGCGCAACCTGAAGCCGCACACCAAGGTTTTTGCGAAGCAGGAATACGTTTACGCGCAGGGTGAGTGACTGCACCTGATTGTGGGCATAGACCCGGGAGTTTACACCGCATACTCAATTCTGGACTTAAACGGGAATGCCGTGAAAACGGGTTGCGCAAAGGAATTATCGCACGAGGATTTGGTGCGCATAATCTCCTCATTCGGCAAGCCATCGATAATCGCCACCGACGTTTCCCCGGCCCCCTCGTCCGTTTTGAAGATTGCCTCGCGCTTCCACGTCCGTGTTTTCTCGCCTTCGCGCAGCCTGAGCGTGGAGGAAAAAAAGAAAATCGGCAGGGATATTTCCGACCCGCACATCCGCGACGCCTACGCCGCATCGGTAAAAGCCTACCGGAATTATGAGAATACCCTGCGCCGAATTTCCAATGCGGATTCCCCTGTGGACAAGGATGAATTGAAGCACCTGTTCTTGCAGGGGCACAAGGTAAGCGAGGCGCAGTTCATGCTGGAGGCAAGGGGGAAGCCAAAGGATACGCGTCTAGGGGGAGGCTCAAAGAAGGGGGAGGGTGCCCCAGGCGGGAGCGCTCTTTCCCAGAAGGAGCCCAGGCTTCTTTTGCTGCTTGGGGAAAACGCCAACCTGCGCAAGGCGCTTGAGATGGAGCGGGCAAAGAATGCCACCCTGGAGGAGAAGCTTGCGCGCGCAACATCATCCCGCTCAATTGAGGCGAGCAGGGACAGGGAGGTCCAGAGGCTCTCGGGGCAGATTGCGAGGATGCAAATCTACATCGACCAATTGAAGAGGCGCAAGCGCAAAAAAGGCGGAAACAGACCGCCTAAAGACGGGAAAGGGAAGAGACAATACTCATAAATGTTTTTCTTTGGGTGAACCTCATTGTGCGTAACTCCCAAACTGCGTGTGGCTCCCGGGCCCGGTGGCCCGACTTATCTGAGCCACACACAGTTTCCGGGCCACACAGCATGAGTTGGTAAGAAGGAGAGTATTCCGATTGTGTGGCCCGCTTACCGAGTTACACACAATGACCGCACCTTTCTCCGTGAGCTTTGCTCACGGGAAGAAATGTCGCAACATTTCTCAGATTTTTTAAAAAAAGGGGAGAAATGGGGGATCTGAGATTTGAACTCAGATTACAAGCTCCCAAAGCTTGCAGCTTGCCAGGTTGGCTCAATCCCCCGGATTGGGTATTTGTGAAGCCGCATTCTCCTTTTATATGTTTGCGAAACGCTCACTGCTGAGCGCCATCCGCAAAGAGTTCCCTTATCCACCTGGGAACGGCTTCGCTGTCCGAATTCACGGATTCATCCTCCAGCGCATCGAGCAGTTTCCGCCCGTTTTCCTCCCCGTTGGGAATGAGGCGTATCTCCCCCTTCTTCCAGAGGTTTAGGAACGTGGTCACGGGTTTTTGGCTTGTTGCAAGCTCCAGCGCGTTTGCATCGCTCATCCAAACTTCGAAATCGTAATCATAAGCTGCCCCGCATGAGAGGTCCCCTATCTCCCCTTTGCTGACAACGCCGCTTATCACGAGTTCCCCGGAACCCAGCGAACTCATGAAATGCAGGAGCACCCTGTCCCCTAGGAAGAGGCTGGATACGCTCTCTGGCAGCCAGATGAAGCCAAAGGGCGGCTCCGCCCCAAGCCCATCGCATCCGCCAAATACGCCGTTGTACGAGTCTGCCGCCATTTTCGCAAAAGCCGCCTCGGCCAGGAACACTAATATGAGCATCGCAAACAAGCGCCGATTATCCATGGTTTATATTGGCAATATGGGGGTTTATATATTTTCCTCCATCCGGGTTAATTGCACCTTTTCCTGTGCAGTACGTATGCATCTGTGACCTTGCGGATGCTGAAGCCTTTTTTCGCATACAGGTTAAGCGCGTCCGTATTGGAGGGTTTTACCTTGAGCAGGATGTCTGCATTCTCCTTTTGCGCGAATTCCAGTGCCGTATCCATGAGGCCTCCCCCAATGCCCTTTTTGCGGAACTTCTCGCGCACCCCGATTCCCTGCAGCAGGACTCCCTTAGAATGCAGTATCAGGTGCAAAAAGCCCGCATCCTCCCCATCCAAGGTTGCAAGGAAATAAACGTCGTTTTCCCCAAAGCCGGGAGTTGCGGAAGGGAAAATCTCGTTGATTAGCGCGAGGAGTTTCTTCTCGCTCCTGCACCTTGCAATAGAAAGCGCCTTCATAGACTCTCCATCTCTATACTAGCCTGCCCGTTCTCGATAGTAAGGAGGATTCCGCGCAGGGTGCTTGCAGCCGGAATCTGCACGACCGTGGTTTCCCCGCACTTCTCCTTGCCCTCTGCCTCGTGGACGTGCCCGCACGCTATTATGCGGGGCTTCTTTTCCTCCATTATCCTGCGCAGCGACCTGCTTCCCGCGTGGATTCCCTCGGCGACCTCGTCTAATACGCCATAGGGGGGCACGTGGGTAATTAGTATGGTGTTCCCGTCTATCTCCAGCGGGCACAGCCCGGAATAAATCTCGTCTTCGCCAAGTTCCCCGGGCGTCCCAAAGGGGGTGGGGGAACTGAACCCGAAACCGACCAGCTTTAGCCCGCCATCTAGCTCCAATTCCTTCTTGTGCAGGCAGGTTCCGGGGTTGCGTTCGCAAGAGCCCTTATCGTCCATGTTCCCGGGTATCCACTTTATGGAATCCGAAATCGAGAGGAGCCGCCGCGAATAATCGTGCCCTTCGATATCTCCTGCCACCACGATTGAGTCGTACCTGCCGTGCACGGCGCGGAGCCGGTCTAGGACCTCTTCTTCCGAATGCAAATCCGCAATCAGGAGTATCCTCATCTAATAGGCACCCTCATCCTCGGTTTCCCTGGGCCTCCTTGGCGCCTTTGCGAGTATGTCCTTTAGCCTCTTTTCGAATTTATCCTTTATCAGGGGCCCTATGAACCTTTTCGTATATACGTCCGCCTTCACTGCAAGCGCAATCTTGGTTGCAAGTGCGCGCGCAATCTTTCCCCTTACCGACTTTGGGGAAGTGGAAATGGAGTTGTGCTGGAAGATTATCCCGTGCTTGGGGGGCGCTATGTTCCTGTTTCTTAGGTGCTTGAATAGTGCCTTCTCCGCACCGATTACCTGGACCGTGCTTGCGGGCATGACCGCGAGCTTCTTGAGCCCTCCCGCGGCGGAAATGAGCTTGCAGGCAACCTTGGCGCCTATTAGGTAGCGGAGGTTCGGGCACACCTGCTGCGAAACGTCATCAAGGTACTTCTCGTGGCGGTTCATCAGGGCATAGATGCTCTCGATTTCAAGCGCCATCTTCTGCATGTTCTCAACGTCCTTTTCCTCGAAATCCCCGCCGATGCTTTTCTTTCCGGCTTCGGAAATCTGGATGGCCTTGCCTTCGCCAACGTACGCCTTGATTGCGTTTATGTCCACCTTGTCCCTTGTTATCTTCGAAATTATGAGGGCGTAGTTGCGCCTGTCTTCTACTTTGAGTTCCGGGAAATACAATCCGTAGAGCTCTTCTAGCCTCTCAACGAGCTGGTTTGCAACGCGCTCTTCCTCCTCAATCGCGTTGGACAAATAGGCAAGGTACATGTCCCTGCTGCGAAGGACTTCCGTGGTCTGCTCCCTTGCTTTTTTCATGAATTTGTCGCGGTCGAAGCCGGCTCCGAAGCCGCTCCCAAAAGAGCCTTCTTCGCGCTCCCTGCCGAAGCTGCGCTTGTTTCCGAATCCGCGCTTCTCAAATCCGCCCCCCCCTTCTGGGCGCCTGCCCCGGCTTCCGCCTTCCCTCTTATCGTAGCGTTTCCTGCCCCCTTCCCTTGAAGAATATCCTCCCCTATCTTCGCGCCCGCTATCATCGGAATATCTCCTGTTTGGGCTCCTTCCCCCATAGCTCCTGCCTCCTTCGCGGCGGTCTCCGCGGTAATCACTTCTTCCCCCTTCGCGGGAGTATCTTCCGCCTTCCCCGGAGTATCCGCCGCGGCTTGAACCTTCGCCTCCTCCGCGCTCTCCGCGGTAGCTGTCCCTGCCGCCGCTTCTCCCGGAGTATCCCCTTCTCTCCCCGCTATCACCGGAATACCTCCTTCCGCCCCCTTCGCCTTCACGCGAATAACTCCTTCCGGAGCTTCTTCCCCCATAGCTCCTGCCGCCTTCGCGCGAATATCCCCCGCGCTCAGAACGCCTTCCGCCTTCCGAATCAGAATAATTCCTGCCGCCACTCCTTCTCTCTCCGGAGTACCTTCCTTTTTTGTTGTCTTTTTGCCGTCCCATTTTTTCCACCTTTTTAGGCTTTGTGCGTGGTTTCCCACATCTTCTTTGATAGTTTGCCGCTGTACATGAACTCGTCTATGTTTATCTTATCGCGGCGCGCGCGGTGCCCTTCCAGGAATGCATTTACCTTGTCTACTAGGAGCTGCTTTAGCTCCCCGCTGAGCATCCGCCCGGAACTATATTCGGATTCAATGTCCTTTAAGTGCTTATCGTCCTGCTCAAAGAGCATCTTTAGCCATTGGAAGCTAACATCAACGGAAACGTCCCCTCCCTTTTCCCGGTGCTCTTCAACCGTTTCGCGCCCGCCTGAAAATGCGTATTTCATGATTTTCTTGCGCACAACCTTCTCCGAATCGTCAAGCCAGATTGCGCTCTCGGTGTTGCTTGCACTCATCTTCCCCTCGATTCCCTGGAGAGGCGGGAAGAATTTGGAGTGCACCGCAGCCGCCTTCTCGAAACCGAGGGGCCCTGCGATGTCGCGCTGGATTCTCCAGTAGGGGTCCTGGTCGATTGCGCAGGGGATTAAGCACCTCTTTTTCTCAAAGAAGCTTGGGACAATCTGGTATGAGGGGTAGTTCATCATCCCAACGTTCGTTTCGTTTGTGAAGCCGAATACCGCTTTCGCAGTTGAAAACGTAATCTTCTTTGCAACCTGCATCAGGAGTGGATACGCGTTTTTTGCGTACTCGCTGTTGCGGAATATGAAAGTCCTCTCCGGGTCAAAGCCCACAGCGGCAATATCCAGCGCGTTGCGCGCGGAATATTTGTCAACATCATCCCAGCTGAGGTTGCGCTTGTGCAGGAACTTTTCGTCGTCGCTTAGGCTGATGTACAAATTAACCTTGAATTTTTCCTGCAGCCACTTTGTGAATATGAGGGGGATTAAGTGCCCAAGGTGCATGTCGCCCGAAGGGCCCCTGCCGGTGTATAGGAAGAAGCCCTTTCCCGCTTCATAATCCTTCAAAACGAGGCCCAAATCCCTGTGCGAGTAAAAGAAATCCCTGCGCAGCATCACGTGCTCTTCCCCTGCGATTTCCGCAATCTTATGGTGCAAGGATGCATCTATTTTCTTTGTGCCGAATTCCTCTATGAGCTTGCCGTAGTCTATATTTCCCTCGACTTCCCATGGGGTAACTTTTGCCATAAGGGAGGTTTAGCCCCCTTATATTTTATTAATGAGTTGGGCTGGCGCCAGCCTGCCGGGCATATTCCCATTCCTGCTCCAGGAACCCGAACAGGAACATCGGGATTTTGTTCCCTCCGGTTTCGAGGCCGTCCGTAACCAGGTAATTCCTCCCTCCCGTGCAGCCTGCTTGGCCCCTCCTTTTTTATGAGCACCCTCTTGCTCCCTATGCGGGGATTTCCAAACACAATCTTTTATAAGCAATATATGCGAACGGGCAACCATGGCCGAACTAAAGAGGGAATTCGGGCTCACAACAGCCACGATTTTCGGAATATCGGTAATAGTGGGCGCGGGGATTTATGCAATCATAGGCTCTGCTACCGCGATTGCGGGAAGCGGGGTTTGGTTATCATTCATACTCGCAGCATTAGTGGCCCTCCTAACCGGGCTAAGCTATGCCGAGATGGCATCGGTGTTCCCAAAAGCCGGCTCCTCATTCTTGTACGTCCTAAAGGGGCTAAAGAGCAAACTCCTGGGTTTCACGACCGGCTGGCTCGTCCTCTTCGAAACCATGGTGGGCGCAGCTGCAATCTCCATGGCGTTTGGGAGCTACCTGGCATCGATTATCTCCTTCCCTGTAAGCCTTGCCGCATTCGGCGTAATCCTGTTCTTCTCAGTCGTGAACATAATCGGCATAAAAGAATCGATACGGCTCAACAACGTGATGTTCGCAATGGAGATAGGCGGGCTGCTAATCGTAATCGTCGCGGGCTTCCTCTTTGGGAGCGCAAACCCGGACCTTATGGATTTCGAGCTTGCGCAGGTATTTGCGGGAGCCGCCCTGGTGTTCTTTGCGATGCTCGGCTTTGAAATGCTCGCAAGCGAGAGCGAGGAGGCAAAGGATGCAACGCGCACAATCCCCTATGCAATAGTGCTCTCAATAGCAATATGCACAATCCTCTATGCGCTATTCGCAGTTGCTTCCCTGCTCCTTGTGGGCCCGGAGATTCTCGGAGCCTCCACCGCACCGGTCAAGGATGTCGTGATTCCGCTTTTGGGCGAATATGCATTTATTTTCGCGATAATAGCGCTCGCATCGACTGCGAATACGGTAATGATTTGCCTGATTACGGCTTCAAGGCTTTCATATGGGATGGCAAACGAGAATGCGCTTCCGGGATTCATCTCAAATGTGAACGAGAAGTTCCAGACTCCGCATTTTGCAGCGTTATTCTCATTCGTTGTAGCAAGCGCCTTCCTACTCTTATCTGATATGGTAATAATAGCGGAAGTGACAAATTTCGCGGCACTAACCGCCTTCCTGCTGGTCAACATCAGCGTAATAGTGCTCAGGCTGCGCGAGCCGAAGCTGGAGAGGGCATTCAGGATTCCCCTCTCGGTTGCAAATGTCCCGGTTTCCGCAGTCCTTGGCGCGCTCACGGTAGTATTCTTCATAACCCAGCTCTCGATAAATGCTGTTGCATACGGGCTGGGGCTTGTAGCACTTGGGGTGCTCGTGTATTTCGTGCAGGGGAAGGTTTTGCCCACGCCCGAAGGCTTCAAGGAGCACAAGAAGGCGCACAGGCCGGATTTCTGAAAATCCCAACGCTTTGCCCAAACCAAAGTTTTTATTCATATGCCCACCCTAAAATCGTTTGGTTGGTAAATTTGGTTCGGACTGGGAAGCACAAGGAAGATTATGCGCTTGGGATGCAAAGGAAAGCGGATATTCACCATGCAGGGGAGGCTGCGCAAAATGCCGCACTAAAAAAGCAAATGAACCCGGAGCCCAGCTACGAGGAAAAACGTTTTCTTTTTGCCCTTGAGGCATTAACCGCTGATATGGCATTAGATGAACTTGATGTCCTAGAGGCAATTGCCAGGAGGCACTGCCCGGAACTGCATGAGAAGATAGATAATTCATTAGGGGATGCCCTGTCTGTGCTATATTATGATGACAGCCTTCCCAGGAGAGAGCTTTCGCGGGAAGAGCGTTCATATTACAGGCGCGAAGTTCATAACTACCTTATGCGCCATTCAACTCCTAAATCCCCTGCAAAGTCCCTCCCGCGCAAGCGGGCTTCCAGCATGCATGCCGCATCCGCTAGGGATGCCCCGGTGAAGCACAAGCCCGCCCCAATCAAGCGGAGTTTCCGCCACAAAAGGGCAATCCGTCCTGCTTAATCGGGAAATCAGACAATGCAAATATTTTGCATATTCCCATATTCCTTTTTAACTGCCTTCTCCCAATAAGTTTCATATGGGGAATTCCGGGGCTCCGCGCAGCTGCGCAGACGAACTCTCCGACCAGCTCCTTTCTGCGAAAGCCTACGATGGGGATGTTGGCGCTCTTTCTTCGATGTATATAAGAATGGGCAAAAGCGCTCCCGATGTGATAAAAGTCCCAATAGAAAATGCCTTATTGAGTGCGATACAGGTTTGCAGGAGGGAAACCCCTCTGTGCTCTGGGATTTGCTCAAGCTCGAAATCCCCAAGAGTGCCGCAGACCTGATTGTAATAGTATGCTCCGAGTGCGGCAATCCGTACCCGATACTAGATTACCTTAAGAGGGAAGGCCTCCGGGAATTCGAGAGGGAGCGGGCGCTTCGCACGCTTGAGCACATAATAGTGCACCTGGGCGTCAATGCCAGGGTGGAGCCCTTAATAAGGATATATAACAACGGCAGCTTTTCGGAGGGGGCGAGGGAAAAGGCCGAAGCCGCATTGGAGGGCGCGCTATACGTCTTTAAGATAACAGGGGACAAGGATAGTGTGGGGGCTCTGCTCCTGCATCCTGCGGCACCCGAATCGGCGAAGCTTGCGGCAATAAACCTGTGCAGGGAAAAAGGATGGCTTGAGCCCCTGGAATCGCTCAAGGGAAAAAGGGGCAATGGCAGGAGGGTGCTCTCTGAAGCTGCCAGGGCCAGGAAAGCAATAAAAAGCAGGTCTCTCCTAGAGATGCGGGACGCTAAGGGGGAGAGGGGGCGCAGGATGCACCCTCCAAGTGGCGCTTCCCAAAGGGCCGCAGACGGAGCGCCCCTGCGCGGAAGGGTGCAGAGGGCTCCAAGGAAGCGCTAAGGGCAAATTCCGACCGTCGGTTGCCCCAAACCCTTTTAAACCCATGTATTCATATATACGTTCCACCGCCTTGTGCGGTGAGTAAGAGCGCCCTCTGAATGTATGGCGTGATGACTGAATTATTAGCTCTATGAGCTTTCGCCTTCACTCCGCTTGGGGTGAGGCTGGACTGCAAAGTCCGTATGAGTGTGAAGTGATATCCATAGAGTTTGGATATGTTCAACCCATTTAGTGGATGACTAGGCTGGTATCAGCAAACCCACGTGGTAAGCTGCGATATGCCTGGGTGAGGTGCACGCAACCTTTGACCCCAGGATCTGGGTGTATGCTCTTTGGGAAACTGAAGCGCATAGTTACCCCGGGAATTGAAACATCTTAGTACCGGGCGGAAGAGAAACCAATTGGGATTCGGTTAGTAAGGGTGACTGAACTCCGAATAGGCCAAGCTGAATTATCTGCAGCAATGCAGGTGAGATGTGGCGGGGAGCATCCATTCTTTGAGCAGAAGTCTTCTGGAAAGGAGCGCCATAGCGGGTGATAGCCCCGTATGCGAAGGAGAGTGGAGCGATCCAAGAAGAGTACCGTCTGCCGGATAGGAGGCGGGAATGTGGGGGTATCAACCTCCAAGCCTAAATATTAGGTACCAGACCGATAGCGAATGAGTAGCGTGAGCGAATGTTGAAAAGGACCCCGGAAGGGGTGTGAATATAGAGCCTGAAATTAAATGGGGACAGGAAGGCATGGCATTAAAGGGCTTTAGGATTGCCGAAGTGAATTCCCGAAAGGGTTGGATCGAGGCAGTTTAACCAGTGTCGTGTCATTCTTCTTGAAGCAAGAGCCAGGGAGTTTATTCGTGTGGCGAGATGAGAGTCGAAGCGAAAGCAAGAGCCCGCAGGAAACAAGGGGCGTCCTCTGAAAGGGGGATCAGTCACACGGATCAGACCCGAAGCCGGCGCGATCTACGCGCGAGCAGGGTGAAGCCAGCTTGATCGTTGGTGGAGGCCCGCAACTAGTGTTGGTATATTCCACTTAGGTGACTCGCGTGTAGGGGTGATAGGCCAGTCGAGCCCGGCAATAGCGGGTTCCCTCTGAGATGTATCTGAGTACAGCGTCTCCCGAGGAGGATACTGAGGTAGAGCACTGATTGGGAAGAGCGGGGTGGA
>JAFGCC010000002.1 GCA_016932815.1 Microcaldota archaeon | reverse complement strand
GGTTGCGCTCCAGCATGGGTATTCGCGGGTTTTATTTTTTAGTTGGCATTTTGTGGGGCTGGGCGCTGAGTTGCCGGACGGTCTACACCCCGCCTCCAATTGCAAGCATTTTTATACTCCCCCACCCATAAAACCAACCGTAGATGATGACAAAGGTGATCACCTAGCACGGCCCTAAGCCTGCTGCCGCAATTGATGTCAATCATTTGCAGTACAGGGAGTTTCTCCCGGCCACGGCATTGTGCGATGACGAGTGACGTGCGGTCTGATACGCCAATTTTTCCAAAGAAAAAGGAATGGTTGCACGAATGCTGTTAGTGCAAAAATCAATACCTATTTAATGATTGCCGCCTAAGAGGTATAACTGCGAATGGTGTGACCATGGCAGGACGATTTATCAAGGACCGAGAAGGAAGGATGCCAAGGCCCAGGGACATGAAACTTACCGTTATAGTGCCCAGGGACGGAGGCAAAGTGGATTTCCTAAGAGCAATCAAGATTGCAAAAGACACGGGATTCCCGCTTCCCCCAAACAGGAGGTTTAGCCGCATTCCGAATAATCCGGATGAGCGCAAAGAAATAGAAAAAGCGCTCCCAGGCTGGAGCGGCACCATGGCCGCCTACGTTGAGCCAGGAGCAGAACTCGGGAAATTCGTAATTTATACTGATTCCAACAGCGGTAAAAGGTGGGTGTTCCCGGTTCCAGAAGAATTCCGCAGGGAAAAAGACAGCCTGCTCGTAGCGGAGTACCCTTACCTGGTTAAACCTGAAGGAAACGACCTGGTAATCTCCGCCAAGAACGTTGATTGCATCGGGCAGTTCCCCGCCGAAAAAGCCGGATGGTATCTTGGAGATGCTGTGCACGACCTCCCCCAGGGGGAAATGCTCAACGAAGACAATGCAATAATAAACCCAAAAGCAAGGCAGCTTCTAAGGCTGGCTAAAAGGGTTGGGCCCGTAGTCAGGGAGAAGAACGACCCTTCCGCAAACCGCTTCCTGCGCACAATCAACCTGGTTGCGCTCCCTTCCGTAAAGTTGGGCCTGATAGCAGAAACTGCACTTGAACCTGAAAAAGGGGTTCCATTCAGGGGAACTCTCGGAGAAGAATGCTCCAGCCCCCTGGACCCGATTTTCCAGGCAGACATACTAATAAGGCGGATTCTCCGGAAGGGATAGCCTAAAACAAGCGGAAAAACGGCGCATCCTAAAAAGAGCGCCTCACTTCCTTTTTTCCCTCTTTTCCCCTTTCCCTTTTTTCATCTTGAAATAGACTACCCCTCCGACCCCTGCTAGCAAGAGTATTAGGAGCACGAGGCTTCCCGCATCCCCTCCACCGCTTTCATCTGCCTGCTCCTGCGCGGATGCCGCTGCACCCTCTTCGCCACCCACTTCCTCCTGCACGATGGCTTCGTTGCCTTCGCTTATTTCCCCAGGCTGCACAGGAACCCCGCCTGCCCCATCAACCTCCCCGGATGGAGATTCATCCCCGGCTTCCCCTTCCTCGCTCTCCCAGGATTCCCCATCCGGGTAATCCCCCAGGACTACGGTTTCCTCCCCAACCTCCCCAGGCTCGCATAATTCCAGCCTGATTCCCGATATCTCAGCACTAAGGTACCTGCTGGTCCGCGAACTCTCAACAAAATACCCGCCGTCTTCTTCAACTACAAAGAGCGCGTATCCTCCGCTCCCGGTTTCAACGCACGATAATTTCTTAGAATACGCATCCCCCTCCTTCCACAGGCATATCCCAAGCCCGCTTACGTATTCCCCGGAATCCCTTGCGTAAACGCGAAGCTTCCCGCTTCCGCAGTCAAAAGAATACGAGAGCCTTGGAGCAGAATAATCGCTCCCCCCATCATCCGATGAAGAGGATGCAGGGGAATACTGCATGGCAGCAGAGTGGGTAAGGTTGTACAAGCGTATCTGCGTCCCGTTTATTTCGCACCACTTCCCGTTTTCCACAGTCCCATCGCATTCTAGCAGCGTTTCGTTGTCAGAGCTGCAGGAAGAGGATATCTGCGATGCGGATGCGTTTTCCACATCCAGCACGCACACCTGGGTGTATCCGGAAACAGCCCCATAGATTGTGACGTTCTTGCTCCCCACTTTCCCGCCTTCAGGTATTCCGGATATTTCGATATACGGCATCCCCCCGCTGCTCCCGTTTGCAATCCTAATCGAGCTGAAATTCAGCCCGGAATAAGAAAAGTTGTAGTAGAATACCGCAACCTCACCGGAAGATGAGCTGACGTTTACCGGAAGCACCCCGGAAACCGAGCTGCTCCCGTTGGTCTCGGTTCCGTTTACGCTAACAGAAACATTGGACATCCCAGAAGAATTCACAGTCGAGCCATTCCCATACGTGCTAGAAACGTTGAAGGTTATGCTGGAAGTGGAATTCCGGTCCAGGGAATCCCGCACGAGAACCTCAAGCGAATATTCGCTTGAATTCAATTCCGCATAAATTCCGCAGCTTAGGTAGTCCGAATCAAGGGTGCAGTTCGCGCTGTTTCCCCCGCTTGAATTGTAATAATACTCAAGAGTTCCCTCATCCCCGCTTATTCCCATGTAAAAGTAATCCGGTGCGGTTCCCGTCCCGTTTGCAGCCGCGGAAATTAGCGTTGGAGTAGAAGAGAACAGCAGTTCCTCACCATCCGAAGGGCTGCTTATGCTAGAATCCGGAGAACTAGAATCCAGATCCACGTTCCCGTGCGAGTCCGAGCCGCTGCTCCCGAAAATATCATGCGCAACCGCGCTGATGTTGTACGTTCCATCCGAGGGCACCCCAAGCTCAACCACAAAATTCCCAAGCGTTGAATTAACCGTGGAATTCACGATTTCCCCGCTAGAATACTCCACAATGGAGATGTTGGTGTAGTTTAGGAACACACTTGAAGTAGTAAGGTTTATCTCCACAACCAAAGAGGAGTTGCTTGAGTTTTCCGCAGGGGAGTTTATCGTCACTCCCACAGCAGGTATTGCCGACACTTCCACGGTGCTTGAATTGTCTGCGCTGCTATTGTACCCTCCCCCTTCTGCTGTCACTTCCAGCGTCCAGTTCTGCCCCGCTTCAAGGGAGGACGTGACATTTGCGATGTTCGTTTGGGCACCTCCGGTTGCATTGCAATAAATCCCGGATTCATTTTCCTCCCCGTTTAGGTACCATGTATAATAGTAGTTTATCTCGGCTGGCCCCGATGCCTGCGCCCATCCATAGAGCGAACTGAAATTGTAGAACTGCGTCCCGTTGCTCAGATTCAGGATCTCAACAGAATTCAGGGTGGGCACGTTTGCGAAGTTGGGAGTCAGGGGACGGTAATCCACAACCCCCCTTCCAAGCTTGGGCTGGGTTTCGTTGCTATAAGGGTAATCCGGCCCCCCGGTTCCCACGCGCAGCCACGGGTATCCGCCTGAGGCTTCCGCGCCGCTGACATTTACCGAGCCGTCTATGATGTTATGCCAAACGTTCCCCTCGGTCAGGTTGAACATATTCCCTGTTGAGCCAGTATCCGCATAAACGTACATGGACGAAGTGTCGGTAAAATTGTTCCAGTAAAACAGGCTGTTGGTGGCCAATGAGAGATAAAGCAGTGTCGTGCTCCCGCTAATGCTCTCAAGCGTATTGTTGAATGCCTCGCAGTTGTCGCTGTTGGAGAGGTAGAGCGCAACCGAGTTGTTCCCGGCAAATTCCGCATCCGAGATGTAAGAATCGTCGGTATGAACTACGTATGCCCCATAATAGCTGCTGGAACTAGAAAGCGACTGGTACCTCCCCCCGGAGATGTTGAGCCTGTCAGAAGAATAAATGTACATTCCATAATCCCCCTTGGAAGTAACGTTGCAGTTGGCAATCTTCATGTCGTAGCCCTGCATGGAGTAGAATCCTTCTCCCCACCCCCCATATAAAGTGGAGTTTATGAACTCATTGTACCTCCCAACTTCCAGGCTCACGCCCCTGCTTGAAGAGGAATATGCATTCAGCCCCACGAACTTGTTGCCTATCACGTATTTGCTTGAGCCGTCCCAGAGGACATAAACCGCCACCCCGCTGGTCGTAGTCGCATTATAATTGGTAAAATTGTTGTCCGATGATGCGGAACCGACGCACAGCGCCCCGGAAGTGCACGAAGAAGAGGAATTCTCAATCGTATTGTTGTGCGAGCTCATCATGTAAAAAGCATAAGAGCTGGATGCGCCCTCCATGGTTGTGCCGTATATCCTGTTCCCCCGCGAACCGCTCATTAGGAACACGTATCCGGAAGCCGAATATGCATAAACGTCCCCTATCATATTGTAATTTGCAGAGGATTCAAAGCGCATCGCGTTCCCCGAACTCCTAGTGGAATAGAGGCTGCTGTTTCGTATGCTCCCATTGTCCGTCCCATAAAAATAAACCGCGCGCTCAAAATTGCTGATGTTGCAGTTTACCACCCCGGTCCCAAAGCGGTTTGTGTAAATCCCATATGCCCCGGAGGAATTGTCACCGGTTATCGTATAGCCGTCGCAATTTATGAGGACGCTGCTCGCAGTCACGTTGAGGCAATTAGTCGTGTTCACGGAAATGTCCCTGTCCAGCCTGTACATGGTTGAAGCGGTATCAAGCTCCTGGCTGCAGTTTGAGAGCACAATCTCGTTGAATTCCACCGATGCATTATCAAAGAACACCCCGTATTGCCCTGCCCAGTGCTCGCCATCTGTTCCCTTCATCTCAAAATCTATGGTGCGCACCCCTGAGCCGTATCCGCTGAAATTGTGGCTAATTAATATCCAGTCGTTTCCCGCCACCTGCTGCCCCGTATCATAAGAATCAATCACCCCGCCTTCGGAGTCCTTTAGCTGCACTATTACCTGGTACAAGTCGGAGCCCGCATAAACCACTCCGTGCACGTAAACCTTTATCCCGATTGGGGGGGCGCTATCTAAGTAGGAATCGCCATATCCCTCATCTGTGAGGTTTATCTCCTGGCTCAAAGACGCCAGCCCGGTTGCAGTCGCCCCGCTCTCTCGGTTCTCCGCAAAATGGTAGCTTCCGCCTTCTAGCCCCCCGGAACCCACAACGAAGGTGCTCCCGCTTGGATAGGGGACGAGTGTCCACCCGGTTAAGTCCCCGGTTTCCGCATCCGGGTTGGTAAGCAGGTTCGCCGGGTGTGCAATCCCGGAAATAATGAGCATGAAAAATGCAGCCACAACGGCGTTGCGCAGGAGATACATAACTTTCAAAATTGGGTTTATCTTTTAAAAGGCTTTCTTGGCTCCCCTCTCCTGCGCCAACCCCCATGGGGGCAAGCGCAAGAGCCCCCCGCAATAGGTTGCTATCCCTTCTTTGCGCAGCTTCCCGCCTTTCCGCATTTTTTCCCTTCAAAATCAAGTGCGAGGGAGTTTATGCAGTACCTCTTTCCGGTGGGCATGGGCCCGTCATAGAAGAGGTGCCCAAGGTGGCTCTTGCATTTTTTGCACAGGACTTCCGTGCGCACCATAGCGTGGCTCAAGTCCTCCCGCAATTCCACGGCACCCTCTTCAACTTCAAAAAAGCTGGGCCATCCGCTCTTGGAATCGAATTTTTCCTTTGACCTAAATAGCACGTTGCCGCATGCTTTGCACCGGTATGTCCCCTCGCGCTTGTTTTCGTTGTATTCCCCGCTAAATGGAGGTTCGGTTCCCTTCTCCCTTAGGACCCTGTATTCCTCTTTGGAAAGCCTTTTCTTCAATTCCCCCTCCATGCTCCTGCCAACTCCCCCACGCATTATAAACCCCTCCACCAGCCTTCCCAAACAGCAAACAATATAATTGGTTCTTGCAGAAGCTGCACACAGGGTGTGCACTTGGATTTTGAAGAAGCTATAAGGGAAATAGGAAAAGGGGCGCAGATTGATGCAAACCCGTCTTTTGGGCGCCTCCTAGAAATCTCCAAAAAAGAAGGGGTGCAGACCGCATACGGGAGCATGTGCTACACCACGAAAATACGCGGAAGGAGCGCGTCCCTGACAACGATAATAGAAGGGAAGCCAACATCCGCCCAAGAATCCCTAATCACGAGCGTGGCGCAGTACCTAAAGGGGAAAAAGCTCCTCAGAGTGGATAGAAGAATGTGCATGGAAAACCCGTTTTACTGCCGCGCATACGTTTCCGCAGCATACCCCCACATCCCCTTTATGTGGGCGAAGATGCTTTTTCCCCCCAAAAAAGGGAAATCCCCGGACTTTACCAGTGTGCAAGTCCCGGAATGGCAAGAAACCAAAATCCTCGCCCACGCCCCAAGCGGCATAACCTTCATACTAGGCTCAGACTACACCGGGGAGCTCAAGAAAGCCAACCTCCGAATGGCAATGCACAAGGCCAAGATGGCAGGCGGCCTGGGCCTGCACGCAGGCTCAAAAACAATCTCCGCCCTGCAAAAGGACGGAAAGCTTATTGAAAAAGGAGTCCTGCTCTTTGGCCTTAGCGCAACCGGGAAGACCACCCTTACCTGCCACCACCACTGGCTGGATGCCTCAAAGGGGGAAAGCGTAACCATTCTCCAAGACGACGTGGTCCTGATGCAGGCCGATTCCTCATGCCGGGGCACAGAGGACAATTTCTACATAAAAACCGAAGGCCTAGAGCCAAAATCCCAGCCCCTCCTATACAAGGCCGCAACAAGCCCCAACGCCCTCTTGGAGAACGTTAAGCTAAATGGGGGCGGAAAACCGGATTTTTCAGATTGCACCCTGACTTCCAATGGGAGGGCGGTGGTCCTGCGAAGCGAAATCGGGCACACGAAAAAAGGGATAAGCCTAAAGGAAGTGGACATGATACTGTTCATAACCCGCTGGAACAATATCGTTCCCGCGGTTGCAAAGCTTGGCCCCCTCCAGGCAGCCGCATTCTTCATGCTAGGCGAATCCGTGGGAAGCGCAGCCTCGGATATTGATGCGGGAAAGCCCCGCAGGGTAGTGGGCACAAACCCCTTCATAATCGGCCCCGAATACGAGGAGGGAAACCGATTCCTAGAAATCCTGGGGAAGAATCCGCACCTGGAGTGCTACCTCCTAAATACCGGTGGGGTAGGCGAAGGCGGCAAGGGAGAAGCAAGGAAGATAACCGTGCACGATTCCGCCTCCATAATAAAGGAGATTGCAAGGGGCGGCATCTCCTGGGAACAGGATGGGGAGTGGGGCTACCTCCTCCCAAAAGAAATCCCGGAAGTGGAAGGCTGCAAGCTGCACCCGCGGTCCCTCTACGAAGAGGAGGAATACGCGAGACTAACCAACGAACTCAGGATTAGCAGGAAGGAATGGCTCTCCAAATTCAAGGGATTGAACCCGAAAATATCCGGGGCAATCTGAGCAGCGCTTCCAAGATGAAAATGGGATTCCCGTGTGCAGCTCCCCCAGGGCAGGCCTGCAATACTTTTATAAGCAAAGCCAAAGATTCAGGCTTCAATGGCGGAACTGCTTTCATTCCTGGTGCTAATCTCCGCATCGCTGTTCCTATCAGAACTCTTCAGGCGCTTCCATCTCCCATATGTTGTCGCCCTCATCCTGGCGGGAATAATAATCGGCCCCTACGGCCTGGCCCTCTTTGAGATGAACGAAACGATTGATTTCCTAGGCTCAATCGGCCTGGTTTTCCTGATGTTCATGGCGGGAATGGAGATAAAGCTCTCAAGCTTTAGGAGCATAGGCGGCAGCGCAGCCAGGTTCGCCCTCATAAACGGGGCAATCCCCTTCCTTGCCGGTTTTGGCATAGCCTCCTTTTTCGGATACGACACAATATCCTCCCTGCTTTTGGGCATAATCTTCGTTTCATCTTCAATAGCGGTGGTAATCCCGGTAATGGAATCCACGGGGCTAATCAACATGAAGCTTGGGAAAACAATCGTTGCCGGCACAATAGTAGAAGACGTCCTCAGCCTCATCCTGCTATCATTATTCCTCCAGAGTGCCGACCCCACTTCCGAGATGCCCCTTCCCCTTTTCTACCTGTTCGTTTTCATCCTGCTAGCAGCCTTGCGCATCCTAATGCCAAGGGCAAGGGAATGGTTCTTCTCGCTCAATTCCGGAATAGAATACCACTTTGAGCAGGAATTGCGCTTCATATTGGTAATGCTAGTCGGGACGGTCGTCCTATTTGACCTGCTTGGGATGCACTCAATAATCGCGGGATTCTTCGCAGGCCTGGTCCTCTCGGATTCCATTACGAATGAAACCCTGCGCAGGAAGCTGCACGCTGTAAGCTATGGAATCTTCATCCCGGTGTTCTTCATCATAATCGGCACCCAGATGGACGTTTCCATACTCTCAAGGTGGGGCAGCGCGCTATACCTGGTCCTTGCAATAGCCGCGGTTTCGGTAATCTCCAAGTTCGCAAGCGGCTGGCTTGCCGCCAAATCCTGCGGATTTGATTCAAAGGAGAGCGCACTTGCCGGAGTATCAACAATCCCCCAGCTTAGCACTACCCTCGCAGTCGCATTCGTGGGGCTTGAGATGGGGCTGCTAGATGACAACATGATTACCGCGATGATAATCCTGAGCATAGCAACCACGTTCATAGGCCCAATCCTAATGAGCGCTATTGCGCGCACCATAAAGGAGCCGCCACAAGGCCCAATAGGCCACCCCCCGCCCAAAACCCTGCAGAAGGCGAAATCCCCCTATGCAGAGAGCTGACGCTAAAAAGCAAGGGCAATCAAAACCAAGAACTGAATTTAAAACAAAAAAATAATATTAAAAGAAACTTAGCGGATTAGGAAAGCTCCTTCACCTAAAATCTCTTGCGTGGCCTAAAGCAGTCCCTGCAGTAAACGGGCCTTCCCTCAGTAGGCTTAAAGGGGACCTGGCACTCCTTACCGCATTTAGAACAGACCGCATCGTGCATTTCGCGCGCAGGCCTGTCTCCGCTTTCATCGTCGTCTCCAAAAGACATTCTTTCACCTTTTTATTTTACTTAAGGACGGCCCGCACCCGGAGGCAGAATCCCGGGGATTCCCCGGGGCTTGCGCATTATCGGCTGCCAGCCATCCGCTTCTATTGGGAATGCGATGGTATTTAAGCTTATCTATGCCCCCCTCTTTTCCGCAGCAGGCCCCCCAAAGCGCTCCCCACACATAACATCCCCCATCCGCGCACCATCCCCTGCCCCGGGCCCCCAATCCGCAGGCTTTATATTACTTGTTTGATTTGAGCTTTCCATGGCAAAAATCGATTGGTATGACAAATTCGTGGACTTTAAATATTCGCCTGCAAAAGACGACGTTATAGCTCTCTTTTATTTCGAGCCCGCAGCGGGGATGAGCAAGAAGGAGGCTGCAGGCAGGATTGCATCGGAGAGTTCCACTGGCACCTGGACCACCCTCACCAGCCTTCCTCCGAGAATGAAGGGCCTGGAGGCGACCGCCTTTGAGATGGATGGCAACTACCTAAAAGTCGCATACCCGATTGGCCTCTGGGAAAAGGGCAACCTCTGCCAGCTCCTAAGCGGGATAGCCGGCAACATCTTCGGCATGAAGGCGCTCAAGAACCTGAGGCTAATAGACGCGTCGATTCCGCCCGCCCTCCTCAAGTCCTTCAAGGGCCCCCAATTCGGGATGGAGGGGATAAGAAAGAGGATGGGAGTAAAAAAGCGCCCCCTAACAGGGGCAGTGGTAAAGCCCAAAATAGGATTCAGCGCAGCCGAGCACTCCAAAATAGCGTTCGAAACCTGGATGGGCGGATTCGATTTCGTAAAGGATGACGAAAACCTCACATCCCTCTCATTCAACCGCTTCGAGGACCGCCTAAAGAGGATGACGAAGCTCCGCGACAAGGCGGAAGCCCTCACGGGCGAGAAAAAATCCGCATTCTTCAACATCACAGCAGAAGTAGGAGAGATGATGAGGCGCGCGGAGATGGTCGCAGACCACGGCTGGGATTATGTGATGATAGACGTCGTTGTAACCGGCAACTCGGCAGTCCAGACGATGCGCGACTACCTTGGCGATTTGGGCCTTGCAATACACGCGCACAGGGCGATGCACGCGGCTTTTGACCGCAACCCCAAGCACGGCCTTACCATGCAGTTTCTCGCAAAGACGATGCGCATGCTTGGAGTAAACAACATCCACACCGGAACTGCGGTGGGCAAGCTCGTTGGCACAAAGCCCGAAGTGCAGGCAATAGCGGACGTTCTGCGCGAGAAGAAAACCAAGGCGAAAAAAGGCCTCATACTAGAGCAGGAGTGGGGAAACATAAAATCCGTTTTCCCAGCATCCTCAGGAGGCCTCCACCCCGGCCTGGTCCCGGATGTCATGGACATCTACGGCAACGACATGGTACTCCTAGTTAGCGGAGGAATCCACGGACATCCCAAGGGCACCCGCGCAGGCGCAATGGCAGTAATGCAGGCAATAGATGCGAAGATGGAAGGAGTCTCCCTAAAAGAGAAGGCTAAAAATAACGAAGAATTGAGGGAAGCACTGGGCAAGTGGGGACGCTACAAGCCCAAGTGAATCCCAAAGCCCAAAGCGCGAAGCGGGCCCTTAGGAGCCCGCGCTCAGGCGGATTTCCAGAGCCCGTGCACATTGCAGTATTCGCGTGCGCTAACCTCTTTTGCATCCGTGCAGAATTCCGCTTCCGGAGCCTCTCCCGGTTTTAGGTACTTGCGGCACACTTTGCCGTCCGCTATGATTTCAATCCACTCAATGTAGTGGTTCTCCTCCATAGGGTGCGGAACCGAGCCCACCTTTACCTTCACGCCGGTTTCGGTCCTCTTGATTATCGGGACGTGCTTCTCGTTTCCCTCATCAGTCTCCTTCTCCGGCTTGTGCTCCATTGGCTGCCCGCAGCAGACAAGCTCTCCCGCGCCAGGATGCACCATTTCCACGATGTTCCCGCATACGTTGCATTTGTATATCTCTTCTCTCTTGGTCATGTCCTCACCTATATCTTTCCCACCAGGTCCAGCCCGGGCTTGAGCGTTTCCGCCCCGGGTTCCCAGTTGGCCGGGCACACGATTCCGTCGCTTTTTCGCACAAAATCCGCAGCCCGCAGTTTCCGCAGGAGCTCCTTTGCGCTCCTGCCTATGCTGTTGTCATGGACCTCAAACGCTTTAAGCACTCCGTCCGGGTCTATTATGAAGCTTCCCCTCAGGGAGAGCCCCTCTTCTTCTATGTACGTCCCAAACTCCCTGCAGATTTTGCCCGTGGGGTCTGCGCCCATCGGGTACTCAATCTTCTTTATGGCATCCGAATTGTCCTTCCACGCCTTGTGCACGAACACGGTGTCGGTGCTTATGCTAATTACCTCCGCGCCCGCTTCCTTAAACTGCGCATAATGCTTCGCCATGTCCTCAAGCTCGGTTGGGCACACGAAAGTGAAATCCGCAGGGTAGAATACCAGGACCAACCACTTTCCAGAGTAATCCGAGAGCTTTACCTTCTTTATTTCCCCTTCATGGAAAACTTCCATTCCCATATCCGCTATCTTTTCTCCGATTCTCATCATTTTCACACCATTTCCTTTTTCTATGGTCAACGCTTTATCAGTTCGTTTTTAAAACTCTTTGGTTTGAAATACGAACATGGATGAAAAAGACGAGGAAATCCTCCACACCCTAATGCGCAACAGCAGGACTCCCCTGACCCGGATAGCATTGAAGCTGGGAATCACCGAAACCGCCGTGAGAAAGCGCATAAAAAAGCTAGAAGAGCGCGGCATAATCAAATCCTATACTGCGATAATAGACCCCTTTTTCATGGGGTATTCCGGGGTTGCGCTAGTAGGGCTCGATACCACTCCGGAGAGACTCCTCCCGGTTTTAGAGTATATAAGCAACCTCCCGGATGTCCGCTACGCCTCGCTAACTACGGGGGACCACATGATAATGTTTGAGGCATGGTGCAAGACTCCCGAAAATCTGAACGCGCTAATAAAAAAACTGGGGGGCAAAGAGGGGGTGCTTAGAATCTGCCCGGCAATACTCCTAAAGCGCACCGAGTGAATGCGTTCGCTAACATCCCAAATCAGAGTGCCAGCCTGTAGAAAACGTTGTCCCCAAAATCCGGCAGGCCTTCGGGCAGTTTGCTTATTCTCCCAAAGCCGTTTTTGGAGTAGAATTTTTTTGCCGCAGCCATCTCATCAACGGTTGCAAGGAACACTTCCCTAAAGCCTTTCCCCCTAGCATAACTTAGCGCGGTATCGAGCATCCTCCTTGCCAGCCCCGTCCCCCGGAACTCCTTTGCCACATACATCCTCTTGAGGTACGCCCTCCCCTTCCCATAATCCTTGATTGCGATTGTGCCAACAACCTTCCCATCTTCAAGCGCAATCCAGAACCCGCTTTTCTCCCCCAAATAGAATCCGCCAATATCATCCAAATCCGGCCGGTTGGTGTCCCACCACCCGAATTCCCCTCCCAGCACGCTGAGCACGAACTCCCTGGTGGCCAATGCGTATTGCCCTTCGTAGCGGATTATGCCAACTGCGCGCATCCTTTCTTCGGGCCTAACTTCCACTTGTGCACGCCCCATCCTCGCACCAGTCGGAATCGTAGCACTCCAGAATCCCAAACCCGACCGAGCCGTCTTCTGTGCACCACACTTCCAAAACCGAATCCTGGTCATAGCACTTGTCGGTTTCGGAGAGTTCCTCCCCGCCAACCCAATAGGAAACGGTCCCCCTCTGGTACCTGCTCTTGCCATCGTCGGTGTCCGTGCATTCGCGGTCCCCAGCCTCGATGCAAACCCCCCCGGAGCATTCTTCCCCGTCCGGGCACATGATTTGCACATCCCGCACGCCCCCATCTTCGCAGTAATACTCAAAGACCACGTTGTAGCTTACGCAGATGTCAGAATACGATGCCGCCCCCACGCTGGCTACCCCGGCAGAATAAACGTCCTTTCCGTTGTCGCTGTCTATGCAGGGCAGAATCGGCATGCATTCTCCCCTCTCGCACTTCTCATCTTCTTCGCACTCAATTGCCTCTTCGGACACCCCCTCTTTAGTGCACGAATATTCCCTTACCCAAGTATCATCTATGCAGGAGTCCGCGTACTGCGCGCCCGAATATTGCACGGTCCCGGCAACGCCAGGATCCGCATCCTCTTCGGTGTCAAAGCAGGGCGTTACTATGCATGCCCCATCGTCACAAACGTAGCCCAGGGGGCACTCAACGTCCGTGCTCGCAAGCTCCCCATCCTCACAATAATATTCAAGGACGCTTCCGCCCTGGCCCAGGCACTTGTCGGTTCCCGCACCATCCTCAACTGTGGCAACCCCCCTGGTAAATTCGTATATCCCGCCATCGCTGTCACTGCAAGAGCCAGCGCCTCCCCAGATCCCCCCATCAGGGGAGCCTTCCTGCGGGCAGCCTGCAAGCAGGAGTGCCAGCGCCATGAAAACTGAAAGAGCGTATTTCATGAAGGGGATTTTGGCCAAGAAAACTATTAAATCCCTCCCCACTCCCCCGCCTTCCAATCCTTTTATATTAGTTGTTCAATATACCAAGCAGCATGGACACAGTAAAAGTGCAAAAGATAGTTCTGGACGTCCTCAAGCCCATGGAGCCTTCCATACTTGAGTTATCCAGGAACATAAACGCGGTAGACGGCGTGGACAAGGTTTCGGTTGACATTCTCGAAATCGACAAGAAAGTAGAGAACGTGAAGATTTCCATAGAAGGCCCGAGCCTGCATTATGAGAACATAAACAGGATAATAGAGAACATGGGCGCCACAATCCACTCAATAGACAACGTCCTCACGATAAAGGAACCTTCGGATTAGGGGGTAATCCCAAACCATGAAGAAACTCGGGAAAAAAATCGAGCATTACGAGAAAATCACGGGCATGTCCAAACTGGCCCGCAGGTATTTCGTGATGAACACTTTTGATGGGACGCTCACTATTTTCGGGGTCCTCCTGGGCTCTTTCCTCTCCGGCCTAATGGAAGTGGATACAATCGCCACGATGGGCCTTGGCGCAGGGGCCGCAATCTTCGTTTCCGGAGTGTGGGGAACCTACCTCTCCGAGCGCGCTGAGCGCATGAAATCGCGCAAGGACCTTGAGCGCAGCATGCTAAGGAACCTCGATTCCACCGACATCTCCCGCGCGGAGAGCTTTGCGACAGTCTACGTCTCCCTAATAGACGGCCTCTCCCCCCTAATAGCAATCCTCCTGGTGCTGCTCCCATTCTTCATCTCATTTACCCCAATCCTTGACGTCCTCTCCGCTTACTACATTTCGTTTGGGATGTGCTTTGTGATGTTCCTCCTCCTTGGGATATTCCTGGGCAAACTCTCAAAGGAGAACCTCGCAATCTCGGCACTAAAGACGCTGGCAATAGGCCTAATCTGCGCCGTGATAATCTACACAATAAGCAGCCTGACTGCAAGTTCGCACATCTAAATTGATGCTGCGCGCATCCATGCAGGTTCCCCTCTTCCAGAGGGCAACTTTATATTATTTTTCATGCAACCTCCCTTCATGAGGACTGCAATAGTATTCGTATTGGCATTTTCACTGGTTTTGGGCATGGCTTTTGCGGAGACGGGCGTGCGCACCGATTCCGCAGCCGAATCAACGCCCCTAAAGGTTTCCGCCACAATCGCAAACGGCTCCGGGAGCGGCTCCGCAACGGGAACAGGTTCCAGCACTTCAGAATCGGAAGGCGATTCCGGCAGTTCTCCATCCGGCTCAGGAGGCTCTTCATCCGGCGCAGGGGAACCCGCCCGTGGCCCCGATTACGCCCCCACTCCCACCCAATACGGGGGAGCAGGGATTTCCACGGGCAGCCAGGGCGGCGGCAACGGCTCCGGGGCAGTGGAAGCTTCCCGCGGGGAGAATTCCCCCAACAACAACTCCGAAGACAAACCCGAAGGGGAAACAAACCGCTGGCAGCTTACGGTTACCGCCTCCAACGGGGAGGCCCTCCAGAATGCAGGGGAAATAGAAGCGGTGCAGGTTAGCCCAGGAAGGGTGGAAGTCCAGTCCAGGGCCGGCAACGAATCCCCTACCCTCCTTGCAAACAACCAGTCGGGTGGGCAGGTGCAGGTAGAAGCACAAATCGCATTAAGGCACGCAAACGCGTCTTCGCCCCTTAGTATCCAGCCAAGGGAGCGCGAAACCATAATGCAGATGAACGGGACCGAAGTTTCCACGGCGGAAACCCTCCGCATAAGAAACCGCACGATGTACCTAGAGCGCAACGGCACAGAGTACAGGCTCAACGTCCTCCCATCCGATTTGGCGGAGGCTGCAGCCTCCCTTGCGCCTTCGCAGAACATAACCCTCGGCTTTGAGGGCGATGTGCCAGCCTACGCATTCAGGGTGGCAGAGCGGAGGATGTTCCTTGGGATATTCGATGTGGATTCGGAAACCTCCTTCACGCTCAATGCCCGCAACGGGAGCATACTCCGCGAGGAAGGCCCCTGGTGGGGAGCCCTCGCACCCGTGCAGGGGCAGCTTCGCGAAGCCCTGGGCAGGATAAGCAAGAGCATAAGCGATGAGGGGCAGGAGCCTCAAGAATGAGCAATCGCCCCAAGATTAAGGATAAGAAAAATAGGCAGGGATTATCTGCCTATATTATTTCTATTTTCATTAGCATTTTCTTTGCAAAGCCCGCAGCATCCTTCAGGTCTTTATCGTCGGGCTTCCCCTTGTTTTTCAATGAATACTCCTGGCCCAGGCAGCCCCACATCCCAATAACCTTGAGGCCCCTTCCCTCAAGGAGCGCTTTCATCTTCTTTAGGTAGTCCTCCCTCCCTCCTCCGGAGGTTCCGAATACCGCCGCGTGCCTGCCCTCCGAATTCCCAAGCCCCCTTATGAATGCGGCCATTTCCGCAGAGGGCGCTGAGCCGTAGCTCCCGCTTCCTACAAAGAGGAGGTCGCACTTTGATAGGGAATGCCCCTCCCCCACGCCCGAAACGTTTAGTGCCTGCGTTCCCATGCACTCCGCAATCGCCTCCGCAATCTTTTGCGTGTTGCCGCTTTTAGTGGAGTAGAACACTTCGCTCCTGCTTTTTACGAGCACTCCTCCCAAAGCCATGCAAATCAATCCTCAAGCTCCAAAGTTACGTTGAAATCCCGCAGGATGCTCTCATAATATATCCTCGAAATGGTCATGCTGTAAGTATCCCCTATCCCCCCTCCCATGTCGAAATATATCCTTCCGGTTTTCTCCCCCCCGGCATTTACCTCCCCCCACCTGAAGATGCTGCTTATTGCGCAGCCTTCTGGCCTGCCCGAGAACATCCTGTACCTGTTGTTCTTGTATGCGCGCACGTCGCTTTCTTCTATTGCGAAAGCCTCATCGCCGTTATTGGTTATCGTAAGCCTGACTCCAAGGTAGCGCGAATCCTCGCAGTCTAGCTCTTCTACTTTGTCTATGACCGCGCTCACGTCTTCGCTCAGGCGTATGGTTTCCCCGTTGGAATACCCGATTGCCGTAGGGTCGTAGCAGCTCCCTGAAACCATGAACTCCCATTCAAAGCATCCGCACAGGGACGGGTTCAGCACCAGTTCGTATTCGCGGTTGCAATAGTACGGAGGGGTTTGTTCCGAGCACACTTCTTTCGCAGTCCCATCGTCACACGCATTCCTGCAGCCCTCCCCTTCCGCATCGTAGCCTTCTGGGCATCCGCATATACTTGCGCCCTCATAGAGTTCCGCGCTCATGTTGCAGTAGTACGGCTTGTCTTTTGAGCATTCCCCAAGGGGCGTCCCGTCCGCGCAGTAGTATATGCATTCATCGCCCATTTGGAATGCGTTTTCCGGGCACCCGCAGGTCTCAACGTCATCAACGAGGTTCCCGGTTATGTCGCACGCCTTTGGTTTTGTTGCCGAGCAGTTGCCCACCGGAGTGCCATCGTAGCACTCGGTCACGTTCTCCCCCAGGGGCTCGTCTTCAAAAACGGGTGCGCTCCCGTTATCGGCGGTTCCCTCCTGGGGAAGCGGCTCAGGGGGAGCATGGTCATCTCCCCCGCACCCGAAGCTAAACAGCATAATCCCAAGCAGCAACAGAATGGCCAATTGCCCGTTTCCAATCTCCATGCCCCTAAGATAACAGAACTTCTTTTTGTATCTTTGCATTCTAAATCGCGGAGGGCACAGTATCCAGCCCGCCCCGCAGCGGAAAGCGGACTCCAACCCCCCGAATTTCTTTTTATTACTTATTCCATAATATATGTCCGATGATTTCTTCGCTCTCCCTCAAGAACTGGCGCACCCACAAGGATACCCAGGTAAATTTCGGAAGGGGCACCAATCTCGTAATCGGCATAATGGGGAGTGGAAAAAGCGCGCTTCTAGACGCCCTAAGCTACGCGCTCTTTGGGGCTTTCCCCCAGCTTAGGCGCAGGGAAACATCCCTTTTTGATGCAATCTCATACGATGAGGAAGAAGCGGAAGTCGCCCTCAGTTTCTCACATTCCGGCAAGGACTACCGCGTAGTGCGCAGGCTCAAAAAGAAACAGGCGAGCGTTGCCGCAGCATCCAAGCTCATGCTTCTCCCGGAGAGGAAGGTCCTGGAATCCGGCCCAAAGCGCGTTACGGAGGCAATATCAAAAATACTTGAAGTGGATTACGACCTCTTCACCCGCGCAATATACTCCGAGCAGAACAACATAGACTACTTCCTCACAATAGACCCGGGAAAAAGGAAGAAAGAAATGGACAGGCTCCTGGGGCTAGAGCGGGTGGAATCCGCGCGCTCTGCAGCGGTTTCCCTCCTAAACCGCATATCCGGCGAAGCGGAGTCCTTATCGCCGCTCTTTAGCCCGCAGGAATACGAATCGCTCACAAAAGAAAAAGCTAATAAAAACTCCTCCCTGGAAGCAATCTCGCAAAAGCTTCCTCTCTTGGAAAGTGAGTGCACGCAATTGCACGAATCCGCATCATCGCTTTCGCGCAAGCTCATAGAACTAGAGTCCCTGGGCAAAAAATCCGAGGCGCTGCGCTCATCATTAGAGCGCTCCAAAGCACGGGTGGAAGTGCTCTCCAGGGAGCTAGAGGGCAAGGCCCCATCCGGGGAATCGCTCCAAAAAAAGCGCGAAGCCCTCTCTGCCCTCCTTTTAGAAAAGAAGTCCCTGGATTCCAAACTCTCAAAAACCGAAGAATCCATTTCCGCCATATCAAGGAAAGCCGGGAAGAGTTCCACCTTCCTTGAGGCGGCCTCTTCTTCTGCAAGGGAACTAGAAAAACTCAGGCTGGAGCTAGAATCCCTCTCCCCTTCCGAAGGCCCCGATGCCGCATCATTACTGGAGAAAAAAGAAGAAGAGCTCCTCTGCGCATCATCGGAGGCAAAATCCCTTGCCGCGGAAATTCCGGAACTAGAAGACACCCTGCGCAGGCTAAAGCCCGGAAGCTCGCGCTGCCCCCTGTGCGATTCCAGCCTATCAAGCGGAACCGCGGAGAACCTTCTTGCTCAGAAGGGGGAAACCCTCAGCGCAAAAAAATCCAGGCTAGAATCCCTAAACGAGAAAATCCCAAGGTTGCGCAAAGAAAAGTCCGGCCTAGCCTCCCGCATCCAGAAGATGCAGCAGGTATCTTCCCAGATTGCCCAGCACAAAGCACGCGCGGACACGATTCCCGCCCTCAAGGGTAACCTTGAGAAGGAAGAGGCCGAACTCTCACTTGCGAAAAAGGAAAAATCCTCCTTCCTCCTGCAGAGGGATGAGTGCGCAGGGAAGCACTCGGATGCGCTCGTATCCTTCAGGGAGGAAGAAGCCCTGCTCAAAAAAGCGCAATCCCTAGAAGAGGCGAAAGCCGAAGCCTCCCGTGCGGCTTCCGAACTATCCGGGTTGCAATTCAATCCAAATGAGCTTGCAAAGCTGCGCGGGCAGTCGCAGGAAACCAGGCTCACGCACACACAAAAATCCTCCGAACTCCTGGCCCTCAAAAAGGATGCGGCAATGCTCTCCGAACAACTCTCTTCCATCTCTATGCGCATCTCTAAATTGGAGGGGCTAAAAGATGAGCGCGCATACCTCCTAAAGCTAAAAGAGGAACTCCAGATTTACCGCAACTCCCTGCTTGAATTGCAGGGGGAATTGCGCATGGAATTAACTTCCGCCATAAACTCGGCAATGAACAACATCTGGCCCATCCTTTACCCTTATGCGGACTACAAGGAACTGCGCATAGTCGCAAGGGAAAAAGATTACACCTTTGAAATAAACGACGGGCAGTGGAGGCGCTTGGAGAACATCGCATCCGGAGGGGAAAAAGCCTGCCTCTCCCTTACCTTGAGGATGGCGCTCTCAACAGTCCTCACCCCGAATGTCGGATGGATGATGCTTGATGAGCCAACCCACAACCTGGATGCGGAGGCAATCCACACCCTATCCGAAGCCTTAGAGAACAAGGTCCCGGAAATAATCCCCCAGTCAATAGTGATTACGCACGAGGAAAACCTGATTAGTTCGGAATTCGCGCGCAGCTACAAGTTCTCCCGCGACAAAGAGAGGCTTGGGGCAACCGTTGCGGAAGCAATCTAGGCCCCCCTGCCAATAATTATTTAAACAGTCCCGACCACAAACAATAACTATTATCGGTGAAAAACATGGCTAACCAAGTAATCGTTCCCAAGAAGGAAGCCCTAATCCCCCGCCAATTGGCAGTATGCAAAACTTTCCACAGCCGCATGCAGGTTGGCAGGCACGCAAAGCAAACCGACAAACGGCTCGTCTCCCACAGCACGCTCAACGAAGGAATAATGCGCGGAAGAGGGAGGCTAGTCGGAAATCCCGGGAAACTGCCCATCTGCGCAGCGGAAATAATCGCATACGCCGCCACGGGCGAATCCTTCAAGAAGGGCTTAGACATCGTAGACAAGGAGGATGGGACGAGAATCCCATGGTCCCTAATACGGAACGTAGATGCCCTAGGCGGCGGGAAAGCCCTGATTATCATTCCAAGGGAATTCGAAAAATACAGGGGAGCATCAAGCGTGGTAGTAATCCCGGAATCCATAACCGTAATCGGGGGAACCAAAACGGAAAGCTTCATGGAGCAGGCTTCTGGAGTCGCAGGGGTGCCACATGCGGAAACAATGATTCCCCTATCGGCCAATCCCAGGCAGATGGAGGGGGTCCCGCTATACAAGAATCTCCTATTTAGCAGGCTTCCGCACGAGGCGGTAAGGACGGTTTCGCGCACTTTGGATGGTTCTCGCTATGCGGATGCGAGGAGGCACGTCCTCGCAACGCTTCCGCTCAATAATGATTACGCTGTGGTTCTAGAAGACCTCCCCAAAGAGCCCGCCCCCTGAAGGCTGGGATTCCGGGCCAAAGCGGCCAGCCTACTCTGACTTAACATCGTACATTATCAGCATGGTCCTGGTTTTTTCCACCCCGGGCGAGTTCCTCAAATAATCCAGCACGAAATGGTTTAGGTCCTCCATGCTCCGCGCTTTCACACGCAGGACCATGTCCACGTCCCCGGCAAGGACCGAAGCTTCTTCTACGAACTCGTATTTTGCGAACTTCTGTGCCATCAGCCTCTGGTCCAGTTTCTCGCCCTGCCCCTGCTGCACCGACACAAAAACGTAGGCCCCCAGGGAAAAGCCCATCTTAGAATCGTCAAGCTCAACTGTATACCTGCGTATTACCCCCTCCGAATCCAGCTTCCGCACCCGGTGATGCACGGTGGCAGGAGGAATCCCCGTGGCCTTTGCAATCGCGTTTACCGAGCTTTTTGAGTTTTTCCTCAGAACGCGCAGTATTTCCATATCCTTTTCATCAATCATGTTGTATATACATACAATAAATCTATTTAAATCTTGTTATTTTTGTACAATCATCCGCAATTTTATGGAAAACATATTAATACCAGTTCCCTCCCAGCCAACCCCCAAGGTGTTTTGGATGCCCAAAAAAAGCATAGAACATATACAAAGGAAGGAAATGGCGGACATCCTAAAGGTACAGAGTGCCGCCATGAAGGCCGTGCAGGATTACCTGTGGGAGAAGGGGATACTGCTATCTAGCCCCGTGATACTCTCCACTATCACCGACCCGCTCAATCACGACGTTGAGGATTCCTCCCTCAAATACCGCGGCCAGAAGCTTGAACTAACTAAAAGCATGATTCTCCACAAGCAGCTTGCGGTAGGCGCCCTTGACGCTAAGGGAATATACATAGTTTCCCCCAACGTGCGCCTGGAGGGGGACCACACCTCTTTGAGCGGCAGGCACCTGCTTGAGTTCAGCCAGGTGGACATTGAGTTAAGGGACGCGTCCTCCGAGGACTTCCGCAAGCTAATAGAAGGCCTCTACACCCACGTAATAAGATACGTAAAAGAGAGCTGCGCCCCGGAACTTGCAAGGCTTGGCCGCAACCTAAAAGTCCCAACCGAATACAAGGTGTTCAAGTCGGACGAGCTCCGCGAGAAATACGGCGACCGCTTTGAAGAGGTGGTCTCCGGAATGGAGAAATCCCCGTTTTGGGTGCTAAGCCATTACAGGGAGTTCTACGACAAGCAGGATAAGGAGAGCGGAGAGCACATCAACTACGACCTCGTTTACCCAGAAGGATACGGGGAAGCCCTCTCAGGAGGCGAGCGTGAGCATGAATATGGGCGCATACTAGAGAAAATGCGCGAGCGCAAGAACTCCGAGGATGCCTTTGCCCCGTATCTCCAGATTGCCCAGATGGGAATCCTCCGCCCTAGCGCCGGAGGCGGCTTCGGGGTTGAGCGCATGGTCCGCTTCCTCTGCGGAAAGCAGCACGTGCGCGACGTAATCTTGTTCCCGAAGGTTCCGGGGGAGAAGGTAGTCTTCTAACTCCTCCGCCAGATTTCTTTTTGTTTTCTTTTTGGGGCGCAAGCCCCCTTTACTTTGTATCATCATCCTCATTCCGCAAACATTTAAAAGTTGTTGCCGTCCCTATAAATATGTGGAATTATGCAAAAGCAGCTTGAGATAATGCACGCCATGCAAAACATCGCATCCACCCATAACGGCAAGATGTCCCTTAGGAGAAAATTCAGGATCCTCAACCTCCCAGGTACATTCCACTGCGAGGAACAATGCAGAAAGTGCATAAACCGCGAAGGCAGCGCGGCAAATGCGCACTTTAGGGAGCTAAACGGCAAACTCCCGATGAAGGCCACAAAACAATTGATTTCCCTTTTTGCGCGCCGCTTCGGGACCAAGTTCGTTGCGATAAGCGGCCGGGGCGACCCGTTCCACCCCCGTGTTGCACAGGAGACGATGCAGAAAATAGCCCACGCAACTTCGGAAGGAGTCCGCTCATACGTATTCACGCAGGGCAACAACCTCTCCCCGCAAATCTGCCGCTTCCTCTCCAACCATGGAGTGAACGTGATGATTGGCCTAGCTGGCAACAACACTTTTATAGACGAGAAATTCTTCAAGGGCGCAGCATACGGGGGCCGCTCCGCAGAAATCGCAACTAGCCTGCGCACCCTGTTTCTCGCTTACACCTATTGCTCCAATCCCCCCGCGTACGGCCTGACCCGCCTGGGCATGAATTACGTCCTTGGAATCAACGGCGAGCCGGACCTGGATAAGCTTGCGGCATTGAAAGATGCGGCAAACGGCAACGGGATATACTTCGTGTGCAACACCCCCCTCCATTCCGAAGAGGGAAGAAAACATAAGCGCAAGATGGCCGCCCTCGCCCTAGCGTACAGCGACTTCAACCTCCCCCACAGCACCTATGCAGACGGAAGGTGCCAGATGGGAGCAGGCTCGTCTATTACGATTGCCCCAAACGAGGATGTCTACCGCTGCCCCCACATGATGGAAGGAAGCATGGGGAACATAATGCTCCTAAAAGAAGAGCCCCTAACCGCGCTTTTTTCAAGATGCCTAGGAGACAGGAGGCATGCCTGCGTAATCCGCAAAACAACGGCAAGAAAAGTTTAGCCTCCACTTGCCCCCCCGCTTCCCAAAGCCAATAAATAAAAACACTCTTCTAGATATCCAAGGCAATGGACATAGGCGCAATGCTCCTCACGATTCTCGGCCTGGTTTTCTTTGAGACCATAACCAGCCTGGACAATGCGGTAATCAACGCGGAAGTCCTCTCTAAAATGAGCCAGAAGGCAAGGCGATGGTTCCTGCTCTGGGGAATACTCATCGCGGTTTTCGTAATCCGGGGCCTCCTTCCTGCGGCAATAGTATGGGCCGCAAACCCGCACTTTACAATTGAGGACGTTTTCATGGCAACGCTTTCTAGCGACCCGCAGGTTGCAGAGGCGATGGAGCAGAGCGGCCCGGTACTCCTGATTGCAGGAGGCGTATTCCTCATTTTCCTCTTCTTCCACTGGCTATTTCTGGAGCCCAAGCAGTTCGGGCTCCCAACGGAAAAATTCTTCAAGGACCAGGGAGTCTGGTTCTTCGCGGTAGTTTCAATCCTCCTAGCCTACATAACCTGGAACGCAATCAACTTAGACCCCCTCTTGGCCTTCGGCGCGGTAGTAGGCTCAACCGCCTTTTTCATAGTCCACGGCTTCAAGCAGAACGCGGAACTGCAGGAGGCAAAACTCGTTGAGGGAAGCTCCAACCTTAGCGACCTAAGCAAGCTAATGTACCTCGAAGTAATAGACGCGACCTTCTCAATTGACGGGGTTGTAGGGGCATTCGCATTCACTTTCGCAGTCCCCCTAATCCTAATCGGAAACGGAATCGGCGCCTTCGTGGTAAGGGAGCTTACAATCCGCAACATAGAAAACGTGAAAAAATACGTCTTCCTAAAAAACGGGGCGATGTACTCAATCTTCTTTCTGGGCGTAATCATGGTGCTAGACGCATTCGGCGCGCACATCCCATCCTGGCTCTCGCCAATAATAACTTTCGGGGTAGTAGGGTTCTTCTTCTGGAAATCTGTATGCAGGATAAACGGCAAGAAGGAAGTGCAGGCAGCCTAAAACCACAATCAAAACCAGTCGCCAAGCCCCTTCTGCTTTCCCCCGTGCTTCAATTCGTATTCATCATACCCAAGCTCCTTCAGAATCTTCATCACAGAAGGCAGGACCTGCTTGTCGATATAGTATTGCGCATCGTAGTTCTGGGCGAATTCCAGAAGCTCCGACCTATCGGATATGCTGCTTTTGCCGTTTCGCGTAATCACATAGGCAACTATGCTTCCGCGCCCAATCTTCTTCCCCCGTTTTATCGCCTTCTTCGCAGCGGAAAGTTCCGGGGAAACGATGCCGTAATTCTCCGGCTTCTTCTTCAATTGCGTGTAAATTGCAACCTCCTCAAGCGGAACCTCGCCGTTGCGCAGCCGGGAAATTGTTTCCTGGACTATCCCCATCGCCTTCTCCTTGCTGCCTTCTTTCAAAATCGCCTCAAGCACCTTCCTCTGGGTTTCCCGTGCAACGCGCGACCAGTCCCTGCGCACAAGCTCAAACCCGCGTATCTTTACGCTTCCATCCTCGGATAGCATCGCGTATTTCTTCTTTGCGCCCGTAGTCTCCTTCTGGTGCTTCTTGCTAACAAACACCCCGCGCGTATAGAAATCCTCAAGCTCAAGCTCCATTTTCCCAGGAAGAGACGAATTCACTTTTTCCAAGAATGCCATCGCATCCTCTTTCTTCTTGTTCCCAAGGAGCAGGAACACCGAATCCGTATCCGAATAAAGAACCCTGAAGCCTTCATCATTGGCCATCTTCTCGGTTTCCATTATGTGCTTTCTCCCAAGCGCGGTTATGCTCTCGGCACAACTCCGGTTATACCACCTTGAGCGCGCATAGCCCAGGTATCCGTAGAACGAGTTTGCGAGAATCTTTAGCGCGTAGCTTCGCGCATACGCCCTGTTGTATTCCTTTGAGCCCTTCTTTAGCTTCTTCAATTCCCCCTTTACTTTTCCCCTCCTCTCAATTAGCCCCCCAAGAACCCGCGGAACAAGCCCCATGGGCTTCTTCAAGAACCGTGCCCCCGTAGGCGATTCCCAGCTTTCGCCCTCCTTGTCAATTGTCCCCGGGTCAATGTTGTAAGAGCAGATTATGCTAGGATACAGCCCCCTAAAATCGAATACCGCTATGTTCTCGTAAATCCCGGGCTCCGGCAGTTTCACGTATGCTCCCTGTATCGGGTTTTTGGAGCGCGCATTCACCGCCGCCCCGCTTGGCTTTGGGGGCACAATCATCTTGGAGGAAATGGCCTCGCGCATAAGCAGGGCTTCCACCATCTGCCCGCTAGTAGCATAAGCAACGTCGAATAAGGGGAGCCCCGCAATCTCGCTTAGTTCCATCTGTATGGGCAGTATGTGCTCCCCGATTTCAAAAGTGGAATCCGCATCCATCAAGGAATAGTCGCTTAGTTCCTCAAGTTCTTTCCCCCCGTTGTCCCACATCTTCCAGATGTCCGCACGCTCCACCATGAGCTTTTTCTTGCCCGTAATAGCAGAATAAACGTTCTTGAGGGTGTAATCCCCGGTCTTTATCATCCCCGTAAACCCAAAGAACCGGACCGAGGGGTACAAATCCACGTGCACCCTGCCGCGTATCTTTAGGGGCTGGATTAGCCCCCTCTTTACCGCCCGGTAACTCGTGCCATCGCGCCCAAGGGCAAGCTCGGTCTTTAGCCTCTTTGCCCTCTCTTTCAAATAAGGAAGGTCGAAATTAGTGCTGTTATACGCAGTAAGTATGTCCACGTCCAATTCCCCAAGGAGCGCGCAGAATCGCTCAATTAGCTCTTTCTCCCCGGAAACCGCCTCCACGAACCCCTTGCCCGGAACCTCCTTCCAGCTTAGGACCCCGTGCTTTTTACCATTGGAATAGCTGACCATGACCGCAGGGTCCCTCCCATCCAGGGGAGCCCCCTCCGGATTGTACGTTTCTATGTCAAACGCCATCACATTCAGCTTCCCGGAGCCGTCTCCCGCTGAACCCATGAACCTGGTTATGTATTTCCCGTTTCTCTTGTAGCGTATGACAGAAAGCGGCATGAGCCCAAAATCCATCATGAACCTGCGCCCAAAGGGGATGCTGTATTCATAGCAGGGAAGCCCGATTTCCTTTTCAAGAACCGGGACGTGCGAGGGTGCGCTGCAGATTACTTTTAGGAGTTTTTTCTTCTTTCCCTCAACTTCCCGCTCGGCACTCTCAACTTTCTTTGGAAAAACAATCTCCCCGTCCCTGGCCTTTGCCCGCACGGATGCGACCGTTCCGGCTGCGCTCTGGGGGGCATCCACGTAAAAATACGGCTCGTATTCGTAATAAAGGGTTGCCGCCTTCCTGCCTTTTACCTCAAGCTTTGCATAACATTTCCCATCCTGCATGCTGTAGCTTGCATCCAGAAGGACCGCTTTACGGATAGGATTTGCGCACATCGCTTAGAATAAGCAAGAAAAGGTTATAAGGCAGAGGGAGCAGAGATGCCCGCTCTACCTTGAGCTCCTGCGGAGGGCGAGCTCCTTGTCAATTAGTTCGTTGAGAACCGCGCGGGGGATGAACCTCCTCCCGCTGATTTTGACATGGGGCACGCGGTTGCGGTCAAGCCTCCTCTCAAACGCGTTCCTCTTTATGGACACGCTCTTCTTGTGGAGTTCCCTGAGCGCCTCGCTTACCGAGCAGTATTTCTTTGCAACGTGGTTGAGGGAGTCAATCGCGTCCTTGGGGATTAGCCTCTTGGTCCCGATTTTGACCGAAGGAATGGAGTTCTTTTCCACCCTCCCTATGAATGCGCGGTAGTTGATGCTCCTATTGAAGCGGCTGTAGGCCTCGTATGCCCGCCTTACGGTATAATAGCTGTCGCTGATTCCGAGCATGTCGCCAAGCGACTGGAGGGGAATGTACCTCTTCTTTCCGATTTTCACAGAAGGCACGCTCCTGCGCTCAATCCTGCCGCCGAATGCCCTAAATGAGATGTCAAGGCCCTTTGAGCGGAGAAATTCGTAAGAAGACTGGATGGAGTAGAGACCGGCCCTCTTGAGCGCTTCGTCGTCGAGCTTCTTTTTTGCGTTCATGTCCTTTGCAGCTTCCATGACGCCTTCTATGGATGCAGAGAGCTGGATTTCTATTTCGCTCCTCTGTGACTTTAGTTCACCCATGTCGATGGACTTGAAAGCCGCCACTTTATCATCGTCGATTTTTTTGTTGATTACGATTCTCCTACCCCTTGGCACATTTCTCACCATTTGCCTTTTTTATTCACATATTAGTTACGGCTCAAATATTTATAAACCTATCGCTCATTCTCCATCGGAAAGGCCCCTGAAATAGCCTATTACAACGTATGCGAGCACGACCACCACGATTCCTCCAAGGGCCAGGAAGATGAGCCCTCCGTCCTCAGAGGGGGGTTCGGTTTCCCCGCCCTGGCCTTCACCTTCCCCCCCGTTTCCGGTTTCGGGCTCCTGCTGCGCCTCCGGGGTAACGAGGTATTCCCCGTTTACCGTGTTCATGTTCCCTTCCATGTCGTAGGCGGTTATCGTGAAGCGAAGGAGCGTATTCTCCGGGGGTGCGGGTATCTCCACTGCGTATGCCCCGCTCTCCGCATAGGGGACCGCCTCTTGCGTAACCCCCGAAACCACGTAGCTCACGGTGGTAGAGCCTATGTCCGGCCCGCTTGCAAGCGCATTGGGGTCTTCTAGGAAGAAGCTTATCCTAAGGTCCCCGCCGCTCCCCACTACCCCGACATTGGTAATTTCTGGGGGAGTAAGGTCAAATGAAACCCGGTATTGCCCCCCCTGCGTAAGGTCTATCTGGGGGAACTTCTCCACCGAGCCGTATGCGACTTTCACATACGGGCTGGTAATTGCGAGCCCTTCAATGTCAATCCCGGTGCCCAGGCTCACGTTGTCTTCTACTGTTATCTGCGCAACAAGCGGGTCCCCGCGGTCGTCAACCACGTCTAAACTAAGCGAATATGCCCTAGCCTGCAGCGTGTAGGTCATATCGGAGTCCACTTCTATTTCGCGCGCTATTACTGCTCCCAGGTATGGCACCGCCACTTCCACGGTTCCCGCATTCACTATGACTGCTATGTATCCTTCGTCTGAGGTGTTCACGTACATCCCGTTTATGCGCACCTGCGTATTGCCTATTGCCTGGCCGTTCTTGTCCACAACCTTCATGTTAAGGAGGTATGCGTCTTCAAAGCGCATCTGCAAGAGCGCCGAGTGGGATTCCGCTTCAATTTCCCTCTCAACCACAACTCCGTCGTATTCCGCCATCACGGTTATGTCGCATTCCACGCGGCTCTCAAAAGTCTCTATGTTCCTTGCCGTAAATGACAAAAGCCCGTCTTCCGGGGTATATTGCGTCGTGCTGGTAACGTATCCCTTGCCCGTGGTCTCGTCTTTCTGGTATGTGATGTTTACCGCCGCCCCGCTTATGGGCCTGTATTTGGAGTCAATAACCTTGATTTCCAGGTCATCGGTAAACCCGGGCTCGCACGCCCATAGGAGGCTTCCGAACATCACGATGAAGAGCAGTAGGCTTTTCCACATATTATCACGGCGCATATCCATCACACAATCCTTTTTTAATATCTTCCGTCGGCTGCATCAGCGCTTCAGGCGTCTTCCCCCCCATATTCCTCCCCTTCGTTGCCTTCTGCTTCGCCGACATCGCCTTCCCCGGAAATGCCCGAAGCTCCCCCCTCTTCTCCGCCTCCGCCGCGCCCCAAGGGCTCCTGCGCATCTTCTTCTCCGCCGGAATCCTCCTTCTCCTCGGGCTTCATCACGGTAAAGGAGGACACCTTCTCGCCTTCCTTGAGCTTTGCTATGCGCACGCCCATGGTGTTGCGCCCTATTACCGGGATTCCCAAAGCGCCCATGCGGACTATCCTGCCGCGGGAACTGACTACTATTATCTCATCATAGTCGTCGGTGGATTTAATCCCCACGACTTTCCCGTTCCTTCCGCTGGCCTTGATGTTGATTATCCCCTGGCCGCCCCTTGCCTGGATGCGGTATTCGCCCACTTCGGTGCGCTTTCCGTACCCGTTTTCGGTGATAGTCAGGATATGGGGCTTGTCGCATACTGCAAGGCCCACGACCGCATCTCCCTTGCGGAGGCGGATTCCCCTAACCCCCATTGAGCCCCTTCCGGTCTGGCGCACGTCCTTTTCGTTGAAGCGCACAGAGTGCCCATCAAGTGTCCCAAGCAGGAGGCTCTGCTCTCCATCCGTCTTCTTAACGTCTATTAGGGAGTCCCCTTCGCGCAGGGTAATGGCTATTATGCCTCCCTTCCTGGGCCTGCTGAAAGCGGACAGCATCGTCTTGGTAATAGTCCCGTTCGCAGTCGCCATGACCAGGTGCTCATCGTCCCCGAATTCATCTACGGAAACCCACGCGGTGACGTTCTCATTGTCAAGTTCAAGCAGGTTCACGATTGGCTTGCCCTTTGAGTACCTTCCGCTCTCTGGTATCCGGTACGTTTTTAGCCAGTGCACCCTTCCTGCGTCGGTAAAGAAGAGCATGTACTTGTGGTTGGTCGTAACGATAACGTCCACTATGAAGTCGTCCTCCACGGTTTCCGCCGCAATCACTCCCAGGCCCCCTCTCCTCTGCTTCTTGTATTCTTCCAGCGGCACCCTCTTGATGTATCCCCTCTTGGAGAAAGTGACCACGACCTTTTCGTCGGGAATAAGGGACTCGATGTCGCCATCCTCCTCGTCTTCTAGGATTTCGGTCTTCCTAGCGTCCCCGAATTTCGCCTTGACCTCTTCGGTTTCGGCCTTTATGACATCCAGGATTTTCCTCTCATCACCCAGGAGCTCCAATAACCCGCGGATTTCGCCTTCCCTCTCGCGCTTCTCCCCTTCTATCCCATCGCGCTCCATGTTGGTCAATTTCTGGAGCTTCATGTCCAAGATTGCAAGGGCCTGCTTCTCGCTTAGCCCGTAGGTTTCAGATAGTGCCGCGCGCGCAGACTCCGCGTTGGATGCCGCCTTCACCATCTTCACGATTGCGTCTATGTTCTCAAGAGCAATCACAAGGCCCTCTAGGATGTGGAGCCTCGCTTTTGCCTTCTCAAGCTCAAAGCGGCTCCTGCGCGTTATGATTTCCTTGCGGAACTCTATGAATTCCCGAATCATCTCATATAATGTTAGCTGCCGCGGCTTCCCGTCAACCAGCGCCAGGTTGATTATCCCAAAGCTTTTTTCCAGGTCCGTGTGCGCATAAAGCTGGCGCAGCACGATTTCTGGGTCCTCGCCCCTCTTTAGCTCTATATTAACATTCAGCCCGTCTTTGTCCGAGCGGTCGTGCAGGCCGCTTATCCCTTCTATTTTCTTGTCCTTTACGCATTCTACTATCTGCTGTATCAGGCTGGTCTTGTTGACCTGGTAGGGGATTTCGGTAACAATGATTTCCCTCTCCTTGGTTTGCGCCCTTGCGCGCACCCTTATTATGCCCCTTCCGCTCTTGTACGCAGAAAGTATCCCCCTGCGCCCGACTATGTATCCACCCGTTGGGAAGTCCGGCCCCTGCACAATGGCAAGGAGTGCCTCCTCATCCGCGCCCTCTATCGCTGCGATAATCGCATCCGCAACCTCAATTAGGTTGTGCGGGGGTATGTTGGTTGCCATTCCCACCGCGATTCCGGATGAGCCGTTTATTAGCAGGTTCGGGACTCTAGAGGGCAGCACGATTGGCTCCTTTAGCGTTCCATCAAAGTTGGGCGACCATTCCACGGTTTCCTTTTCTATGTCCCGGATCATCTCTTCGGCTATTCCCCTCATGCGGCACTCTGTGTACCTCATTGCCGCAGCGGAATCCCCGTCTATGCTTCCGAAGTTTCCCTGCCCGTCTACTAGCATGTTGCGCAGGCTAAATGGCTGCGCCATCCGGACGAGAGAATCGTAAATCGCCGCGTCTCCGTGAGGGTGGTATTTTCCCAGGACTTCCCCGACGATTCTCGCACTCTTCTTGTACGCCTTGCTGTGCGTGTTCCCAAGTTCGTACATAGAATACAGGATTCTCCTGTGGACAGGCTTTAGCCCGTCTCGCACATCCGGCAGCGCCCTGCTCACTATGACGCTCATCGCATAATCCATGTAGGATTTTTTCATGTCATCTTCAATTGCAATGTTCTCGATTCCCATGAGTACCACCTATATGTCCAGGTTCTCCACCTCGCGCGCGTGGTCTTCTATGAATTTCCTGCGCGGCTCAACCGCGTCTCCCATGAGGGTGGTAAATAGCTCGTCCGCCCTCATCGCATCCTGCACGCTAACCCTCTTTAGCGTCCGGTTCTCAGGGTTGAGCGTGGTGTCCCAGAGCTGCCCCGGGTTCATTTCCCCAAGCCCCTTGTACCTCTGTATGGTTGCGTTCTCCCCGAATTTGCCCATCAATTCCCCAAGCTGCGCATCATCGTAGGCGTATTCTGCCGCCCTGCCCTTCCTAACCTGGTATAGCGGCGGCTGGGCAATGTAGAGATACCCTCCTTCTATTATGCTCCTAAAGTGCCTGTAGAATAGGGTGAGGAGCAAGGTGCGGATGTGGCTTCCATCCACGTCCGCATCCGTCATGATTACGATTTTGTGGTAGCGCAATTTCTCAAGGTCAAAGTCCTCTCCGAACCCGGTCCCCAGGCTGGTAATTAGCGCCTTGATTTCTTCGCTCCGCAGCACCCTGTTGATTTGCGCTTTTTCCACATTGAGGATTTTCCCCCTCAAAGGCAGGATTGCCTGGGTTTGCCTGTCTCTCCCCTGCTTTCCGCTGCCGCCTGCGGAATCTCCCTCCACTATGAAGAGTTCCGCATTGGCCGGGTTGCGCTCTATGCAGTCCGCAAGCTTCCCGGGGAGCACGCTGCTCTCAAAAACGCTCTTTCTCCGAATTAGCTCCTTCGCCTTCTGCGCCGCCTCGCGCGCACGCATGGCGTTTAGCATCTTCTCCCCAATCCTCTTTGCCTCTGCGGGGTTCTCGTTTAGGAACTGCATTAAGCTCTCATAGACGACGCTGGAAGTAATCCCGCGGACTTCCGCGTTCCCCAATTTGGTCTTGGTCTGCCCTTCAAACTGGGGTTCCATGACCTTTACGCTCACTATTGCGGTAAGCCCCTCCAACACGTCGTCCCCGCTGATTTTCCTCTCTTTTAGCGCCTTGTTGTCCTTCATGTATTCGTTTATTGCACGGGTAAGTGCGGTCTTGAATCCCACAAGGTGCGTTCCCCCCTCAACTGTGTTTATGTTGTTGACAAAAGAGTGCACAACAGGGGTGAAGTTCTCGGTGTACTGTAAAGAGTATTCCACATCAACGTCATCCACCTTCTTCCCGTAGCCAAAGGGGGCGTGCAGGGGCTTTCTTGAGCGGTTCATGTATTCTACGAAGCTCTTGATTCCGCCTTCGTAGCGCAGCTCTTCCTTCTGCCCCGAGCCCTCATCTGCTAGGACTATGCGTATCCCGGCGTTTAAGAACGCGAGTTCGCGCAGCCTCTCGCGCAGGTAGCTGAAGTCCAATTCCCCGGTGAATATGGTCATGTCCGGCTTGAACCTCACTATCGTTCCACGATAATCGGTGTCCCCGAGCACTTCCACGGGCGTAACCGCTTTCCCCCTCTCGTATTTCTGCTGGTGCTTCTTTCCCCCAAGGTGCACTTCCACTTCCATCCATTCGCTAAGCGCATTTACGACTGAGAGGCCGACTCCGTGCAGCCCGCCGCTTACCTGGTATGCTTTCTTCTCGAATTTTCCTCCGGCATGCAGGACTGTGGTTACAAGTTCCAGCGCGGACTTGCCGGTTTTGGAGTGCTTTCCCACGGGAATTCCCCTCCCGTCATCGCGCACCATTACCGAGCCGCCCTTTGTGAGCACGACCTCAACGTTCTTGCAGTAGCCTGCAAGCGCCTCGTCTATGCTGTTGTCCACCACTTCGTATACCAGGTGATGCAGCCCCCTTTTTGAAGTGTCCCCGATGTACATCGCGGGCCTTTTGCGGACTCCTTCCAGCCCCTCTAATACCTTGATTGTTTCAGCGCCGTATTCTTCAACCATGTAATCAACATCCTTGTATCTAGTTATCCTCTCTCCCGATTTCTGATTTGCCACACTCTGCATATCTCACTCTGGGGACGGAAACGCAGCCCCCGCCTCAAGCGTAAAGCCTCACTTGAGTTTTTCCACCGTCCCGCCCCAGGCATCCACCACTTCCTTTATGCGCCCTTTCTGCGCGGCTATGAATGCCTGGTGCCCATCATGGCTAACGTATACCGCAGCCATCTTCCCTCCCGAAACCACGAACCGCTTTACCTCGTTTGCCCCCATCTTTTTGGCAAGGGATTCGGAGTATGCCTTAAGCTTTAGGAACAACACGTCCGCAACGGTTCTCTTTCCCTTCGCAAAGGAGTTGAAAACCTCCACGTCTTTTGAGAGGATGACTGCCTGCTGTGCAAGATTGGACTTTACCATCTCCTCTACTTTCTTGGTCAGGAGGTCGTCCACTTTCACTTCCCTCCTTGTCACGATGTCCCCTTCTAGGACATATCCTTTTGCGCGGTTCTCGCTTATGTACTTTTCCACGGCCCATTCCCTCCATTGGAGGGGGATGAACAGCAGGGTGTTGAGTGGTATCTGGTCGCTTGATTCAAGCGCCTTTGCAAGCTCAACTTCCCACTCGGGCCATTTCTGGTTCATCACGTTTACCTTTTCGTCCAGTTTCTGGTTGAGGCCCTCAAGCCTCTCCTGGTTGAAAACGATTAATTGCTTGGCCATCCCCTGCTTCCCGGTCGCAATCATCTGCTCTAAGCGCTCTATTGGGACCGAAACGATTATCGCGTATTCTTCTGTCACGACCATCCCGGTCTTGGAGAGGTCTTCCACCCTCATCTTGAGCGCCTGCCAGGATTCGCGCAGGTCAGCTAATATCCTGGTGTTTTCTTCCTTGGTTGCGTTCTTTAGCCTATAATAGCCCGGGCCGACAACCACTCCCTTTAGCCAATCCTCAATTACCAGGAAAATAGTGTATGCGCCTATTACGAATAGCAGCACGCATCCGGCTCCTGCGGCATCAGAGCCCAGGGTGGCCACCAGTTCATCTATTAGGAAGTTCTCGGATGCAACCGGGGCAACGTAGAACAGGTTAATCATTGCGGCTGCGCCCATTAGCACCGCGCCCACCATTCCATACATCTTCCAGTCGGTCATGGGTGCCCCGAAATAATCCAGGAGCGCCTCGCGCATATTCCTCCGGTCCATTACCGCCTTTGCTATGAAATAGAGCAGCTCCCCCAGGAAAACCAGGAGGAAAAGCAGTATCACCCACAGCGACATCGCAGCGCCCAATGCGGCATAATACCCCAGGAACAGCGTGGAATTGAAAACGTATTCTGAGACTATGAACACGGTTGCGCCCGCAGGGTGCGAGAGCACCTGGTTGACGTAGGTTAGCGCCTTTAGGTTCCTCTCTTTTATCTTGGGGAACTTCCATTTGGAGAGCACCTCGTCCGAAGGCTCGTCTGCGGAAACAAAATCGTAATACATCACTTCATGGGACGCATCAAGCTCCAGCGCATCCCACCCCACCGTAATCGGCTCTTTTTCAAAGAGCGTCCCGTCCTCTAGCACGTCCAGTGTTACCGGGTCTATGTCAAGCAGTAGCGGAGGGGTATCCTTCACGTAAAGCTCTATGCTCTCCTCGTTGGGGTCGCTCTCCGCGATTATTCCCACCTTGTATTCGTAGCTGCCCGAAGTGACGGTTATGTTGCCCAGCCTTGAGAGGGCCGCAGACAGCGTTCCGCTATCGTATATCGGCCTGCTGCACGCGCCAAAAGCGTCCGAGCGGAACAGGAGGCTAGAAGAGATTTTGGATGATAGCGCCATGAGCGTAGTAATATCCTCTATCAGTTCCTCCCTCTGCGCCTCGGTGCCCGTATAAACGGTTCCCTCAATATCCGCTATGGCCTTGTCCATCTCGGAGGATTCGTGGCTGAATACGTAGAGCTCGTTTCCGAAGGTGTTCTCCCCGAAGGATTTCGCCCTCGTGCATGCATATGATGTGCACTGCGTGAGGCAGTTGTCAACGTCCGTGCAGGTTCCCCCGCCCATTCCCAGAGCAGAGAAGCAGCTGCTCTCCCCGGAGCTTCTTGCCTCGTCAAACTCGTTTATCCTGTTCTTTACGTATTGCAAATCGTAATCCGTTAGGGGCATGCAGCTAATGACCTGCGCACTAAGCGAAACCGGATACACCGCGACGGTTTTCTTTATGGAAACCCCCACTTCGGGGTTGATTACCTTTGGCGCGTATGTGGCTAGTATGAAATCGTTTATGCCGTCACCGGTAAAGTCCGTGCCGCTTAGGCTCTCAATCTGCTCATACCCGCTTACGCTTATCTGCCGCTCTTCAATGCAGCCGTAAAAAAGCAGGAATATCAATAGGAATATTGCAACCTTTCGCATGGGGGCAATTTGGAAGATTTAACTTATAAACCTTTCTCCTTTTTCCTCTCGGTTCCAACGTCGTAAAATTGCGCACCGACGGAGTAAAAAACGCTCCCCTTTGCCTGCGGGGCCCAAAAGCCCCAAAATCCATCCGTTACAGCCTGCAGCATAAATGCCCCTCCCGCTGTGGATTCCGGCTTTTTTTAGCCTTTTTTGCGCTTCTGGCCGCACGTTTTGCACCGATATTCCCATTTCCTGCCGCCCCCCGCGCTTCCCCCAAATTTAAAAATCCTCTTTCCGCACCTTTATGCAATGAAACATGGATACGGATACGCGAAAATCCTGCGCAGGGTTTCCCCAACCAAATCCGAGGGAGCCCGCCTGCGGAAGATTTCGTCTTCAATAATAGGGCGCCTCTCTGCCGCGCTTCCAGAGGGTACGCGGACTCTCCTTGCAGGTTCAGTTGCAAAAGGGACGTTCCTCAGGGGCGCAGGCGACATAGACGTTTTCGCAATCTTCCCGGTTTCCTATTCCAAGGAAAAGATGTTTGAGAGCTTAAAGGGTGCGGCTAAAAAAGCCTTCCCCCGCGCAAAGTTTGAAGTCGGCTATGCAGAGCACCCTTACTTGCGCATGTATTATCTTAAGAAGAAAATAGACCTGGTCCCCTCCTATGAGATGAAAGAGGGGCAGAAGGTAAAGTCCGCGGTGGACCGCTCGCAATTGCACACAAAATACGTGCTAAAAACCCTCAAGCCAAAGCAGAAGGCGGAAGTGCTGCTCTTAAAGAAATTCCTCAGGGCAAACGGCCTATACGGCGCGGAAATAAAAATCCGCGGCTTCTCAGGCTACCTCTGCGAGCTCATGATTGCCCACTATGGGAGCTTTGAAGCGTTTGTGAATGCGGCGGCACTCTGGAAGGCGCCAATAAGGCTGGACCCCGCAAAAAAATACCGCACGGATTCTGCAATCCCTGATTTCGGAGCCCCGCTGACCGTCATAGACCCCGTGGACCTAACGCGCAACGTTTCCGCGGTAATAAGCGGGGAGAACTTCCTGCGCTTAGTGTTCCTTTGCGCTTCATTCCGCGCAGAGCCCTCCGAAATCTACTTCTTCCCAAAGAAATTCACGAAGAAGCAGCTTGAATCCGCAGCCCGCGGCCGCTCAATCTTTGCCCTATCGTTTGGGAAGCCCAGGATAGTTGACGACGTCCTCTGGGGCCAGCTCTGGAGGCTCTCATCCCAGCTATCCTCGTTTTTGAAGAAGGCGGAGTTCAAGGTCCTAGGCTCGCACGCATACGCTGCTTCCTCGCGCTGCCTCCTGCTCTTTGAGCTGCGCTCTCCGGAACTGCCTAAAATGCAGACTTTCCGCGGCCCGTTCCTTGATTTGCAAAAAGATGTTTCGGCATTCATAAAAAAGCACGAGCCCCCCTTCTATTTTGATGAGGGGAGGATTCACGCAATCGCAGAGCGCAGGCTGCGCAACGTTTCCTCTGCCATAAAAGATTTCAAAGAATGCAGGGATGCGCCTTCCCACCTCCGCGGAAAGCTCGCCCGCGCCGCCCTCCTTGGGGAGGCCGCACTCATCCGCAGGTTTCCGGATGCGCTAGAAGAATACCTGCGCCGCAGTTCCCCCCCGCATTCTTGAGCAGGCGCCGGCTTCCCGCAAAAAACGCCACGCCTTCCCGTTTCCAAGGAACGCTCCTCCATCCTCCCACACGCAAAGGCAAAATCCGCATCTTTCTCCACGCGTTCATATCCGCATTCTGCGCCTTCCCCCGGAATTTTTTGGGTATTTAAGCTTTTGCTCCCCTGTTTTTCACGTCAAGGCATCGCCGCAGGAAAACCTCCGAATGCAAAATTCCTGTTTTTAATACAATCATGGGCAAATATCCACGGTAATGCTAGGGCAGCGAGGCTGCCAAAATCCGTGGACCAAAAAGCCCAGGGAGCTTAACCGGAGGCGGATGTAGTATGGCCAAGAAGAAACCAACCCCCAAAACCCCGTAATGAATGCAGTTGCTAACACCAACATTTGTCATTTTCACTCTTTTTTCTTTTCCATAGGAAAAATACGGAGGCGACAACGATGTTCGAAGGAAACAACGAATGCAGCATGTGCAAGCAGCCCCTTGAGGATGGGGAGCGGAATTTCGGCATAAGCCTTAGCGGATACACTTTCGTGTTCTGCAATTCCTGCTTCTCTTCGCGCAAAAAGGAGATAAAGGCGCTCCTGCACGAAGAATGAGTGTTTGCAACCCATTAATCCGGTTCGCATCGTTCATCTTTTGGCAGGAGGCTGTCCACCATTCTTTTATTACTACTGCTATACATTAACCCAAAAAAAGGGCGAGCACATGTTCATTTCAACATTGGGAAGCCACTCCGCGCTGGATGTTTCCGAAGGTGCAAAGGCAGAAGGATACAAGTCGATGGTAGTGTGCCAAAAAGGCAGGGACGTAACATATTCAAAGCACTTTAGGTCCCGCACCAGAAACGGCAGGGGGATGGGCGTAGTTGACGACGTCCTGCTCCTGGATTCATTTGCGGACATAATATCGGATGAAACCCAGGAGAAGCTCTCCGATTCGGTCTTCATCCCCAACCGCTCGTTCTCGGTTTACGTCGGATACGACAATATAGAAAACAAGTTCAAAGTCCCCATTTTCGGGAACAAGCACCTCCTGCGCGCAGAAGAGCGCACCGCGGAAAACAACCAGTACGACCTGCTTGAGAACGCGAAAATCAACATAGCACGCACGTTCAAGCCGGAGGAAATAGACGTCCTCTCCTTAGTGAAGGTGCAGGAGGCCAAGCGCTCATACGAGCGCGCATTCTTCTTTGCCGCAAGCCCTGCTGAGTTTGAGGAAAAAAGCCAGCAGCTAATTTCCGAAGGCACAATCGCGGTAGAAGACCTGGCAGACGCGCGCATAGAGGAATTCATCCTCGGCGCGCAGTTCAACTTCAACTTCTTCTATTCGCCTTTGAGCGGGGAGCTTGAACTCTTGGGAATAGACACGCGCAGGCAGACCAACATAGACGGCCTGCTCCGCCTCCCCGCCCCCCAGCAGTCGGAAGTCCTAAAATACCGCCGCTTCACTACAATAGAGGCCGGGCACATATCCTGCACGATGCGCGAATCGCTCCTGCAAAAGGGAATAGAAGCAGGAGAGCGCTTTGTGGAAACTGTTAAGGAGTTCTACCCGCAGGGCCTAATTGGGCCTTTTGCGCTCCAGGGCGCAATAGAGGAGAAAGACGGCAAGGAACGGTTCGTCGTATTCGATGTGTCATTTAGGATGCCCGGTTCCCCCGGAACGCGTTTTACTCCCTATTCGTATTATTTGTACCGCGAGCCAATAAGTTTCGGGAGGCGCGTTGCAATGGAGATAAAGGAAGCCGAAAAAACCGGAAGGCTAGATGAGGTCACTTCTTAGGTTCGTTTGTGCACCCGCATCCTTCTTCCTGCTTCGCCCTGATATCTTCTATCATCATTTCCAGCCTGTAGATTGAGTCGCTCATTTCCCCCATTGCGCTTTCTTCGCAGCCTTCGTTCATCCCCCATAAGAACTTCTTTATGGCTGCGTTCTTTTCCTCTCCCGCAGGCATGGAGTCTATCAAATCAAGTTCCCTCCCCCTCCTGCTTATCGCGCGCCTTGCTTCCAGGATTCCCTGCAGCGTTTCCCGGGAGTTCCCCTCTTCTCTTTTTGGGGGCACGTATGCTTCTTCTTTTGCGCCCGATTCAGCAGGCCCGCCATTTGCATTGGATATCCTAGAGAGATTATACACTATCGATGCCGGGCCCACGGTAAATACTATTGCCAGCCCTGCTATTAGCATGCGGTCCTTGGCTTTCTCGCTTGGTTTCCATGGATTCACCTTCCATGGTTTATTGGGCTTGCCGCTTTTTTCCGCAGGGAGTTGCCTGAGCATCCTCATATGGTTATAATTAGTGGGAGAAAGGTTAAAAACCCTTATTGAGCCCCTTTTTCCGCTCCGCGCTGGTTTTCCATCCTGCGCAGCCGCCTTAGGATTTTTCTCTGCTGCCCCTGGACATTCTCTGTCTTCTTTAGCACGCCATCCGCGCCTTCATTGAGCTTTTTCGATTCCCCGGAGAGCCCCCTCACGCTCCTCTCAAGGCGCCTGTTTACCGCCTTCAGCGCCTCTAGTTGCGCGTCTAACCCTTTCCCCGATTCCTCAATCTCCCTGTTTTTCTCCTCCATGAATTTCGAAAACTCCCGGCTTTGCCGTTCCATGTATTTTATGAACTCCCGGTTGGATTCTTCTATCTCCTGGGTAGCCTTGCGGATGTCTCCGGATGCCTCCCGGATATCCGTGCTGGATTTGTCGATTTCGCTAACTTCCGAAGAGCCCCTTCTTCCAATTCCCCGGGGCTTTTTATCCTCTCCCGGCTGCCTGCAGAAGAGCGTAAATGACACGAAGATTCCCGCAACCATCAGCCTCTTTCCCCAGGAGGATTTGGCCTTAAACCCCGCGGGCGGGCTGGGGGGCACCGCTTCCAGATGCTTCGGGGCGGAGGCGTTCCCCTCCCACGGGCTCCTGCGCTCTTGGACCTCCAACTCCTTCGGCCTAGAATAAGCGAGCTTCAGGTACGGCGGCCTTTTCTTCATTTGCATTCCCCCCCTTCCGGGCAGCGAATAAGGGATTCCTGCTCCCTTTCGTACCCCACCTCCTCCGCAATTTTTTGAATGCCTTCAACCAGCCCGTCCATCCTAGCAAGGATTTCGGACATCGTCTCTGCCAATTCGCTGACGTTTTTCTCAGTCTGGTCTACTCTCGCTCTCATCCTGGCACTTTCATCGGAAATTTTCTCAACCTTGGTTTCCAGGTTATCCAGTTTCCACGCAGCCAGCCCGATTCCGCCAGCAAGCGCCCCCGCAACGAGGAGCCTAACGCCCCACCTTGCCCGCGGCTTCTCACGCTCTGCCTTTGCGAACCTCTCCCGGATTGCCCGTTCTACGGCCTTCTCAAGCCTGGCCATGTCTATGGCGTCTGGAACCGGCGCATTGGAACTCCGTTTGGGGGGAGCGGTTTTCTCCATAAGTCGTATTTAGTGTATGAAAAGGTTTAAAAAAGAAAATCCGGCTATTTGCATTCCCCCCCTTCCGGGCAGCGGACAATCTCCTTCGCCTTGCCCCCGCCCCTTACCCTCTCAACCTCATCAATCTTTTCTAGGAGGCCCTGCATCTGTTGTGCGAGGTTTTCCTTCAGGTCCTCTATCATTATCGCCCTCTCATACTGCCGCTGCTCTATTTCTTCAAACCTCCTGGCGATGCTTCCTTCCGGCCCGGCTAGTTCGGCTTCAAACTCGTCTAGTTTCCGCATGAGTTCCTGCGTCCGTGCCTCGTTTCTCGCATCGATGTCCCCAGTAAGCTTGTAATATCCATACCCGATTGCCGCACCAATTACCCCCGCCAACAGCAGTTGCTTTAGCAGGGATGCTCTTGGTTTCCCCTCACCCCCAGCGTTAACCGTGGCAGTATGCAGGGGCCCCTCTTTCTTAATTGGAATTCTCCGCAGGGGGCAGCCCGCAGTTTCAACATTTGAGGGCAGCCTGCCATGAACTCTCCAAGCATCATCCGCTTTCTTTCCAAAGTTCCGCTTGGGTAAAGGGACAACGCGCTGTAAATTGCGGTGCATCTGCTTCCTCATTTGCATTCTTCCCCCTCCGGGCAGCGGACAATGGGCGGTTTCCATTCTTCCCCGAACTCCGCCTTTTCCAGCTTCCTGAGCTTCTTGTCAAGACCCCCAACATCCAGCTTCTGGAGCGTTTCAACAAGCCGGTTGAAGTCCTGGTTCGCCCTCGATTCTATCCCCCCGAATCTCTCCTCGCTCTTCTGCTCCAGCGCCCTGTCCCGCGCTTCGATTTTTTTATAACAAACGTACGCGAAGCATGCAACTGCCGCAGTAAGCACTCCCGCAAGGAGCAGGCACCCTGCAAGTGCAATCTGCGGCCTCTTTCTTTCCGCAGCCCGCGCAACCATCCCATAGAGGGGCCTTTCTTTTGGGATTTCGGTTTTCCGCATGGGGCATCCCCGGGTTCCCACTTCCGTGAGCATCCTGTTTTGCACCTTCCACGCATCATTATTCTTCTTCCCAAAGTTCCGCTTAGGTGCAGGAACAACGCGCTGCAAATTCCGGTGCCGCTGCCGAATCATTTGCATTCTCCCCCATCTTCGCAGCGCACAATAGGCTCTTCCTCAACCAGCCCGCCATCAAACGTATGCCCCTGCCTTACCATGTGCTCCTGAATGAGCCTGAGTTCCCTTCTTATGATGCGGAAGTTCTCCCTGTCGCGCTGCTGCCCCTCAATAACTTTCTTTATCGTTTCTTCCTGTTGCTCCACCTGCTGCTCCAGGGCATCCGCCCGCTTTTCAACTAATCGGTCAATCCTCTCTTCCATTTCAGCGAGTTGCTTTAGGATGTATCTCCTCCGCTCCGCCCGCGCCGCCTCCTGCATCTGCACCTTCTCGTAGTAATTCTGCGCATACGTGCTGCACGCATGCACTTCTCCTGCTGCAAGCGCAACTATGATGGCAGCAAGGATTACCTTTTTGCGGAAAGGCTTATCGGATTTCCATTTTTCCGCAACGTGCATGGCTGCTTTGTAGAGGGCACCCTCCCCAGTTGGGAGAGGCAGGGGGACACTCCCCTTCTGCCTGCGAAGCGCGGCAGCACCTTCTTCCAGAACCTGCCTGTTGCGCAATAAGTTGCCGCTATTGCCAAAGCCCCGCTTGGGCCTAATAGTGTGTTTCCCATTATCCAGAATCCTGTGCATCTGCCTAATCATTTGCATTCGCCTCCTTCCGGGCAGCGGACAATCCGGTTGCGGCTCTCATAGCGCCTCTTAAGCTCTCTCCGCTCCGCCTCGAGTTCCGCCTTTTCCGCAGGCCCCAGCTTCCCCTCCGCATCCAGCATAATCGCCTTCCAGATAAGCCCCTGCTCCGCCCTTCCATATTCAAGGTCCTTTTCTATTCCACCAAGCCCTCTCAAATTTTCGCTCATGGCCTCAAGGTCGTTTTCTATGCGTTCCAAATCTTCTGCCATTCCGTCAATCTCATCTAGGCCCTCCTGCATGGGCCCTACAGCCTGTGCGAGCCTTTCTATGTCCGAGTTTAGGGCGAGCATTTCCCTGCTCATGAAATAAAATGCCCCCGCACATATTCCAATTATCGTTGCGCAAGTGCCGCAAACAATCAGCTGGATCTGGAGTTTCAATTTCCGGTCCATCTGCCGGGTTTCCTTCTCCGCCTTGGTTACGGATTCCGCCCGGGGTTTGCGCCCCCGGATTTTCGGCAGCGGAAGCTTGGCGGTTTCAACTTTCGCAAGCATCCTTCCCTGCACATTCCACCCAGCATTTGCCCCCCTGCCGAAATTGCGTTTGGGTGAAGGGATAACGCACTTAAAATTCCGGTGCATCTGCCTAATCATTTGCATTCTCCTCCATCACCACAGCGCAAAATGGGCAATTTCCCTTCCCGCCTGCCCAATTCCCATTCGATTGCATCCAGTGCCCTCATCTGCCTGGTGCGGCTTTCCATTAGTTCGTTGAGTTCCCGTTCCATTTCCCCTCGGTTCCTCTCCCGGTTCTCTGACATCTCCCGTATATCATCTATCATCAATGCCTGGCCCTCTAGAATCTCCCCCTGCATTTCCTGCAGTTCGGAAATCCCGCTTCGTATTTTAGATAGCTCTTTTCCGATATCTTTTGGGGGTTTTCGGCTTTCAACTGCCCCGCCCCCAAGCTTGCCCGGATTCCCCGTAGCCGTTCCCCGCTCACCCAAGGGGCTGCAAACAACGGCAGCATATGCTATGAGGGTTGCAGTAAATATCCGCCTTCCCCAGCGTGCCCCTGGCTTTTTAGCACCCCCCCCTGATGGTACTGGCGCAGTTTCCCCGATTCCTGCTTCCACCCCCCGTAACATGAAGGCCCTTACTATTCATAAGTTATAATTAGTGTAAAGGAAAGTTTAAAAAGCAAATCCAGCTACCTGCACTCTTCGCCTTCCGGGCAGCGCACAAGCCCCGCATCCCCGCCGTAGCGCCTCTCAAGCTCCCTCCAAATCGCTTCCTGCTCCAGGGCGATGCGATTGGAATTCTCCATTAGCCTCTCAACCTGTGCCCTGAGGCTCTTGCTATCCCGCTTGAGCCCATCTCCCTCACAACCGATTTCCGCACGTATCTCATCCACGCGCCTCTTGAGGTCGCTGAATACGAAATACCCCTCCGCCACAACGAAGGCGGACATGGCGCAAACTAGCAGGGCATTCTTCCATTTTGGGGGCCTGCGAACCGGGGCCTTTTGAACAACCATAATGGATTCTGGTGCAGGCTTCCACACCTGGATTCTCCGCAATGGATGAACGGTGTCTGCAAGTTTTCCCTTAACCTCAATTTTCCGCAAAGTGCCCACCGCCTAAAACCCAGCTAATTAGTATCCGCAGGAGATTTCTCCCCCTCAAGGGAATCATCAACTTCCCCAGCTTCAAGCGCATCCAGCTTCCCCCTGATGTCCGCAGAGAGGATTTCAAGCTCCAGCATCGCCCTCTCCACGGTACTTCGGAGTTCCCTTAGCTTGCGCACGTCCCCGCGAAGCTTATCCCTCCGCTCCGCGGGAGTATCCTCCTGCGTGCATATGCAGGGCTTTGCCGGCTCCTGGGCGCCCGAAGTATATTTTACCTCGGTGGATTGGGAGGAAGAATACCCAAACAGGAACGCCCCGCTAACGAGCGCGCTCACACCCCCTGCAGCTAGTATCAGCTTGCCCCAGTTGACAGCAGGCAGCTGCTTATTGCGGGGAGGCTCGCATTTGGGATGGGCATGGATTGTCTTGCATTCCATACTATGATTTGTTGTATAAACAGCTTATAAGTGTTACCTAAGGCCCCGCCGCACGAAAAACCAGGAGCAAACCCGCAAATCTCGGAGAGATTGCCCAATAGCGCGCCTGCACGAAGCCTCATCCGACATTGCTTATCACGTTTTCATAAACGCTGTCTTTGCGCTTGAGCAGGACAATCCGCGAATTGGAATCCTCATCCTCAAAGCGATAGTTGCCCATGAATCCTAGCAGCTTGCCGCAGAGTTCCTTTACGTACTCGTGCGTGGGCATGTTCTCCCCGGAAAGCCTGCGCCGCGAATACCCCAGCCACATGTAAGCTTTCACTTCGATAAAATCCGCCCCGCTATCTTCAAACATCTTAGCATACAACGGAAGCATCCACTCTAAATCGTTGAGCCCTTTAATCACGGTAAAGCGCAAAACCCTCCTGCATTTCAAATCGTTTAGCACAGACAAGGTTTTCCCAAGCCTCTCCCACCCATCCGAAAAAACGGGCACGTTCACCTTGGAAAAAGTTTCCGGCTCCGCAGCGTCAACGGAAATGTAGAGCTGCGTGGGCAAAGCCCCCTCTTCCTTTAACCTAAGCAGCATGGAAGGATGCTGCCCGTTGGAAACCAAGAATACGCTCTTTACCTCCCCGTGTTCTTTTAGCAGCTTAATCATTTCCGGAAGGCGCGGATAAAGCGTAGGCTCCCCGCTTAAACTTATCGCCCAATGCTTTGGAAAGGAATCAAGAGCCTCCCTAAAGAGTTCCTCATTAACATCTTCAGCCCCCCCAAGGCCGCTAATTAATTTGCGTTTGGCCGCAACAACCCCCTCAATGATGGAACATGGCGAATCAACACAAGAAGAATCCATCTGCTTGAATTCCATCCATTCCATGGGCCTCCAGCAGAATATGCAGTTTTGCGAGCACCACGCCGCAGAAGGGCTCATCTGCGCACACGAAGCCGTATCCGCCCCGTAAAACTTGTTTTTGTAGCATGCGCCCTTTCCGCGGAGGAACCTCTTGGTCCACCCGCAGATTTGAACGGCAGAATGATTCCCCACAATCCCGTATTGCTTTTTTGAGAATTCGGAAACAACCTTCGGGGAAAAAGAAATGCCCTCTTTTTTGGGGCAGCAAGAACCATCATCCTGGGCCATTTTTAGGCCACCTAAAAACAAATTAAAGGAGGGAAGGCTTCACTTCGCCTTCTTGAGCGCCTTGGCCAGTTCCGCAAGGTCGTTTTCCAGCTCCTTGCATCCGCGAACGAGCATCTCGGCAGGCTCCATCTGGAAGAAGCTCTCTGCCTTGAGCGTCACTCCGCCTTTTTCGTCTTCGCCGTATGCAACGAGCCCCGCCTGGAACTTCGCGTGGGTTATCCCGCGCCCAACTACCGCGGTGCCCTCAAGCCTGAGGTTCTGCTCCTCAAAGAGGGTAATTATGGGAATCCTGTCTTTCGCCATTGCCGCTTCCTTGTCCGCGCACTTAAAGTCCCCAGAATAAACCATCTTGGGGCCAGCCTCGTCGATTGAGAACTGCACTTCCATGCCGTCTTTTGTGGACTTGGGAGTCACAATAGGAAGCAGCCCTATGCGGTGCGAGATGTATTCATCGAACATGGATGAGGTGTTCTCATACATGGAAATCTTGTCTATTGCAAGCACGGGAACCCTGCTCATTGAATACCTCCTAATTGCATTTAGGAGGGGGAGCTCGGCGCCGCTCACTTTGAGCGACAGCCTGTTCTCCCTGGAGTCTGCAAGTTCCGCTTTCATGCTCTACACCCTCCTTCCCCTTCTTCCTCCTGCCCTTTTCATGGAGTCGGTTGGTATGGGTGTAACATCTTCAATTCTCCCGACGCGCATCTTCATGCGCGCAATGGTACGGACGACTGCCTGTGCGCCTCCGCCCGGAGTCTTGGAGCCGTTTCCGCCGGGTGCGCGGATTTTTATGTGGACAGTGTCCACTCCCTTCTCGCGCAGGTCGTTTACGATTTTCTGCGCAGCCTGCATCGCAGCGTATGGCTTGCCCTCTTCCCTTGAGGATTTGACCATCATTCCGCCGCTTGCCCAGGACAGGGTTTCCGCACCGCTTATGTCCGTTGCGGTAATAATAGTGTCATTCTTGGAAGAATATACGTGGACGACTGCCAGCTTTCCCGGCTTCTTTTTCTTTGCGGGCTTGTCCGCCTCGTCTTTCTCGGGAGCGGAAGCTTCCACTACCTCTTCCTTCTTCGCCTTTGCGGGAGCCTCTTCTTTCGCGTCCTTATCTTGCGCCGCAGCTTCTTTTTCCGCAGCCTTTTCTTTTTCTTCGCTCATGGATAATCAACTCATTCGGTTTTCTCGCCTGCGTCCGCATCGGCCTGCACAGCCGCCTCTTCCTTTGCTTCTGCGGCTTCTTCCTCCTCAATGGAGTCTTCCTTCGCCGCAGGCTCTTCTGCGAGCTCTCCGGCATTCAGGTCCACTTTCTTATAGTATGAAACCGAGCCTTCCTCTTCCACCGGGACAAGGTAGCTGGGCGAATCGGTCTTCCTCCCGTTTACACAAATGAATCCGTGGGTAATTAGCTGCCTGGCCTGCTTCACGCTTTTTGCAAGGCCCTTGCGGTAAACCCTGGTCTGGAGCCTCCTCTCCAGGATGTCTTTCACGGTGAGCGAAAGCACCTGTTCAAGCTTTGCATCCCTGCTCAGTATTCCAAGCCTTGCAAGCTTGTTCATGAGCTTGGGCAAATCCCTCTGCCTCTCGTCTTCGCTTACTGAAAGAAGCCTCCTTGCTTCACGCCTCATTATCTTGAGCTCCTGGTTCATGACCCAGAGCTCCCTCATGGTCTTTAGGCCGTATTCCCTCTTGAGCGCGCTCTCCTCGTTAATCCTCGCGGATTCCCAGAGCCTCTTTGGGTGCTCGTACTTGTTGCCGAATTTCCTTGGGTCTCCCACATAATCACCTACTTCTTGCCTTTATCTTTTGAGCCTCCGCTCGCAGGCGCCTGCGCCTTCCTGATTACACCGAGGGACATTCCCTTTCTTCCGGTGTTCTTGGTCCTCTGCCCCCTGGTCTTTTGGCCGTATGCATGCCTGTACCCTCTCCAGGTGTAGAGCTTCTTCTCGTTCTCCACGTCCTGCCTCTGGGCGAAAACGAGATCGTTCATGATATTGTGCACGTCGTTTCCGGTCTCGGTATCCTTCCTCCGGTTTAGGAGGTATGCCGGAAGGTCGTACTTCTGGAGGTTGGCTAGTATCGCGTCGATTTTCTCAATCTGCTCATCGGTAAAAGTACCCACCTTTACTTCGGAATCAATCTTGAGCTCTTTTGCAATCGCCTTGGCGACCACTTTCCTGATGCTCTGCCCGATTCCCTTTACGCTCATTAGAGCCCTGGATAGAGGCAGGTTTCCCCTAACATCCTTGCCTGCAAGGCGGACGATTCCCCTGACTCCTTCTTCTTCCTTGTCGTGGGGCCTTGCCTGGGGCCTTTTGGAGGATTCCTTCTCCTTCTTAGGCTTCTCCTTGGTCTTGGTATCCTTGTTATCTTTATCTTTCTTCTTTGCTTTCGCCATCAACTCACCGTGAACACATCTTCTCTAGCCTAAAACAATTAGCACGTGCAAAACACATGCAAAAGATTGCGTAGAGGGTAGTATTATCTTGCCGTAATATTTTTAAACCTGCCTCATCTTCAGAACGCGTAGGCGTGCTCCGCGCCGGATTCCCCCAGCCCCCATCCGCCAGGCCCCATTGGGCACGGTTTCCCCATTTGCATCTCCCAGCGCAAACCCCCCAGGCCCCACCACATGCCCCTATCCCCGCATGATGGGACGGGAAAACCCCCACCTCCCGTTCGCCCCCACGTTCAAACACTGCCCAAAACCGGCATTTTTTCGCAAAAAGGGGCAATTTTTACGTGAGAGTTTATCTCGTGAAAACCGGGGCAAATCCGCCTTATTTAAATCTTTTTTCCCCTCTAATACTGGCTCATGGATTCGGACTCGGACCCGGAAGGTGATGAGGGTGAGCATGGGAACACACATACTTGTGAATATGTACGGATGCCCTCCGGAACTTCTGGAGCGTGCTGACACCGTTTCGCTTCTTTTGAACGATGTAGTTGCGGCTAGCGGCCTTACCAAACTGGGCGAGAACGTGCACCAGTTTGAGCCATACGGGGTTACTGCGGTAATCCTGCTAGCAGAATCGCACATAAGCATACACACCTGGCCTGAGCAGAACGGCTCTGCCGCAGTTGACATATTTACCTGCGGCGCACCGGATTCTGCGGACAAGGCCTTTGAGGCACTAAAGGAGAAGTTCAAGCCCTCCAAATTAACTGCACAAAGAGTAAATAGGTGAAAAAATTGAGCGAAGACAAGGTGATATATTCCCTAAACCCAAATGCAAGAGTAACCCTCAGTGGAACCGTGGTGGCCAGGAAATCCACCCCGTACCAGGAGCTAACCGTTTTCGATTCGCCGGTATTGGGCAGGATGCTCTTAATAGGTTCGGGCGACTGCCGCATAATACAATTCTCCACAAGGGATGAAAAATACTACCATGAAGCAATCGCCCATTCCGTCCTGGGCGCACACCCCAACCCCAAAAACGTCCTCATAATAGGCGGCGGGGATGGGGGAACCCTCCGCGAGGTGCTCAAGCACCCAGTAGAGCGCGTCGTCCTAGCAGAGCTGGACGATGAGGTAATAGGGTTTTCAAAGGAATTCTTCCCAAGCCTCTCAGATGGCGCATTTGAGGATTCCCGCCTAGAGCTAAAAATCGGGGACGGAAGGAAGTTCCTAGAAGAAACCGAAGAACGGTTTGACATAGTAATCATGGACCTCACAGACCCCGAAGGCCCAAGCACAATGCTTTTCACAAAAGAGTTCTACACTCTCGTAAAATCCAAGATGGGTGAGGGGGGGATTCTTTCTGTGCAGACCGGCTCTCCGGTATTTGAGGGGCTAATCCACGGCAGGGTGCAGGCCGCCCTTGCCCAGGTGTTCAGGAACGCAATAGGGTATGCGGCTTTCGTGCAAAGCTTCTTCATAGTGGAGAGCTATGTGCTCGCAACCGATTCCAAAGTAGAAGGGATTGCCCGGAGGCTAAAAGAGCGCAACATAAAGCTTGAAGCCTACACCCCGGAGCAGGTTGAGGCCCTTGTGCTTCAGCCCCATGGCCATGTGCGCGAAATCCTCTCAATGGACTGGGAGCCCTCAACAGATGCGAACCCCGCGGACATTTCCGAAGTGCGCTGGTAACCTTTTTTGCAAAAAAAGGATGGTAAGCAATAAGGTTGGAGCAATCTTCGGCTTCAGCCTCGGTTACTGCCCCGGAATAATACTCCGATAATTGTTTTCTTTTGGGAGCTACTAGCCTTTTCTTTTTTGAAATCTGTGCAATCGGAGATTGCATCTCTTGAGCAGAGCTCAAGAAGAAAAGGATGGTACGCGGAGAGGGTTGGAGTAATCTTCGGCTTCGCCTCCGATTACTGCCCCTCCCGCTCGCTTCGCTCGCGGAGAGGGAGATTTGAACTCCCAAGCCCGTAAAGGCACACGCTTTCCAGGCGTGCGCGATAACCAGATTCTGCCATCTCCGCATTCAGTTAATTCGGGATATTCTATATACCCAATTTGTTTTTATTCCTTACCCTTCTTCCAATGGATTCTCTCGGTGGCGACAATCCTTCCGCGCTCCCTGGAATTCATCTCTTCTCCGTCAAAGAGCGCGCTTCCCACCCCGACGAAATCGCCCCCTTCGCTGTAAATCGCCACAAGGTCCCCTTTTTTTATCCCAGGCTCCGCCCCGCATAGCCCCGGAGCCATCAACTGCGCCCCGGATGCAAGCGAATCCGGAACGTTGCCCCTAACGTAAATCCTCCTAAAATCAATTAGCTTCTCAATTGGGACTATGCATTTTTCTAGGAGCCGCCCGTCTCCCTTCTCCTTCCAGAGCCAATAAGCATCGGACAAATCCTGCATCGTGCAGCACGAATCCTCCCTTATGCGCCCCACAGCAGTCCGCCGCAATTCCTCCATGAATGCGCCGCACCCCGCTTTCTCGCCAATGTCCTCACAAAGAGCCCGTATGTAAGTTCCCGCTTCCACAACTGCGCGGAAGAGCACGCGCTTCCCGTCTATTTCGAGCACTTCCAAAGAATGCACGAACCTCTTCCTCCTAACTTTCCTGACCGCGGAAACAAGGGGGGGAGTCTGCTCGATTTCCCCCCTAAAAGAAGCAAAAAGGTCTTCAATATGCCCACTCTTGAGCTCTTTTTTGAATTTGCATATTCCTACGTAGGTTTTCCTCTTTCCCGCAATGTAGCGAAGGAGCTTGGTGGCCCTCCCGATTGCAACGGGGAGCACGCCGGAAACGTCGGGGTCAAGGGTTCCCGCATGCCCGGTGCGCGAAACGAAGAGCATCTTCTTCACCCATGAAGTGACCTCATGGCTGACCGGGCCGCAGGGTTTGTCCAGCAGGACCACTCCGGATTCCAGGAGCGGTTCCACGTTTCCCATGTTACTCCTTGCGGGAAGTGGGCTCCAGGTGCCGGATGCTTACCTTGCTCTCCTGCCCTTTCGCATCCTTTACCATGACGTAGTTGTCGTCCACTATCTTCGTGATCACGACTTCCTCTCCGGAGTCCCTTCCCATGTTCTTTACGCAAATCCTTCCTTCTTCAATTGCTGCCATAATCTTCACCTTTTCTTTTTCTGGCCGATAGCCTCGGCCACAATACTTGCCATTTCTTCCGGGGAATAATTCCCGGAGTTCAGCGCAACGTCGAATCTTTCAACGCCCAATATGTCTATCCCATATAGCTTAAGGTACCTCTCGCGGTTGTCCGCGTCCCGCTTTTTTATGTGCATTAATGCATCCGATTCGGAGAGATTGTCCCTTTTTGCGATGCGCAAAGCGCGCACCGCTTCGGAAGCGAAAACCCACACGCGCAGGTCCGCCTCCACCATCCAGGGCCCAAGCCACGTGGTCACCACGCAGTCCCCTGCGGAGCATTCCCTCTTCAAAGCATCATCAAACTTCCGGTCAATTTCCGGGTCGTTCTTCGCTTTCTCCTGAAACTCCATGAGGGAAATTCCCTCATCTTCTGCAAGAGTCTTGAAAGTGGGGCACACCACCCGGAGGCCGAGCTCTTTTGCAATCGCCCTGCCCAGGGTGTCCTTGCCGCTTCCGCCCAAACCGGAAACAGCTATAATCATTTTACGATACCCTCTACGTACTTGCGGTAGATGATGTCCACATCATCCATGCTCTTTGCCTTCTCCTTTACCCTGGACGCTTCCACGACCACGATTTTCTGGCACTTGTGGCAGAGCACGCCGCCGAATTTCCTCTCCGGCCTCCTTGAACTCTTAGGGCCCGTGCTCTGCACGGCCTTGAGCGCTCCCTTGCATACTGCGCAATGTGCAGCGCCCGCCCCGCTCCTGCGGGAGTAGTATTCCCGGCTCTCCCCGGAAGGGACGCGCCTTTTTACTTTCCTCATGGAAGTTGACCTGTTTTTCGTGTTTGGCATAATCTCACCCTTTTTCTTCAATCGCTTTTTTTACTCTGGCTATTCCCAGCCCTCCTACGATTGCAACCAGGATGAACCAGATGTTCACCCCGTTTAGCGTCCTCGTCTCAAGCACGGGTATTTCAAATGGGAGCCCTACGTGGAACCAAGTTCCGCTATTCGCAGTCGCTACGACCCGGTCCGCATTGGCAGGAGGGACCGCGCACACAACCGCGCTTTCATCTTGCAGATAGAGGTCCTTATCCGCAAAAACATTCATTTCCTCACCGGTTACCTTGCCGGAAGGCAGGAACTCGGAGGCCTCAATGTAGAATATCGTAACTCCCCTCTCCGATTTTAGCGCGTCCCCCTCAAAGGCGGTCACGTCAATCTCCCAGGGCCCTTCGTTTGGGCCAAGGGGTATTTCCCCGCACCACTCCCCGTCTCCAGCGAGGGATAGCTCAAAGCTCAAATCGTCTTCAATATGCGGGTCGATTGCCCCAAGAACCCACATGAAGCTCATGAAAACTACTATGATTACCCCCATGACCTTGAACTGCCCCATCATCATGCCGTTGAATTCGGGCATGAGGGCGTCCTGCCTGGCTTTTACCTCCTCCATTTTCTTGGAGTTGTTCTTCTTCATCGCATCAAAGTACTGCTTGTTGTATTCGTTTAGGTCCTTCTGGATGGTTTTCATCCGCTCCATGTTGACGAATTTTCCGCGCACCACCTGGCTTATGCTAGTATAAACCAGCGCGCATGCGGTGACAATCCAAAAGTAAATCTCGTAAGGAATCATTTTCGTTCACTCTAGCATTTGCTGCAGCTTTGCGGTGGCTTCCTCCACCTTCCCCTGCGCATTGTATATTATCTTTGCCGGGCAGCCCCTGTGGGCAGCGTAAGCCGCTAAGAACGCCCTGTTCATGAAATCGTGCTCCTGCACATCCTCTAGGGTTTCCCTGTCGCGGTCCCTGCTTGGGTCCCTGCTCCTCCTCTCAAAAACCTCTTCGGGCTTTGCGGTAACGAGCACTACCCCTTCAACTGAAAGCTTGGCTAAAAGTTCAAAAGGCAGCCCGGGCAGGTATCCCTTGCCGGTCTTTATTGAGCAGTGGGTATCCAGGATTACCTTCCCCTCCTCTTTGGAGAGCCTCTCTGCGACCGCCGCCTGCACCTCCTTCTGGTTTTCCACCGGGAGCTTGCGCATCTGGTCGCGGCCCTCAATCCCGAATTTCTCCTTTGCAATCTCAAACATCAGGGTTCCGTAGTTTACCTGCCTGACTTCGCCCTGCACTCCCTTTAGCACCGTGCTCTTGCCTGCTCCGGGGAGCCCCATCACTATAATCATCTTTACTCACCAATTATCCCGCTTAGGAACGGGGCGTTCTCAAGCATCCTCTGCCTCTTTAGCTGCTGGTAGGTCCTATAGAAGATACCCACTGTAAGGAGGATTCCCGTTCCGGTACCAAGCGCGCCGCTAAGGTCCGCAAGCCCGGCAACCAGCCCGACTAAGAGCGAACCGAGCACTATGAGGGGAGGTATGTATTTGTCTAGTATCCTCTCAAGCATCCTCCTATCCGTCCTCCACCCCGGAATCTGCATCCCGGAGCCAAGGAGCTGGTCGGTCATGCCCTTAGTGTCCATGTTGGATGTTTCCGCCCAGAAAATGCCGAAGAGGACCGAAACCAGGGACAAGAATATGACATAAACGATTGCGTGCACCCACTCCGGTATCCCGAATATGGGCGTAACCCCGTTTAAGAGGAAGTTGAGGTGTGCAATGGTGCTCTGCCCTCCGCCGTATATCGGGGTAATCAGGTACAGGAACCCGTCTGTTAGCTGGTGGCTGGCATCCACGTAGCCCAATGCGGAAACGATGTCAAATCCCCCCACATCAAAGCTCACTCCGCTAAGCCCCACTGCAAACAGCTGGACGTTCATTAGGAGCGCACTCGCGAAAATAACCGGTATGTTTGACAGGTAGAACAGGTTAAGGGGAAGTTTCGGGCTAAGCCCCCTTGCCTTCTGGTATGCAAGGGGAATTTCCACTTTCATCCCCTCCCCGTACGATACGAGGAACCACACAACCAGCGTCACGAGTATCGGAGCAAGTATCATAAGGGCGTTGGGTATTGCTTCGGCTCCCCCTCCCGAAACCGCACTAAGCACTCCCGCCTCCCCGAAGACGAGCGCAACCGCGCCCCCAATTACGGAGAACGAAACACCCGCTGCGATGAACAGGCTGATTCCGCTTCCTATTCCATATTTGGTTACAACTTCGTCCAGGTATAGGACAACAACCGAACCAAGCGCAATCTGCAGTATCACAAGCGGCATCGCAATTTCCGGGGCAAGCCCTTCTGCGAGCATAACCCTGCCGGTCATTACGAAGATGGCCGCCTCAACTAGCGCAATTAGTATCGCAAGAACTTTCTGGAGCTCCTGGAATTTCACCTTCTCCGCAGGGTCCCGCGGGTTGAGGTTGATTATTCCCGCTCCTGAGAAGAGCTGCAGGAATATGCTGGCCAACACAATCGGCCCGATACTGGTAGTAAGGAGGCTTCCCACTTTGGATGCGGTAATCATCTGCAGGAAGTCAAAGGTGGCTCCGTGGTCCCTTGCCCCGAATGCCACCACGTTGTACATGAGGAAGAATATGAAGAGCGCAATGCCCGTCCAGATGAACCTTTCTTTTATCTCAGGAGGCCGCGTTGGCGGCTTTATCTCCGGGAGCAGCTGTGCAATGTTGTGCCCAATATCCAGAATCGCGCCCATTTCAATTCCCTTTTTTGTTTTTGTCTAATATTGCCCAAGGAGGGGCCCGCGAAAAAGCGGGCATCCATTCAAGGGTTCACTCAAGTTTCGCAATCTCTCCGCCTGCGGCGGTTATCTTCTCCTGTGCCCTCGCACTCCATGCAAGAGCCTTGACCTTGACCGCCTGGCGGATTGCGCCGGTTGCTAAGACCTTTCCCTTAAAGGAGATTTCCTTTTCTCCCTTAGTGGCCCGGGACTCTATCTGGTATAAGCTAATTACCGGGACGCGCACGCTCTTCCTCTTGAGCCCCTCGCGCCCGTAGCGGTCCGGGTCATTGGTAGTAATCCAGCTCCACTTGTGCTTGTGCAAGCCTGCGTTGCCAACTCCGCCGCGGCATCCGGAACCGCGCTTGTTCTTGATGTTTCCGGTTCCGCAGCTCCTGCTTCCGCGCATCTTGCCGATTTTCCTTTTCTTCCTTGCTGGCATAAGAATCACATCATCCTCTTTAGGAGCGAATCCATGTCCTCCCTCTTGCCGAGGTCACCTTCTGGGGCGGGCTTTTTAATTGTTTTGTAGCCCTTCCTTGGAGGATGCAACCTGAAGACGGGGTTCACGAAATTCTTCACGTTCTCTTCATGCATGATTTTCTTTGCGACCTGCGCAATCTCGTCTTCTTCCATGACTTCCCTAAGCTGCCTTCCGCCTTTTTCGCCCCTCTTGCGAAGGAGCTCAAAGAGCGTTTTTTCCGAGACTGCCCCATAGGTTATGTAGTCCTTGCAGACCTGCACCATTCCCATGTTCTGGGCGCTGTCTTCTACGACTACGCAGTTATTGGGCTTCTCTAGGTTCATCAGCTTAAGCGTATTCTTTATCTTAGGCGAAATGTTCCTTATTCCCCTGATTCTTACTACTGCAATCTTCATGCCTTATCACCCGGCTGAGGCTTCATCCTATTAAGCGAGTCCAGAGCGTTTATGGTCGCCATCGCCATGTTGTAAACATTTGACGTGGAACCCCTTGCGAAGCTCCACACGTCCTTTACCCCTGCGATGGTGAGCACCTTCTTTACCACGGAGTTGGTTGCAAGGCCAAGCCCCTTGGGGGCGGGCTTTAGAACCACTTCCGTGCTCCCGTACTTCCCGGTTACCTCCCTTGGAAGCGAGTGCTTTCCTCCGCACCTGCACTCCCATGAGCCGCATCCGTTCTTGACAGAAATCATGTGTTTGCGCGCATCAAGCATCGCGTAATCTATCGCGGGCTTGACTTCGTCGTTCTTTCCCACCCCGAGGCCCACGTGGCCCCTCTTGTCGCCTAGCACGACGACTACCCGAAACTGCATCTTCCTCCCGGAGTCCGTAGTCCTCTGGGTTGGGCTCACAGTAAGGGTTTCGGCTTCAAGTTCGGGAAGCAGGGTGTCCACTATCTCGGGTTCTAGTATGGGCTTTCCCCTGTTGAACACTTCCTCAAGCGAGGCTATTTCCTTGCTTTTTACGAGCCTTCCAATTTCGGTTTTCGGAGTCCAGGACTCGACATCCAGCATGCGGACGCTCTCATCCCTTCTCCTTCCTTTCCTTGCTCCTCTTGCCATCATAACCACTACTCCTTTCCAATTGCCTCCTTGGCGCTCTCAAAGAGCGAAGTGAATTTCTTAGCGTCAAAGCCCTCCTTTATGTAGGAAGAGAACCTCTTCTTGTATTCTGCGTCGCTAAGGGAGTTTGCAAGGGATTCTATGTGCTCTCCCCGCACCCTCTTCTCATCAACTATTTCCTCGCCGTGCGGGCTCTTTAGCCCCGCATCAAGCGCACCCTTCTGCGCCGCAAACGGCAGCCCCCCCACAATCGGGGAAACAAGGCCGATGTCCAGGACGAATTCCTTTACTCCCGCCTTCTTGCCGAGCACGCCCGCATAATATCCTGCAAGGTACGCAGTAGGCAGGTTCCGCCTGGATGCCCACTTGAATTTCCTGAGCTTGCCGGAACTAACCGAAACGAGCACCTTGTCTCCTTTGGGCAGGAACTCAACTATCTGCACAAGAACGTGCTTGTTGCTGCTCCTAACCACCATCCTGGGCTTGCCGGATTTTATTAGGGCGAGCCTCTTTTTGTAGTTGGTGGCCTTTTCGTTCCTCCTCCTAAAGGGGACGACATACGTAGGTCCTTTCGCTTTTGCCATAACAATCACTTCTTCTTTGCCACAGGCTTCTTCTCCGCCTTCCTGGGCGCTGCCTTCTTAGGTGCCTCCGCCTTCTTCTTTGCGGGCTCCTTCTTCTCAATGGGCTTCGCCGCTTTTTCGTTTAGCATCCCGTTTTCCTCAAGGTAAACCCTGAGAGCCTTCTTCCCCTTGAAGCTTCCGCCTTTTATCTTAAGGTAGATTTTCCTCTTGCTCTCCTTGGGGACTTCGCCGCCCTCAATCATCTCCGCGAGGTATTTCCTCTGCGCGCGGAGCTTCTCCATCCAGGTCTCCTTTGCGCTCTTGCGCGAGTACTTCTTGCCTCTCCTCTTTCCTACGCCCTTGTTCTTCCTCTCGGGCTTGCTCCTTGGGCCCACATACCTTTCCTTGTACACCGTTCCCTCCGCAATAAGCCCCCGCACGTCTTCGCGCGTTAGGGCTTCCATGGCCTTGGAATACTCATCCATCTTTATGCGGACGCGGTTCTTCCCGACTTTTAGTATGTCGGCCGCGAGCCTCTTGATAGTGTCAGCGCTCATTCAACCACCTTTGCATTCAAGACGCGGAGGTTCATCTCCTTTGCCCGCGCGGCAATCTCCGCCCTCTTCTTCTTGCCCACCCCGGATGCAATCCGGACTAGCACGTTTTGCGCCCCTTCAAGCTCGGTTGCGTTGCAAACGAGGATTTCAGAGAGGCCAAGAGGGTGCACTCCGCGCACTTCCGCGGTGTTCTTGTTGCCCACCCTGGGGGACTTGCCCATGAACGCCTTGCGGATTTTCTTCTTGTTATCATCACCCGTAGGCCTCCTCCACCTGGGCTTTACGCTCTTCATGCGCCTCTTCCCAGTTGAGTTGGGCACGGTGAATTTCTTCTTGCTCTTTTTCTTTACCCGGATTTTCTTAGCTCCGGTTTTTTTCGCAGGGGCCTTTGCAGCCGCTTTTTTCTCTGCCATTGAACATCACCTTCAGTCGGTCGGGTAAATCCCGTCCTGGAATATCCTGCAGTCGTGGCCCTTTATCTTTGTGGTCTTGCGGATGTTCGCAACCGTCTGGCCCACTGCCTCCCTGTCGGTTCCCGAAACCACGATGTCCTTTCCCTTCACTTCGACTTTCGCGTTTCCGTGCACCTTGGTCTTCCTGGGCTTCCTCTCCCCTAGGAAGTTCTTTATTAAGATGTCCTTGCCCTTTACTTCCACGCTTATAGGGAAGTGGGCGTACCGGATCACCATCTTCTGCGTAAAGCCCTCAGTGACTCCGGCAAACATATTGCCGAGGTGGGCCCTTACGGTGTTCTCGATGGCTTTCCCCTTTCCTGCTACGGAAAGGGTATCTCCTTCAAGCTTCAGGTCAAGGGCAGTGCCCTTGAATTCCCGCGCAGCCGAGCCGTTTGGCCCGCTGGCCGTTACCTTGTTTCCATCTACGGCAACGGTCACACCTGCAGGTATTTTTACCTCAATCATCCAAATCACATCTGTTTGTTCTTGTTCTATCGCGTTCTATTGCTTAACATCAATATACGAATGCGAGGAGCCTTCCGCCAACGTGCTTCTCCTCTGCCGCCCTGTTGGTAATAACCCCAAGGGGAGTGGAAGCCACGATTATCCCGGCACCTACACCTGGGATGTAGCGCTGCTCTATTTTCGCCCATTCGTTTTTTTTCACCGGGCTGCGCGGCTTGATTACCCCGCAGTCGTTGATGAACCCTCCGAGCTTTACCTTGTAGAATCCTCCCTTCCCGTCATCTACTAGCTCGTACTCTTTCACGTACCCGTGTTCCTTGAATATCCTGAGCACTTCGCCCACGATTTTGGATGCGCGCATCTCGCACTCTTCAACACCCGCCATCTCATGGGTTTTTATCGTGTTCATCGCGTCTCCCAAAAGGTCTATAGACATCAATACCACCTAATATTTCCTAAAGCCCACGGATTCGCCCACTTCCCTGAAGCAGCGCCTGCATATGTTGAGCTTGTACTTCCTAATAAGCGCCTTTGCAGTCCCGCACACGCGGCACTTGCGCTTCCCTTTTCCCTTAGCCTTTTCATCAAGAGGAACCTTTGCCATACACTCACTCCACATTAACTTCAAATTTCTTCTTAGCGAATTCAATGCCCTCCTCCTTGGTAATCAAGTGGCTCCTTCCAACGGAAGTGGGCTTCACCTTCCGCCTCTTTACCCTCTCTCCCCTGCGGGTAAGGGTCACGCACACATCAAAACCGAGCATCCCGATTTTCGGGTCGTATTTCGCCCCGGGGAAGTCGATGTATTCTTTTACCCCGAAAGAGAAGTTTCCCCGTCTGTCGAAGCAGGATGCGCGAAGCAGTTTCTTGTTCGCTATGAGCGCTTTCCCCACGAATTCCGCCGCCTTTGGCCCGCGGAGGGTGGTCTTCGCCCCAATGGGCAGCCCCTTGCGGAGCTTGAAAGTGGGGTTGCGGTCGTGCGCCTTGGTCTCCACCACTTTGCTCCCGCTTAAAGCTTCCATGAGCTTCTTTGCGTTATCGAGTTTTTCTCCCGGCTCGCCAACGCCCATGTTTACTGTGACTTTCTCGATTACTATTTCCTTCATCGGGTTTTCTTTCTCCGCCATTTTCATTCACCCATCACGAAGAGGTAGCCCGCAAGCGTCCTGAAGGTTCCTCCCTTCCCGCCTGCGGGGGCCACCAGCGCTTCCGCGCTCCTGCCCTCGATGCTTGGGTAGATTTCCTCCACCACTACGCTTGCACCAGAGTGCTTCCCGTCTGTAATCATGCATTTTGCGCCCTTTCCGAGCTTGTGCAGCTTGCCGATTTTCTTTCCGCCAAGGTCAAACTCGATTGTGTCCCCGACGCTAACTCCGTTGTCTGCTAGCAGGTTCCTCCCATCGTGGAGGCTGAGGCTGACCTTGTTCCCCTTCACCGTCTTCTTGCCGGTAACCTTTAGGAACTTCACTCCGGTCGCATCCTTCTCAACCTTCTCCAAGACGAGCTTGCCCCGATTCACGCCAATCCTGTAATATTCATCCGCTGCGGGCATGGATATTATGTCCATGTACCCAATCGGGAAGCGGTGGTCGGTCCTGGGCACGCCGTCAACTAGCACTTTCCTGTCGCCCAGGATGATTTTCACTTCCTTTGCGTTTTCCGCAACTCCCAGCACCTCGCGGAGCAGCGCCACAAGGGGCATGCTCTTGCGCGCAGGGTGCGTCCCGGGGTTGGTGTTTGCAATCCAGACCCTGCCCCTCGCCTTCTTGTCGTGTATGGGCACGGCCTTGGGGACCGCGATCCTTTTAGTGTGGCCTTTCCTTCCTCTCTTTGCCATCTCATTCACCCTTTGCACTCATGACTTTCTGCCTATACGGGGTCTCCTTTACCGAAGTAATTACCAGGTTTGAAGGCTGGAAGCCGAGCGCACTTTCGGTGCCCCTTGCATTCCTGGTGCTTATGCCTTCTAGGTATACGAGCCCCTTTGCGTGGCTTACCTTCTGCACTTTCGCGCTCTTTCCCCTGTGGGCTCCGCGCATGACCTTTACGGTGTCCCCTTTGTTGACTAGCAGGGACCTCTTCTTGGTTTTGGCGCCCTCCTTGAGCTCCTTTGCCAGGTGCACCCTGACAAACGCCCTTTTTTCGTGCATGGACGCGTTGTACCTCTTTCTCCTCTCAGTTTTCCTCTTCATGAAACATCCCTCATACGACTCCCGGGGCTATTGCAGCCACTTTCGGGTACCTTTCTGCAACCTCTTTTGCGATTACGCCCTTGATTTCGGTTCCAATCGGGAGCTTGTCGTCGTTTACGAGGACGCATGCGTTGTCCTCAAACGCGAGCCTGTTCCCGTTGGCCCTGCGGAGCTCTTTCTTCTGGCGGATGATTACCGCCTTCACTTTCTTCTTGACCATGTCGGGCTTGCCCTTCTTGACCGCCGCGATTATGAGGTCCGCAACACCCGCCTTGGGGTTCCTGCCGTGGACTCCCTTGTAGCCGACCACACCGATTATCTCCACTATCTTCGCCCCGGAGTTGTCGTGGCACACAAGCTCGCTTCCGAGTGTGAGAGTCTTTGGAATGTGAGCGCCTACGCCTTTCATTTTACCGCCTCGTCTGCAGCCTTGGAGATGATTTCCATCACCACCCAGGACTTGGTCTTGCTGATTTTGCGGGTTTCCCCGATTTTCACGATGTCGCCCGTCTTCGCCCCGACTTCGTCGGGGTTGTGGGCCTGTATCCTAGAGCGGCTCCTTGCAAGCCTCTTGTACTTGGTTATCTTCTTGGTAACGTCCCGCTCCACTACGACGGTCTTCTTGTTCTTGTCGCTGACTACTCTCCCGACTATGCGTGCTCCGCGTATGGAGAGCGGGCGTTTCTGCTTGTTGCCTGTTTCTTCTGCCACATCATCACCTTATTTTCCTTCTGAGTTTTTTCGGCCGGTCTTCGGCCCTGAACATTATCTTGTCACCGTGCACGGTTTTCCCGCCGATTTCGAAGACGGCCCCTTTTTTCGGGATTCTCCTAATCCCGGAAGCCGTCTCCACGAGGAAGGTGTTCTTCGTCTCATCGACGATTTTCCCTTCCATGCCGCAGAACCCCCGTGCGGGGCAATCTTTCACCAGCAGCTTCTTGCCGATGAATTCCCCGATTAGGTGAATCATCTACTCCACTTCGATGTTCTCCCCGGGGTATCCCATTCCCACAAGGATTCCCTTTACTTTCCTCTTGTGGTCTCCCTGGAGCACAACGCTTCCTTCCTTTGCGCTCCCGCCGCAGGCAAGCGCCTGCTTGAGGGATTTCGCGGCTTCAGCCACCCTGTTTTTGTCAATTCCTTCAACCACAGTCACCAATTTCCTGAACTTTGCCTTGGTGGTGTATATCCGGATCTTCTTCACTTCTTCCTTGTCCAGTATCTCACAAACACAGAGATCCTGTATCATTCCGCATTTTTGACATATTTCCGCCAATGTTTTTACCTCTTTATGCCTTTTTCGTCTCGTTTTGTATAGTCTTTATCCGGGCAATCGCCTTGCGTATTTCCCGGTTCTTCTTGGGATTGCCCTCACCCTCCTCCAGGAGTGCGAGGTTCAATTCCTCAAGCTTCTTCCCAAGTTCCGCCGTACTCATGTTCCTAAGTTCGGAAATCCTATAGACCGCCATTTCAAGCCGCCTCCGGTTTCTTTGCGCCTGCATCCTTGGGCGGGCCCTGCACCCGTTCAACGGGCTGCTTGCCGTCTCCCTGTGCCTTCGGCGCAGCTTCAACCTGCGTGCTCGGCTTGTCAGGGAACACGGTTCCTGGCGGCGCAATCCGAACGAGCACCCCGATGATACCGGATTTGGTGTTCGCGGACACGTGCGCCTCGTTTACGAGCCTTGCTGGCTCGCCCGACTTGGGAATGTAACCATCCGCAACGCGGAGCCTCTTGGAGCGCGCGCCTTTTGCGCCGATTTTGCCTGAGGCTACGATTTCTGCGCCAAGCGCCCCGTTGCGTATGATGTCTTTTAGGAGGAAGTGCAGGACTGCCCTGACCTTCTTGCCCATCTCAATGTACTTTGCCGCCTTCTTTGCCACAAGGCGCGGCTCAAGCGCGGGGTTCCTCACTTCAACCACGCTTATCTGCGGGTTTTCAAGCTGGAATTCCCTCTTGAGGGTTTCGGTAAGTGCGTTGATGGTCTTTCCCTTCTTCCCGATTACCCTGCCGGGGTTGAGGACCTCAATCGCAATCCTGGTCACAACAGGTGTCCTCTGGATTTCGATGTTCGCAACTCCCGCACGGTCAAGCTCCACTTCAAGGAACTTCATGACCTTGTGCTTCTCAATCGGGTTGTCTATGAACTTGCTTTCAATTGCCATTCATGCCACCTCTTCTTTATCGGATGCCTCCTTGGCAGGCTCCTTCTTTTCCTCCTTTGCAGGGGGCTTTGCAGGAGTTTCCTCCTTTTTAGGCGTAGCTTCCGCCTTTTTCGCCTCAGCCTTTTTCTCCGCTTTCGGAGGTGCGGCATTTGCTTCCTTTGCCGCTTCCGCCTTCGGGGCCTCTTCCTTTGCGGGCTTCTTGGGCGCTTCCGCCTTCTTCTTTTTGGCGTCTTCTAAGCGCTTTTTCTTGCCCTCAACTTTCTCGCGAAGCACGATCTCCACGCGCGCAGTCTCCATCCTTGAGATGTTCCTGCGGCCCTTGGAAGAATACCTCATATATGTATTCTTCTTGTTCGCGCATGCATGGGATACGACCAATTCCTCGCTCAGCCCCTTCTCCTTCGCATTCGCGATGGCGGATTGCAGGCACTTGAGCACGATTCCGGCAGCCTTCATCGGCCACCTTCCCTTCTGCCCCATAAGCTCCTTGCGATGCCCCATCCTCGTATTGTGCGAGCGGTACCTAAGGGGGACCTTTCCCGCCTTTGCGTCTTCTAGGAGCGCAACCGCGGCAACCGCGGGCCTCCTGCGGATGTTCCCGCAAACTTCGGTAAGGTCCTTGAAAGAAGCATTTACCCCTTCAACCCTCGCCTTTGCGAAGTCGGCTTCACAATCAATCTTGCACGAGTAACTCATAGTATCACATCACTTGAGCGGCACGAACTTGGAGCCCCTTGTAGCTCCCACACCGGGCCCGGAGTGCATGACGCGGCCGGTGCTGTGCGCAAACTCGCCGAGCCTTTTGCCAAGGTGCTTGATGGTAATCTCCACCCTCTTGAACTCCTTTCCGTTGTAAACGCCGAAAGTGAGCCCAAGCCATTCGGGCAGGATGACCGCTTCGCGTATGTGCGTCTTTATCATCTTCTTGGGATTCTCCTTCTTTACCTTCCGGACGGTCTCAATCAACTGCTTGAGCCTGGGGTTCTGGTTGAGCCTCCTTAGCGTCCTCCTCTCCCTTGAGGTAAGGTGTGCCAGGAACTCGTCCATGCCCATGCCTTCGAAACTGCTTTCGTCCATGCCTCTGAATACTTCTTTTTTAACCATTCATTCACCCTTTGGCCCTGCGCCCCGTTCTCTTGGAGGCAATGTGCCCGACTTTCCTTCCCGGCGGGGTTCCGCGCGCAACGCTCGTAGGCTTGCCTGCGTGGTGCTGCTTTCCTCCGTGCGGGTGGTTGTAGGCGCTCATCGCCACACCCCTGACCTTTGGCCAGATGCGGGTACTCTTAGCCTTGTGCTTGTAGTGTGCATTTCCTGCCTTCATCAGCGGCCTCTCCTTGAGCCCGCCTCCGTTTACTATCCCGACCTGCGCCCTCGCTTCGGAGGACACGGTAATCACTTTCTTGCTTGGGAGCTTGATTGAAACGGTTTCCTTCTCGCGCCCCACAACGATTCCGAATGCGCCCGGGGCCTTGATGAACTTGCCTCCGTCGCCCGGAATCCTCTCTATATTATATATGTAGGTTCCTTCCGGAATCCGATATAGGGGGAGAACGTTCCCGAAAGCCACCTTCGCCTGCACCCCCAGCTCCACGTAGTCGCCCTGGCAGGTGCCTTCTGCGGCAAGCAGGTAGCCCTCTTCATTGTTGTCGTACTTCACCTTCATCAGGAGTGCGCTCCTTGCGGGGTCGTCCACGAAGTCCACTACCTGCCCGCGAATTACGCCCGTCTTTTCGACGTCGTCGTATGGCCTGTAGCGGAGCTTCACCTTGAACCTCTTCTTCGGTGAGCAGTATCTTGGGGTTCCGCGGCCCCTCCTCTGTGGTTTAAGCCTTTTTCCCATTCAATCCACCTATGCCATCTTGAGTTTTGAGGAAATGTCCTCCGCCTTGTGGCTGTCTGCAACCCTTACGATTGCCCTCTTCCCCTTGCCCGGAAGAACGTACGTCTTGACGGATTTTACCTTCACCCCGAATACCCTCTCAACCTCGTCTTTTACCTGCTTTTTGGTTGCGGATTCGTCCACCCTGAAAGTGATGGTGTTGCTAAATTCTATCTTCCCAATCGCTTTCTCCGTCTTGATTGGCTCTATTAGTATCATCCGTATCACATCTCCCCTATTTTCTTTATTGCAGATTCAGTATAGATTGTGAGCCTGCCAGGGTGCGTCCCGGGTGCAAGGTCCTTTACCTTGAGCTTGTCGACTGCGACGACATCCACTCCCGCAATGTTCCTTGCGGACTTTAGGATGCTGCCCCCGCCCACTACTATTAGTGCGCTCTTGGGGGATTTGGTCCCGGCCTTCCTGCTCCTGGTCCCGCTCCGAGGCTTCCTGCCGTTTTTCGCCCTATCAAGGTCTTTCCCCACCAGGGCGCTAATCGCTTTTAGCACCTTGGAGGTCTTATCCACCTTCTCAAGCGAATCCTCGAATACAATCGGGAGTGCGCCCTCGTACGCGTGCCCCCTCGCTTTAACGAGGTCCGCGTGCGCGGTCGCCGCAATTGCGCAGCGCAGCGCCTTCCCGTATTCTTTCTTATTAATATGCTCTACGAGCTTCTTCTCCGGTTTTGGAGGGTGCGCCCTGCGCCCCTTTACCGCAGACGGAATCCTCTTTACCTTCCCGCTGAGCCCTTCGGGCCTCACTTCGCGGGGAAGCATCGCCTGCCCCTTGTTCTTTAGGGAACCGAAGTCGCCTTTCCTTCCGCGGTACTTGGTTGAAGTCTCAATTCCCGCAAGCCGGTATGAGCCTTGGGGCTGGTATTCCTTGCTCTCGTCGCTTAGGACCGCGCGCCTGATTATTTCCTCGCGCACGTCCTCTTCAAACTGGGATGGGAGGTCAATTTTTTTCCCTGCGCTTGCCCCTTCGAGCGTATAAACATCTGCCTTCATGCCAATCACACCTTTGATTCAATGGAGACGTAAGTAAGCTTCGGCTCCTGCACCTTTTCCGGCGCCCTGGTTCCCAGCCTCATGCGGATTAGCCTCTTTACCGGCCCCGGAACCGAACCCTTGAGCAAGACGTAATTGCTCCTCACAAACCCGTAGTGGGGGAATCCCCCTTTCGGGTTCACTTCTTCCACGTTCTCCCCGATTTTCATTATGCGCTTGTTCACTTCAGTCCTCTTGTGGTATCCGAGCTGCCCCGCCCTCCTTGCCGTATAAAGGATGTATGCGGGGTGCCACTGCCCAAGCGTACCCGAGTGCCTCCTCTGCCCGGTTGCCTTTGGCCTGTGCAGTGCGGTCCCGAACCTCTTGCGGGTCCCCTGCCAGCCCTTTCCGGTGGAAATCGAAATTACGTCGACGTATTCGCCGCTCTTGAACATCTCTTCGGGCTTGAGCTCTTTTCCCATGAGGGACTTTGCGTATTCGGCTTTTGCGGCAACGTCCGCCCCGCCTACTGCAAGCTCCATCCTCTCAGGGTGCTTCTTGCCCGCTGTGGTCTTGTCCGGCTGCATGAAGACGAGCACGGTTATCGCGTCGGTGTTCTCCGGAGTGAATTCCGCCTTCGCCTTCTTTTTCTTGACCCCGAGTTTCCTTAGCACGTTCTCATCGTCAATTAGGACGTCTCCCACCGCCTTGCCCTTCATGTATCCCCTAACTCCGTAAACGTAGAGGGGCGGGACTTCGACCACGGTTACCGCGGTGGAAATCTCCTGGCCGTTGGTCGGCCCTTCCGAATCGTCGATGAAGCTAAGGTGGGTCATCCCCGCCTTGTACCCTGCAAAACCGAGGAGCCTGGCTTCGCCCGAGTCCGCCCAGTGGCTTACCCTGGGGACCTGGCTTTTTGCCCTTCCTCTCGGCCTGAATGCTAACGAACCCCTTCGGGGTCTCCATGTATCTGTCATATGTTTCCCTCTTTTGCGTAGCCCTCCCGACGGAGGGTCGCCCTAAAACGGAAAAAGTAACGGTAATTATTGATAGAAGTGTTTAAATAGGTTTCTTTCTGCGCGCAGAAGTGGAAACTTATTGCCCCGGCTTCTTTTTTACCGGAACCGGATCCTTTTTCGCAAGCCCCAAATGGAGTTTTGCCCCCAATTCCTCTAAGGCCTCCTTTACCTTCTTCCCTGTTCCGTTTTTACCACTTAAAAGGTAGCAGTAGATTCCCATGCCCATGTGTGCCGTGCCCAGCCACATCCCCCTTAGCGCGTGTTCTGCGAACATTGCGGCGGCACAGGACACCACGCCCGCGCCTAAGAAAGGGAGGCGCAGCACCCTCAGGGTCAATGCGGCGGGCGAGGCCGCCTTGGCCCCGCTTGCGGACGTTTCGCCGTTTGCATCCTTCTCGATGGCCCTCGCCGTGTTGGCCAGAACCAGGGTAAGAATTGAAAAAACCGCCGTGCTTACAGTGTCAATTCCCCATTCGCATCCCTTAGGGCCATCTATGGTCATGCAGTTTAGGGCGTTCCCCAGAGCCAACGCCCCGGTTGCCGCCACCCACCTCGGAACAGGAGTCTTCTTCCCAAGCTTTCCTGCGAGATTGTTCAGCTTCTCATAGCACTTCTCAACCGCCTTGTAAACCAAGTCGTCGAGCAGCCAGTAAATCTTCTGAGGCGACCAGAGTGGCCACTCCTCTTTCTTCCCGTTTTGCGGGCTTCCCGCACCATTCCCAAACGCAGGGCCGGGCGCCCCGCCCCTTTGGGCAGATGCGCCCTTGTTTTTCTTTCCCATTCCGAGGAATGAGCAGGAATTGGGAATCCCCTCAAGATGCCGTTTCCCAAAAACGCGCGCAGGATTCGCATTCGCCCCGGCAGGTGCCAGGCGCAGCGGCTGCACTGCCCCGTTTGAATGATGTGCCTGCCTGTAAGCGAGCCTTCCCATTGTGCATATTCTAGGGCAGATTCCTTCTTTTAAAGTTATCTTTTGGAGGTTTTCGTGGTGCCGACTACTTCCGCCGCCGCCAAACCGCCAAAATAGCTGCCAGCACGATTATCGCCGCCCCCGCGCAAACCGGGGATTCCGCCGCCCATAGTGCAAACCCGTCCCACAGCGGGCCCAGGAGCCCGGGCAGCCCATCTATGAACGCATCCACCTGCTTTATGCCCTCTTCCGGGTTTGCCAGGAGGAGCGGGAGCGCAATTAGCAGCAAGGCGATTGCGGCAGCAGCCTGGAGCAGCCTCCCTAGTCCCATGCCCACAAGCCTGCATCCTCAACTATAAAAACCCAATCCCCCATTTGCCGGCTTTGTAGAAATCATGCTGGGCGATGGGGGATGAAAAAGGTTTTGGGTTCGGCGTTCTGGGTTTTGTATCCGGC
>JAFGCC010000012.1 GCA_016932815.1 Microcaldota archaeon | reverse complement strand
TTGAATATGCTTAATTCGCACTTCTTTTTCCCTTCCAGTTCCGCAAGCACGTAATCAAGCAGAATCTTCTTTACCCGCAGGAACTCCTCCCGCCCCACTTCAGTGTTCCCCACCGCGTATTTCTTGTTCTTAACATTAAAGCAAAACAGGCAGTCCGATACGTTCTCGCAGTTATGGCAGAACATAGAATGCGAAGTGTCGTGGCAATTATCCACTTCAAAGCAGTTGTTCAAATTAACAGAATCAAAGCAGTTTATGCAGAATTTGGACCTAAATAGCCGCATGTGCGCTCCCCCGTAAACGTGCTCGGAATATGCAGGAAGCGAGCAGTATGCGCATTTTTTTCCGCCTGTGCAGTCTACGACCCTGAATGCGGTATTCGCATCATAGGAAATCATGGTCTGCACAATCCCCCCGCTTTTTCCATCGGTGTATTCGCAGCAGTAGTACGCAATCTCCGCAACCCGCTCTAGCAGTTCTTTTAGGGAGGGAACCTCCCCATCCTTAATCAAAACCCTCTTTTTTTGCCCAAGTTCCAGCGCTTCTTTAAGCCCCACAAGCCTCTCTCCGGGAATGGAATCGAATTTCACCCAGCGCTCCGCACTCAATGCGGGCTTCCCGAACGCGCCCCTGATTTGCTTTACGCGCGCGCTGTATTTTACCAGCCACCCTTCGTAATCGGTAACCGGCCCAAGCTCCTTTCCCAAAATAATTTTTGAAGCGGCCCCAAAGAGCGAATTAATTTTTGCAACCTCTTTTGCAGGGGGCAGCGAATCCACTTCCACCCCGCCCTTTTTCGCCCCTCCATAAAGAACGGCGATATCCTCCACAGCCGGGAAGCTTTTTTTCTCCCTAAGCCACGCCGCAATCTCCGAAACAAGTTTCCCCTTCAATTCCAGGTACCTCTCTTTTGGAAGCTCCAAATTACCAATCACGTTCCGTTTCCCCTTCAAATTAAAGGAAAAGAGCGCATCCGTGCAATTTGTGCAGTTGAAGCAGGAATAGCAGTCGCTTGATTCGACTGCGAAGAAGCTCCCAAAACACCTGGTGTCGTGGATTCCGTGGTAGCAGTGAATCAGGAACTTGGAAGAGGAATTGAGCGTGGCGCCAAACACGTTTTCCGATTCGCGCATATTGGATGCGAATGCGGCATTCTTGCATTTCCATGCGCTAAGAGAGTAAATCACGTTCATTGAGTCTATGCAGTTATCCACGCATTCCGTGTTCATGTTCCGCCCGAAAACCCGGTTCCCACAGTATTTTACGTTCTCCGAAACAGCTTCCAGCAAAGAGTCGATATCCTTTACCTGGTTTATGTCCAGGGGGGCAAACTGCACCCTCTCCAATTCATCCTGGGAGAAAATCTTCGCCTTCTGGGGGTAGTATGCGGGAACCACCACGCCCTTGCCAGAAACGTGCGACTCCAAGACGTTGAAGGGGAAGATGCACTCCGCCAAATATTCCTCGAAATCGCAGAGCTCCCCTATTTCCTCTTTGAAGAGTATCCTTGAAGTGTCCTTGAATGCCCGGTTCACCGCTTCGTAGGTGCGCGTTTTCTCCATCCGGTTGGGAGTTTACCCTAAAAGATATTTAAGGGAAATCCCTCCCCCTGCCAATAGGGTGCTCCCTACCCCAACAGTTCTTTTTTTAAACCCTTTTGGTTTAATTTCTAAACGTGCTTGATGAAACCGATATGCGCATAGTGCATATGCTCCTAAAGAACGCAAAGCTCTCCCTTGCCGAGATAGGGCAGGAAATGGGAATCTCCCAGCCTGCGGCAAGGAAAAGGCTTGAGAAGCTAAAGAAGAAGGGCATAGTGCTAGGAAGCACAATCCTGCTAAATGAGCGCAGGATTGGGTGGGAGCGCGCAATACTCGCACTCGATGTTTCGCGGGGCAACTACCTAAAGACGCTTGAAGCGATAAAGAGCGCCCCCCTTGTAACCGCGGTCTATACCGCTACCGGCCCATATACTCTTGCGGTGGAGGTCCTGGGCCCTGTGGGCATAGTAAAGGAGGCAATGAGGCACATAGAAGCAATAGACGGGGTAAAGGAGATGTGCCCGCTAACCCTCGTTGAGAAGATAAAATAGGTGTGGAATCGGGAAAACGAAAAAAGGATTGGTAAGAATGGAATTCAATGTTGAAAAAATAAGGGAGGATTTTCCCATACTAAAGCGGCAGGTGAATGGGCATCCACTAATCTACCTGGATAACGGGGCAACCTCCCAGAAGCCAATGCAGGTAATAGACGCAATCTGCGATTATTACAAAAACCACAACGCAAACGTGCACAGGGGGATACACAAGCTCTCCGAAGAATCCACCATGATGTACGAGGAGGCAAGGAAAGAGATTGCACAATTCATAAACGCCTCCCCCGAAGAAATCATATTCACCAAGAACGCATCCGAATCCCTCAACCTGGTTGCGAAAACCTACGGGGAAGCAAACATCAAAAACGGGGATAAGATTGCAACGACCATAATGGAGCACCACTCAGGATACATCCCCTGGGTTGCCCTCGCAGAAAAGAAAGGCGCAAAGCTGGATGTCCTCAAAGTGGATGGGGAAGGGATAATCCCCGAATCCGAATATCCGAAACTGGAAGGGGCAAAAATCGCCTCAATCGTGCACGCTTCCAACGTCCTGGGAACGATAAATCCCGCGCGCGAATTCGGGAAGATAATCCACGAAAGCGGAGGCAAAATCCTAATAGACGGCTCGCAGTCCGTTCCCCACATGAAGGTGGATGTAAAGGAGATGGACTGCGACTTTTTCGCATTTACCGGGCACAAGATGCTAGGACCCACGGGAATCGGGGTTTTGTATGGGAAAAAGGAACTCCTAGAGGAAATGCCTCCCTTCTTATACGGAGGCGACATGGTTGCAGACGCAAAGCTCAATTCGTTTAAGTGGGCCGAAGTTCCCCACAAGTTCGAAGCCGGAACCCCCAACGTTGCAGGGGTAATCGGGCTGGGGGAAGCCGCAAGATACCTAAAGAATGTGGGGATGGATAAGGTGCGCAATCATGAACTCTCCCTCTTATCATACGCAATGGAGAAGCTGGGCGCGGTTGAGGGGCTCACAATATACGGCCCAAAGGAAGCGGAAAAAAGGACGGGCGTAATCGCCTTCAACATAGAGGGGATTTCCTCCATAGACCTCTCCTCGTTTTTGGATGAATACGGGATTGCCCTGCGCTCTGGCTACCATTGCGCACAGCCCTTGCACGAGGAATTGAAAATCCTCCCATCGGCAAGGGCCTCCTTTGCGCTCTACAACACTAAAGCGGAGATAGATTCCCTGGTTCCGAGGATTGAAGAAGTGAAAAAGGCGTTGTCATAAATCGAAGAAAAAAAGGTGTAAGAATGAGCGAGAAAAGATATGCAAAATTCGTGGATTTGTTCAAGAACCCCATAAACCGGAAGAAAATGGAAAACCCTTCGGTAGTCGAAGAGGGGATGAACACCTGCGGGGACACGATTCAGGTTTACCTGAAAATCGAAAACGGGAGGATAATAGATGCATCCTATGAGGGCGCATTCTGCGCATTCAGCAACGCATCCGCTTCCCAGGTAACCTCTTTCGTAAAGGGCATGACTCTTGAAGAAGTGGAGGCAATAGGCCGCTCCAAGCTCTTCGAATTAGTCGGAGACGATTTGAGCGACAACCCGCACAGGCTAAAATGCATCCTCTTCCCGCTAAATACGATAAAGAGCGCATGCAGGAAATTCAAGGAGAACAAGGCGGAAACCAAGCCCAAAACCGATTTGGATGCAATCAACTGCCATTGCGAGAGCCATAATGAGGAGCTTGGGCTCTAGCCTGTCTGTGCATCTTCTTTTTCCTTGCTTTTCTAGCACGGATTCCCCTGGCGGGCTTATGATTAGAGATTGTAGATGCTACTCTCAAACCAGCTCTTTTCCTTTAATTCCGAAACAATCCCCGCACAAAGCTTCTTCCTCAACTCCAGGTATTTCTCCCGCCCAATCTCCCGGTTAAAGAGCGCATACCTCAAATTCTTCGCATTGAAGCAAAAGAGCGAATCGTGCACGTTCTCGCAGTTGTGGCAGAACATGAGCCCACTGCAGCCCTTGCAGGAATCGCACTCAAAGCAAACCGAGATGTTGTTGGAATTGTAGCACTTGATGCAGAACTTGGAGAAAAAGAGCCGATAGCTCCCGAATATGCATTCGCACTTCATCGAAATGTACTGCGAATAGGCAATGTCCTTGGAGTTGTGGATATCCGCGCAGTGGTGCACGTTCACCGAATCCCCGTAGAATATGGAATCGCTTACCCCGGAGAATTTTCCCCATTTCTTCTCGATATTGTAATAGCCGATTTCGCCTAGCACGCCCTTGACGCCCTCCAGATTCGAGATGCGCGAAGCATCCACTTTCTTCTTCTGGGATTTTTCCACTTCCAAATCACAGATAATCCGCTCTTCTGGCACATAGCTTATGTAGAAAAACCCCGGAACGATGAACAGCTTCTTCTTATCAAGGGCGGTTTCCACGAACTTGGTTGGGTACAAATACCTCATCAGCCATTTTTCGTAGCCGGAAACGCCCCCAATCTCCTCTCCGAGCACAAGCTTCGTTGCCCTTCCAAACGAAGCATCCATCCAGATCATTTTCCCCCTCCGCACAATTCGAAAAGAGATGGAAAAGTTTTCTTCCTCGCAAGCTCTTCGCGCACTTCACCTAGCAGCTTCCCCTTGAGTTCAAAGTATTTCTCCTTCCCCAGTTCGATGTTCCCAATCATGTGCCTTTTGGATTTCTGGTTGAAAGAGAACATGCATTCTGTGCAGTTTTCCATCTGGAAGACGAAATAAACATCCGAGCAGTAGAAGATTATGTGCCCCTCAAGTGCCCTGGTGTCCCATCCGCAGGCAACGCATTTCATCACGAAGCTGGATTCTGCTTCGTAGCTGCATCCGAACTTGTATTTGCCGTGGCGGGCGTTGTCCGAATAGGCAACGTATTCGCAATTCAGGATTTCCTTGGAATCGAGCACGTAGGCAGAATCGAAAACCGTATCGCTCCCGTAAGTGAATTGCGTATTCCCAAGGTGCTTGTTTCCGCAATAGGCAACCCTCTCGCGCGCCTCCTCAAATAGCGAATCAATATCCTTTAGGTTGTCGATTTCAAAGGGTTCCCTGAGAATCCGCCTTCCGTATTCTCCCACCTCCGTGTGGGTTATGAATTGCGCATCCGCAGGGTAATGCGTGCATGCGAGGTTTACTTCCTCTCCGCCCAAAAACGATTTGCGCTTGAGGTTGCGCGTCCCATATACCTCCAGGTAGTCCCTGAAATCCGCAAGCTCCCCGACTTCGCCCCCAAGCAGGACCCGGGACAACGATTTGAATGCCCCATCTATCTTTGAGTAGGAACGCGCGAATTCAGCATCCTTCTCCGTCCTGCCTCCCATGCATCCCTGAATTGGCGCGTCGTTTATATAAATCTGACATTCCTGGGCCCAGGGGCCGCCGGTACTGGTCGCCCCCGTTTTTGCAGGTTCGCTTTCCAACCGATAGGTTTAAAATGCGCAAATCCTTTCTCCTAAGGTAAAACGGAGATGGAAAAAATGGAAGTAACCAGGGAGGAGCTAATAGGGCTCCTAAACCATGATTTGGGGCTGGAGTACTCTGCGGCAATACAATACATACAGCACGCAGCAGTCATGAGCGGGGCGCAGTTTGGCGGAATCATAAAGGAGATAAAAATCCACGCAAACGAGGAAATAGCGCACGCGCAAATCCTCGCAGGCCAGATTGCCTTCCTAGGAGGCACCCCCACAGTGGATGTGGGAAAAATCCACACATCAGAAGAGAACGTGGAAATGCTCAAGCAGGACCTAGCAGGCGAAGAGGATGCGATTGCACGGTACAAGGTGAGAATTGAGCAGGCGGAATCCCTAAAGGAATTCGCGCTTGCAAAGCACCTAATGGACATCCTTGCAACCGAGCAGGAGCATGCAATGGACCTGCAGGAAGCGCTTGGGAAGTAGTCTACCCAGGCAGGGGCGTGCGCGCAAATTGTGCGGCGGCCTAGAATAAGAATCTGGGGGAAGGGATTCCCCCTACCTTCTTTCTTTTCATTACTCTTTTTTTAATGAGAGCAGTTTCGCATTTGCCGCTACTATTACCGTGCTAATTGACATTACCGCCGCGCCTATTGCCGGGGACACGAGTATGCCCGAGGAGTATAGCACCCCTGCCGCAAGCGGGATGGCGATGGCATTGTAGCCTGTTGCCCAGAATAGGTTCTGCAGCATCTTTGAATAGGTGGCCCTCCCAAAGGAGATGAGCGTTCCCACCCCGTTGGGGTTGCTGTCGACTAGTATTATGTCCGCAGTTTCCGCAGCAATATCTGTTCCCGAGCCGATTGCAATCCCCACGTCTGCCTGCGCGAGGGCGGGAGCGTCGTTTATGCCGTCGCCGGCCATGGCGACGAATTCCCCCTTCTCCTGAAGCTCCTTTATCTTTTCCTGCTTCTGGTGGGGAAGGACCTGCGCGAAATACCCGTCCATGCCCAATTCCCCTGAAACACTCTTTGCAACATCTTCGCTGTCCCCGGTTAGCATCCAGCATTTTATCCCGGAGCCTTGGAGCCTGCGTATTGCGGCGTATGATTCTTCGCGTATGGAATCCTCGAAGGATATCACTCCCGCAGGCTTTCCTCCTATGATTAGTAGGGCGGAAGTTTTCCCAGCTCCCGAACCTTCCGGAACCCGCACCTTCCTCTTTAGTGCCGCAGGAAGGCTAAGAAGCATAGCCTTCTTCCCGCGCACCTTTCCCTCGACCCCTTCGCCCTTCAATGCCCTGAAGCCGGATACCCTCAGGAGTTTTGCGCCCGCCGCCTCCGCTTTATTAACTATTGCGCCTGCAAGAGGGTGCTCCGAATTCCTCTCAAGGGATGCCGCAATTGCAAGCACATCCTTTTCGGTAAATTTCCCGAATGCGGAAACCGCGCCCACCCCGAACTTCCCTTTAGTAAGCGTCCCGGTCTTGTCGAATACGACAGAGGTTACCTTCCGCGAATTCTCGAATGCGGAGCGGTTCCTTATCAAAAGCCCGTTTTTTGCGCAGATGGCGGTGGACACGGCACTCACAAGCGGGATTGCCAGCCCCAGCGCGTGGGGGCACGCAATTACCATCACAGTTGCCATGCGCTCGATTGCAAACGCCAAATCTCCCCCGTATAAAGCCCAATATGCAAGGGTTGCCGAGCCGGCCCCGAGCGCTATGAACGTAAGCCACATCGCGGCCCTGTCTGCGAGCCTCTGCGTTCCGGATTTGGATTCCTGCGCCTGCCGCACTAGTACCATTACCTTATTCAGGTAGGTTTCCTCCCCGGTCTCCCCGACCTCCATTTCCAGGGCACCTTCCCCATTTATCGAACCCCCAATTAGCTTCTCCCCTTTCTTCTTCTCTGTGGGAAGGGATTCTCCAGTTAGCATGGACTCGTTTACGCTGCTTTTGCCCCGATAGACCGTTCCGTCGGCCGGAACCCTCTCCCCCGGCTTTATTAGGACCCGCTCTCCCTTTTTCAGGGAGGAGGTTTTTACCTCCACGGCCCCGCCCTTTTTGAGCAGGTGGGCGGTATCCGGCATCAGTTCCGCAAGCCCCTCAAGCGCCCTGGATGCGCCCAGGACCGAGCGCATCTCAATCCAGTGCCCAATTAGCATCACGTCTATAAGGGTGGCGAGCTCCCAGAAAAATGGTTTGCCCCCAAGCCCGAACACAACCGCGGCGCTATAAAAATATGCAACTGAGACCGCGACCGCTATTAGCGTCATCATCCCAGGCTGCCTCTTCCCAATCTCCGAGAAGAACCCCCTGAAAAACGGAATCCCCCCATAGAAGAAAATTATACTCGAGAGCCCAAAGAGCACGTAGCTGCTTCCCCCAAATTGCAGGCTAAAACCCAGAATGGATTGTATCAGCGGGGAGAGTGCAAGCACCGGGAGCGTAAGCAGTACTGAAACGATGAACCTCTTCCTGAAATCCTCAATCATGTGCGCATGATGGCCCGCATGCCCTCCCCCCGTATGTTGCATCTGCCCGGCAGTTGCCCTCTCCATGTTTTTCATGCCGCTGCCAGCCGCACCTGCCTTCCCCGCTTTCGGGTTGGAATGCGAAGCGCCATTCTCCCCTGCTTTTACCAGCCCCACGTTGCACATCCCGCATTTTCCAGGAGCCGCATACATCATCCCGCATTCGGGGCATACATAAGAGCCCATGTCCTCTCCCCCTCAGAGGCCCTCCACGAAAACCTCTTTTTCCTCCTTCTTGTCCAGCGCCCAGGGGATATCCAGGTTCACTTTCAGCCACCACACGTGAATCTTCTTGTCGTGCCCGAATTCGTGGCTTGTGGGCTCTGCGTTTTTGGGAAGGGTAAATTCCGCCGTGTATTCACCGGAAGAGAACTCCCCCTCCTCCGCGAGTTTTATCTTCTTCTCGAAAAGAACCTCCTCTTCCTCCTCTTTCGTGGTCTTCATGTGGGAGCTGCGCTGGAGCCCAAGCTCCTTCTCCCTCCTATAATCGTCTTCGGTCATGTAGGTTGTGCGCTCTATTATTTCCCTTTCCTTGCAGATAAGTTTCGCATAAAGCCCCCTTGCTTTTACGGGCTTCCCATAGTCTATTTTTATGGTGGCAGTTATCTTTTCCCCCGGCCAGTAGCTTCCCTTGTCCAGCGTTATCCTCATCATTTTCGGGCACCCTTTGCAAACGGAATCCCTTTTGGGGTTATTAAGCTTGCGTTTCTACCCTTCGGAGCTAATTTCAAAATGTTTCAGTAGGTATTCTTCGAGTATTCTTGCTACTAGGGGTGCGGATTCCATAATAATCTTTTGCTGGTCAAACAAACTGCTTTTTTCTAGCTTTTTACGTGTCTTCTGACCAATCATCAATTCCCCAATATGGTGAGCAGGATTTCTTATAGAGTAAAATATGCCCGCTATCGTTACTCCTTTAGATATATCTTGTGGATTACTGTTTGTTTCCATGAGCAGTTTATCCAGATAGTTACTTCTGGCAGTTATCTTATTTTCCTCTATAAGGCAAGCTACCTTCTGCTCTGGTGTTGGATCATCACCCTCTCTTACTCTTGATTTCCAATGTTTCTTCGCTACACTTTCTAATGCACAAAACCTAAGGAAAAACTTAATTCTTAAATCAAGCGTTCTGTAAGATAAGCATAATAATTCCAACTCACCAGATAATCCGCCCAACACGTCCTTAAGATTTGGATGTCTATTGGCCCATTCTCTAAAAGAGTGGGGGTCCATCCCACTAGTCCTATATTGAAATGAGTCCGTTTCAGTAATAATAATTTTGAACTCTTTCGGATTTGAGTAGGGGTTAAAATATCCGACTGCTTCAATGCCCAGAGGCCTCCTTCTTACTATCGTGGATAAGTTCAGAAAATCTTTAACCAGTCTCTCTAGAATTTGGGATACGTTGTCACGATTAGTGCTCAGAATGTCCTCAAAAATCTTTTCCTCTAGTTCGGGGTCCTTCAGGTTAAGAACTAACAAAGCACACCTATTTCTAGACCTGTGCTTTTCAATATTCTCCTTTCTTTGCCGTTCTTTGTCCTTCTGTTTGCTCTTAGGGTCTATCCACCCCCTGGAAGAACAGAATTTTAAGATCCTTTCATTCAGATATTCATTGTTTTCGTAGGGCATGGAACCTAGAGGATAGACACTGATATTATCCCCTAAGTGGTAAGGATCTTCAGTGTCCTCATGCCTTATCAGATAAAAAAATCTCGGGGATTTCCATGAGGGGAGTTCTTTTTCTATCAAATATACACCCGTTAACACTCAATTAAGATTTATGCTATCTTAATAGTTTGGATTCAGGAACTTCAATGGAGATACTATCCTTTTGAGGAGGCTTTATAAATAATATTAATGAATCCCAATCATGGCAGGAAAAAAATCATCATCCAAAAAGGGAAAACAGGCTGCAAAGAAGAAGCCTGCAAAGGCATCCATGAAGAAGCCATCGGCAAAGGAGCCTGCAAAAAAGGCTGCCGCAAGAGCCTCCAAAAGCAAAATGAATGCCAAGGCCCCAAAAGCCAAAAAAGCAACCGCAGCAAGAGGAAGCATGCTCCCGAAAATCCCTGCCAAGAGCGTAAAGGAAGTGGACAAGAAGCTAGTGGAATGGAGGAAATCCCTCATGGCCCCAGCGGAGAGGGCGATGATTGAGTTCTTCCACTACCCAGTTGCAAAAAACAGGGGCGAGAAGCAGGCCGCAAAGAGGGTAATAGTGGAATCCTACCTCAAAGGGGACGAGGTGGTAAAGCAGTTCATCCTATTCCTAATCCACGAGCAGCTATCCAGGGCAGCAGGCCTTAGGGCGATGCACAATTTCGCCCATTTCAGAAAAGCCATGCCCAAGGAGGCGGAGGCCGGAGAGGTGCGCAAGGCGGTCTACCGCACTATGTTCAATTACACTACTTCATTAGAAGGGCTAACCGAGCTAATCGAATTCTTAGGGGAACTAGGCGATGAGGGCGCCGCAAAGCTCCTAAGCTACCACCTCTCCTACTATTCGAGCATGGACAACCCGGCGCACGGGATACTACGGAGCGCGGTTGCGGATGCCTTAGGCGAGTGCAGCTGCGCCTACGCGCTGGATGTCCTAATAAGCCAGGCGAAATACGGGGAGAGGCCTGGCCGCGCGATATACGCGCTTTCATTGTGGGAGAAGAAGCTGCCAAAATCGAAGCTATCAGAAAAAGAGAAGAAGGAATATTCAAGGGAGATTGCGAAAATAATGGGAAAGAAGGAGCGCCACGAGTATTACCGCTAACGCGCTCCATTAGCCCTTAAGCTAGATTCTTCCCGGGATTGTGCATTCGCCCATGGTTGTGCATTCTCCGGGTTCCCGGGGAGCGGGCACTTCAGAAGGCCGCTCTGCAGTGGCTTCCGCGTTGAAACCGTATTTGCGCCCAAGTTTCCTGGCCCCCTCAACGTCCCCGGTTTCCATTCTTTCTTTTGCCATGCCCATTGCGGCTTTGCGCACAAGCCCGTGGAAGCCGGAAGCTTTTGCAATCTCCTTTGCCCTCCTGCATTTGTCCATGCCGATTAGTTCCTCTATGGCTTCCCTCGTAACGCCCTCTAGTTCCAAATCGGTTAGGCCGCCTGCCTTTGCAGCCATGCCTGCCAGGCGGCACTTCCCGCAAAGCACGTATTCTTTTGCGGCAATCTGCGCCATGCTTTTTGCCATCCTGGGCTTCCCAAGTTCCATGCACACCTTCGCAAGCGCGAACGTGCGCGCTCCCTTGTTCCATCCCCTCAGTTTTAAAATTCCGCCCTCTATCCCCGCGAAAGTCGGGCTCCTAGTAGTTAGTTTCATTGATTTTCCTGCCATGCCGTTCCGGGGTTCGCCTGCCATGCAATTAATCTGTCGGAAAACCTTTATAAAGTGGCATATTGTGAAGAGCCCTGTAGATGTTCCTTGCTAGGAAACCACAGGCTAATGAAGATAAACTATGCCCAGGAGAAGATGTGCCAGGGAGAAACTATGATGGGGAGAAACTATGATGGGGAGAAACTACGATGGGGAGAAACTACGATGGGGAGAAACTATGATGGGGATAAAATATGCCAGGGATAAAATAATCTGCTGCCTGGCAGAACCTGTTTCAACATGGAGGAATTAGCGCTGATTGCGCCTTCGTTCTTCTTCCCTCCTCAGGTCGTTTACGAACCTCATCGTCTTCATCTCCACATTCTGTTTATTGGGAACCCTTCGTACGTATATCTCCTCAATCCTGTCTGCGAACTCGTAGTCCATCCGCATCCTCATAACCTGCGAAACCCTGTCCGCAAGCCGTATGGCGGACACCACCAATCCCTCATCTACCAGGAGCCTCATTGCATATTCGAGTGAGCCGGCTTCAATATGCTTGTCCGCGCCCTCCTGCACTATTGCTTCGAATTCCTTTTTTTCAAGCCTGCCGACTTCCGCCGCACACTTTGCGAGAGCGTAGCTGGCCATGTTGATGGGCGCGTTGTTCCCACTCACGGGTTCGCGCTCGTAGAATACGTATTCCCTTGCGGATATCCTCGCCAGTTTCTTTGCGGATTCCGTCTTTCCAAGCTCACTGCATATTTTAGCAAGAAGGAATGCGCGCGCCCTCGTTGGCATCTTGTGCTTGAACTTCCTGAGGGTGGAAACGCCCCCAATGCCCTCAAGCGTCCTGCTCCTGTGCAACTGTTTCATGGAACCTGGTTTCATATGGTAGGTAGTGGATGGAAATCTTTATAAAGGTGGTAGTTTGTGCAGTTCCCTGTAATTAGTAATCCCTAGGAAACCGTCGGGTAATCCAGCGTGGAGTCGCAGTTCACAGTTTCGGAGAAAAAGCCGGAAATAAACAGCTTGGGGTATCCTATGAACGGGAGCCTAAAGAGGATTTTTCCCTTGTAATCCGAAGAGGATGGCGCGTCGTTGCCCATGTTAATCGAATAATCGTAAACCTGTATGTCGAATATGGGATTGTTGTCCCCTTTTGTAAGGTAATAGGTTTCCCCCCCGGATTCAATTAGGAAGAACACCCTGTGGATTATGTCCCCGGTATAGTAGTAGAGGTTCCCCTCCCGCGGGCCATAAACGATGGTGTCATGCGAGAGGTTTGCGAAGTATTCCTGCCCCTTAAAATAAACCGATTCCACACACGGAGTGACCAGCACGATTTCGCCCTTGTTCCTCTCGCATTTTGCGTAGTTGAAGGTAAATGGCCCCTTCTGCTCGCTAAAATGCGAAGGTGCCGAGGTGAATGCATTGCATATCGCATCCCGATGCTGTGCGCAATAAGAATAGAGCGAGCCGTTTACGTAGAATTCCCCAATCCCTTCCGCCCTAACTAGCGTTTCGTCTTTCTGGAGGGCCTCAAGCTCGCTTTTAGTTAGCGAAACCCCGTATCCTGCGGGGGCGTCCCCGTGCACCAATATCAGGTCCCCCCTCTCAACATTCGGGAGCATGGAGCAGGAAACTACCGCGTTTATGGGAACGGGCGAATTGAGTATGAAACCCAAAGAAAGCCAGAGAACAACTACCGCGCCAAGGGAAATCAGGGTGTCTTTTAGCTCCTCTTTCCATCCGCGGGACTTGGCGCCGGAGAGGACTTCCATCGCCACCGTCCCGACTAAGACTAGCGCAAAGAGAATCCCAAAAAGGGAAATCTTGGTAATGGCGTAGAGGAGGACGAGCAGGATTAGGGCGCCAAGCTGCACCCTGGTATCGCGCGCATAGCCCTCAAGAAGTTCGCGCATCCGATACCCGCTTATTTGAGTTTGGAGATGATTCCGCGGAATTCCGCAACCTCTGCGGCAAGCTCCTCAAGCGCCTTCTCAATGGATTTTAGGGGGTCGCCCTTCTTCACCCTCACAAGCACCTTCGGCTTGGGTATTAGGGGGTGCTCGGCCTTGTATGCGGCGAATTCCACTTCGGGGTACGTGTTGAGCCTGTTTACCAGGAGGCCCGGGAGGGTAGTGTCCTCCCCGACTATCTCAAATTCCATTTCCGTTTTTTCCTTCTTAAGTATGTTCACTTCCACCTTCTTCACCTCTAGAAATCCAATCTTCCATAATCCCGGTAATCGTTTGCAATCTCCCGCTTTTCGCGGTGCCCGTTTGCGCAGGTTAATCCCTTGGGGGTTTTCTCAAGGGGAAGCCTGCATTGCGAGCAGAACGCCTTTATCACGCCAAGTTCGGGCTCGGCGAGAGTAAGTTCCGCTTTCTCCCCTTCTATCCTCACGACTTTTGCGCGGATTATGTCCCCGACGCGGACCGCGTCGCGGACAGAGGGAGTGAACCCCTTGGACATTGCGCGCACGGGAATCTTGCCCTCTTCGGGCGCCGTGGGGCACACGTTCCCCTTCTTTAGGGGGAAAATCTCCACTATTGCAAAGGATTCCATTACCATGATTATCGAGCCATACACGACGTCGCCCTGCTTTAGCGCGGGCTTTTCGGTGCGCGAATGCACGGTTGCGTTCTCCTCGTCGAGCTCGCCTGTCACCGCAGAATAAATGTCGTCCCCCTTGGAATATGCTTTTGAGCCTTCTTCGTAAACTTCGCCCGGGCCCACGTATTCGCCGGGCAGGATTATCTTTTTGTCCATAAAAACCACTAGAAGATTAATGGATTTAGCCTAAAAAGGTTTAAAAATGGGGGCACGCGCGCATCCTGCCCGCATTCCTATGGGTTGCCTGCCCTTTCCGCAGGCTCAGTATCCCCGTTCCTTCCTCAATTCCGCTAGTATCGGCGCGCTTTTTGAGGGGATGTTCAGCCACCTTCCAATCAATGCCCGCCTGAGTTCGGGGGGAAGCTCCTCTGCGGCAAGCTTTGCGGCTTCAATGGACTCGAATTCGCGGAGCAGGCGGTTGCAGAGGCGGACTGCCGCATGCTTCCTTAAGTCCTCTAGCCCGAACTCCCGTGCAATCCCGATTGCCCCGCGCAGGAGCACCCTTGCTTCACGGCTTTCCGAACCGCTTGCGGCCCTCATGAATTCCCGCACCATCCACTCCGCCATGAGGTTAGTCGAATCAGGGTCCACGAGGTTCTCTTCTGCTGTGGCCCTTGCGCCTGCGCGGCTCTCGCGCATTATGGTCCAGAGGATGCAGAGCCTCGCAACATCCGGAATCGCCCTAGTGGCGATGATGGGCCGCACTTCCGGGCTAAAATACCTGGAGAGGAGCTTCTTTCCCACGGGAGTGGCCCCGCCCAAGTTGCGCCCTTCCCGCTTCTCCTGCCCGGAAGCCTGGCGCGCAATTACGAAATTGGGGACTCTTTGCTTCATGCTGCATACTTCTGCATCGCCCTTCTTTTAAGGATATTGTGGAATCCCCCTCCCGCCCGGAAATCAAAAAGGTTTTAAATGCAAAAGCAGCAGAATTCTCATGGCCAAACCGATACTGGTGCTGTGCATAGACCGCGACAACGACCTCTATGAGAAGGGGAAGGTCCACGGCCCGGTAATCGGCAGGGAGGAAAACCTGAAAGCGGCAAGCACGCTTGCGCTGGCAGACCCGGAAGACCCTGATGCGAACACGATTTTTTATGCGGTCAAGCTCTACGACCAGCTAACAAGGGACAAGACCGACGTGGAAGTAATCACCCTCACAGGGCACAAGAACGTGGGCTACGTTTCGGATAGGGAAATAAGCAGGCAGCTAAACCGCATACTAACCGAGTTCCCGGCAGAATCGTGCATATTCGTTTCGGATGGGGCATCGGATGAGGAAATCCTCCCCCTAATCCGCTCAAGAATCAAGATAGACGCGGTAAAACTGGTAGTGATGAAGCAGGCAAAGGAACTCGAAAAAACCTACTTCGTAATCCTGGAGAAACTCAAGGACCCGCATTACTCAAGAATAGTCTTCGGGATTCCGGCAATCTTCATACTCCTATTCGCAATTTCAAGCATCATGGGCTGGGAAGTCAAGTTCGTCGGGATGCTAATCGGCCTCTACCTCTTAGCCAAGGGCTTCGGGGTGGAAGACGCCTTAATCAACTGGTTCCGCGATTTCCGCTTCTCGCTTGAGAAGAACACGTGGATTCCATACATTCCCGCACTCGTGATGCTGCTCTTATCAATATGGATAGGGCAGGAGGCATACACCAAGGCGCTCTCACTGGATTTGGACCAGGTAAAGAACGCCGCATATACGTTCAAGGCGGTGATTTTCCCTGTTTCCCTGGCAATGTTCTTCATATTCAGCGGAAGGTGCGTGGATGCATATGCCGAAAAGAAAAGGTTCGCAATCACGTCGTACGCAAAGAGCATGGTGGCAATGCTCCTTACCGCGATGGTCCTTAGCGTGGGCGCACAATGGGTGCTCAACATAGAGCCTCCGTATGTGGGCTTTGCGGACTTCCTGTTCGTGATGCTCTATACGACCGTCTTAGGTTACCTTGGGACGACCGCCCTCCAGATGATAAGGAAAGAGAGCCTCACGGGCATGAAGCTAGACGGGAAAGACGTAATCTCCGATTCGGGGAGCTTCCTCGGGAAGGTCCTTGGGGTGGATGCGAGAAACGAGATAATAGTGATCCAGAGCCACCTTGGAAGGAAATTCACTCTCCCTTTTAGGCGCATAACCTCAATCGGGGAAAACCTGCTTGTTCGCACCCTTTAGGTGCCAGACCCCGCAATCTGCAAAATCTGGGCAGGGGGGCAACACCCAGGAGAGATGATGAACATGGAATTTAGGAAACTAACCCCCAACCTGATGGTAAAAGACGTCTCCAAATCCGCGGAATTCTATACGGCGATTCTCGGCTTTACCCTGGAGATGGCGGTTCGCAAGGGAACGCAGGAAGTGTCCAAATCGCTTGAAGATGGGGAAGGATACGCGTATGCGATGGTGCGCAGGGGCGGGGCGTTCATAATGCTAATGGAGAAGAATGCCTTCCTAGAAGACCTGCCCCTATTTGGGGAATGCGAAATCGGGGCTTCCGCCTCCTTCTATTTCGATGTGGATGATGCGGATGCGCTATTCGATTCGCTAAAAGGAAAAGTGGAAATCTCCCTTGGGCCACTGGATACGTGGTATGGGATGCGGGAATTCTACGTCAAAGATTGCGATGGGTACGTTCTGGGATTTGCTTCCAGAATCCCCCAGGATTAATCCCTGAACTGCTTCCGTATTGCCCCAAGGAGCTTCTTCTTTTTCTCGCCGGGCTTTAGCACCGCCTCAAGGACGTCGCAGATATTCCCGACAGGATAAAGCTTCACCTTGCCCTTGAGCCCTTTCATGAGGTAAACATCCTGCAGGTTGGACTTGGGGATTAGCACCTTGCTTATTCCCGCAGCATAAGCCGCCTCAATCTTGGGCGTAACCCCCCCAACAGGGAGGACTTCCCCGCGCACAGAAAGCGAGCCGGTCATTGCATAGCTGGAATCAACCGCAACCTGCTCCAAATCCGAAATTACCGCAACCGCGATGGAAATGGATGCGGAATCCCCTTCCACTCCCTCATAAGTCTGGAGGAACTGTATGTGTATGTCCTTGCGGGACAAATCCTCCGCGGTATATTTCTTGATGATGGCGGAAACGTTCTCCACCGCCTCTTTTGCGATTACCCCAAGCTTCCCGGTAGCGATTATGCGCCCGCCGCTCTTGGATGCGGAGGGGGTAACCTCGGCAACAAGGGGAAGGACCAGCCCGCTAAATGCATCCCCCACAACAGCTAGCCCGTTTACCTTCCCGATTGAATACCCCGAAGTTGCGAAAACCTGGTAGTCCTTTTTGCGCTCAATCATCTTGCGCACAATCTGCGACTCAATAGGCTTTGCAAGCTTCTTTGCCTCATTGACATGCTTTGCGGTGGCGATTTTCGCTTCCTGCTCAACTGCGAGGTCGCCTGCGGCACGCAGCAGCCCCCCAAGCTCGCGGAGGTTCATCGTAAAGGATTTGCGCTTTCCAGATAGCCTGCGCGCTTCCTCTACGATCTCCATGACCGCAGCATAATTGAAGGGGGGTATGCGCCCGTCCTTCTTGATTTCCTGGGCCACAAACTGCACGAGCTTTTCCTCGTTCTCCGCATTGTCTTCCATAGAGTCCTCAACGTAAACCTCGTATCCTTCTCCCCTTATGCGCGAGCGCATTGCGGGATGGATTTGCGCAAGGTCGGGAACGTTGCCCGCTGCAACCAGCACGAAATCGGATGGCGCAGGCTCGGTGCGCACAAGCGCGCCCGAAGAAAGGTCGCTCTGCCCGGTAATCGGGTATTTGTGCTCCTGCATCGCAGTAAGGAGTTCCTGCTGCCAGTTCATTTTCAGCGAGGCAATCTCATCTATGAAGAGGACTCCGTGGTTGGCCTTGTGGATTGCGCCCGATTCCACCCTAAGGTGTGCCGGAGTCCCAAGGCCCCCGGTCTGGAGGGGGTCGTGCTTGACATCGCCCAGGAGGGCTCCCGCCCTGCTTCCCGTTGCATCAATAAATGGTGCGGTGGTCCTCTCGGTATTATCCACTATCGCCTTGTAATTTACTATCTTCTGCGGCCCCATCCTCCTAGATAGCCCAAGAGCCGCATTGGAAACGAAATAGAGGATTGCAAGCCCGAACATGGTTGCGAATATGAACCATTTCTGGTCTTCTGGGATGTCCAGGAAGAACGTGATTGCAATTGCCGCAATCCCCAGCACCATCAGGAGGAATATGGGGGAGATTCCCTTGCTTCCTTCGGTTTTCGCCTCCTCCCTGGATGCAGTTGTCATCCTGCGCGCGAGGCTGTTCTTTAGCACTTTAGGTATCTCGGATTTCTTCCCGGTTGCAGTAAGCTCGGTTATCTTGGCGCGCTCCATTGGAGAATAATAGCGCATGTAAGCGGGATTCTTTGAGAGCCAGAGCATATCCGGAAAAGACGGCACGATTTTTATGTGCGGGTTGTTGTCGTTGTTGCGGTTCTCGAATGCGAGGACGTCTTCTAGCGCGGTTGCAGGGAGCAATTGCGCCATGGCCTGTGCGAGCATGCTTTTGCCGGTTCCGGGCGGCCCGATTAGGAGGACGTGCCTTTTCTGCCTTGCGGCTTTCTTTATGATTTCGACCGCCTTGTCCTGCCCTATGACCTGGTCTATTAGCCTTTGTGGAACCTTGATGTCCTTGGTCGTCTTGAACTTCTTCATCGCGCTTCACTTCCCGATAAGGTGCACGCCCGAAAACCAGATTTCCGGCGAAACGAGCCCTCCGTGGGTATGCTGCTCCTTCCCGATTGCTTCTATCCTCTTGAAAAGGTTAAATACGTTTCCGCTAAGGAGCATGTTGCTTACGGGGATTTTCCTTTTCCCCTCCTTGTGCAGGAAAGCAATGTCCACATCCACCCCGAAGTCCCCGGAAACCGGGTCGGAGGTGTGGATTCCGTGGAATGAAACGACTTCAAGGTAATCCTGCGGGAATTCGGATTCCGGGATTTCTCCTGCGGGGATTACGAGATTGGTTATGCCTGCCCTGGGGAGCGAGGAATAATCCGAGCGCTGGCAGCACCCCCCCGCTTCCACTCCCTCAAGTGCCGCGGTGTAGCGGTCGTACAAGAATCCCCCCACCCTTCCTTCGCGTACCAAGTCAATGGGCGCAGAAGGCGCACCCTCCCCGTCAAAGGGGCAGGCGGCATCCGCCTTTGCAAGCGGGTCGGAAATCAGCGTAAAGGATTCGCAGAATTTCTTCTCCCCGCTCTTTAGCGTGCTTATTCCCCTCCTCCGGTTGTCCCCATCAAAGTGGAATAACATGAACCCCAAAAGCGAGCTTAAAGCCTGGTGCGAGAACTTCACGCGGAAGTTCCCGCTCTTTAGGGGAGCGGACTTGTCCATTGCCGCGGCAATCTTGCCCGCCTCCTCCCCAAGCTTCCCAAAATCATCCGGGAGGAAGCAGGAAGAGTAAATGGAGAATCCGAGCCCGGTGCCCTTTTTCGCTTCCGCATATACGGAAACGTACGAATGCCTGCTTTCCGCTTCCACCCCGGAAGTGTTGGAAACCCGCTCCATGCCCTCCATGAACCCGATTGACACCCGCGTTGGCTCCGCGTGCCCCTTGATCTCCTGGAGAATCTCTTCTATTGCGGAGAATGCAAGTTCCGGCTCAAGTTCCGCGGCTTTCGAATCGAAGGTTTCCGCCTTAGGGTAGGATGCGTGCGCAGGCTCAAAGGAAAATCCCGTTTTGGGCGAGAACCGCGATAAGGATTTTGCGGTTTTTGCGCACTTTCCCACGTCCTTCTCTAAGTTTGCATGGGAGAATCCCACTCTCCCTCCATTGAGGACGCGTATCCCGTATCCCGAATCCGAGGAGAACTCCTTGCTTTTATACGTTCCCCCCGCGTATTCAACGCTCAGCGAGTTTGCAAAAGAGGAGTAAATCTCGGCTTCCCCCAGCTTTTCAGATTTGAAAACCCTTGCGCAGCCATCTTCTTGGAGGAGCATCTGTTTTTATTGTTTCTTAGCGCTTTTAAAGCATGAGGCTTTTTATTGCGCTGGGCATTCCCAAAAGAATATCAGAGAAGTTGTTTGAAGCGGAAGCGGACTTGCCCACAAGGGGGCCAAGGGGGGTTTCTTATTCGGACATGCACATTACCCTCAAGTTCCTGGGGGAAGTTTCCGAGGGAGGGGCCGTTGAATGGATAAAATCCAGGCTCTCTAAAATACGCTTTTCCCGTTTTGTGGCAAGGGTGCGGGGCGTGGGAACATTCCCGCAGGGGAACTGCCCCCGCGTGGTATGGGCGGGAGTGGAAGGCGCCCCGCTCAATGCGCTTGCAAAGAAGGTGGAAGGCGCCCTCTCCGAGCGCTTTCCCACGGATGGGAAGGCATTTTCCGCGCACATAAGCCTCGCAAGGGCAGACGGCAGGATCAACGTGCAGTCTTTCCTGGACAAGCACCGCGGGGAGGAATTCGGGGAATTCGAGGTGGGCGAGCTGCTGCTTATTAGGAGCGTGCTGGGCCCAGAGGGCACGAAATACTCCGCGATTGCGAGGTTTCCCGCAGAAGAATAGGTATTTAAAGCATTCTAGACCTAACTTATTCCTTGGTTTTTGAAGAAAACTGGTGATTTTAATGGGAAAGTTTCCTGAAGCGGACGCAGAAATAATAAACACGTGGGTTTGCAGGAGGTGCAAATCCAGAAACAAGAGGGGCGTAGAAAAATGCCGCAAGTGCGGCTCAAAGTACCTCCGCCCAAAGAACAAGGAAATCAAGGCAAAGAAGGCTTAGCCTTCTTGCAAAACCCTCTCTAAAAAGAGAGGGAGTTTCTCCTTTTTGCGGGAATATGCCCGCATTAATTTACTTCTTATTAGCCTGAGGCATATCCGCCGCTTCCCATTAGTGAATTTACATATGCGCCCATCCGCAAGACAATTGCGGCGCGGAAAGCAGCTACTTCTTCTTTCGCAGCCGGCTTAGGGCCTTTCCAAGCAGCCCGCCCGCATTCTCCTTTTTCCCAGAAGAGGATTTCCTCTTTTTTGCGTGGGCTCCCTTCTTTTTGGAAGGCGCCTTCTTCGCAGATGCCCCCCTGCGGGAGGGAACCTCCAGGGGCACAACCTCCGGCTCTCCCTCATCGTCGTCCCCTCCCCCTCCGGATTTCTGGATGATTGGCGCAGTGGCCTTTCCGAGCTTCTTTAGGGTTTCAATCATCCCCCGAAGCCCGTTTTTCTTTACCGTGTCCCGGACGATAACCAGGAATTCCAAATCCGCAATGAGCAGGTCCACGACCAGCGTTTCAGCAATCTTCTTCTCGTGCTCAAGGAGGGCCAGGTACCTCTCTTTTGATAGGGGCGGGAGCAGCCTGAGCACTTTCTCCATGGACTCATCTGTAATTTCAAGCTCCTCAATGACCTTCTCAAATGCCTTAATCTGCAACTCCAGCTGGTGGATTGATTCAACCCTCCTGCCTTCAACCTCGTGCAGGATTTCAAGCGCAACTATCTCCGGATTCTCGCCTTCCGGCTTTGCGTCCATCGCCTCAATCCTGTCCACTGCGACGATTTCCGGCTCTATCCCCTCGCGCTTTACCTGCTCTTCCACCTTGTCAAAAACCTGGGGCGCAACCGCTACCGCCGCCGCTCCCCCAAACGGTTTAGGAGTCTCGATTTCAATTTTTTTAAGCGCAATCTCCAGCCGTATGGGGTCGATAACCTCCCTTGCAAGCGGGCTGGCAACGTTCATGTACATCGGGTAAGTGGATTTCTGCCCCACAGACTGGTCCACTGCCATGGCGGTTTTTGCCGCAAGGTATTCGGGGCTTCCGGGGGAGAGCCCGGTTTTTGAGGCGCTTGCCGCCTGCGATGCCGCCGCAACCTCAATTGCCGCAGCCGCAGGCTGCATATAGTCCGCAGCCCTGAATCCCACCGATGATTCCATTTTCGGCCCGCTTTTTTTAACGGCATAATCTGAAATCTTCGCCTTCACTTCCTCGCGCACCACGTGCGTCTGCTCGGTTTCCGGGTTGTAGTAGATAAGGCTGAAGCTCGTGCTTTCGGTTTCCTGCTCCATCCCTTCCCCTTCTGTGGTGTTCTGGAGGGAGGCGCTTGTGCGCTCTTCATGCTGCTCCTGCACGTTTTTTTCCGCATCGCCCGCTAGCATCTGGTCAAAGCGGTGTATGTCCTGCTCGTGGCTCTGGAACATCTGCAGAAGGACTGCGGGCATCATCATCTGGCTGGTCATGAGCGGGCCCTGCATGGGGTTCTCCGCCGCGAAATCGAACAGCTCAAGCATTTTGGGAGGGAGCATAGCATGCTTTGCCATGCCCCAAAATCAGCGGAAAACAATTTAATCCTTGTTGGGAGTGCGGGAATCCGAGAGCGCCCGCCCGAATCCGCATATCCCGGCATCGGTCTTGATTCCCAATGGGGTAAAATGCGTGCGCACGGCCCCGAATCCCTCTTCCTTGAGCTTCTCAATTAGCGCGTCTATCCTGGGCGGGGGCTGGATATTGAGCCTCCTGCAGCTTGCGTGAACCTCATAGAACCATGGGGGCATTCCCACTTCCCCCTCCATCAAAGAAAGCAGGGAATCAAGCTTCGCCTTGTCCGAATAATCCCTTTGCGAATTGAGTTCCTTCATTTTCCGGATTGTTTCCAAATCATGCAGCTCCCCTAGCCAGAGCGGGCCGCAGGCACCAGGCTTCTTTCCGCACTTTGGGCAGGTCTCCAGCCCGTATTTGCCAGATTGCCTGTGCCCGCATGAGTGGCAGAAATTAACATATCCTATTTTCCCAAAGGAATCGAGGGCACGCTCAGACCCTCTTTCTAGTTTCAGGAATATCTTGAAGAAATGCCTGTGCGACAAGCTGGCTAGCGGCTTAATCCCGAAATTGAACTCGTTTGCGATATTGGAAACGTATTTCCAGAGTATGCGTATCCCGCATTCGTGCAGGATTTCATCGTGCAGGGGCGTTGAATGATAGACTCTCTTGCACGCGTGCGGGTGCGCCCCGCACAGGACTGCGGTGTCCGTTGCGCTAATTGATAAATATCCCTCTTTCTTCCCCCTAAATGAGCGGATTGCATGGTAAGTGTATGGCGCGGGTGAGCCAAAAGGGTCAATTTCCACAAAATCGTATTCGCGCTCCATCATGAATGAATTGAATTCCGCATGGTGTGCCTGGACGCTCTCAAGCCCGTTCCCATTTGCATTCTCCAGTGCAAGCCCCGCCGCCTCTTCTGAGATATCCACGAAGTCCAATGAAGATACGTTCGGGTTCTCCTTCGCATAGCGTATCCCGCGTATCCCGGATGCGCAAAATCCGTCTAAGAATGATAGTTCCCCGCCCAGGCTCCCAACCAAAAGCGAGGAGAACGAGCGGCACAGCTGCATGTGGGTATTGTAGAAGAGTTTCCCCTGCTCAAACCTTATGCCCTCTTCCTCCATTTTCGTGCCTCCATCCTTGCGGGAAGCCCCCCTTGCAATTCCTTCCTGCTTTTGCGCACTTGCCATGCCCATTCATCCCCCTAGTCGTTTTTCATGAATTCGCGCAGTGCGGCAGTCGCGTATGCGCCCGCCGGAAGCGAGAAGCGGAAGATTCCTTCCTCCCCATCAAATCCAAAGTCCTTTATGGGCGAGAGCAGCGCCCTCGCGTGCCCCTTGGAAGAGATTTCAGGCATCTCCTTTATGCGGAACGCCTCAAGCGAAATTTCGTGCCGCGAGAGTATTTCCTTCTCCCTCTCATTGGGAACAGAGTCGTATCCTAGGAGCTTGCCGCAGAGCCAGTCCACCCCCGCGTTTGATGGCTCGGGGAACCCGTATGCGTTTGAGCTGCAGAAGAATTCCCCACCCTCCCTTTTTACCTGCCCCTCCGCAATCCTCCCGGATAATGCCTCGTTGAAAAGCCACGACTGGAATGCATGCACGAAAAGGAGCATCATCTGGCGCGGAAGCTTCCGAAACGCGCCGATATAATCTTCCGGTTCCTGCGCAAGGTGCGCAATCATGCTGCGCTCAAGCTTTAGGTGCTTTGGGAACTCCTTTAGCGCAGCCGAAAAGTTCCCGCTGCCCAAAAGGTTTGCGCGGGCCTCCCTCGCCTTTTGGTGTTCCTCAGAACCCGCTTCCGCCAGGAAATGCATTGCCGCCTCCCTGAACTGCCTGCGCAAGAGAAGTTCCCCAACCCTGTGCGTATTCATCCTCGTAGTCCCGAATCTCTGCGGGCCAAAATAATTGGGGAATTTCCCCCCAAGTTCGGAGAACACCGCGGAAACCTTCTCTTCTGCCCCCCGCATCTCCCCATGCCAGTTTATCCTGAACCTGTTCCCGGATAGCTCTCCTAGTTTTACGCGGTCTTTTGCAATCCACGCCCCATTTACCTGGAGGTCCATTAGCGCAAGCGAAGCCACGTCTTCTTTGGAAACCCCGAATACGGATACCCTCTGGGTGGTGATTGCGGCTTTGTCCTTTGTGCCCGCATAGCCAAAGCGCTTCTGCCCAACGTGCAATGCCTTTGCAATCCGGTTGATTGCAGAAGACGTGCTCCAGTCTTTTTTCTGGAGGGCAAAATGTACGAACTTCCCTCCAGCCTCATCTTTAAGTGAAACCTGCGTGTACAATTCAAGCACGGTACCATCCGGGAGGATTTCCTCTACCATGAACTCCTCGGGAGCCTGCTTTATCTTCCCCCCAATCCCTTCGGATTTGGAGGAATACTCCCAGGAGGGCCTCATTTGTTCTCTCCCTTGTATACTCCCTGGTAGGTTTCCTTTGCAGGCAGAGAGAGCTTTATGAAAACGAGCTGGCCTATCTTTGCGTTCTTCTTGAACCTTGCCCCATGCGGATTGGAAATTATGAGCAGCGCCTCGCTCCTCCCCTCGTATCCGGGGTCCCATACCGCGCACTCCAGGGTAACTCCTGAGCGCAAAAGAGATGAGCGCGGGAAGCACAGCGCGGCCGCATCATCCGGTATCCTCACGTATTCGTTGAAGATTACCTTGTATGAGCCGGGCTCTAACTTCGCCCACCCATCTTCAAAGGGGACGCTCTTAGTCTCGCTGATTTTCCGTTCAGTATTGTCAAAATCTATGTTCCCATGGGTGGAGAAGCGCAGCACCTCCTTTAGGGTGACGTCCACGCCCGCGGGCTGGAACTGTGAATCCCCTATATGGCCGGAAATGAAAGAAAAAAGGAAGGGTTTGGGAAGGATCATTCCTTCTCATCCTCTGCATAGATGTAGTCTTCGAGAACTATCTTGTATCCGAACAATTCGTTCTCGCCAAAGAAGCGCGGGACTTCCTTCTGCGCGGTCTCAATTGAGTCGGATGCGTGGATTGTGTTCCTTCCCGTGCTCATCGATAAGTCCCCGCGGATTGTTCCCGCTTCGGCCTTGCGCGCATTGGTTACGCCCACAATCTTGCGGACCACTTCAACCGCTTCCTGCCCCTCAAGTGCGAGTGCGAGAATCGGCTCCCTGGTCATGAATGCTTCAAGCCCCGGATAAAATGGCTTGCCCACAAGGTGCGCATAGTGCTCCTTTGCAAGTTCCGGGGACATCCTAAACATCTTCATGCCCACGATTTTGAGGGCCTTCCTCTCAAAGCGTGCAAGGATTTCCCCGACTAAGGAGCGCTGGAACGCATCCGGCTTGATTAGGACGAGCGTCCTCTCCATCGCCATTGCGGATCACTTCTTCTTTTCCCCGGGAGACTTGCGCCTCTTTACCCAGGGGGCCTTCTTTCCAACCCTGCTTAGGCCGAGCTGGTTGCTCTTGCACTTGCTTGAGCAGAAGGTGACCGTGGTGCCGTCTTTCTTTGCGAAGATGTAGGCTTTCCCGTTGGCTATTTCAGTATTGCAAAACGAGCATCTCATTTTTCCTCACCTTGCGCGGATTTCCTTGGCCTCACGCTCTGCCTCCAGAAGCATGAGTATCATGCCCTTTTTCACCGGGCCCTTGACGTTGCGGAGGATTACCCTCCCCTTCTCAGGGCCCTCCAGAACCTTGCAGAGGACCTGGTATATTTCGCCGTAGATGCCGGTCTTCGCCTTGACTTCGACGATTTCAGCCGGCGTTCCCTGTGAATTCATAATTTAAGCACCTATTCCTTTCCTTCCTCTTCCTTCTCTTCTGCAGGCTCCTCTTTCTTTTCCTCCTTGGGTTTTTCTTCCTTAGGAGATTCCTTTTCTTTCTTCTCTCCTTTTGGAGCCTCATCCTTCTTCTCCTTCTTGGGCTTCTCTTCCTTCTTCGGAGCCTCCTTCTTCTCTTCTTCCGCGGATGCGCCCGATTTGGGGAGCCTCTTTAGGATTCCCGCAAGGAGTTCCGCAGCGCTTCCGGCATCCTCAATTGCAATGGAGGATGTTCCAACGCCCATGCCCACGGCTGCGCCGAGGTCCTTCTTGGAAGGCACATAAGTGTAGGGGATTCCCTTTTCCTCGCAGAGTGAGGGCATGTGGATGATGATTTCCTCAGGCTGCACGTCCTCTGCCATTACAACGAGCTTCGCGGCCTTCTTCTCAACGGACTTGGTGGTCTCGTTGATTCCCTTGCGGAGCTTGCCGGTGCTCTTTGCTACTGAGAGCGCTTCAATTACGTTTGACACTATTTCCTCTGGTGTTTCAGATTTTACATAACTTGCCATAATATTCACCTCGTATCATTGGCTTAGTGAATAAATGGGAGGTAGTATTTATAAAGGATTGGGAGGGCGCTACCACCTGAAAACGCCCCCTCCGCTGCGGGTTTTAGGCCTGCTCCTGCCCCTTTGCTTCCGGCTCCGCCTCCTCCTGCGCGGGTTCAGAAGGCTCTTGCTCCGCAGGCCCGGTTTCCTCTTTCTCCCTTTCCTCTGTGGGGAATTTCTCCCCGGTTATCTTCTCATATACGTCCAGGTAGAGCCTGCTCACATTCCCAATCACTTCCGGAGGCAGGATTGGGGGCGGGTAGGTCTTTGGCCAGTCTAATGTTTCAAGGTAATTCCTTAGATACTGCTTGTCCAATGAAACCAGGTTCCCCTTGTCGTATTCGTCTTTTGGCCAGTACCTTGAAGAATCCGGAGTCATCACTTCATCTATTAGGATTAGCGAGCCATCGGGGAGTTCCCCGAACTCAAATTTGGTGTCTGCCAGGATTAGCCCCCTTCCTAGCAGGTAATCGTGCCCGAACTTGTAGAGTTCAATCGCCTTCTCCTTTATGAGCCTGAGCTTTTCTTCCCCCACTTCCTTTTCCGCCTGCGCTTCTGAAATGTTGATGTCATGGCCCTCTTTCGCCTTGGTGGAAGGGGTGAAAAGAGGCTCCGGGAACTTGTCCCCGTTCTCAAGCCCCTCCGGAAGGGCAATCCCGCACACGCTCCCGTTTTTTTGGTAATCCTTGAACGCGCTCCCGGTAATGTATCCGCGCACTATGACCTCTATTCCCAGGGGCTTTGCCTTCTTTACAATCATGCCCCTCCCCCGTATCTCCTTCGGGAGGGATTCCGGCATTTCCGTGCTAATCATGTGGTTGGGCAGTATGTGCTTTGTCTTTTCGAACCAGAATTTGGATAATGTGCTAAGCACCATTCCCTTGTAGGGGACTCCCTCCCCGAAAACCACGTCGAATGCGCTTATGCGGTCGGTTGCGACCATGAGGATTTTGTCTTCCTCGTATTTGTACATCTCCCTGACTTTCCCTTTGTGCAAAAGGGGAAGCTCCAAATCCGTATTAGTAAGGGGCTCCATTTGTTCCACCACCAATTGAATTGGTAGGGGAGATTTTTAATCCTTGTTAGTTGCCCTTCGCAATTCCAGGAATTCGTCCAAATCCGAAGCGTTGAGGATTGGCCCCCCGAACATCTCCGCATCCTCTGCAAGGCGCACACAGGCGGTGTTTATTATGCACTCAAATTCCCTGAAGTTTGCAATGGATAATGGGTTGAATTCGTTGGAAACTAGTATCTGCGCGGTAAGCCCCTCGCCCTCTAGCTTCCGCTTTGCCTCCTGCGCAAGATTCAGCGCGAACTGCCCCGGCTTGGTGGAGAGAAGGATTGCGAACCTTTCGCATTCAAGGGCGCGCAGCATCGCCCCCCTCCTGCGTTTCCCAATCTTCTCAATTTCTAAATTGAGCTGCACGCATTCCCCAGAATACGGATTCAATGCAAAAACCGGAAGCTCACTCCTTATCCCAGTAGGGTGGAACTTCCCATCCCCCACATACAAAATCGCGTCTGCCCCGGATGCAACAGAAAGCGCGGCACCCGAATCGCACCCCAGAACCTGCCCTGGGTAGCATGCAAGCTTCCCAGTGCCAATTAGCACCTCCTTCCCGTGCCCCTCCAGGAATTCCTTCATCTCCCCAAGCTGCGGAACGTGCTGGATGGTGGTAACAAGGGCAATCTTTTTCTTCCCCATAAGGGAGGGAAGCGCCCCGGAAAGCTTCCCCACATCTACCTTAATGTGGAACTCAACGTATTCCACTTCAAATGGGAGCTCCCTGCGTATGAACTGCGCGTGCCCAAAATGGATTAGTTTGTCTATCCTAAGGGAATTCGCCTCCTCCAAGGGAAGGTCGCACGCCCCATAGCACGCGGAAGAAGATAAGAACACCTCATGCCCTTCATTTTCCAATTCAAGGGCTTTTGCAAGGGCATCCTTCTTTAGCCCTTCGGGAAACTGCAAGAGTATCCTCATGGATTTACCTCATCTTGGCAGGCCACAGTTTCACGAGCTTTTGCCGCAAGGCAAAACCAATCGGGGTACTGCAGCAGTATTCGCATACCTCCAATTGGGCAAGGAAAATAAGAAAAAGGGGCACTATTGCCCCAAGCTATGAAAAGAAAAGGGAAAAAAGGCCGCGAGATTCACTCGCGGGTTTCCTGGGAGTGGTGCGATGGGGAATCCGAAGGCGGGTGCAGGCTGCGCATCTCGCGCAGGTATTTGAGCATCACCTTCTGCTCCGCGGAAGCCACAATCCTCTTTGTGCGCTCAACCGCGTCCGGGTTCACGCTCATCGAAGTTATGCCGAATTCCACAAGCTTCTCTGCAAACTCAGGGTAAACGCTTGGGGCCTGCCCGCACAAGGAAGACGTAACCCCGTACTTCGCGGTGGTCTTAATCACGGTTTCAAGCGCGCGGTAAATCGCGTTGTTGCGCTCATCAAAGCCCTTTGCAAGGGTTGCGTTGTCGCGGTCTATTCCCAGCACAAGCTGCGTAAGGTCGTTGGTCCCTATTGAAACCCCGTCTATTCCCTCTTCGCAGAACTCGTCTATCTGGAGAACCGTGCTTGGAACCTCAACCATGATCCAGAGCCTGAAGTCCTTGGTCCTATAAACCCCGACTTCCTGCATCATCTCCTTGATTGCGCGCAATTCGCCAATCCTGCGCACAAACGGAATCATGAGCCAGAGGTTGGTCATCCCGTATTCCTCGCGCACCTTCTTCATGGCCTTAAGCTCCATCTTGAAGAGTTCCGGCTCCGCTATGTAGCGCGCGGCTCCGCGGTATCCCATCATCGGGTTTTCCTCCTGCGGCTCGTATTTGTCACCGCCAACCAGGTTCCTGTACTCGTTGGTCTTGAAGTCGGTTGCGCGGTAAACGACCGGGCGGGGGTAGAATGCGGAAGTAAACCTGCGCAGCCCTTCTGCAAGGCGGTCTATGAACTCTTCTTCCTTGCCCTCCTCATACATCTTGCGCGGGTGCTCGCCCATGTCTGCGACCATGAATTCGGCACGCAAAAGCCCCACGCCGTCTGCGGGAAGTTTGGAAGTTTTTTCCGCAAGGTCCGCATCCGCGAGGTTCACGTAAATCTTGGTCCCGGTCTGGGGCGCAATGGAAACCGCCTGCACCGCACCGGAGCCGGAAGTTTCCTCTTCCTCCCCGAAGTCCACAAGCCCGGAGTAGATTACCCCGTGGGTTCCATCCACCGTAACCTCCATCCCGTCTTTTAGGGTTTCGGTTGCAGTCTGGGTTCCCACAACGCAGGGGATTCCAAGCTCCCTGCTTACAATCGCCGCATGCGAGGTCATTCCGCCCGTATTGGTGACGATTGCGGACGCCTTCTTCATCGCGGGGACGAAGTCCGGCGTGGTCATGTCGGTTACGAGTATTGCGCCCTTTTCCATCTTGGGAATGTCCTTTGCGCTCCCAAGCAGGTTCACCCTGCCCGCGCCGTGCCCGGGAGAGGATGCTAAGCCCCTAAGGAGAACTTCCGCATTCGCGATGGCGATTTTCCCTTCTGAAGAGGATGCGGCTCCGGGGGTTGCGGCAGAGCTTGCCTTGCCCTCGGATAACGTGGTAATCGGGCGCGACTGCACGATGAACATCTCTCCTTTGGAGTATGCCCACTCAATGTCCTGGGGGAACTCGTAGTGCTTCTCTATTTTCTCCCCAAGCTTTGCGAGGCTTGCGATTACGTCGTCTGGGAGCTTCTGCTTTGCCTGCATCTCGTCTTTGATTTCGGCCTTTGCGTTCTTCCCATCGTGCTTAATCATCATCCAGGTCTGCTTGGCGATGTCCTTGCTCAGTATTTTTCCCGTTGCCTTGTCCACCACGTAGGTGTCAGGGGTTACGGAACCCGAAACGACCACTTCCCCAAGGCCGTAGGCGCCCTCAATCATGATTTCGTTCTTCTTCTGGTTTATGGGGTTGACCGTGAACATTACTCCCGCTTTCTCGCTCTGCACCATCTCCTGCACTACTGCGGAAAGCCCGACTTCCATGTGGTCGAAGTTGTTCTGCACCCTATAATAGATTGCGCGTGCGGTAAAGAGCGAAGCCCAGCAGTCTTTTACCGCCGAAACCACTCCGTCTGCTCCGTGCACGTTCAGGAAGGTGGACTGCTGCCCGGCAAAGGATGCATCCGGAAGGTCTTCTGCGGTTGCAGAGCTCCTTACCGCAACGTAAACCTCTTCGCCGCGCATGTCGCATAGTTTCTTGTAGCCTTCCCTTACTCCCTCTTCCACTTCGGCCGGCATTTCGCCGTCCACGATTAGTTGCTGGATTTCCTCTGCGACATCCTGGAGCGTTGCCGTATCCTCCACGTCCAGGCCCGAGAGCATTTCGCTTATTTTCTCCTTGAGCCCGTTGTGCTCTAGGTGTTTGAAGTATGCGCCGCTGGTTGCCACAAAACCGTTAGGTATGGGGAAACCCGCATTCAGCATCTCTCCGAGGTTTGCCCCCTTCCCGCCCGCTTCTGCAAGGCTTCCTCTACCTAGTTGTTCGAACCACAGAATGTCTTCCATAGCTGCACCATCCTTATTGGGGGAATAAGAAGGCAAGCATTAAAAGGGTATTTGCAGGGGGCTTTTAATAGGGTATATTCACAATAAGGAAGGCTTCCGCGCAGGCGCCAAAACAGGCTTGCGGAGGCGAAAGCCCCAACTCGCAAAAACGCATTTTCCTCCATTGCGCTGTTTTTGGCAGGCTCAAACGTTCCAGCCCTCAAAGGTGCAGTTTTCTTCCGGAACGCCCAACTCTTTTAGCAGGATTTCCCTAAAAGAATCCACCATGCGCATGGGGCCGCACACAAAATACTTCTTTTTGGAGAAATCGGTTAAGTATTTGCGCAGCATGGCCGCATCCACGTGCCCGGTTTCGTATTTCCAGCCATCTGGCTTCTCCCTCGTAAGCGTGAATACCGATTTCAGATTCGAGTTCCGCGAGTCGATTTCCACAAGCTCCTCAAAATACGCAAGCCCGGCTTTGGTGCGCGCGCTATAGAAAAGGGTTGCGTTTGCGCATTCTTCCTTCCCGTCGCGGTCTCTGAGTATGCTCAGCATGGGCGTTATGCCCACTCCCCCCGCAATCAGCACGAATTCGTTGCATGTATCGTATGCGAGGGGCCCCAATGGGCCGTCCACCCCTATTTTGTCCCCCTCTTTTAGCTTTGGGAGGTTTGAGGTGAATTCCCCGCCTACGTTCTTTATCGCGAATTCAAGCTCCCCTTTCCCGGGTGCCGAAGCAATTGAGTAAGCCCTCTTTACCCCGCTCTCCAAGGTTAAGAGCATGAACTGCCCGGGAGTGTAGGGAATCCCCTCCCCCTCTTCAGGGGCGAGCTTCAATGAAAAGATATCTTCCGCAATCTCGCGCTTTGCTTTTAGCACGTATTTTTTAGAATACAAGAGACTACCCCCATGCCTCGGATTTTATCCTGGATTCGGGCACCCCCATTTCCTTTAGAAGGTCCAGGATGCGGTTTACGAAGCTAGGCGGGCCGCACACATAGAATTCCTTTGCCTTCGCACTCGGGACGAACTCTTCAACCATGGGAGCTGAAATCTCCCCTATTTTCCCCGGCCATTCCGCAGGGCGCTCGTTTAGGAGCGTCATTAGTATATTGACCTGCTTGTGCTTGTCGAATTCAATTAGGCGCGCCTCGTTTACGATTTCGTTTCTTGTGAGGTTCTCATATAATATGTATATATTGAAATTCTTCTTGTGCTCAATTAGCGCCTTCCCTATTGAGGAAATCGGTATTAGCCCAAGCCCCTTGCAGATTAGGACCGAGTGCCCGGGGCTCTTTGAAACCGTGAAGTCCCCATACGGGCCCTCCAGGTACACTTTTGCGCCCTTGGCCTTCTGCGAGAGGGCACTCTTTATCTGGCTCCCGACATCAAACATGAACAGCAGTTCCTTCTCAGAGGGTGCCGAGAAAATAGAGAACGGCTCAAATTCCCCAGAATCCTTTTCCAGGAATATCTTAACGAACTGCCCCGCCTTGTATGAAAAGCGCACTCTGGGCCCGGGTTTTAGCCCCATTATGTAGAAGATGCCTTCCCTTTTTAGGGAGGCAACGGTGAACTCGCGGGGCGCCTTTTTTCCCATAAGGCTGGCTATCAAAAAAGACCAATATAAATGTTTCGTTTTGCTGCGCGGCAGGTGAGGCTTATCCTGCGGAAAACGGGCTGCGATCCCCCCGGAGCCCCGCAAACATTTATATATTTTTTTGCGGTTTTCTGCTTGTATGTTGGGATTTCGGAACAATTTGCTGTGCTTAGTGTTTGCTATATTGTTGGTTTCTTTTTCGTTTGCAATAGACGTTTCTTCCTGCTGGCAGATAAACGAGTCCGGGAGCTATGACCTTACGCAGAATATCTCAGGGGCGATGCCGGTATCAGGGATATACTTCACATACAATGCCTGCATAATAATCTCCGCCCCCAACGTTACCTTCAACTGTGCGGGATACAATGTGACCAACAACGCATCTACCGATGCCGCAGGCATACTGGTAAACGGCACTAACACAGGGCACGAAAACGTGACAATCGAAAACTGCCCGGGCATTACGGGCTTTGAGCGTTCCATCTATCTCCACAACACAACCCGGGACGTGATACGGAACGTGACGGTATATGATTCGGATTACGGAATAGTCCTCCATGAATCTACGCACAACCACCTATACAACATAAGCCTGTACAATGTTTCCCACAGGGGATTGCATCTTGGGGGAAGTTCACAGTATAATTCAGACTATAATAACATCTCCAATGTCAGCGTATATGATATTGGTTATGGTGCCATCGCCTATGCGGTTTCGGTTGGCGGTGACTATAACAACCTGACAAACATCTCCATATCCAACACCAGCACTTATGGATTTTACATAGACGGGGGCGCTTCACACAACCAGCTTAGGGGGAGCACTATTCGCAATACCCGGGGAGGGATATACATCAGGGGGAGCAACAACACCGTAGCAGACACCATTACCCACAGCAGCGAGGAATATGGTGCCCAGATTTCCGGCTCTGAAGTCAATTTTACCGACAACACAATATATAATAACAGCATCTATGGGGTGCGCGTGTATTCAAGCGCGAACTACTTCACGATGTTCAACAACACCGTTTACAACAACAGTTATAATGGGGAAATCCGCATTGAGAATTCCAATTATAGCAAAATATTGGACAGCGACATACTCCATAATGGATATACTGCAGGAATACGCACTGAATATGCGGACTATTACCTCTTTGCAAATAATACTCTATACAACAACACCCTCGAGGGAATTTACTCATATTACAGCGACAATGGCACCATAATAAATAACACGGCTTATGGAAACGGTGCTAGCGGAATCTATACGCGATATTCGGATTACATCAACACAACCAACAATACCCTCTATAGCAATGGCGGCAGCGGATTCCGCGCAATATCAGCTGACCACGGGATTATCTCTAACAACACGGCATATGGAAACACTGAATATGGGTTCCAGATTGGTTATTATGCTTATAATTCATCGGTAACCAACAACATCGCCCACAACAATACTCTAAATGGTTTCCACCTGGATGCATCGGAAGATAGCAATCTTACCGACAATGTCGCCGCGGACAATGGCGGCTCCGGATTCAACCTGCAGTATGCTAGCAACTGCACTCTTCGCGATAGCCTAACATATGGCAATAATGGTTCCGGAGTCTATTACTATGGAATGGGTGCCGGCACAGTCTCAAATATCACAATCCGCGACAACCTCAGGTATGGGCTATACGTGTATGCGGACGATGCCAATGTGGCCAACAACACCATCCACGACAATGTGGGGGGTGTGTGCCTAGATGGCGGGATTAGCAGCTACATTACAAATAACACCATATACAATGATCCGGTGTATGGGATTTACCTGAACCAATCCTACTCGAATATATTCTCCGACAACACAATCTACAATGCCACCTATGGCATATCCGCCTTCGCTTCCTTTTACGCCACATATGCCAACACTACGGTGTATAACACGAGTTACGGGATATACCTGTTGTATGGAAACTCCAGCAGGATACTCAATAACGAAGTGTACGATAGCGAGTATGGGATATATCTTGATGCCTTCAATTACCTGGGGATTGTTACCGTCGCATCCGACTACAACAATGTAACTGGCAACAGCATTTACAACAACAGCGTTTATGGGGTATACTCCAACATTACCACGGAAGTAATCTTCTCAAACAACACGCTATACTCCAATGGATATGCGTTCTACAACCTGGGCAGCAACTACACGATGGAAACCTGTTTGTTCCTAAATTCCTCAGGGGATTTTAGCGCATATGCAAACCTCTCGGCAACCGACATTGCAAACAGCAGCGAGGAATACTCAATCAACTGGAGCGCTGCCCCATCAAGTGTGCCAACGGACAAAACCTCTTTCGAGGACAAGTTCGTCAACATAACAACTCACGCGGGCAATGTGAGCATAGACAGCATCTCCTGGCTCTGGGATGAGTCTGAGGCCAGCGGGCACACAGAGGCGGACTTCTCGCTCTGGAGCTACAACAGCTCGGGTGCATGGACACTCCTAAACGACACTCCGGACACAACTTCCAACGTGCTTAGGCAATACGACATGAACCCCGCAAGCATTTACGGGATATTCGAGGGCACGGATTCCGAGAACGTATCAACCACCGACCCGGGAGGGAGCGACTCGGATTTCGAATGCTTTACGTCTTCCGATTGCGATGATTGTTATGTGTGCAGCGACCACGAGTGCATCCTTCCGGCAGGAACCTGCGCAAGCCCCGCAGACTGCACAGG
>JAFGCC010000011.1 GCA_016932815.1 Microcaldota archaeon | reverse complement strand
GACTTCGTGCGCAAAACGTCTATTTCCGCCCTGTGGCTGCGGAAGCGGTCGACTAAGTGCCTTGCGCGGGCTAGGAGTATGTCGAACTCGTAGGGGATTACCTCTATGTCTACATATTTGAACTCCTCTTCTTCTGCCTCAATGCACAGGCTAAGGACGTCTTCTGCTATGTCCCAGACTGAGCGGTTGCGCTTTGAGACGCGCTCGATTTCGTCGATGTCTGGCGAGTCGTGGAGGCCGTTTATCTCCCTTTTTACTGATAAGAGCTCCGCGAAATAGGAATCTATTGCCGAAGAAACGACTTCGTAGAATAGGAGCGTGCTAGCGGAGTATTTCTGCTTGTGTATCTTGGAGATGCGCAGCTTCTTGTACCTCTTGCCGGTTTCCGAGCAGTATGCGAGATTGAACTTTTTTGATAGGACGAGGATTTGGTTGGGTATGTTGGAGTTCACGGCGGGGAGGCTTAGAATCATGTAATCATCGTCGTAATCCTCGTAGAAGACAATGTCCAGGTTGTATAGGCTGTCGAAGTCGCTTAGGATGCCGTGTTCCCTGGCGGCAGACTTGAACTTCTCAAAGTCATTGAACTTCTTTATCATGCGAATAAAAGAGCCCTAACAATATTATAAGGGTTTTGGGTGCCATTATGGGCTTATGGACATCCTATTCAGCTCGGAGGCAGGGCCGGAAAACGAGGCTAGCGCCAACCCAGCCAGGGTGCTCGCAGAAGAATGGTTTTCGGAGAAGGGGGGCGAATTCCGCTGCGGGGCGCACCGGATGATGGATGCGAAAGTGCGCAGGATACTGGATGTGCCAGTTGGTTTTGAGAGCGATGGGGTTGTCGTTTTGTCGCCGCATAGGAGCGAGAGGGAATACCCCTCCCTTACGGTGCACGTTCCTGGGAACTGGGATTGTGCGCAGATGGGAGGGGAGGCCAGGACTCTTAATACCGTGATGGCTGGGAGGATGCGGGAGATTCTGAGGGGGCTTTATTCTGGGAACGAAAAATACTCGCTTGGGTGGAATGTTAGCATGGAGGCGGACCACCACGGGCCAACTTGCAAAAGCCCGATTATGTTCGTTGAGATTGGGAGTTCGGAGAAGGAGTGGGGGAACGAAACGGCTGCAAAAATCGTTGCCGAAGCGGTAATGCGCACACTTGAATGGGAAGGGGAATGCGACTCTTATTTCTGCGTGGGGGGAGGGCACTACTGCCCAAAATTCTCCAAGATGGGGCTTGAAGGGGAGCGCGCTGCGGGGCACGTGCTGCCCAAATACGGGGTTGAAACGCTGGGAATGGACACTTTTTCGCAGGCTATGGAAAAAAGCGTGGAGGAAACGTGCGGGGTGCTAATTGAGAAGAAGGGGATTAATGCCGCGCAGAGGGAAATCGTGGAGAAATTCGCAAAGGAATACGGGGCGGAAGTGGAACTGCTCCGCTAAGGAAAATTGGATAGCCCCACCCGGATTCGAACCGGGGTTACAGGATCCAGAGTCCCGTGTCCTTGACCGCTAGACTATGGGGCTTTAGGCTCTAGAGGATACCCTCGAAAAGCGAGATATCTAATGTACCGGGTTTGATTATAAATGTTTTGATTCCCGCCGCGGCTCCCGCGCCCTCGTCCCAAAAGTTGTCTCCGATCATGAAGGTCTCGCCCTTGGGCGAGGAGAATTCCTCCATCAGCGAGTTTATCATGTCCCCAAAGGGCTTTGGGCGCTCCACGCTCGTTCTTCCCCTGATTGCGTCTGCTGGAATTTCCCCGGCTTCCAAAATCTCCTTGATTGTATGCTCGGTGTTGTTGGAGGCGATTGCTACCTTGTGGCCCATGTTGCGGAGGGTTGAGAGGATGGGGACCGTCGGGGCGTATACCGTGAACTTGCCCTCTTCTACGGCCTTCTTCTCGTATTTGCGGAAAATCCTGTCCACTTCCGCCTTGCGCTCCGGGGTATCGGAGATGTGGTTTGAAATCGTGACCAGGTGGTTTTCGGGGTCGATGTCGAATCCTTCCGACTCCCCGTATGCGATTATCTCCTTCCTCACTTCCCCCCAGGGGATGTCAAGATTTACCAATGTGGAATCAAAATCGAATATGAACAGCATGGTTACCAAATGGGGTTATGGGGGGGATTGTTTAAAAGAACTCGGTATGTAATTTCCTAATGGATTGGCCAATCCTATTGATAGGGCTGTTAATCGGCTTATTCAGCGGAACAATGTCCGGAGCCTTTGGCATAGGCGCTTCCTCCATAACGATAGTGCTGCTGCGCACCCTGCTGGGGCTTCCGGCAGGGGTTGCGGTTGCCACGGCCCTTCCCCTTAGCATCCCCTCTGCGATAAGCGGGGGCGCCACTTACTGCCAGAGCAACATGATGAAATACAAGACCGCGATTGCCTGCGGCGGTGCCGGGGCGGTGTTTTCGGTTCTTGGCGCGTTTGCAACCGGATACGTTCCCGGGGAGCTGATAATGTTCCTAGTGGCCGGGGCGATGTTCGTTTCCGCATACCTTAGCCTAGAAGAAATGCGCAAGGACAAAAGGGGGGAGAGGCACGCAAAGCAGAATGACGGGGAGAAGCTTGGGTATTCGCTCCTTGTTGGGGCAATTGCCGGGTTCTCTTCGGGATTCTTGGGAATTGGAGGGGGGATACTGCTCGTTCCGCTTCTCTCTAGGCTGCGCGGGCTTCCGTATCGCATGGCGGTCCCCTGCTCGCTGGTCGTCATGCTAATCTACATAATCCCAGGCTCAATTGCGCATTTTGGGCTTGGGAACGTGGATGTTCCCCTGCTGCTTGCAATGGTGATTGGGGCGGTAATTGGGGCCCGCTTTGGGGCAAAGGCGGCCATGAACTTTGAGGCGGATGTCAAGGTGTGGTTTGTGCGCATCATGGTGTTCTTCGGGGTTGTGCTGCTATCAAGGGAGCTTTGGATGATGTTCCTCTCTTGAACTAAAAGTAGTTTGTGAAAGCTGGGATAGGGAATCGAACCCCACTATCCTGATCTGCAGTCAGGCGCATAGCCAATCTGCCATCCCAGCAGCAATATGATTTTATGAAGGAGAACATTAAAAGGGGATTGTGTTTTTATTCCTTATCCTTCGTGAACCTCCCTGTCCTAAAGGGCGGGGATTCCTGCTTCCTTGAGGATGCTTACGCCGACAGGCGCAGGGGCTTCCTCTCCACAGGCGTTACTTTCCGCAGTTCCTGCGGTAGCTCGCTTGAGTATGTTTATTGCCGCATTGAGGTCTCGGTGCATCGAAGCCCCGCAGGCACACGAGTGCCACCTTTCCGCGAGCGGTTTCTTCCTGGATTTGCCGCACCTGCTGCACTCACTCGTAGTTCCGGCGGGGTTTACGAACACTGCTTTGCTGCCAGCTTCTTCCGCTTTGTAGCAAATCATGCGCGCAAACTCCGCCCAGGCGCAATCCAGTAT
>JAFGCC010000010.1 GCA_016932815.1 Microcaldota archaeon | reverse complement strand
TGAGGAGACTTCGGGAGGAGACGCCTGGTATGCGTGCGTAACCCCGGACGATGGCACCTACGAGGGAGATGAGGCCTGCAGCAACACGGTTACGGTGGCGGAGTCCAAGAAGCTGGCGAGGCCCATTCCAATACGCCTGCGCTAAGGCCAGGGCGCGCGAATACGCGCTCTCCAGAGGGGGCAATGCGGAAGGTGTGGCAGCAATGCTTAAAAATCCCAAATCCGTTATTTATCCCATGGACGAACCTTCCCCCACGATAAACTTCATGGGCCTTAGGCTGGACGTATTCAACGACGTTTACGTTCCCAGGGAAGATTCGTTCCTGCTTGCAAAGCACACCAACAAGCTAGAAGGGAACATACTTGAACTTGGAACCGGATGCGGCATATCCGCCCTCGCAAACGCCTCGCGCAACCCCTCCAACTACGTTCTCGGAGTGGACATTAGCCAGCGCGCGGTCAACAACGCGAATTACAACGCAAAGCACAATCGGATAAGCAACGCGACTTTTGTGCGCTCAGACTTGTTCTCCAAGGTTCCCAAAGTGCGCTTTGATGCGGTCTTGTTCAACCCCCCATACCTTCCAGAAGAGGGCAGGGCGAGCAAGAGCATGCTTGATTTGGCGCTCTATAGCGGAAAAGACGGAAGGGCGGCAACCGACCGATTCTTAGAAGAGGTCTCGCCCCACCTGCTCCCAGGAGGCAGGGCCTTCCTCATCCAGAGTTCGGTAACCGACATCCCAAAGACGCTTGAAAAAGCGCATTCATTGGGCTTTAGCGCGGAAATCCTAGAAGAGCAGTCTTTCTTCTTTGAAAAGCTCTGCCTCCTAGAACTGTTCCGTGAATAATCTGCTCCAATGGGAAACAAAAGGCGGGATGAACAATGCTTTAACGCCCCTTCTAGACTACTATGAACACGTTTCCCTTCTTGCTGACGGTCATGGCGGTCTCCCCGCTCCAGTCAAAGGTTTTTGCGTAGCCTCTTTCAACCTTGAGCTTCATCCCGGGCTTTATGTGCATCCCCCTCTCCTCAAAGAGGTAGATTACCCCCTCGTTGCCCCCCTGGTCTGCGACCACTATCCTGGTCATGGTGTCTTTTTTGGTCTTTGTGCGCTGGTAGTCCTTGTGCTCCACGCTCTTTGCATACAAGGGCCCGGTGGTTATGTTCCTCATGCCGTTTTTCAATTCGGTTATGTTGGTGATGTTGATTTCGCTGTACCTCTTTTTGGCCACCTTGAATGCGAGCCGTATCTGCTCTTCTGTGCTCTTTAGGAGCTTCTTCATGGTCTCCTTCATCACCTTCTGGTCCCCCTTGGAAGCCATCATGGAATCGAATGCGAGCTTGAACATCGTGGGCTCAGCCTGCGACGCTCCGGCCGCAGCGCCCCTGCTCCATTCCTCTTCCGCGCTTGGCTCCCCGTCATCCGCCGCCTCGTCCGCAATGGCGCCTTCTTCGGCCTCCGCTAGCACCTTGCCGGCTTCTATCTCCCTGCTCCCCACTAGCCCGAGCTCCTCTGCAAGGGATTTCTGCTCAACTTCCTTTGCATCCCCCTTGTCCTGCGCGTGCGCAATGACATCCAGGTATTCTTCTAGCATGTCCTGCACGGTTTTCCCCCTCTCGCTCCCGGATTTCTTCTCCCCCTTGCTAGCGTCCGCTGCCTTCTCGTACATCTTCTCGATTGTGGGCATCATCCTCTTCTTCATTTCCTCTGCCTTCTCCTTGCCCAGCTTCTTTTCAAACATCTTCTCTATGGGGCGGAGCATCTTCTCGCGGGTGGTATCCTCCTTGGATTTAACCTGTGCCGCAGGCTCCTCTTCTATGGCCCCCCCGCTCTCTCCTTTGGAGAACACGTCGGCAAAACTCATCAATTCCGGCTCGCGGTTCTTCTTTTTCATCTCCTCAAGAAGCCCCCTTGCAACCTCCTGCACCCCGGAATCCTTGTCGTAGGTTAGTTCAACCAGCGCGAATGCGACCCCGGGAGCGTCGTATTTTGAGAGCTCTACGGCTGCCTGCTTCCTGACTTTGGGGTCGGAATCGAAAGTAAGCGAAATAAGCTCATGGAGCCCCATCTTTTTCATGTCCTCTACCTTCTATGTCTTCAAGCGCGACGCGGAGCACGTTCAGTATCGACCTCCCTTCCTTCTCAGTTGGGTTCGCCCTCCCGATTACTCTCCGAAATGCCACCACACAGCGCGCCGAATTCCTGAACTTGTATTTTCCTACCAATCTTTTAAAGATATCTATAAGGGCCTCTTTTTCCCTGCCCCCAATCCTCTTCTGCCGCGGCTTTGTTCCCCTCTGCTTCCGCAGGGCATACAGCGCAACCGCAACCGCGTGCGAGAGATTCAATACCGGGTATTCGGGATTGCTCTCGATGTGCACAAGATAATCGCATTCTCCTATTTCCTCTTTTGTAAGGCCTATTCCCTCCCTCCCGAAAACCAGCGCAACCTTCCCGGAGTATTCGTTGGCCCTGGATGCGAATTCCGAGAGGGGAATGGCCGCCCTTATGCTTCCTTTGTGCCTCTTTAGTATGCCGCTAAACCCCACTGCCGCATCGCAGTCCTCCACAGCCCCCCTCAAAGAGCCGAAGCGTTTTGCCCCCTCAAGAACCTCCCGCGCGTGCTTGGAATACATGATTGCATCGCCGCCGCTAATGCATGCGGGCTCGACTATCCTAAGTTCGTGCACCCCGAAATTCTTCATTGCGCGCACGCTCATTCCAAGGTTGAATTCGTATTCGACTCCCGCAAGCACGACTGTTAGTTGCGGCCCTTTTCCATTTCCCATGATTTTTCTCCCTTCCCCTAAAAAAGTTCGCAAACTTTTTTAGTTATTGCAAATTGCCGGTGATATCCCCAAATGCAGGTGCAATTTGCAATTCAACATGAAGCTCCCAATTCATTTAAAAGTCTTATCCCTCTAAATCCCTACACACTTTATTGGGAGTAAAACTTTAACCAGTTTGTGATTAGCATGAGTGATCTTGAAGGCGTTGAGGCCAGAATTGCGGAACTTGAAGAGCAGAAGTCATCCCTAATCAATGAAATAAAGAAGAATTACGGCCGCATACGCTACAAGAAATACGAGGAGAAGGCGCTTGAGCCCTTCCTCAAGGAAACAGAAGACATCCGCGTTGGCCCGGTGCGCAAGCGCCTGCGCCAGCTCGAATTCAAGATAGCAACGCAGGCATACACCCCCCAGATTGAGCGCAAGCTCGTAAAGGAGGTAAAAAAGGTGGAAGGCGAGCTTGAGAAGCTCCGCGCGGTGGAAAAAGCCCGCAGGAAGAAGAAGCTCGTCGCCCAGGACATAATTGACTGCGAGACCCGCATAACCGAAATAGAAGATCAGCTAAAGGGCATGCGCTCCGAGCTAAAAGAGCTCTATGGCAGGCTCAAGACCCTCAAGTCCGGAAAGAAGCACGGCGTAGTCTTCGGCGAGAAGCCAGACGACATGGTTTCGATGGAAGACATCGTGGTCTTTGAGGACAACAGGGTAAGGGACGAGGAAGGGAACGTGGAGTAATCTTCTTCCCCAGCATCATTTTATCTTTTCTAGGCTTTTGCTCAGCCTAGGCTGTGCCTTAACGGCTTTGCCCAGAAAAAACTACCTTTCCAGCTTCCTAATTGGAGTATTCTCCAACTTCGCGTATGTCCAGCTCCTTCTCACGCAGGGTATCAATCGCCTTGAGCAATTCAAAAGCCGTATTCACGTTCGTTATGCAGGGAATCCCGCCTCTTATGCTAGCCTCCCTCATCTTGAAGCCGTCCGTGTGCGCCTGCCCCCCCCTGCGCGGGCTGTTTATTACCAGCCCGATTTTGCCCGATTCAATCATGTCCACGACATTCGGGTGGCCCCTGCCAATCTTGGCGATTGAAACCGCGCCCTCCACGTTCCCCACAGTCCCCATGGTCCCGTAAATTGAGAACCCGAGCTTCTTTAGCAGCGCGGAGAGTTCCGGCACAATCCCCTTATCCTCATCGCGCAGGCTCAGGAATGCGGTTTTCTCCCCCTTTTCCACCCTTATCCCGGCAGCAAGGAGCGCCTTGTAATATGCCATCTCAAAGCTCTTGCCAATTCCCATCGTTTCCCCGGTGCTCCTCATTTCCGGCCCTAGCTTTATGTCTGTCCCAAGGAGCTTTAGGAACGGGAAGACTATGCTCTTTACCGCATAGTGGTCCATTTCAGAACTCAGCCCCGCAGGCAGCTTCTCCCCGCACATCGCCTTTACCGCGAGCTTCGCAATCGGGACTCCTATCGCCTTGCTCACAAACGGAACGGTCCTGCTTGCGCGCGGATTGACTTCCAGTATGTAGACCACCCCCCCCTTCACTACGTATTGGATGTTCATTAGCCCGACTACCCCCAAAGCATCGCCCAGCTTCTTTGTGTATTCTATGATTTTTTCCTTCTCAGCAGGGGAAATCCTCAAAGAAGGAACGACTATGTTCGCATCCCCGGAATGCACGCCCGCAGGCTCTATGTGCTCCATGATTCCGCTTATGAATACGTTTTTGCCATCGCTTGCGGCATCCACTTCGCACTCTATTGCATTATCCAGGTAGCGGTCGATTAGTATGGGCTTTTTCTCGCTAACTTCAACCGCCTCGCGCACGTACCTCCTAAGCTCCTCCTCGTTGTTCACAATTTCCATTGCGCGCCCGGCAATCACGTAGCTTGGGCGCACTACGACCGGGTACCCAATCCTGGATGCGACCATAACAGCGACTTCCTCGTCCATCGCAATCCCGTTTTCGGGCTGGGCAATCCCCACCTTCCTTGCCAGTTCCCTGAAGCGGTCGCGGTCTTCTGCCGCGTCTATGCTGTCCACGGATGTCCCTAGGATGTTAACGCCCGCTTCCGCGAGCTTCCCTGCCAGGTTTATGCTGGTTTGCCCCCCAAGCTGGACGATTACCCCGTATGGGTCCTCGTTTTCTATTACGTTTAGGACGTCCTCGAAAGTGAGGGGCTCAAAGTAGAGCCTGTCACTGGAATCAAAATCCGTGCTCACGGTTTCTGGGTTGTTGTTTATCATGATGCTCTTGCATCCCATCTCCCTTATCGCAAATGCGGCATGGGAGCAGCAGTAGTCGAATTCTATGCCCTGCCCTATGCGGATGGGCCCTGCGCCTATTACCACGATTTTCTTTCCCTCCATTTTCGAAGCTTCGTTTTCCTCTTCGTAAGTGGAGTAGAAATACGGGGTAATCGCCTCGAATTCCCCTGCGCACGAATCCACGATTTTGTAGGTGGGAAGTATTCCGTATCCCTTGCGCAGTTTCCTGGCTGCATTCTCGCTTAGCCCGGATAATCTGGCAATCTGGGAGTCCGAATACCCAAAGCGCTTTGCCCTGCGCAAAAGCCCCTTCCCAAGCGCGCCAGAGGCGGTGCGGATTTCGCCTTCAAGCTCCACCATCTCCCTTATGCGCTCCAGAAACCATACGTTTATCTTCGTAATTTCGTGCAGTTCCGCTACGCTCCTTCCCTGCCGCAACGCCTCAAAGAGCGCAAACACCCTCAAATCCGTTGCGGGATACAAATGCTTGTCCACGTCAATGCGGGAGGGGGTGCGGATTTCCAGGCTCCTAATCGCCTTATTCAGCGATTCCTGGAAAGTCCTGCCTATTGCCATCACTTCCCCGGTGCTCTTCATCTGCGTTCCTATTTCGCGCGGAGTTTTTGGGAACTTGTCAAATGGCCATCTGGGGATTTTGGTTACAACGTAATCAAGAGCGGGCTCAAATGCGGCGGAAGTACCCGTAATGGCGTTGCGAATTTCATGCAGGCTGTGCCCCAGCGCAATCTTGGTCGCAACCCTGGCAATCGGGTAGCCCGCAGCCTTTGATGCAAGCGCAGATGACCTAGACAGCCTAGGATTAACCTCTATTACGGTAAATTCCCCGGTCTCCTGGTTCATTGAAAACTGCACGTTGCAGCTTCCTTCTATCCCAATTGCGTGGACTATGTTGAGTGCCGCATCCCTTAGCTTCTGGTGGTCGACGTCGCTTAGGGTTTGCGAGGGAACTGCCACTATGCTTTCTCCCGTGTGTATCCCCATCGGGTCCATGTTCTCCATGTTGCAGATTATTGCCGCATTCCCATAAGAGTCGCGCACGACCTCGTATTCGAATTCCCCCCAGCCCAGAGCGCTCTTTTCAACTAATGCTTCCCCGGTTGCGCTAAGCCTGAGTGCCCCCTCCAAAACCTTCTTCAGGCCCGCATCATTGTAAACCGTCCCCCCTCCGGTTCCCCCAAGGGTAAAAGAGGGGCGTATTATCACCGGATACCCGATTTGGTTTGCGAATTCAACGGCCTCCCCGGCTTTCTTTACCACTTTGCCAGGAAGGATTCCAATCCCCAGTTTCCTCATTAGGTTGTTGAATTCCTCTCTGGATTCGGCGGCATCAATCGCCTCGGCATCGGTTCCCAGGAATACCACGTTGTGCTTCTTGAGAACACCCTTGCGGTAGAGCTCCATGGAGGTATTGAGCCCGGTCTGCCCCCCAACCGTTGCAAGGAGCGCATCCGGCTTTTCTTTCTCTATTATCTTCTCGGCCACTTCCGCGGTGATAGGCTCAATGTAAATGCGGTCTGCGATTTCCGAATCGGTCTGTATCGTTGCGGGGTTTGAGTTGATTAGCACTACTTCTATTCCCTCTTCGCGCAGTGCCCTGCAAGCCTGCGTCCCGGAATAGTCGAATTCCGCGCTCTGCCCGATTACGATTGGCCCGCTGCCAATAACGAGGGCTTTGCGTATCTTCTTTTTTCCGGCATTTTCCTTTTTTTCCCCTGTTTCCATGCATGCTCCCCCCTATTTCCCAATCCTCGCAACGAATTCATCAAAAAGGTAGGTAGAGTCGTGCGGCCCAGGAGATGCCTCAGGATGGTACTGCACGCACACAACATCCTTGTTTTCGCACTTCATTCCCTCAACGCTCTTGTCGTTTGCATTGATTTTTGTTAGTTCAAACCCTTCTGGGACCTTGTCTACTGCGAACCCATGGTTCTGGGTGGTAATTGCAACCTTCCCGCTTTCTATGTCCAATACCGCATGGTTGCATCCGCGGTGCCCGAACTTGAGCTTGTAGGTGCTCCCGCCCATTGCGTGGGCTATTACCTGGTGCCCAAGGCACACCCCGAAAACGGGCTTGGCCCCTATTAGCCTGCGGACAGTCTTGTGCACTTCTTCTAGTATCGCCGGGTCCCCCGGGCCGTTTGAGAGCATGATTCCGTCTGCCTCAATTGCTTCCACTTCCTCTGCGCTGCTGTAAGCGGGAAGGGCGTGCACTTCGCAATCCCTCTTTACCAGCTCCCTTACAATCCCCATTTTCATGCCCAAGTCCAACATGGCGACCTTGTGCTTTCCTCCCCTGCCGAAAACTTCCGGCTTCTCCACTCCCGCCTTCGCAACGAAATCCACCCCGGAATAGTCGAATTCGCCCATTTTCCCCAGGAGCGAATCGGTGTCAATCCCGTTTTTTGAGGCCGCAATAATCGCGGGCATAACCCCCTTGCTGCGTATCTTCTTTACCAGGAAGCGGGTGTCTAGCCCGTGTATCCCGGGGATTCCCTTTTCCGCCAAGAATTCGTGCAAGGATTTCTCCGCCTGCCGGTGCGAGTAGTCCGGGCTCATCTCCCTTACAACGAAGCCCGAAGCGTGTATCTTTGAACTCTCATTGTCCACGGCGTTTATCCCGTAGTTCCCGATTAGGGGGTAGGTCATAAGGAGGATTTGCCCCCCGTAGCTCGGGTCGGTTAGCGCCTCCTGGTAGCCGCACATGGAAGTGTTGAAGACCAGCTCTCCCGCCATTACCGCTTCTGCGCCAAATCCAATCCCGTGCAGGATTGTCCCGTCTTTTAGCGCCAGAACTGCCTTCATTTTTTCCACCTTTTTTCCATGGGCAGGGCTCGTCCGCCCACCCTTCCAAAAGCTTTGCATATAAATATTAAAAAAGGCGCCCACAGGGGGGATTAAAAGCATTCGTCTGCATTATTACTTTTTCTTTTGGTTAATTACTCGTTATTATCAGTATTTATTGCATTTTTAGCTTACAAGTGGTGCGCAGATGCTCCTAATCCTATGCTGTCTCATCCTCGGGCTCTTTAGCGGCCTAATCCCCGGCCTGCACTCAAATACGGTCACCTCAGTCCTCCTAAGCCTCAACCTCACTTCCGAATCCCTGCCCCTGGCAATAGTCGCCATGTTCGGGGTGCACTCGATAATCTCGTTTATCCCCTCAATATTCCTTGGGATTCCCGATGAGCAGGTTGTGCTCTCGGTGCTCCCTGGCCACCGCATGGCAAAAGAGGGGAGGGGAATCGAGGCGGTAATGATTATGGCGCTCTCCGCAATAGCCGCCCTCCTAGTGTGCATAATCTTCTTCCCCATCTCGCAGGCACTCTACCCGGTAGTGTATCCCCTACTCAGCCCATATATGCCCCCAATCCTCCTAATCGCTTCGGCAATACTCGTTTTCAAGACGCAAAAGCCCATGCACTCATTCCTCATTTTCCTTCTTGCCGGAATAGTGGGGCAGCAGGCGTTCTCGCTTAGCCTCCCGGACCCCTTCCTCCCCCTCTTCTCCGGGATGTTTGCAATGGCCGCGATATTCAATTTCTCTTCTTCGCCCCTACCAAAGCAGGAGCTTCCCGGGAAAATAAGCGCAGGGCTCCTCAGGTTTTCCCTTTTAGGGGTATTCCTTGGCTGGTTTGCGGACTTGCTCCCGGGGATTAGTTCCCCGGCGCAGGTTGCCGCATTCGCCTCCCCCCTAATCCCCTCGTCCGGGGCAGCCTACCTCGCCCTGGTTTCTTCAATTGGGGTTAGCGAATCGGTTTTCGCATTCTCGACTGCCTCCACGCTCGGAAAGGCGAGAATAGGTGCCATTGCCGAGGCATCCGCAATAGTTGACGTATCCCAAAACCTTCTCCCCCTCCTCTCTTTCTTCATAATCGGGACCGCATTCGCCTGCATTGCCCTCTGCGCGTTCCGCAACAGGATTGGGGAAATAGCGAAAATCCACGTGCCTTCGCTCAATTTGCTAATTGCGGCCTACCTAATCTCAATAGTTTTCCTGATTGATTCGTTTTCCGGGCTGCTGCTGTTTGCCGTTTCAACCGCCCTTGGGTTCTTGTGCCTGAGAATGAATGTGGAGAGGACGCTCCTTATGGGCGCAATAATAGTGCCCACAATCCTCATGCTTTTCTAGAAGCTGGAAGTTCCGGGAGCATTTAGCAGAAAGGCTTTAGCCATTCCCTGAGTGTCCCGCCAGCTTCCACGTGCTTTACTAGTTCGAGCAATGCGCGGTATTCGGAATCCGAGCCTTTCATGAAAATCCGCTCTTCGCCCAGGAACTCCTTTACATCGGGGCTTATCATGTGCGCGTCCCCGCTGTAGATTACCACGAAGTCCGCTTTTTTAGGGCATACCTGCAAAATCCCCATTAGAATCTCTTCTGCCCCCTTGTTGCCCCCAAGGTCCCTGTCAAGGATTATGAGCGACACCTCGTTTTTGAGTATCAGTTCAAGCGCACCCTTGATTGTGGAAGCATCCAGGATGTCCCTGGAAGTGAGCCTCCCCATCATGCGCTTTGCAAGGCCCACTATCTGCCTGTTCCCGAAAGCGCTTTTGGGCGGCTCCATTTTAGGGGGAACCTTCGCAGGGCCCCCATCCTTCTTCACAAAATCATTCGCCATGCAAAACACCTATAGCCACGTGGGGCGCGGCCTGCTCCGCTTGGCAGGCTCCTTGGAAGCTTCATCCTCTTTTGGCAGGAACTCTTCCTTGGATGGCCTTACCCATTCTTTTACGCTTCCGCCATTTAGGACGTGCTCTATTAGGTGCGTTAGCTCGGCCGTATCCTTGCCTTTATCAAAAATCCTGTCCTTCCCGATTTTGGCTATTATAGGCTCGCCCACCTTGCGGGGAGAGCCGCTATACATCACGGCACAATCCACTTTTTCCGGAGCTCTCTGGAGGAGCGATTTAACCACTTCCCCGCCGCACCTTCCGCCTTCTCCTATCTTGCGGTCCAGAATGATTAATGCAACTTCACTGGAGAGGATTTGTTCTACAGCTTTCTCCACGGTTGCCGCAGTAAGGACGTTTAGCTTTTCCCTTGCAAGCCCAACGTTCCTGCCAGCCTGGATTGCCATTCTCTTGGTTGCGTTGAGGTTTAGCGCTTCATCGTCAAGAACGACAATGGTTATTGTCCCCTTCTTCTGCTGCCCCCCGGATTTGGCGTTCTTTTTTATCTCCCCGCCGCACTTGCAGCCGCCAGAGCTTCCGCAGCACTTGCCCGTCCTTGTCTTCTGGCAGTCGTGCCCGTGCCCGCTGCCCGCTTTGGGGGCAACCCTCACGAGGTTCCCTCCCGCAGGCTTCATGATAGCAACCTTAATCTCCCGCATCTTCATGAGTATCAACCACTAATATACAGTATTTGTAACCACAAACATTTAAAAATAGCACTCAAAAGGGAACTATTTCCTCTTTTTGGGCCGAGAATGCAGGAGCGCGTCCTTCAGCGTATCCTCATCTTCCGCCATCGCCCGGTTGAGCTTCCCCTCTTCAAGCTCGTAGTGCCCAATAATCCTGTTCCCCTCCCCATAAAGGTATATCCTTTGCGGGACTAGCCCCTTCTCCTTTGCATACTTCCTAAGAAGCGGAAGGACGCTCCCGCGCGGATTCATCGAAACGTAGGGCCCCTGGAAGAAATATACGGTGCCGGTTTCAGGGTCCTTTGCAAAGGCTATGCTGTGGCTGTATTTGCCCCCGACAACGCTTCCGGAGTAGGCTTCCCATCCTACTTCCCTAAGGAAGGTTGCCTGCAGGCTCCCTATGTTCGAGCACAGCCCTCCCACGCCCTCCTCCCCGGAAATAACGGACTTGCGTATGCTCCTAAACTCTCCGTCCACGCCCATTTTCCTAGTGTGCGAATCGGAGACGTCCCCGTAATTGCCATAGCCGTATTCTCCTAGCCGTGCTGCCGCATAAAGGATTCCTTCCGCGGTAACCCCCTCGTATTTCTTTGCGAATTCGGAAATGTTCTCCGAACGCCCCATTGCCCCTTGGAAAATCCATTCGCCGCCCCCCTTTTCCCATTCCTCCGCTTTCCCATCCCCCCGCTCCAGGCCGGCTCCCCCCTCCACTCTCGCTTTTGCCTTTAGTGCACCCCGCCCCAGCTCCATGTTCAGCCCTACCCCCGCCTTGTCCGCTCCCCCCAGAGATTCGTCTTCTTTTGAATACCATCCATAGATTTTGGGAGCCAGGTTCGCGGACCTAAACGAAAACGAGAGTCTTGCGCCCTTCTCAAGGCGGCTGTGCGAGACCTCCCCCCTAATTTCCACACCCTCTAGTCCCAGGGAAACGCCGCCCGCAATTTCGTTCTGGTGCGGCCTCGTGTGGTCCTCGAATGCCTGCTCGTAAGGCCTTTTGTTATGGAAGAGGATGGTCTCGGTTGCATAAACCGTAATCGGCCCGCGCCCGATGGCGGCACCGAAGCCGGCGGTAGTAAGGTATTGCGTCATTGTCCTGCCCCATTCCGCAACGTGCTTGAGTTCTGCCCCAATCCGGAGAGTCATCCCGCCCCCCTCAGCGCCAGGCAGGGGCTCCCACACCGCTCCCGCGGTGCCGTAAGTGGTGGCGGAAATCCTCGTTTCCCCCGTCTTTGGAATTATGGGTGCTGCCGCAACCGCGTAGAGTTCAAAATCCCCCAGGACTCCGCGCACTTCCAGCTTCGGGGTTACATAGGGAAGCGCTTTGCCGTAATAGTCGAGCTTCTCCGCACCCGCTCCCACCCCCAGGGTAAGGGGGCCGTAAGTTGCGTCAACGGAGCCTCCCGCAACGTAGCCCACGTTCTCATAGCCTGCGAAAGTAAGCTCCATGCCGATACTATCTAGGAATCCTATTTTTGAGGGAACCTGGGCTAGTGCATTTTCCTTTTTTTCGAGCTTTTTCTGGGCCATGTTCTGGTTTGCTCCTGTTTCAGGGATGCGCCCTCACCATGTGGGGGGAAGCGTCCCCCTTATGCCAGCATGAAGCTCTTGTGCCGCCTGCGGGCGTGAGCTTCATACTCTCACTCCTAGTGGAACCAGCCCCCCTCTTAATCCCGTTTCCACTCATGGGTGCACTCTCGTACGGTCACGCGGGAACATCATGCACTCTCTTATATTGTGCATCCCGGTTGCCTTCATGGTAATCCTCTCCAGCCCGATGCTCCACCCGGCATGCGGGGGAGCGCCCACCCTGAAAGCGTCCACGTAGAACTTGAAGTTCGCAGGGTCTAGCCCGCGGCTTTTTAGCTGCTCTTCTAGGAGCTCTGGGATGTGGATACGCTGTGCTCCGCTTGAAATCTCAAGCCCCTTATAGAGCAAATCGTATGCCTTGCACACTTCCGGCTTGTCGCTTCTGGGCATCGAATAGAATGCCCTGCTCGCAGTAGGCCAGTCGTGTATTATGAAGAGTTCCTCCCCAAGCAGTTCGTAAATCTTCCCCTCCTGCTCCTTTGAGAAGTCATCTCCCCAGTTGAGGGATTCTCCTTCCGAATTGAGCTTGTCCACGATTTCGGTGTAGGTAAAGCGCGGGACTTTTGTGGGGACAACGAACTCGTTTCCTATTAGCGCAAGTTCGTCTTTCATCTCCCCGACCTTCCCTAGTATGGAGAGGCTCACTTCGCTCAAAACGCCCATCGCATCGTTGTCGTCTGCAAATCCCATCTCTATATCCATCTGGATTACTTCGTTTAGGTGGGTTGCGGTGTGGTGCTTCTCAGCCCTCCAGACGGGAGAGGTAATCATCACCCTGTCTATCCCCCCAACTATCGCAAGCTGCTTGTAGAGCTGCGGAGACTGCGCCAAAAACGCCTTCTGCTCAAAGTATTCCACCGGGAAAACTTCGGTTCCGCCCTCGGTTGCCGCAGCGACTATGTGCGTGGGGTGCACTTCGGTGAATCCCAGCTCCCCGGTTTTCCTCCGGAATTCGGAGATGATTGCGGATTTTACCTTGAAAATCGCGCCCACTTCCTTCCTCCTCAAATCCAGGTACCTGAAATTGAGCCGGGTATCCAAGTCGGATTCCACAACTCCGGTCGGGTCCACGGGGAGCTTTACTTCCACCCTGCTTAGGACTTCAACCCCGGATGGGATTATCTCCGCCCCATTTGGCGCGACCTTGTTCTCCGCAACCGTGCCCGTAACCGCAATAACGTCTTCCTTGTTCCTCTTTAGGGCCTCCATCACTTCTTCTGGCACTACGCCCTTTTTTGCTGTGACCTGAACGATTCCGCTTCCATCGCGCAACTGGACGAATATGAGCTTGCCCATGTCCCTGATTTCGTGCACCCACCCTGCAACGGAAACTTCCTGCCCCACCTTCCCCAGGGCATCCTTAACGTAATCTTTCCTGTTCATTGGAAAACACCGCCTATATGCAAATATTGGCGCGGACTGCTTATTAACCGTTCGTTTCGCTTCCATTTGCCCTTGAAATCCCCGCATCCGGCAATCACGGCTTCTCAATTAGTTCGTAGCAGACCATGGTCCTTGTTTCGGCTATCGTTTTCTGTTTTCTTAGGTTCTGGACGATTAGCCCGTTTAACTCTTCCATGCTAGAAGCCCTGGCCTTGAAGAGGATGTCAAATTCCCCGGTAATCATCGCGGCTTCATACACGCCCGGGAGCCCCGCAATTTTCCTTAGCAGCTCCTTCTGGTCCGCGTGGGATGCTTTTACCAGCACGAACGCGCTAATCGGTTTTCCCAGTTTCGCATAATCCAGCTTTATCGTGTAGCCCTCTATGGTCCTAGATTCCCTCAACTTCTTTATCCTGTTGTGGACAGTCGTCATGGGAATCCCGGTTTTCCTTGCTATTTTCTGCTCGGAGAGCCTGGAATTCCTTTTTAGTTCGTCAATGACGAGCAGGTCTTTTTCATCCGGTTCATTCATAAAAGCCACCAATATGGAGTGTATGCTCCAAAATACTTAAAATCATATGCAAATTGTGAGTAAATAAGCATAGTTTTCGGAGTCATACTTATATACGATGTGCAAACATACACTCAACCTTCGCGGTGGTTGGCATATTCGACAAACTGTTAGTCTCGGACCTTGAAGGGACAATAACCCCAAATGAATTCTGGGAGGAGGTTGCAGAGGATTTCAACCTGCATACCCACACCATCACGGCAAGGGCGATGGCCGGGGAGCTGGATTTTTTTGAATCCCTCAAAGCGCGCGTGGAACTAGTAAGGGGAATGGATGCAAAAGCCCTAAAGCGGGCAGGGGAAACGGTTGAGCCCTGGCCCAACGTGCCCGATTTTTTCGATGCCCTGCACTATAACGGCTTCATAACCGTCATCGTTTCGGGAGGCTTCGATTTCCTAGTGGAGAGAGTCGCAAAAAACCTGGGAGTTAGGCACTGGGCTGCAAACAGGCTGATAGTGGAGGATGGCGCAGTAGCGGGAGTTATGCCTTTGGTTGATGGGGAGGGCAAGCGCCGCTTCGTAGAGGAACTCCAGCAGCACTACGGCATTCCCCCAGAGCGCACGCTTATCTTAGGTGATGGCGCAAACGATTTGCCCATGATGGGCCGGGGATTCCCGATAGGCGTGGATGCAAAGCCCGTAGTTGCCGGATTCGCGAAATTGGCCATAACCGGCAGGGACCTGAATGCCAGCCTGCTAGAGCATCCCAAAATCAAGTCGTGGATGCAGCAGGACCTAATACAAACCCAAATGGCAGAACAAGCCAAAGCGGCAAATGCAGGGGGGGTGGCACAATGCGTAGCTTAAAGATGCGGGCCAATTGCCATGTTCGGATGGCCCATCCGGGGAACGGGGCTTCAATCATGCTAGCATGGGTAATCCAGCGGAGCAGCCTCTTGCTGCAGCCTACTTCCCAAGCTGAATTTCTATCGCAGAAACCTTGCTCGCACTCCCGTCTTCGGAAGTTAGCTCCTCGGTCTTTATTGTGATGTCCTTCACGCTCACTTCGGGAAGGAAGCGGTTGCGCACGATTTCGGCAACGTCCACCGCCCTTGAAATCAGCTTGCCCCGTGCCTTTAGCGTTACGGACTCAACTCCGGAGTTGAATTGGGTGACTACTGCCAGCACGTATCCCATGACGCCTTTTTTGCCTACGAAAACGACATTCTCATCCTTCTTGTCCGCAGCCTTCACTTCCGATTCCTCTTCTTCCATTGCCTCACCCTTCCATAGTTAGCACTTCAAGCCGTTCCCCATTTGGGCTCCAAAGTTTTTAATCTCTTGCCTCCCACTACAACAACCCACTTACGGAGTGTTTGAGAATGAGCCCTAGAATCGCAATCCTAGACCGCGACCTGTGCATCCGCGAAAAGTGCGGTTACCAGTGCGAAAAAGTCTGCCCTGTAAACCGCATGGGTGAAGAGTGCATAGTAACAGAAGAGGGCACGCGCTTCCCGGTAATAAACGACTTTTTGTGCATAGGCTGCGGGCTCTGCGTAAAAAAATGCCCCGTGGGTGCAATCACGATAATCAACCTCGCCTCAGAAACCGGGGAGCCGACCTTCCAGTATGGGGTAAACTCGTTTAGGCTCTATTCGCTTCCGCTCCCAAAAGACGGCCTCTGTGGCATAGTAGGCAGGAACGGGATAGGAAAGAGCACCGCGCTCAATCTCCTCTCAAGGAAGCTGCTGCCCAATTTCGGAGAATACGACAAAGAGTTCTCCGAAGCCGAAATCCTAGAGCGCCTCCCGATTGCAACCCGGCGCTATTTTGAATCCGAAAAGGAAATCTCCGTATCATATAAGCCGCAGATGGTTGATAAGCTAAGGGAAGCGTTCCCAGGGACCGTAGACGACCTCCTGCACAGGATGGATGAGCGCAGCGCGTATTCAATGGCAATAGAAAAGTTCAGCCTAAAATCCATACTAAGGAGGAAAATCGGGCAGCTATCCGGAGGGGAACTCCAGCGGGTTTCAATAGCCGCAGCTTACCTCAAGAATGCGGACGTATATTACATGGATGAGCCCTGCAACTATCTGGATATTGAAGAGCGCCTTAGAACCTGCCTCGCACTTCGCGAATTCTCCGAAGGAAGGCGCATGATGGTGGTAGAGCACGACCTTGCAATCCTAGATTACATGAGCGACTACATCTACATATTCTACGGGGAGGAAAACGGGTACGGGGCATCTTCGGGCTCAAAGAGCACCCGCGCAGGCATAAACGAATACCTCGCAGGCTTCTTGCGCGAGGAGAACATCCGCTTCCGCGACCGCGAGATAAAATTCAGCGAATACAGCGAGAGGGAAACCCACACCAAAATCCGCTTCACATACCCGGAATTCAAAAAGAAATTTGAGGGATTCAGCTTTTCTTCCGAAGAAGGCGAAATCCGCGATGGGGAAATAATAGGTATCGTAGGGAAGAACGCGCTTGGAAAATCCCTTTTTGTCAAGCTCCTAGCCGGGGTGGAGAAGCCGGATGAGGGAGAATCCCTGGGCCTCAAAGTATCTTACAAACCCCAGTACATCCAGCCCCAAAAAGACACGACCGTATTAGACTTGTTCTCCAAAAAAGGGCTTGATGCGCAGATAGCAGAAAACGCAAAGCGCGAACTCTCCTTGCACAAACTAATGGAAAAAGAGCTTGAGCACCTCTCAGGAGGGGAGCTCCAGAGGGTTTCGATTGCTTATGCGCTCTCGCAGAAAGCGGACATCTACCTCTTTGATGAGCCTACCGCCTTCTTGGACATTGAGCAGAGGCTGTGCTTCTCGGATTTGCTCCGCCGCACGATTTCCGAATCCGAAAAATGCGCATTCGTAGTAGACCACGACGTGGTTTTCGCGGATTCCATTTCGCACCGCTTAATGGTCTTCTCCGGGCAGAGCTCAATAAAGGGCCACGCGGCAGCACCCCTCCCCAAAAAGGACGGGATGAATTCATTCCTGAAGCTTGCCGGTATTACCATGCGCCGCGACCGCGATTCAAAGCGCCCGCGCATAAACAAGCCAAACAGCGTTCTTGATAGGGAGCAGAGGGAAAAAGGGGAATACTACTATGCCACCAAAGAGTAGCCTGCCAGAGGATTCGGACAGGGATTCGCTTCAGTTACCAGTTGCGGATTTCCTTGATTTCCTGCGCAAAGGAGTCAGGGGCAAATGCAATATGTATTCTAGGAGAAACGAGTTGTATGAGTAGGCGCTAGCAAGTCGTCGCTTTTCAGTAATAAACAGTGTCTATATCCCCGATTTCCCCGTTCTTTTTGACTTCCACAACATAGCCGTATTTTGCGGAATCCGAATTCCACGCAACCTTCCATCCGCCCGCTTCAGCCTCGACAGAAGGCACTGCGTCCGGATACCCGTTTACGTATTTTTCCACCCTCTCGGCTTTGGAGTTGGTGTGGGATGCGATTATCGCTTCCTCCTCAAAGGCGATTACGCAGCCTGTTCCCTCGCACACGCTGCAGCCCGAATCGGTTATATACTCTGGAGGGTCTGCTATGAAGTTCTGCACTGGATAGTGGTAGAAATAATGTATCCTAATTGGGCAGGGCGTTTTCATCCCCAGGGTTGCCCTTGCGCGTATTCTCAGGTATTCTTCTCCCAGCTCGTTGGTTTTCGTTTCCCAGCCTAGGATTTCAGTGACATCCGCCAGAGGCTGCTTCTGCGCAAGGTCTTCTAGCACGTATTCTTCTGCATCCCCTATTTCCACGTCTTCTTCGTAGAATTTCATGCCCCCGACAATTAGGAGCGAAGCTAGCAGTAGCATAATGAGGATTACGGCAAGCTTTTCCTCCATGTTCACATAATCTCCAAAAACCTTAATTAACATTAGGTTTTGCCTCACTTGGCTAAGAGGCCCATGAGGAGCCATACGAAGAACGAATCCGGCATCCCCCAGAAGATAAATATATGCCCCCATCCTGCAAAACCCCTTTATGGCAGCGGAACAATGGAAAGTATCCCCCTTTGTTTGTTTATAAATATCAAATCTTCATTTGTCCTATGAAGGCAACGAGGTCTTGGAGATACAGGCTATATCCATCAAGGCCCCAGGAAAGAGAACTCAACAGGTATCTCTATGAATGTAGAGCCCTATGGAACTTACTCTTGGAACGCACAAAAAAACAATACGGGGAAATGTGCAAATTCCCTACAAGGAAAGAACTCTACTTACAGACAAAAAGAACCCGGATTTTCTCTCAGGTTTCCCAGAACGTTGCAGACCGCCTTTGCAAATCAATAAAAGGAATGCGGGGCAGGAAAAAAGCCGGATTAAAGGCAGGATTCCCAAGGTTCAAGCCAATAGAGAGAATGAGGTCATTTACTTATCCGCAATTCGGGTTCAGGCTTGATAAAAAGCTCCGCTTAGCAGGAATAGGGGACATCAGCATCCGCAAGCATAGGGAAATTGAGGGCAGGCTAAAAACCCTGACGATAAAGAAAACTTCCTCAGGAAAATGGTTTGCGGTATTTACTTCCGAAGTGGAAAAACTCCCTGAAAATGCACGGAAACTCTCCCTAGGGGGAGAAAAACCCGCAGTGGGAATTGATTTGGGGATAGAGAGCTTCGCATACCTAAGCGATGGAAAAATAATCCGGAACCCCCGCCACCTGAAGAAGGCGGCACTGAAGCTTAAAGCCGCCCACAAGAATTTATCCAAAAAGAAAAAAGGGGGCCGGAACAGAGAAAAGGCAAAACACTTATTGGCAGTTGCGTACGAAAAACTGGCAAACCGGAGAGCGGATTTCCTCCACAAATTAAGCAGAACATTAGTACGCGGACATTCCCTAATCGCGCTGGAAAAACTCAAGCCAGCCAAAATGCTAAAGAAATTCCTTTCAAAACCAATACTGGATTGCGCCTGGGCGGAGTTTGCGCGCATGATTTGCTACAAAGCGGAAGAAGCTGGATGCAAAGCAGTGTTCGTAAATCCCGCCGGAACTACGAGTGAATGCAGCAGGTGCGGTAAATCCAGAAAGAAAAAGCTTGCAGAGAGGTGGCACTCATGTGCCTGCGGGGCTTCAATGCACCGCGACCTCAATGCGGCAATAAACATACTCAAGCGAGCTACCGCAGGAACTGCGGGAAGTAACGCCTGTGGAGAGGAAGCCACTGCGCCATTTTTAAGCGTAAGCGCCCTTAATGAAACAGGAAGCCCCGTCCTTTAGGGCGGGAAGTTCACATAATGCTTCTGCCCAGAGGGATATATTATGGACCCGCAGGAATTGCCCTATTGGAAGGTATTCATCAACGCCTGCCTTGCAATCCTGCTAATCCTGATTATGGGCGAATTCATCTACCCCGACTATTTCCACCACGAAATCGGGGAGGAGAACCTGGAAATAATCGAGCTTGTTTTTTCCCTCATACTCCTAACAGACATAGCAATTTCCTTCGTAAAAGCCGCAGACAAGAAAACCTTCCTCAAAAAGAACATGCTCCGAATAATAGCGGTTTTCCCATGGGGCATAATGTTCCGCGGCCTTGCCCTGCTAAGGATAGAGGCGGAGCTGCCAATCCTCTCCGAACTCTTCGCAGCGGAAACCGAAGCCGCCGCAGTCGGGAGGATTGCCGGCAGGGGCTTTAGGTTCACGGCAAAAGCAAAGGAGCTAGTTGAGGAAATCGGGCTGCTCCGCTTCTTCCGCTAATGCCCGTTTCCGGAGCGGGAGCTTGACTATATATATGCATTTGCCCACATATTGTTCTGCAAGGTGTATAACATGGCCGGAGGAAAACCGATAAAAGTCTGGAGCCAGACCGATTTTAGGAGCGTGCGCGATGCGGCAATAGCTGGATTGAACGGGGACAACGACATTCTCGTATTCAAGGTGGCGTCCGCTGGAGAGGGTCTCCTTAGGATAACAGTAGAATCAAAGAATGACCCTTCATCTTCCAAAACGGGCGCAGTAAGAGAGGAATACCTAAGCAACATCTTTTTCAATGAGGCCGCGCTTCCCGCACAAGTAATGAAGGTTGTGGAGGGAAAGCCTTATGCGGAACTTAGGATAGAAATGAAAAAGCCTTATGTGGATGCGCAAACCGCAGCAGAACTTGCCAGCAAGAAGATGGATGCCGGGTCCGAAACCCCAGAGGAGGCGGAGAAGGTAAGCGAGGAATACGAAAAAGCCATGGATAAGCTAAACGAGCTAAACCAGGAGTCCGGCATGTATCGTATATACCTATTCAATACCCGCACCGGAAAGGAACGGGACTTTGGGTTTTCAGCTTCCACGCAGGATGCCCCCCTCCTGACGGCCAAGAAGGAAGAGCAAGGCCCAAAAAAGAGGGCAGCAGTATAATCAAAAATAAAAAAGGGGAACAACTCCCCTTCTTTTTCCCTTTTTCTTTCCATGCCTAGAAGGTCAGGAACAAGTCCGCGAACACTCCCCACCTTACCCTTTTGTAGTTGGTCGGGTCCGAATCCGGGCTCTTTTTCTCATCCTGGTAGATTGAATTCATGGTGCGGTCAGTGACCTCGACTACTCCCCTTGCGCGCCCGCCAACGTTGTGTCCCTTCGCCTCAAAAGTGAGCCCGACTGTGTCCCTGCCCTGCTTCATTAGCTTGCCCTTTCCTTCCGCTTCGGAAGCCATCTTCTTGCGCAGCCATTCGGCGTCTACGGTGTAGGCAACCCCGTTCTTGCCCACCCAGAGCAGCCGTGCACCAGCGCCAAGCCGGTTTATGTCCAGGTTCTCCTTTAGCACGTAATTATTGGTGCCTTTCTCCTTTGCGAGCATCACGTAACCTTGTGCGCGCGCGCCCTCCCATGCGGGAACCCATCCTAGAACCATTCCCTCAATAACGTTGCGCTTGCCTTCAACCTCGCTTCCCAGCGATTCGCTCTGCATTGCCCCCTTGCGCATCATGCCCCCTATTATCGCCCCGATTCCGAAGTCCTTTGCCGGGTCGACTGTGGCACCCACATTCACGTTGGGCCCATGGAGGTCCTTGCGCATGTATTCTCCCGCGGTTGCCGCTAGTATGAACGCGCTAAAGGGAATCACGATTTTCCCCCCCATCGAGCCCCAGGGAACAGGCTGTATGTTGAATGCCGCTGCGAACTTGTCATCCACTTCAATGTATGAATTGAGCAGGGCGCTCCACTGGTCCGGCCCGCCCCACAGGGCTTCTATTCCCGCACGCGCCTTCTCGTCCATGAAGTCCCAGAGCACGGATGCGGTTCCGAACACGGTCTGCGCCTCTATTAGCCCGATTGCAGTCTGCATCCTCCGCAGGATAACTTCCTCCCTCTCAAGGGCATCCATCCTATCCTGCGCACTAATCTCCTTTCCAAGCGCGTCCATGCTCCTCCTGGTTTCGCCTACTTTCTGCGCAGGCCCGGCAGAGCGCAACTCCTGCAATTCCGCCTCGACTTCCGCAAGCCTTGAAGTTATCTTTTCCAGCGTCCACCGATTCTGGAACCTCTGCCACAAGACACTCTCCTGTATCCTAAGGTGCCGCGTTTCCACAGCCGCAATCTCTCCTGCGTGGCTGTGCTGGCCGCTGCGCTTTTCCGCGCGCTTGCTTAGTATCCTCATGTCCCCAAGCAGGAACCATTCGAGCTCCTCTGTAGTGTGCATGGTCCCCAATAGCCCGGAATACCCAAGCTTGGGAACGATGTTCGCAATCGCTATGTTGTAGTGGTTGTTTGCAATTAGCTGCTTGTCCTGCCATGCAAAGGTGGCTCCGACAACGTCGTCGCCCCAGGACTCTTCAACCGCCGCGCCCATCTCCATCGCCTTGTCCTTGCCTCCCTTGCGAATGGGCTTGCCTGCGCGCATGAGGACTCCGCCACCCCCTCTTCCCTGCTTGAGTTCCTCCCTTATCCGATTCCCTTGCGCATCAAGCACGTATTCCCCATTTTCCATCTTGTACTTGTATTTGGCATTCCTGCCCACTCCTGTAACGAAGCAGACGGGCCTCTCCATTCCCCCAAGCTCTCCCTTAAAGAGTATGCTTGCCCCGACCGCAAATTCCCTTACTGCGGTATCGTAATCCTCCTGCGTTGCAAGGGAAGGGAGGTTCTGCGTCCCCTCAATCCCAGGGACTATGTTTGAGCGCTTTCCGGCCGCGTTGTATTCTCCCGCAACCGCAACCGAAGGCGTGCCTGCGCCAGGGCTTCCTCCTGTGAATATGTTGGTAAGGTTGAACCCGATTAGCGCACCATAGAGGCTCCATTCCTGCTCTTCTGGGCGCATTTCCTTCTTTGAACTTCCGGATTCAAACTGCTGCTTCCCGCTTATCTGCCTAAATTCCGCATAGCCATCCAGGTTCAATCCCCCAAAGAGCCTCTGGAGGTTTTCGGGCTCAAGGTCCATGTACCCGATGCGGTACCAGTTGCCCTTGATTTTGCCCCAGGTGAAAGCGCGCAAGTCCTTTGTTTGCGTATCCGCCGTAACTTCGGTTTCACCCCCCTCCGTTACGCTTGCCTTCCGCGCTTCCTTGTTGTACATTACCAGCGTTACTCCGTCGGTATCGTAAGTCCTCGCATAGTGCTCTAGCCTTGCAACGAGGTCCTTGTCTTCCACCTTGCTCATCGCCTCGTAGCGCTCCACTCCCTCGCCGCTTAGGGGGTCCACGTATTCCGGGATTGCTTCTTTGCTCTCTTCCTGCGCAAGCTCCCCATGCGCGTAGCCGCGGAACGCAACCCATCCGGGCGCATTAACATCCTCAAATATCGCCCTCCACGCATGCCGCTCTTCCTCGCTCGTATATTGGTAAGGTGCGGAGAATTCCTCTCCCCCCTCTTCTGTTGTGCGTGAGACTCCTTCGGGGAGGGAAGTTTCCGCTTTTGCCCCTTCCCCTGAGTAGGTTCCGGCAATCGCCTGCTCGGGCCCGAAGACCTTCATGGTCCCGCTTCCGCGGTAGTCGCGCTCGGCTTCTTCCCCGGTGCTTGACTCTAGCCCGTGCGCAGCCCCGCGCGCTGTGCTCTTTGCGCCCACTCCGGCAATGTCCCATCCAGGGATGTAGCGCGGAACCCCTTCCACTCCGGATAGCATCCTAAGGAGCTTTGAGTGCGACATCGGAATCATGGGCACTACCGCATACCTCTTTTGCGGAACGAGCTCTACGCTAACCGGCCTGAAGAAATCGAAGAACGCATCGTGCAGAGAAGGCTCCCTGTTCCAGAGTTCTGTCAGGACAGGGTCGGAGCTGGATTCCATGAGCGCTTCCACGCTTGAGCGCAATTCTTCGCTTGATTCGTAATCATCCGTCCTTGCGGTTATTGCCGCCCTTGCAAAGCGTGCTAGGTCGTATCCCCTGCGGTCTGCAATATCAACTAGCGAGAAGTCCTGCGGCGCCCTGTGCGGGGAAACCTCCCCCGGCCGTACAGCCCCGCTCCGCCTTGCATAAACGTGCATGAACCGCCGCAGCATCTCCCCGACCGTGCGCACTTCAAACATGTCCTTGCGCATGTGGGTTCCTATGTATCCGGATTCGGTGGGCCACTTGCTCATTAGGTCCACTAGCTGGTCGTAGTTGTCCATGTTCGCTTCCATGAAGTTGCGCGGGACCTGCACCATTGAGTAATACCACAGCACCCTTCCCGAGCCCAAATGCGAATACATATTTGTATTCGAGATGTTGTTTGCAGCCTGCCCTATCGTTCCTAGTATGTCCACGACTTCATTGTAGGAGTTTGAATAATGCACCGCCAAAGGTATCGCATTCAGCATGAGCCCCAGGTGCCCCGCCCTCCCGGTGTAGAGAAGCTGGGTTTCCGCTGCATCCAGCACTTTCTTTATTGCGTCCGCTTTTGCGTTCACGTCATTATCCAGGTCTGCGATTTTCACTTTCCCGTCCGCCTCATCCGGGTTCTGCTGCACGTAATCTTCAAGCGTGCTGTTTTTGAGCGACTTCCACGTAGTCGAGCAGAACACGTACTGGGTTAGGAGGTCCATAGTGCCCAGGAACCGCCTTGGGCTCTCAATTAGCCTGTTGCCTATCTTTTCCTCTTCCGCCTCTTCGCTTGCCCCCCCGCTCTTGGAGAGCGATTTTTCTATTTCGGCCAGGCTCCCGCCTTCTATTGTGTATATGAATGCCGCCTTGTCCCTTATGAAATACGGCGAAGATAGCACGTATTTGTGCAGCCTGGCAAGCTTTACTAGCGAGCTTCCCTCTTTTAGGAAATTCTCCCTCTCGCCTCCTGGGACCACGAACACCTCGTCGAACCCTTCGCCCGCTTTTACGTTTGTTATCTCCTCCCAGTCGTAGCCGAAAGTGGAATCCACCATCAGTTCGGAGATGAAGCGGTTGTCGCGCAGCCTCTCTGCAAGGCGCACGGCCGCTGCGGCCCGCCGGGTGTATTTCTGCCTGACTTCCGCAAGCTCCTCTTCCCCCTTTGCCTGCAAGACCGCCAGGAACGCTTCCTGCATCTGCAGGTTCCACTCATCCGCCCTGCTCGAAGAGGATAGTTCAAGGTAATTGTTGAGCGCCCTGCCCGCTTCCTTTATTGAATCGCGCAGCCCTTCCATATCGAAGTATTTGCCGCCCTGGACGTATTTTCCTATTGCAAGGAGCAGCCTCCTGAAGTTCTCCTGCGCACCGAATTCAGGGGGCACATCCATTGTCAGCCCCAAGTTCTGCGCAAGTTCATCCATCCCCCTGGCACTCAGCTTGGCCACTGCGGCTTCCGGATTCTTCCCAAAGCCCGGCATTGCCGCCTCAAGTTCCTCCACCACGAATTCCCTGAACCTCTTTTTGTCCTTGGCATTCATCCTCTCATAGGATGAGAGCCTCTTATCCAGGCTGTCCGGGTCCCTGCCTACCATCTCCAGGTTAAGCAGCGTCTTGAACAAATGCCCCATGTTCTTTAGGTAGAGTTTCCTCTGCGCACCGGTCAGTTCTGTCTTCTTGGGAACCACCATCGCTTTCTGTTCGCTAAGCTCCCCTGCCACGTCTTCGGCTTTTGAAACCGCCACGCCCTCCAAGGAGGAGATTTTCTCCTCTGCGGCTTTAATTGTCTGTGCAGAAGAGAGGAAGCTCCCCGAGCCGTCCTTGACGCTCATCACGATTAGTGCGCGCACCAATGGGTCGTTGGTGTCAAGGCCCTTGTTCTGGGCCGCCTTAATCATGATTTTTGTGAGGCTGCGGTCGTATTCGCTCCCTTCAAGCGCCTCTATGCAGATATCCGCTTCGCACGCCGAGAATTTTTCCTGCCCGACATCCCCCACAATAGAGCCGGAGATTGAACTTGATATGTAACCGCGCGCCATCCTCTTTTCCGCATCGTCAGCGGCAGATGCCCTCCTGCTGCACGCTTCAAGGGCCGCAAACAGCCTGATTGTTTCCTCGCTTCCGTCATTTAGCACTTCTTTTATCTCGGTTGCGCTAAGCCCCAGCCCTTTTAGGAGCTCCTCAAATTCCTGCGCGCTATCCAACCTCTGCGCAACCGCCCCGGTTTCGACCGTTCCGCCAGACTCCCGTTGTGACCTCAAAGCGCGACCCATATTTTCACCATCATTTTGATTAATTGAATTAATAGTTATTCGTGGATAAAGAAGTATTTATATCTTATCCTTTCTATTTCCCTAATTGGGGGTTTGCATGTTGCCTTCCTAGGGGCATTCCCGTGGCCGCTCCCTGGGCAGGCTTTTCCCACGACGGAGCGAAGAAAGGTTTATAAATAGAGGCGTTCTAATATACTGCTTACCTATTTTGCGCTGGAACATGCGCGATTCGAGGTTTTTCACTTGTGAGCATGCGTTTTGCGTGTTCAGGGCTTTTCGCAAGGAAAGCCACATACGCTTCAAGGGCCAAGAGAAAGATAGTACATGCGATATACGAGAATACGAAAGTACCTCGCATGATTCCAATAAGAATAAGTACTCCAAAATTTAGGATGTAAAACAAACTCCAGTTGATCCTGCTGGAGGGTACTGCTATCGGAGTTCGACTAAGCCATGCAAGTCTAACCCTAGGACTTCCTGGGGTGGCAGACTGCTGAGTAACACGTAGTCAATCTACCCTATAGACGGGGATAACCTTGGGAAACTGAGGATAATACCCGATATTCCGCCTATGCTGGAATGCTTGGCGGTTTAAACGGGCTGTGAATTGGAACAGTTCCGCTGTAGGACGAGACTGCGGGAGATTATGGTAGTTGGTAAGGTAATGGCTTACCAAGCCGATAATCTCTAGGGGCCATGAGAGTGGTGGCCCCCAGAAGGGCACTGAGACAAGGGCCCTAGCCCTACGGGGTGCAGCAGGCGCGAAACCTCTACAATGCTCGAAAGAGTGATAGGGGGACTCCGAGTGGCGTCAGCTACGCTGGCGTCTTTTGCCAAGTGTAAATAGCTTGGAGAATAAGGGTGTGGGCAAGACTGGTGGCAGCCGCCGCGGTAACACCAGCGCCT
>JAFGCC010000009.1 GCA_016932815.1 Microcaldota archaeon | reverse complement strand
TGGTTGCGCTCCAGCATGGGTATTCGCGGGTTTTATTTTTTAGTTGGCATTTTGTGGGGCTGGGCGCTGAGTTGCCGGACGGTCTACCACTCCCCGTCAGGATGTTAGGTTTAAAAATTCACGCTTCCAATTAGCTTCGCAAGGTGTTTGATGATGACCGTTAAACTCTCTAGGATGTACGGGATGGAAATATTCACCGACGGAGGAAAATACGTCGGCAGCGCGCAGGATTTCATAGTAGACCTTGAATCCGGCGAGATTTCGAGGCTGCTCCTTGAGCCGCTCTCTTCCTCCAAGGAGAAGACAAGGGAAGTGCTCAAGGAAAAGAGCGTAATCTACAAGAACGTGAAATCCGTAGAGGACGTCATCGTAGTAACCAAGCCAAGGGCATGAAACCATGGGCGGCCTCAAAGACGCGGCGGTAGTAATCCTCTCACTTGCAGGCGGAGTGGGATTGGGATTCCTCTGGAACAGCATGCGCCCTGCCGACCCGATAGAACTGGTCGCAGGCGTTTCGGTCATCTCAGTAGGCCTGATTTATTTCGCCCTAATCTCGATGGGGAAGCACTAGCCCCATCTTTTTTACCTCTTTTTCGAGTTTTTCTCTCCCCCCAAAATTATCCTTGGAGACAACCACGCATCCTTCCCCAGGTTGCCCGTAAACAACCGCCTCATCCTCAATAATCATTGCAAAGGGAAGCGCGAACAAATCCTCCTCCCCCATCACCAGGAGCGCCCCGCCCCGCTTGAGCAGCGAGCGCGCAGCAACGAACATCTCCATACTAAGCTCCCCCGCCTCCTTCTCCATCCGCATTGGAGCAGGATACTCCCCGGATATCCTCTTTTCCACAGCCCCCCTCACAGGGGCCCTGAGAGTCCTAAAATCGAAAACCGAAACAAACGGCACAACGCCGGCCTCCAAAAAATTGAAGACCACTTCGTCGCCTATTGCAATTACTTTTTTCCCGCGCACAATTGATAGCGCGGATTCGAAAGGCACAAGCTTTCCGAGCGGTTTTTTAAGCATCCGCTCCAATTCTCCACTTATCCGCATGGCATAAAATTCCACAGCCCATGCTTAAAAGGGAAACGGATGATGGGAGAGAACAGCCTCCAAGAGAGGTTTTCCCCGAAACTTGAGGGAATGGACCGCTTCCTCTCGGATGCGGGCAGCGGGATGCTCTTTCCCATAATCCCCCTGTTTGCGGCAGCGGCTCTCGGAGCCCCCGCAATCCTGATAGGCCTTGCAGAATCCATCCCCGCTTTCTTCTCGCAGCTTCCGCGCCTTCTCCCAGAAGAAATTTCGCGCGATAGGAAGCTTCGCGCATCCGCAATCGCATTATGCGCAATCGCAAGGCCCCTTACCGCGCAATGCTCCTCATTCCCGGAATTCATATCCCTGCGCAGCGCGGATTCCGCCGCGGAAAAATCCGCGTTCCCAAACGGGCAGCTGCAAACGGGCAAAACCCCGTTTGGCGCGCAGCTTCAAAACCACGGAGGCACAATCCTGGGCGCGCTGCTTGCAATACTCCTCCTTTTTTTCCTAGGAAGCCAGGCAAGCGCCGCAGATTCATACCGCACGATAATCCTCCTCTCCGCGGTTCCCGCCGCCCTCGTATTAATCCCCTTCCTCCTAACAAAGGAGAAATATTATTCCAAGAATGCAAAAGAAAACGCCCCTGCCCTTCCGCAATCAATCTCCGCCCCTCTTGCAATCTCCTCTGCGTTCCTGCTCTCCAAAGCCGGAATCCTCCTCTTCCTCCTAGCGGCATCCGCATCGCTCCCCCCCGTGCTAGTAGTCCTCTCTTACTTAATATTCCTGGCTTCAAAGGCAGCCTTCCCCCTCCCCTCCCGGTTGCTGTGCAATGCACTTGGCCAGAAGAAGGCGTTCATACTAGGCTGCATGCTCTTTTCAATGGCTGCGCTTTCGTTCTCGCTGCCATTGGACGCTCAGCTCTCAATAGCGCTTTTCGCTTTCCTAGGATTCTCCTCCACCCTGCTTGATTCTGCGTATAATGAAGATGATTTGCCCCTTGCCGGAAAGTACCCGATACTCTCCGGCGCCCTGCTAATAGGCGCAAACCTGATTGCGGGCCTTCTCTGGGGAGAGCATTTTGCGCAGATGCACGCACCATTCCTATTCTCATGCGCGCTGTCTCTGGCCTCGGTTTTCGCATTCTCAATTTACGCGGATGAAAAGCGGCACTGAGTTTCTTAGAGTTCGTAGCTTCCCTTCTCGTTCCCGATTACTATTTTGAAATACCTGGAGAAAATCCCGTTCTCAACCACGCCCGGAATGGAGTTTAATTCCCTCTCAAGCCTTGCAGCGTCCTTTGGGATTTTTCCCGTGCAGTCTAAGAGGAAGTTCCCATTATCCGTAACGACCGGGCCCAGCTTCTTGCCCCCAACGCGCAATTCCGGCTCAAAGCCCATTTTCTCAAGCGCCCTTGCAACGGACTCGCGCGCAAAAGGCACTACTTCCACGACCACGGGATAGGTTTTCCCGTTCCCGATTTTCCCCTCATCGGCTATTACGATGAATTTTTCCGCAGCGTAATCAACCACTTTTTCGCGCGTGAGCGCTCCCCCTCCCCCCTTTAGCACGTATCCGTCTTTTATTAAGTCCGCACCGTCTATCGCAACGTCCACTTCCCGCTCAAGCCCGATTAAAGGTATGCCCGCCTTCTTTGCCTGCATCTCGGAATCATAGGATGTCGGAACCCCAACAACCGAAATCCTCTCTTTTTTCATTTTCTCCCCAAGCAGCCTGGTGAAGTGCCCGGTTGTGGTGCCGCTTCCAAGCCCCACCACCATACCGTCTTCAATGAATTTGAGAGCGCCGATTGCGGCGTTCTTCTTTGCAGCGGACATAGCTCCACTCTTTAGCCCCCAAATACTTAAATCCCCCTCCTGCATCGGGCGCAGGCAAAAGCTATTTATGCTTTGGCGCATTTTTACCAAGCATGGATTCTAGAATCCTGCTCTTTGCAGTGCTCGCAATCTCGCTCTCATGCGCGATGGAAATCGCCCTTGAAGAACTCACTCCGGGGAGAGTGCACTACCGCGTAGTGGAGCGGGGCGCATCCGGTTCCACGCTATACCTGATTGCGATGCTAGGAGAAACCCAGTATTCGGTTACCCCGATAGAAGGCTTCAACGGAATAGCCGAAGGGGAAATCTTCCTCTTAGATGAAGGCGAATACACGATAACCGCGAAAAACCTGGATACCGGCTCCGAGGCTTCGGAGCGGATACAAATCCCGCAGCCGCGCACGCTTGCGCAGGCACAAGAATCCTCAGAAGAATTGCAGGAGCAGTTCGTTGAAGCGCAGAGCACGCTCCCACTAAGCGGGGACTCCCCGGTCCTGCTCCTTGGCGCCGCGGTGCTCCTCCTTGTGCTGCTTGCAGCGCTAATAATCTACGCAAACCCGTTTAGGCAGCCTTCGGCTAGGGGCAAGCGCGCCAAAAAGTAGGCAGTCGCCCGCCTGGAAGAGCGCAAGCATTTAAATTCCCATAGCGCGAATACCTTTTTCACTTGGTGTTTCAGCATGGCTCTCAAACAGAATCACAAGGTGCACGGGAAGGATGCCGATGAAGGGCTCCTAGGAAGGCTTGTCCCTTCGAAAAACGGGAAAGGCAAGGAAAAAGACGAAGACAACAAGGAAGAAGGCGCCCCAAAGCCATTTGACCCCTTCGGGATGCCCCAGGAAGACAACGGAAGCCTTGGCGACGACCCCTTAGGCGGGATAAAGCTGGACCGGGACGATGAAAAGAAGGAAAAGGGAAAAAAGAAGCCACCACTTCCAGCGGCAAAACCGGATGGGGAGTGGAGATATGCTCATCCAGAGCATGCAGGGAGCCGGAGAACTACGAGGCAGCAGACCTCATGGAGCTCCTGAAGTCTTCCCCAACCCGCATGGATTCGCAAAATATCGACGGGCTGCTGGGAATGCCCCAAGGCGGGAAATCCCCCGCTAAAAGAAGTGCCAGAGAAAGCAGGGGCAAAAGCCGTAAGCCCAAAGCTGCACACCAGAAGAAAAGCCCCCCGCCCAAGCCCATAAAGATAGGGCCGGCGGTTCCCGCAATCCGGCTAGACGCTTCGGACATGGGAAGGGTTCCCCTGGAGAGCGTTTCCCCCAACGCCACTCCCGCCCCAATTAGGGCAAAGCGCGAGGCTCCAAGAAAAAAAAGTTCCAAACCACAACCCCCACAAAAAATCGAAAAGAAGAAATCTCCTGCGCTCTCAGGCGACCCGCTTGGCAACATAGATTTGGGTCCAGATGAAGTGCCAGATAACAAGCGTGAAAACCGCAAAAAGCGCAAGGGCGGAAAGTGAGGTATTTCCAATGAATTCGAGGCAAAAGAGCAGGCAGAAAGAAGCGGAGTCCCAAACTACAGGCTACATGAGTTTCTCAGAAGAGGAAGAGCCAGCACCCAAAAAGGTGCCCCAAAGGCGCATCAGGAAAAACCCCTGGCCCGAAGTCACCAAGGCGGCAACTGCACTAATTAGCCTTCTTGAAGCTTCCGGAGAAAAAAGCGAAGAATTCGCGGCAAAAAGGCTCCGCGGGCAGATGGAAAACGGCTGGAGGAAAAAAGAGAAGTTCCTCCTTCCCTCCAAATACAAGGACGAAATCAACACGCTGGTATCCGCACTCCGCAACAGGGACATAGATGCCCATGCATGGAACATGGAGGCGGATGAAAACGTTTCGGAAGAGGAAGCGAAAAAGAACGCCCATTTCATTCTCAGGGGCAAAGGGCTTGGCGGATTTGTCACAATGGATGGCCCGGACACAATCAGGCTCGAAGAAACGGTAATCCACACCGGATGGCACTGCGTCCCCGAAAAGAGGCGCGGCTACCAGGATGGAACCTGGTACAAATCCACAACCCCCTCCAAAAAAGCCCGCACGGATTTCGACAAATTGCGCGAACTCCTGCGAAAGCCCGAACCCTCCGCAGAAGGGCTCCGCACAGCGCGCTTCAACTCGCTTTTCAAGTTCTATTCCGACCCCGCTTTCAGCAGGGAATTCCAGAAAAAGCACGCGCTCTTAGAAAAAAAGCTAGAGCAAGCGCAAACCCCCACTCCAAGAACAAAGGAAGAGCAGGAAAAGCTCTCCGCCCAAATCCGCACCCTCGAAGCGGACGTAGCGATGTATGCCTCATGGTTTGCCCAGCTAAAAACATACGCGGATGCGGCAGGCGCATCCACAAAGCTTGCAAAAGCAAATGAAAAACTATGGGCAAAATCCCACTTTGCGCTCCTTAGGTGCGCGCCCTCCGAACTCAGGCTCCTCTCCGAACTGCGCCCAATAGGGCTAAGCGAAAAGGAGTTCTCCCAAATCTATGCATACCTAAGAAGCAACCTTGACCTCTGCTACAGGCCCGGCTGGACAACCGAAATCGCAAGGGGCCAGACAATCGAGCTTGGAAGCGGAAAAGAAGCGGAGAAAAAGGCCCTCGCCATTGGCGCCGCCCTAATTAAATATCCGCAGCTCCTCCTAAACGCCTACACAGTCCGCGTGATAAGCTACTACCATTCGGACAAGGAAGCGGCGTGGAGGGTGGAACTTGGAACCCGCGAAGAGTGCGCAAGGGGAAGGGAGGAAGACAAGATGGCAGCCGCCTCCCAAAAAGAGGAAAAGAACCCCAAAGCCCAAAAAGCGGAAGAAGCCCCCCAAGCGCCAGCACCCATATGGGCAGACCCCGCATACGGAGGATGGGGCTCCCCCTGGGGCCCTCCTTCTGGAAAATAAGCCCTTTGTATTCGGAGAAACGGGGCAAATATTTTTAAATTTTCTATGGGCTATATCTGGGTATAGGTGAAATTGATGGGTTCAAGGCAAAGGCACAGGGCAAAGCCCCAGGAAAATAATTCTATAAGCGCAGTCCCCACAAAGACTGCAGCTTTCGTTTCCGCAGAAGACCGCGCTGCAGCCAGCCTGCAGAACCTGCGCCCCAAGCCCTCCCCCATAAAGGGAAGCGAGGAATTCAATGGCTTAAGGGCGCTCCTGGACAAGCCCGAACCCAAAACCGCAAGCGCCAAGAAAGCAAGGTTCGATGCGCTCCTAAGGGCGTATGGCGATAGCAAGTTCGTCAGCAACCTGAATTCCAGGTACGTCCTGCTCGTGAAGCGGAAGGCCGAAGCGGGGAAAGCAAAGGGGGCCGAGGCACAGGAGAGGCTTTCCCGTGAAATCCGCGGTATGGAAGAAGACGTTGCGCTCTATCGCAGGCTGCATAACGCACTTAACGAGTGTGCTACCGACGCAGACAAGAATGCCCTAAGGGATGTGCAGAGGACGCTGTGGAGAAAGCACGGAGAAATCTACGGCTATGAGCCTTCCGAGCTTTCGCTTCTTGTAAGGCTCCAGGCAGGCGGGCTTGATGGCAGTAGGATAAAGCAGGTTTACTCTTACATAGAAGCCAGCCTTGCGCGGGGTTCGCCCCAGGCAATCCTGGTTGGAAGCGGGCCGAATGCCGAGAAGAATGCCAAGGGCCTAGCGGCAGTGCTCAGGCAATACCCGCAACTCATGCTTACAGGGGAGAGAGTGCGCGCAACAAGCCGCTTAGTCAATGGGGAAATGGCCTGGAGGGTGGAATTGGGAGCCCCGGAGAAATTCAAGAGCCCGAAGCAGGAATCAGTATTGCCTGTCTTTGGCACCCCGGAGAAAAAAGGCTCCGCACCGCAATCCACCCCAAATCCCAAGGCCGTTGCGCCCGTGCCCGTAACCACTTCCAAAAAGGAAGGCCCCAAAGAGAAGAAAACCGCGCGCACGCGCGCAGAGCCCAAGGCGGTTACCCTGGCTCCGGAGCGCAAACCCACCGGGCAGTTCGGAGAGCTTACGCTGGATACCGACTCCGAGCAGGCAGCGCCCAAGCAGGAGAAGAAAAAGAAGGGGGAAAAGCCCAAGGAGGAAAAAGAGGCAGCCAGCTTTACTCTCAGCAAGGACCCCCTCGAACTCATAGACATCGATGCGGAAGTCCAGCCCGATGCGGGGGCAGGCGATGCCGATGCGGGGGACTTCCTGGGATTCGATTCCGCCAATGATGATGCCGGAGTGCCCAAAACCGCCAAGAAAAAGCGCGGCAAAAAAGGCAATGCCCGCCGCAAGCGCTAACGAGTGTGCAGATGGGCGAAGCCAGGCAGAAGCGCAAGGCGCAGGCATAGGAAGAGCGCATAAAGCTCGCTTCCGGCCAAACGCAACAGGCAAATTGCGAAAATCGCCTTTTCTATTCGGTAAGCCGTGCAAATCTTTTTAAATTCTCTTTGAGTAGTTTAAATAGGTGTCATTAATGGGGTCCAAGACTAAATCCAGGAATGGTAAGCGAAGCGATGCAGTAATTGCGGATGAAATCTCCAAGGCTGCCGGGGAACTGGCCGCCCAGCTTGATGAAATCGCGAAGGACGACGAACTCCGCCGCGACGATGCGAACCTGTTTCGAAAGCAGATGGAAGGCGGATGGAACTCCAAAGACGAAATCATAATCCCCAAATCCCTAGAATCCGAGGCCAACTCCCTGGTAAACCTGCTAAAAGAAGGCGGCTACGGAGTGTTCGTGCGCCCCATGAAGGCGACAAACGTGCTGCCCCAGGAATTCGCGGACAACTACCTCGTGCTGCATATTAGCGGAGAGCGCACCGCCAAATCTACGGCCTCACCCGTTCCCAAGAAGACAGGCAAACCCCCCCTCCTAGAAGACTGGGAGCGCGCTTTCTTCGAAGGCAAGTGCTCGCGCGCCCAGACAATCGAGCAGAAGATGGCACTCCTAGAAAAGTATTCGAGGAACATAACCCGCGATTCTTCCGAAACCCTCCTAACGGAGTTTTCAATCATGTACCGCGGGATGCAGGAACTCCTACGCGAAACAAACAGCGAGAAGCTCCCTGCGGGAATTACCGACCGCTTCGGCAAGCTCGTTCCGCTGATGGACCAGGTAAACAGGAAGCTTAGCGGCCGCGAAGCGAACCTTCCCGAAGTGGTCCCGGTAAAATCCGATTCTTCGGAAACCGAATCAGCTCCCGCATCATCGCAGGAAGCGCAGCCTGCAAGGAGCGCAAAGCCCGAATCAAAAGTGGAAGCGCTCCGCACCCTCCTAAACAAGCCCGAGCCTGCCTCAAAGCAGGGAAGGGACACTCGCTTCTACGCCCTTCTCGGCCTTTATTCCGATACCGAACTGGCAAACAAGCTCCAGGCGAAATACGTGCTCCTTACCCAGAGGCTCAAGGATGTTTCGCAGGCCAAGGACAAGGAGGAGAAAAAGAGGCTAGCAGATGAAGTGCGCTCACTTGAAGCCGACGTTTCCCTCTACCGCGAGTGGGTACTCCAGCTAAGGACCTACGCGCCAAGCGATGCCGACCGTGCCGAAGCCACCCGAATCGGAAAGGCGCTCTGGGCAAAAAGGCACATGGACATGTTCAATTATTCGCGCTCCGAAACCGCGCTCCTCTCGGAACTGCGCAAAATGAAGCTTGACTCCAAGCTCATTAACTCCGCATACGCGCATGTGCAGGGAAACCTGGACCCGCGCTACAATCTCGGGCAGACGCTGGAGATGGGAAGCGGGAAGGCCGCGGAGAAAAAGGCAACAGCCCTTGCGGCAACGCTCAGGAAATACCGCCAGCTCATGCTCGATGGCAGCACCGTCCGCGTAGTGAAGCGCTACGAAAGCGGCAAGGAGATATGGGCAGTTGAGATGGGCAGCCCGGAAGCCTGCGCAAGGAAGAGGGTGCAGGATGCCGCGGCAAGGGGAACGAACGTCCCCATAACCCGCGCAAACAGCCCGGATTTCCGCGACAGCCTCGACAACCTCTATGCGCAGAGGATTGGCGATTCCAACATGGACGCCAAAGAGTACGCTTCAGCATACTCCCAAATCCGCGAAATAGGAGTCGGGGGCAAGGAGAGGTACAACATCACTTTCCCCAACAAGGAGGCCGCGGGGGCATTCTACTCGCTAATTTCCGGTTTCGGCCCGGCGCACGGCTTCTACGCCGTAGGAGACATCCGCCAGAGGGGCAGCGAGTGGGTAGTCTCGCTAAAAGCTCCCGCACAGGCAACAGCCGAAGGGGGTTCGGAACTAGCGGAAGTGCGGGAGGAAGCGGAAGTGGTCGCACCTCCCAAACCCGAGCCCGCACCCGCGGAAATCACTACTGAGCCGGTTGAAGGCACAAAGGAGCTTGGGCTCTCCGCTGCCACAATGGCGTGGATTCGCAGCAAGAATATTTTCCCAAAGAAACAGCTTGCCGCATACAAGAAGGCCGCGGCAAAATACGAAGAGCTCGAAAAATCCAAGCCCAAATCCAAAGCGGAGCTAGAAAAGCTTGTTCCTTATGCGGAAGCCTGCAGGGACATAACTTCTGCCCACATAAAAGAGCTTGAGAGGCTGCGCCTGAAACTGAAGAAGGAGCGCCCCAAGGACCTTGCCGCCTTTGATGCATACGTTGAAGGCGTAAAGAAGGCCCGCGCACGCAGCGTCTCAAGGTTTAGCAATCTCACAACCAGCATTTCGCTTGCGGCAATCGAGGAGCAGGCCGCACAGAAAAAGGGGGCGGAAGCGGCCAAGGCCGAGGCAGCCGGAGCCGAAGAGCTCCTAAAGCGCGCCCAGCTAGTAGACCGGATAATGGCGTGGGCAGGCCCTGCCGCAGGAGCATTCCTCCGCGACGAATCCCGCCTTTATGCCGGCAAAACCCACAGGCAGGTCCTAGAGCAGCTTGCGGCAAACGTTTCGCAATCGCAGCTTGATGCGGTCCTAGGCTACCTAAACAACGAAACCTCGCTCCTATCCCGCGGCCTCCAGCCTTCGGGAAGGAAGCTCTCGCTGCTCGTTTCCGCAGGCGCAAACATGGAAGCGGTAAAAGAGGGGCTCTCGCTGCTCTATGCGGCTTCGGGCCTCGCGCTCCCGCGCTTCAGGCTCGCCGCAGTAAGGCACGAACTTTCCGGCAAGAAGCACCTAATCGCAATCGGGCTTCCACAGGAATACGTGCCCCCTTCGATGGAGCTCTCGCTCCCCGAGCCGAATGAGGCAGGATACGTCACGATCAAGGGAAGGCAGATTTACCTTCCCCCCGCGCAAAAAGCCGCGCTTGAATCCGCGCTCCTAGAAGGAAAGGCATTCAGCCTTACTGTGAAAAAGGACGCAGCCGGAAAGCAGGTGGACACAGCAGGCGCCTATCTCCTCGCACAGTACCTCCGCGAGAGGGGCTGGAGCAACGTGGATGTGAAGGCATGGAACCCCAAGAAGAAAGTGTCCGCCAAAGCCGCGGTTTCCGCGGAAGCCGCACCCTCAGGATACTGGGACCGCCCCGCACTTGTGAAGGCAATAGAGAAGAGGAACCTGCTTGAAGATTCCGAGCGCCTAACAAGGCTCGTAGAAGAGCGCATTGAGAAGGAGCAGGAAGCGATGTTCTATGAGGGCACCGAAACGAGGGCAAGGCTCTCGCTCCCGGATGATGGGATTGTGAAGGCGGGAAACCGCAATCTCGCGGTATTGGATGCGGTTCCCGAATCGCTGCAGAACTGGCCCAGCACAGGCGGCGCCCAGAGGAACGCGGGCGAGCACAGGGCGATTGAGGCGCGCAGGATAGCTTCGCAGAAAGCGCAGCTAGAAGAAGTCGCCAACGACCCAAGCGCCTACCGCAGGATTGCATACACGAGCCGCTCGCGCGCAAACGCCGCGGCAAGCTTCATGCAGTACTGGTTCCGCAGCCGCAACGACCCGCGCACGGTTTCGGTGGAAAAAGGCGCAGTCTTCAAGCGCACTCCGCACACGCGCACCTACTACTTAGTGGTGGGAAAGCCGCTTACCGCAACCTTCGCCCAGACGGCGCAGGCGGGAATACGCGTTCCCGCATCCTACCGCTACTACTCTTCTGCGTACAAGCGCGAAGTGGAACTTCCGCTTCTTAATTCGGCAGAAGACCGCGTGCGCCTCCAGTACTTCCTAAACGGGAGCGGGGGAACTACCGCGGATTTCTACGCAACCACCGAAGCGGAAGAAGGGCTGCGCACATACCTGCGCGAAAACGGGTTCAACATGGACGCGGTCAGCTCCGAGACAATCGGGGGAATCTCCGAAGTTCCAAAAGACCGCAGGGCGGCACTTGCAATGCCCGTTGCGGGCGAGCGCAAGTTCGTGAGGATAACCCTGTCTCTGGCACAGGAGGACGCTTCCGCAGTTGAGGAAGTCGGGCAGGACGCGGAGCTTCGCAGGAGGAGGCTCTCCGAACTTAGCGAAACCCTCTCCGGAAAGACCGATGCGGATTTCGCCAAATACGCACAAGCCAACCCAAAGAGCATAAGGGCAATCATGATATATGCTGAGAAGCCCGAGCTAATGCATGAGGGCAGGAGCATAACGTTCCTTGAGAGGGACGGCGGGGAGAAAATGGCGCGCAGGATGTACGACCTCCTTAGCGCATCAGGCCTCTTCCCCGGCGTTTCCATAAAGGCAAACCAGGTATTCCTCTCAAACACAAAGTCCGAAGAAGGGCTTGGGGAATTCAGGGGCACCCGCGGCTTCCACGCTGCAAGGATGGCGAAGATGAACGAAATCACTTCCCAGATGGCCCCGGTCTATGCGCAGGCGCAGCAGGCATCAAAGGAATTTGCCCAGGACCTCTTCCTCACAGAGGAAAACCGCAGGAACGGGGAAAGCTACGTGGTCTCCTTTGCAACCGGCGAGCGCGTTTCAACCACGCAGGCATTTGAGAGGAGGATGGCCGCGCAGGAGGGAACAAGCGACTTTAGCCTCTACTACGGAGTCTTCTCCGATTCGGCGCAGCAGTACCTGGCAAACTGGTACGGCTCCGAGCCCAAGAGCGACTATATAGTAGATGACATAGTCAATTTGGATTTGAAGATGGAGAAGAAAACCTCGCGCGCGTTTGACGAGGACCCATCCAAGATAGTAATGCGCGCCTTCATGGGCATGCACGCGGGCTTCGGAGTCAGTGAAGGATGGCAGTCTCGGCGCCCAAAATACTGGAAGCGCGTTCCGGAAATGTGGGAAGTGCTAAACAAGTACCGCAACTTTGAGGAATTCGCAAGTGAGCTCAAATCCACCAACGCAGGAATCGGCACGGCAACTGCAACCTACCAGTTTGCATACACCGCAACCGAAATCATCTGCAGCAACAAGGAGGGTTTCGAAACCTGGGACAAGAAGAGGCAATCCGCCTACAAGAGTGCGGTCTTTGACCTCATGTGGAGGGTTTTCGTGGCAAACGTTGCCTTTGAGAGCGGGCCGGTTCTGGGAAGCTCCACCGGGATGGCTAAGCCTGCAAAGGAGGAAATGTACGCGGAATACCGCGCACTCCTGGTCTCCCACCTAAATGGGACCGGGGACAACTCCACTTTCATGCACAAGGGCAAGGAATACGCGGTGCTCCAGTCGCTCCTGGTTCGCAGCAGCGGGCAGAACCTGCTGTGCGTCCCTCCGGAGAAGCCCGCAGAGGGGATAGTGCGCGCGGTAATGGGCCGCCAGTTGTCAAGGACCAAGAGCGGCAACTACATCTGGAAGATAGTTGACCTGCCAGACCGCGACATCCGCATAAACAAGTATGATTCCCTAGGGCCCCTGGGCGCAACCGGGTGGAACAGCGGCGACGTCTTCATGCTAGAGGGCAATTCCGAACTAGAGAAAAAAGAGGAAGTGCCAGTCAAGGAGAAGAAAATAGAGGTGCCAGAGATGCCACAAATCCAATACGAGGAGGTGACCAAGACGATTGGCGGGAAGCTCCTCCCAATCGACATGGGATACATCGTGCCCCGCAAGGACGTGCGTTCCTCAACCGAGGCAGTATGGACCGGAGGGGAAATCGCCCTTGCAATGAGGGTGCCCAAGAAGGACCTCTTTGAAAACGTAAAAGACGCCCGCGTGGGAACGATTACGGTTGAAGACAAGGAGATAACCCTCAAAGGAGGCAAAAAATCCACGGTGCGTTTCATCCTCCCGCCCCGCTTCCGCTACGATGAGAACCGGAAGGAAGAGGAGGCGGTAAGGTATCCGCGCGGCCTCTATGCGTCTGCATACATCTGGAACAACAACGTCTACGTAATAGACTACTCGGACAAGTCCAAGATGAACGCCGATGCAACCAGGCGCTTCCCCTCCAACGCCAAGGACCTCTACTCAAGCTCGAATGAGGCATTGGCAGAAGACGGGCTCTCAAGGGTCCGCATAGGGAAGTTCAACCCCCTAACCGGCACCATTTCGTTTGAGAGCAAGGAATACGAGCAGGAATACTCAAAGCACATCTACGGGCAGATACTCCTCTCATCCAACATGATGAACGAGATGACCAAGGAGGAAGTGCAGGCGTTCTCAGGGGAAGCCCCAATGGATGGAGTGAACTACTACCTCCTCAAGCCGGTTGAAGCGGGTGCGAGCGAGCGCATAGTTTCGTCGCAGGTGGGCGTCCTAATCCCCATCCCGCAGGCGCCATACGGGACCATTCCCACGTCCGTGGAAACCGGGGGCAGGAAGAAGACGATAAAGAGGGAGATAAAGAAGTGAGGTGGCAAAAATGGCACAAAAAACTACTGAAAAAACCCAGGCACTCAATGCGGCAAAGAGCAGTTCGGACGCGCTAAAGCTCCTCTCAACGCCCGCGGACATATCCGCAAGCTCGGCAACCGAAGCGCAGCTGCAGAAGGTGCTAGACGCCCTCAAGGCCCTTACCGAATACCTTGAGAACAAGGAATACGTGAAGGCCGACACCCACTTCGGGGAAAACCAGTCCAGGCTGGTAAACCGCGCGCTGGAACTCCAGACGCAGGCGGACAAGGGCTGGCTCTCCTCAACGGACGATAAGCGCCTTGACCTTTACTCCGACATCATGCTCTATGCGCGCGACATAGTGAGCAAGGTCAATATCGCAGTAGTCCCCCAGAAGGTGGAAGAGAGGGTCCCGCACAGGGTAGCCCTGGTGAAGATGGATGCTCCAAGGAGCTATGTTTCCACCCAGAGCCCCTGGGAAGTGGAGATTGATTCGCTTCCCGCGCGCACCGCGAACTTCCTCTCGGACAAGCAGCAGCCCAAGGCAAGGCAGCTAATAGGGGAAATCCTCACTCCCTATTTCAATTACCGCAACGCAAGGAGCGATGAAGAGCGCACCATGTATGCAAAGGAGATGGCGAAAGCCACCCCGGCACTAATAGAATACCTTGAGAGCGTGAACCCCGATGCACTAGGAAGGATGATTTGCGGCAGGGGCACGGATTGCGATTCCACAATAAGCGCGCTCAAGAAGGGCGACCCTGCGGCAATAGAAAAACTCCTCCAGCAGGGCAATTCGCCCCTGGCCGAATTCATGGACGAAGCGCTAGATAGCAGCGGAGGGAAATACACGACTTCCATCCCCTACCTCGCATTTGACCCGTCGGTGCGCGTCATGCTGGGCGAGCAGTCCCACATTGAAGCGAAGCTCATCATAGTGGGCACAAAGAAGATAACCGAAAGCCGGGAGCGCAAGAACGGGGAAATGGAGAGCACCTACACCTCAAAAGACGAATACCGCTTCTCCCCTGAGCTCCGCGTGGGGACCGAACTCACGATTCCGCCCGGAAGCGAGAGCCGCCTCAAACTGGGAATGGAAGGCGGAGCGGGAGCCTACAACCCCTACTACCTTGAGAAAGGCCAGTACGTAGTGGGCGCTCTTGCGAACTTCTCCCTTGATTACGAGGCTAACGTGACCGACAAGAGCTCGCTGAAAATGAACATAGAAGTGGAGGGCAAGCACGGAATGGGAAAGAAGGGATTCACCGAACTCCTTGAGAGGGCGGAACTAATCTTCATGACCTTCCAGCTTGGAAAGAAAGTCGGGCTGGGCGTAGTGGCAAGGGCGGACGCCATGCAGGTCTTCGCAGACAGTTTCCGCGTTCCCTTATACGGGATAACCGCGGACGCCGGGCTTGCACACCAGCTTGTTTTATACAAGGACCAGGGCGGCACGGTAAACCTGTATTTCGCAGGAGGATACTCACAAAAGCTAGATCGGCTCCAGGGTCTTCCCTGGAACAGCTCAAAGGGAGGCTGGTTCCAGCTCAATACCGGAAAGGAGGGCGTGGTAAGCGGAGGGCTCAACCTGCGCTTCTTTGAGCCAACGGAAATAAGCGGGCTGCCCAAGGGCAAGTCCCCCTGGCAGTTTTCAGTCGGAGGGACAATAGGGATAGATTTCTGAGGTGTAATAGATGAAGAGAGCCCTCTCCCTCCTCCTTTTTATCATCCTCCTTGGAGTCCCGCTTGCGGACTTCATAGATTACGACGTTTCGTATACGCTTCCCAAGATGCGCGAATACCTCCAGCAGAATGCGGACAACTATGCGCAGCAGAGCATCCGCTATGAACTGAACCTGGGAATCTCACTTCCCGCTTCAGAATCGCACCGCTGGCTCTCAGGCCCCGGAACATACAACAACATAAGGAGCGGGGATTCGGTTTGCGAAGGCAGCTTCAACTATGATTTGGAAATAGAAGCGTGGGCGCGCGAATCCACTTTCGAAGAGCGCAACGGTGAATTCGGCCTTGGCTCCCCGGGCTCCTGGCCCAACTGCGGCTCGGGCACATACCCCAACTGCCCAGGCGATGACGTTCTCGCATACTGGAGCGAATCGCTGTATAACTCCTATTACAAGGATGATGGGAGCAGCTCCAAGAAGCTCCGCAACTACGACTGGAGGCAGATTTCCTGGAGGGAGCTGGAAGACGACCCATGGAGCACCAACGAGGCCGCGGAGGTTTCCACAATCCTAAAAGGAAGCTACAGGGTTAATGCGGGCTCCTCCGCAGTAGTCGGCCCCTTTGACGCATCCGGCTCCACCATGGCCAAAAGCGGCACGTTCTCCCTCTCAACAAGCGGCAAGAGCGCATACACCATTACCGAGCGCCTGGATGTTGAAGGCGCCCTCTTAGGTTCTTTCAACCCGAATGTGGACTGGGAATACTACAAGGCGTTTATAGAACTGGGCGCCAGCGGGCAGGACGAATATTCCAAGTCAAACATCCACGATGATGGCACGCTCTACGTTTACGATAATAGCAACGTAGGCGTGGCTGCCCCGGCAATCCTTTATGTGGACATATACGATGATGGCTCATTCCCCAACCCGGAAGAAATAACTCCCGGGGAAAGCATCCCCGTGGAAATCGCAGTCAGCATACCGGCTGCGCCCTCCAACTATTACCCTCTTGCATTTGAGTTTGACGCAATCACGATGTCCGGGCCATCCGGCTTCTCATTTAGCGCCACTAATTTGGGAACGCAATGCAATGCCGGCTACAAGAACGGCGCATCCGCCACAACCGCATATCTCAGGGGCACCCTTACCGTGCCAGATGGCCTCTCCGAAGGAGAATACGACCTTGCATTCAGGGTGCAATGGGAGAGCTGCTCAGGCGAGGAAGACTGCAACGGAAACGGCGTGGACTCGCAGAGTTCCCAGGTCACAGTAACCACCGAAGTGGTTGAAGATGCCCCGGACCTAACGTGCACGCTTTCGCCCTCCGAATACAGCTCGCAGTACGCGGTTTCCGGAGGCAGCCTCACCCCCGGAGAAGGAGTTGAAGAATGGGAAGTAATAGTTACGAACGTGGGAAGCGCGCCCGCAATAATAAGCACTTCCACACAGCGCACCTGCTCGGCAATCCTCTTTGGGACAATAGATGGAGAAGGCAACGACCTCCCCCAGCCCAACCCGGGATTCTACCCGTTTGTGTCCAGCAGCCTCCCGCAGACCATAAATCCGGGAGCCTCGCGCACGGTCACGATTTCGGATGTTCCCACTTACTGCAGCGCAACAGGCGGAGGCACGGTGAGCGCATACGCGATAGTCAATTCCGCCCTCACAGTAAGCGTGCTCCCAGAGTGCAGCGGCCAGTTAATAGATGAATCGCACGCAAACAACGTGTGCACATGGGAGATGGATTGCGCGCCCCCGGATAGCTGCCGCTGCCAGGTCTACCCCAAATATTCAAATGGGCAGGCTGGCGAAGATTACGATTTTACCGTTCTGTGCAACGGGGACGAATGCGAAGTGCCCGTTACCTGGTCTCTCACCGATGGCGCAACGTACGGCACCATAACTTCTTCCGACAACGAGGAAGCGACCGTCCTGGTTGCAGACAGCACTCCATTAAATGAGCTAATACGGCTCCAGGCATCCATGAACCTCGGCTGCCCCGAAACCACGGTATGCAACAACACGATTACGGTGACATCCGTGCACGGATGCACCATCAACCCCGAAGAATACGCAGATGGCGTTGCGGGCGACAGCTATGATTTTGGAATCCGCTGCGATGGGGCAAGCTGTGCCAGCCCGGTAACCTGGGCAATCACACACGGCGCATCCATAGGCTCGATTTCTTCTTCCAGCAATTCCGACGCAACCGTTGCGGTTTCGCAGGAGGCCGGAGTGGATGAATTCTTGGTGCTTACTGCTTCCACGAGCGTTGAGGGAATCCCCATAACCTGCGATGGCACCATAATAGTAGCGCACTCTCCTAAGAACTGCACCCTCACCCCCAGGGTTTACTGGGATGGGGAAGCAGGGGAAGATTACCGCTTCGACCTCACCTGCGAGGGAGAGCCCTGTGAGGGTTCGCTTTTGTGGGACTTCTTGGAGGGCAAGCGTACCCAGACCCGTTTTGATGATGTGGGCAAGTGGGGCGCCATAGTTATCCTCTCTTCCGATTCGGAACCTGGGGACAGCGTTTCCATAGTGGCAAAGGTAAAATACGGGACCCCGGATGAGCAGGTCTGCTACGGCAGGATACTAGTTCCCGGAGGCGAAGGGTGCGAAATTACCCCTGCCTCCACCAATGCGGAAGCAGGGGAGAGCCGCGACTTCACCCTTAGCTGCGGAGGGGAAACCTGCGACGGCCCGGTTACCTGGAGCATATTCTCCGGCGAGGAGCTTGGGGAACTAACAAGCGACCCCAACGACCTTGAGGGAGCAACGGTCCGCATGGGTGCAGGCGAAGGAATGCTCACAATAGTCGCGGATGTCGGATACGATGTCTGCTCTGCCGCAATCATAATCGGCGAAGGCACTGATGACGACCTCCTAGGCTGCAGGATTGAGCCTGTGCAGGAATACGGCCACCCCGGAAGCCACCACGAGTTTGACCTCTACTGCATCTACGCGGATTCCACTGAGAACGGCCCGTGCTACGGCAACTGGATGATTACAGACGGCTCGAAATGGATTACGGGCGGAACCTTTTCGAGAGGAGGCGACGACCACTCCTGGGCAGACGTTGACGTCCTGGACGTAATCTGGGCAAGCGAGGAAAGGGTGAGCATACTGGTGGTAGTTCCCGGAGAGGGGACGGCCCCCGCAGTCGACTGTGATGCGGAAATAGTTCTGCCGTCAATGAACTGCCTGGACCTTCTCTAATCCGGGGAAGCATTCTTCCCCAGCTTATTTTCTTTTCTTTCCCCTGCATTTATCCCAGGCTAGCCCCGCCCTCTTTTTCCTAAGTGCAAAACAAGAATACTTCAAATCCTAACTTCGTCCCCAATCTTCGGAATAACCACTTCGTATTTTTTCTCTAAGCTCTCGCCTAGTTCCATCAGGGATTTTTCCTCCCCGTGAACAAGCACGACTTTCCGCAGCCCCTTTATCCCGTATGCAAACTGGAGGAGCTCGCTTTTTCCCGCATGCCCGGATAGCCGGAATTCGGCAACCTTGAGCCGCAATTTCACCATCTCATCGTCTATTTCTATCTCTTTTGCGCCATCGAGGATTTTCCTCCCGCGCGTGCCCTCAGCCTGGTATCCAACGAAAATAATCTTGTTTTTCGGGTTGCCGCCTAGCTCCTTCAAATAAGTGAGTATCGGCCCGCCCGTAACCATCCCCGAAGTGCTAACTATTATGCACGGCTCCTTGAACACGTCGCTCCGGTCCCGCCTGCGCGGCACGAAGAAATGCTTGCTCGAGAACGGGTCGTCCGCGCTCATTAGGATTCTCTTTTGCACCTCGCCCTTTGCGTAAATTACGTTCTGGCGGTAAATCTTCATCGCCTTGCGAATCATCCCGTCCATGTAGATTTTAACGTGCGGAATTACCCCGGATTTCATGTGGCTCTCCAGAATCATGAGTATTTCCTGGCCCCTTCCCACGGCGAAAGAGGGGATTATCACGTGCCCCCCCTCCTTTATCGTTTCGTTTATCTCCCGGATTAGCCCGGTAACGGTTTCCTTGGTCCCAGGCAGCTCCTCGTTCCCGTAAGTCCCCTCCAAAACCAGCGCGTCCGCGCGCAGGTTCTTCTCACACCCATCAAGCAGCCTGGTAGCCCTTGCGGAAATGTCTCCGCTATATAGCAGTTTCCTCTCCCCGCCAAGCCATATCATGGCACTTCCCAGGATGTGCCCGGCGTTGTGCAGCCTGCCCTCAAATCCTCCAGCCCTGAAAGGCTCCCTGAATTCATAAGTGCAAAACCTCCTTGCCACTTCCGAAACGTGCCTCTCGCCAAAATCAACGTCTTTTCCTATGCGCATATAATCCGCAAGAAGCACGCCCACAAGGTCGCGCGTGGCTTTTATCCCATGTATCGCGGGCTTTGCCCCGTGCGCTATTATGCTGCCCAAATATCCAGAATGGTCAAGGTGCGCATGGCTTATTGCGATGTCGCGTATCCCCTTTTCCATCCCTTTGGGAAATTGCGGGGTTTTTACCGTCTCCCCGAGCATTACCCCGCAGTCAAGGAGTATCTGCTTTTTCCCCTCTTCAACCAGGAATGCGCTCCTTCCCACTTCCCTTGCCCCTCCGTATGCCGTAATCTTCATTCATTCATCTCCTATACAAACCAGACTAATCCCTGCAAATAATTATAAACACAAGTTCCAAAACGAATTCCAAAACCCTGCCTTCTTCTAATTTTTGCAGGCCTGCCTCTTTTTCAAGTTAATTTTTTTACTAAAATAGTTTTTCAGGCTTTTCCCAAGCCTTTTGCTTATTCTACATTTATTTATGCATGGGAAGTTTTAAAAAGGGGTAGTTCATGGATAAACAGGCAGCCCTTCCCATACTCCCGCATGCTCAGCCGGATTAGCCAGGCCCCGGAGCCCGCACCTGTCTGCGCAGCCGCCCTTAACCCTGCTTCCTAACAAGTGCCTTTTCCGGCATTCCCAACGGAATCCCGCGCTTCCGCCTCTTTAACGTTGAAGGAAGCGCGCTCACGATGCCCCTGAGCCTGCCAGAATGCATATTTTCCGCAGCCGCCCTGCCCTTCCCAAGGGACCTCCCGGCGGCTGCTTCCGCCCAGGTATTGCTGAGCAATTCCCTCCCCTTCTCATATGCCCCAGCTGGCAGGACGGGCCTTTCCAGATAGGCTGCAATCAGGTCTGTGCGCCTCCTCTCCGCAAAAATATCAAACGCCTTCCCCACAGCCTCACTAATTGCCGCAGCCTCTTTTCTGGTAAGCTTATTGCCCATTAGGAGCCTCATAACCCTTCCCTTGGCCGTAATCCCCATGCAAACCTGAAAAATCTCCGGCACTTCCCTTTTTGGGACCCCCATGCACACCAATTCATTCATCATGCTCCCCGAGAGGAGTGATGCGTCCCACCTTGTGAACCCATTCTTTTCCATAACTATTTTTCTAGCGGTAGATGGTTTTAAAAAGAGATACGTTGTGGAAAACCGCCGGGATGCGATAACGGGCGGAAGCCAACCTCACTTCCCTCCTGCAAAAGCTTCGAGATACTCCTTTTCCACTTCATGCAGTTTAGCCGGGATTGCGATGCAGAAAGGCGGCTTTCCAAGTTCCGCTTTTTTTAGCTCTCCCAAGCTCCCATAAGTTATCTTCTCATCTTCGTATCCAACCCTTGAGAGAACGACCACTTTCCCCGGAAGCATTCCGCCCCCTTCCCTCTCCTCCATCTGCCCCAGGAGCCCAAGCGCCTCCTTTGCCCCCATCATCCCCAATTCCTTATCCAAATCCAGAAGCACCAGGGTATGCATGCCCGCTTCCAGGTTCTTCCCGATTAGTCTTATCGGGGAAGTGGGCTCGTAGTTTTTCCTCCAGAAGCTAACCGTGACGGTCTTCCCGAACCGGTAAGGCTGGAGCCCGCTTTTGCCCAGCGCCGCGCTGAATATGGAGGAGTTGTGCACAACCTTTGTTCCGATTCCCCGCTTCTTTGCATCAATAAGCAATGAAACGTGCGTAGTAGCCGAAAGCGGGTCCCCCCCGCACAATAAGCATACGTTCTTCCCCTCGCCCTCCATCGCCTTCTCAAGCAGGAACTCCCCCTCCACTTCCTCCCTCCCTATAATAGTTATTTCCTTTCCGCACTCTTTTGAGAGCGCCTCCACGTATTCTTTGGGTACGGGCATGGTGTGCGTTTCGCAGTATGCGTAATCGCATTCGCAAAGGAGTTTTTTCCCCTCCTGCGTAATGTCGTATGCAATTCCCAGCCCGATTAGGAAAATCATGCTCCGCACACCATCCTCAATACGTCCCTTATCCCGGGGGCAAGCCCCACAATCGCAACGACCAAAAGGAAAAAGGTGCGCTCATCATCCTTCATGTCCTCCCTGGAAACCAAATAAACCGCAGCCGCGGATATCGCAACTTTCAGCAAAAAGAACGTAAAATAAGTGTCGAAGAGGTCCCCGACCGCGCGCGGTATTACGTGCTGCTCAAAGTAGCTCCTCCCCGCATTCCCAGAGAACCAATCCAATATCACAAACGTTGCAGCGCCATCTAAGGCGTGCCCGCCAACTACCGCGGCGCCCATCCCCCCATACCTGCGCCATATGATATACGCGGGTATCCCGGCAAGCAGGAGCACGGGTATTGCGTATGCAAGGTGCTCCATGAATGGAAGCAGCAGTATGAAGTGGAATGCAAAGAGCGCAAGCCCGATATAAGGGAGCAGTTCCATCCTCTTAAGGTAATTTAGTATGCATATGCTAAGCAGCAGCACCGCAGCAACCAATACGTATATCCCAGGGCTAACGGTAACAAAACCATATTCGTAAATCCCGGAATCAAGCACCAATTGGTGCAAGGGGGTAGCGCCAGTAAAAACCCCCGTGTCAATCGAATCTGTCACAACCCTCATGCTCGAGCCAAAGAGCACGAAGCTCAAAACGCCCCAGAAGAAAGTATTGTTTATTTTTACCCCAAAGCGCCTAAATGCCCAGAAGAGCAGCCACACCGCCCCAAGCGCAATCGCCGCATAAGTTGCAGTATTGATTATGTTGTAGCCGGTCTTCTCAATTATCGGCGCAATGAAAAATTCTTCAAAAATTCCCATGCTCTCCCTTTAATTGGGTTTTTCCCCAAAACCCTTTTTATGGATAAGAGGGGCAAAAAGGTTATTAAAGGGGCGGTGAAGGAGCGCATAGCCGTGCTGCTCACGGAAGCGCACGCATCCTATTCCGCGCACCCTGAGCGCTCGCGCCGCTACCTCCAGCTCCTCTGGAAACTCGTTGAAAAATACAAGGTGTGCCTCACAAAAGAGCAGAAGCTCTCTTTCTGCAAAAAGTGCTTTGTTCCCTGGATTCCCGGCAAAACCGTTAAGGTTTCTTTTGAGCCGCGCAATTCCATTGTGCAGTATGAGTGCAAAGAATGCGGGCACAAAAAGAGGCTAAAATACAAATAGCCTCCGCCTTATGCACATCATTGGTTTTGCAGCCTGTTTAGCCTGCTTGGATTTACTTCCTGTTCAGCCTGGTGGGAACCCTCGGAGGAACCGCAGGCGGCTTAGCCCCGCCTCCCACATTTGGCCTTGGGATGCGCGGAGGAACAACCCCCCGCCCCGTAGGCCTTGGAACTGCCGGCGGCTTCTTTAATGCAGAGGGCACTAGGCTGGAAACGCCCATTGCAGTTTGTGCCCGTGCCCTCTCCCCACACGCCTTAATCGCACGCCCAGCAGCCTCTCTTGCGCTTTCTGGGAAGTCCCTCATCTCCATGAGTTCTCCAATTGCTTCCCCCTTGCCCGCAGAAAACAGGGCAGTTATAGCCGCGCAATAAACTTTTTCGGAGTGCCCAGGCCGGTCCATGCAGTTTAAGACATATTCATCGGCGCATTTCGTCCGCCCATAGAGCCCCAGCACGGTTATGAACACCTCCTCAGGAAGGGAGTATCTCTCCATCGCAGTCCTGATTTCATTAATATCCTCGTTGCGGACGCACACTTCCAAAGCACGTATCAATGCAGTTGTTGCCCGCTTTTTTATTTCCAATAACCCCATCGCCTTGGGGCTGGCGAGTCCTGCGAGCCTGGACATCCAGCCTTTTTCCGCACAGATTTCAATTGCCTTAAGGCGAATCCGGATAGTCTCGTCATTGCTGGCGCGCCAGCTGGAGCGCCACTTGCCATAGACAGCATCCGAAATCACGTGCTCCCTGCCAGTTTCCGCGCACACCTCCAGGGCTCTCTCCAGCGCGGCAGGGATGTGCTGGCCCAGCGCCTCATGCACTCCGGCTTTTCCTGCAAGCTCTATAATGCCCCCAAAACCCCCTTCCGCCGCCATTTTCCTTAGCTCCTGCAGCCAGGACTCCTCCTTTGAAGCGGCCCCTATGGCTTTCCTTCCGTCGTTGCTCAGGAAGGTTTCGTAACCCTCGCCATACAACTCAATGGCCTTAACATAAACCTCCTTTGCCAGGCCATCCCTTTTCATAATCGGGACTAGGATTTCAAACATGAAATAATGTTTGTAGTTGTCATAATACCCAACGCCTGCGGACAGAACTTCAATTCCCTTAACATGCACCTCCGCGGGCATGTTCCCCCACTTAACAAGTCGCTCAAGTTCATCCGTTCTCCCGGGGCTGTACCTAAATCCGCCTGATTCGAGAACATATGGTTCTAGAGTCCTAAGCATCATGGGGGTAAGCTCTGCCTTCGCATCTTCCGAGAGCACTTCCGAATGGTATCTCCAGATCTCCGCAATTTTTTCCACCATCGCCCGTTCCGAGCACACCTCCAGGGCCTGCATTACCGCCGGGGAGATGTATGCTCTAATGCCATCGGGGACGTCTGTTCTGCCCCCAAGCTTTGCAATGTCCACGGCATTGCCCGCTTTAATGGCAGCTTCAATCCCCTTGAGGTAAACCCTTGAGGTTAGCCCATTGACTTTTAGCAGGTTTGCACGCTCATCCGCAAAATGCTCCTCCCCCACCAATTCAATGGCCCTCAGGTAAACGCTCTCAGGGAGCCCCGCCCGCTTAAAGATGGGGAGGGTTATTTCATATGAACTCAATCTGGCTCTCAGGTCCTTGTCCAGAGTGGCATCCAGAATCCCAAGGTAAAGTTCCTCAGGCAGCCCATACTTCCTCATTAGCCCTGCGAGTTTTTCGTATTCGCCTTTTTCGAGGCAAAGGGCAATCCCCCGCGAATATGCCTCTGCAGGCAGCCGGCATTTGCCCATTATTATCGTGGCATAAAATACGTAGCCATTCTCCCCAAAAACGTTGAAAGCTTCCAGGATGGCATCTGTTACGCGCCCCATTTCATCATTGGAGGGCACAGCCTCTTTTGCAGCCCCCGCAATGCTTGAAAAAAGCCCGATTCTAGCATACGGCTTGAGGGCTTTTGGGTACAGCCTCATGGGAATGTTTCCGATTTTATAAGATTCCAAAACGTCCCTTGCAATCTCCTCAATCTCAGATTTCATTAAAGTGGCAGTCATAGCCCACCTTAGGATAGGATAGGAT
>JAFGCC010000008.1 GCA_016932815.1 Microcaldota archaeon | reverse complement strand
GTAAACAACACCGGCTCCGATGAGGTTTACTTTACAATAGATACCGGTGCTCCGGCCGTTGCGATTAGCTCTCCTGCAAATACGACCTACGCCACAAACAACCTGACGGTAAATTACACAACCGATGGAATCTCATGTGCGCTATACCTGGATGGCAGCTTCAATGAGAGCCTCACAAGTTGTGAGAATACGACACTAACCGAACTAACAGACGGCCAGCACTACGTGGCAATATATTCAAACGACAGCGTAAACAACACAGGCTCCGATGAAGTCTACTTCACAGTCGACACAACCGCCCCATCCATCTCCATAACCAGCCCCGCGAACACGACCTACGCAACCAATAACCTGACGGTTAACTACACAACCAACGGGGCAAGCTGCTCGCTGTTCCTAGATGGGATATTCAATGCAAGCCTTTCTAGCTGCGAAAACAGCACCCTATCCAACCTGAGTGATGGCCAGCATTATGTAACCGTCTATGCAAATGATTCGGTAAACAACACCGGCTCGGATGAAGTCTATTTCATAGTAGATACCGCTGCCCCAATCGTAACCCTCTCCAGCCCCGCCAATACCACATATTCAACAAACAACCTCACTGTCAATTACACAACCGACGGCGTATCCTGCTCCATGTTCCTGGATGGAACCTTCAATGAATCACTAGCCTCCTGCGAAAACACCACCCTTACCGAGCTTGCGGATGGCCAGCACTACGTTACAATCTATTCCAATGATTCGGTCAACAACACCGGCTCGGACGAAGTCTACTTCATAGTGGACACAACCTCACCCATAGTAAGCATAAGCAGCCCGGCAAACACGACCTACTCAACAACCAACGTCACAGTCAGCTACACTACCGACGGAACAACCTGCTCGCTATACCTGGATGGAACCTTCAACACCACCCTCACAAGCTGCGAGAACACAACCCTTTCTGGGCTCTCAGAAGCACAGCACTACGTAACCGTATACGCAAACGACAGCGCAAACAACACCGGCTCCGATGAAGTGTACTTCACAATAACCCTAACCGCCCCAGGCATATCCATTTCCAGCCCGTCAAACACGACTTATCCGACTACTAACGTTACCGTTAATTATACAACCGATGGCGTATCCTGTGCCCTCTTCCTAAATGGCACCTTCAACCAATCATTAACGGGCTGCGAAAACACGACCATAAGCAATCTCGCAGACGGCCAGCACTACGTCACGATATACGCCAACAACAGCATGAATGTCACAGGCTCAGGAACCGTTTACTTCATAACGGACACGACCGGCCCAACAGTCACAATAACCAGCCCCGCCAACACGACATATTCTGGGACCTCGGCAACCCTGTCCTACTCGATTTCCGACATCTCAAGCGTAGATTCCTGCTGGCTATACATAAACGGCACTTTCAACCAGAGCCTCCCAGGATGCAGCGGGACCACAATCTCAGGGCTCTCTTATGGCCAGAACAACTTCACAGTCTATGCAAACGACAGCATGGGCAACAACGGCTCCGCAACGGTCCACTTTACCCTTACCGAAGAGGGGGCCGTAGAGGACCGGCCCGGAAGCGAGCCGGACTATGAGTGCTTCACAAACTCAGACTGCGGAGAATGCGAAGTGTGCAGGGACCATGAGTGCTCACTTCCCCCGCAGGAGGATGCCTGCGCAACAGCTTCCGACTGCTCCGGAACGCAGTCCCCGTTCTATGAATGCACAAGCTGCACCTGCAAAGGATACGGGTGCTTTACCGATGCGGACTGTGATGAGGGAGAGACCTGCGGCGCAAACAACCTCTGCGCCCCTTCAACCTGCATAAACGGGAGCGGCTGCGCACAGGGTTATTCCTGCATAAACCAGACCTGCATCCCGCCCGAATGCTTCAATGACAAAGATTGCGCAGAAGGATACTCCTGCAGCAACTACAGCTGCATCCTCTGGCAGTGCATCATAGATGCGGACTGCGCAGAAGGGGAAGCCTGCCACAACGGAGCGTGCATCCCGCCCGAATGCCTAGAAGATGCCGACTGCACAAGCCATGGAGAAGGCTACACCTGCTCAGGCTATTCCTGCATCGCCCCAGAATGCACCCGCAACAATGATTGCGGCGAGAACCAGGAATGCGTGGATTATGCGTGCGTGGACAAAGAAGAGCCTCCGGTTGAAGAAGGCCCGCAGGAAGGGGAAGCCGGAGAAGAAGGGGAAGGCCAGCCTGCCCAAGAGCCTCCCCCGCAGGAAGAAGGGCCCGAGGGGGAAATCCCGCTTGTTTCAGGATTGCTGGACACACTCTCCGCCCTGCTTGGAAAGCCGCAGGAAGCAGCAGGCGCAGCAGGGGAAGGCGGGCTAGCCGGGGCGGCACTCCCGCTGCTGCTACTGCTTGCAGCCCTCGCAATAATCTACTTCCTATGGAAGAGGCGCAGGAAAGGGGAGAACGAGCCCTACAAATGGAAGGGTGAGCCCAAGGGCACGGCTAATTAGTATGCAAAACAAGGGCAATAAAACGAAATTGCCCCGGAAAGAATGGCTCCTCAAAGCTGGTAATCCAGCCTGGTCCCGTCTCCCAGATAAACTCCCTTCTCCCTTATTACGCTCCCGATTACCCTCGCCCCGACCTTGTGCTTTTTGGCAATTGAGAGGATTCTGGATTCCTCGCTCTGCGGGACTGTGACCACCATGCCCGTTCCCATGTTGAAGGTGCGGTACATGTGCGCCTCATCCCCGACTGCATCCCAGAGTGCGTTGAATATGGGAGCCGGTTTCGCAGGATTGTCAATGAAGAAGCCCAGTTTCTTGTTTAGCCGGGTAAGCTTGGAGAAAGCCCCCCCGGTAATATGCGCTAAGCCGTGCACCCTGCTTTTGCGAATCATCTCAAGGACCGGCTTTACGTAAATCTTCGTTGGGGTTAGCATCTTCTTTCCCCATTTTTTGGAATCGAGGACCTTCCTTGCAAGAGTGTACCCGTTTGAGTGCAGCCCGGAGCTCTCCAAACCAATCAAAACATCCCCGTATTTTATTGCGGAGCCTGTAATGTATTTTTCCACAACTCCCAAAGCGGTAAAAGCAAGGTCGAACGGGCGATTCTTTCCCTTGATAACATCCTTCATTATCGCGGTCTCGCCTCCCACAATCGTTATCCCGGATTCCTTTGCCCCCTTGACTAGCCCCTTCATTATCTGGGAAATGAGGTATTCATCCTCCTTTGAAACCGCAAGGTAGTCCACCCCGGAGAGCGGCCTTGCGCCTATGCAAATGATATCATTCACGTTCATGGCGATTGCGTCAATCCCCACCGTATCGTATTTTTCAAGCTCGTCTGCAAGGAGCACCTTTGTCCCAACCCCGTCTGTGTGCATTGCGAGCTTCTTTCCCATAAACGGGATTACCCCCGCGTAATGCCCTACAAGCGCCTTCTTGTTTCCCGCAAAAATCGCGCCGTTTATCGAATTCTGTATTTTCCTAACCTTCGCTATATCAACCGAATATTTGGCTCCCATAACCCCAATAAAAGAAGAAAAGGATTAAAAATGCCCCGATATTCTCCCTGCGCAGGAGTTTTTCGCGATAACCCCCGGCAACTCATCCAAAGAAGATATTACCTCATCCGCTTCCGAGAAGTCCAGGCCCGCATTAACCTTCCCCATCAACGCGATACTCAGCATACCAGCCGTATTTGCAGCCCGAATCCCGGAAGGGGCATCTTCAACTACCGCACAATCCCGCGCCCCAACGCCCATTTTCTTTGCTGCGAGCATGAAAATGTCAGGTTCGGGCTTGCCCCTTTCCACTTCAGCCCCACAAACAACCGCGTCAAAATATTCCCTTATTCCAAGCCCCCCCAGAACTATCCCAATGGCTCTTTTCCACGATGAAGAAGCCACCGCAAGCTTCATCCCCCGCCCCCTGAGTTTCAGCAGTATTTTTGCAAGCGATTCATCGGGCTTTGCCGCTTCTTGCAGATATCCCTCCACAATCCCGCGGTCAAATTCCCGCATTTCTTCAAAGGTGGCAGGCAGAGAGTATCTCCGTATCAATTCTTTCCAGAATTCTTCTTCCCTCCACCCCAAGTACTGCTTTAACTCCTCTTCGCCAATTGGGTGCCCGAAATGGGATGCCGTTTCCTTTTCCGCCATAAAATGCAGGGGCTGCGAATCAATGAGGACCCCGTCCATGTCAAAAATGGTCGCCTTGAGCATGGATTAAACTACCGCCCAAATATTTTTAACTGGGTTTAGGCGCACCAGCAGGGAAGAGCCCCCCGCGGCTCATAGCCCAAGAAGGAAGAGATACGAAGCAAAATACATCACAATCAAAACTATTGCCGCTTTCTTATCCAGTTTTGCCCGCCAAACAAACAGCGCAACCGCAAGTATGGAGGCAATTACCATGTATTGCCCCGTTCCTATCGCAATCCCGGCATAGGGTATCGCACCGGGCATCAGGAGCGGCCCGGCGGCAAGGGCAAGCGTGGTATCTGTTATGTTGCTTCCTAGGATGTTGCCTATTGCAAGCTCTCCCTGCTTCTTCCTTATAGCCGAGATGCAGACAAAAAGTTCCGGAAGCGAAGTTCCGATTGCAACTGCGAAGAAGCTAATAATGTATGAGGGTATGCCGATTTCCTCTGAAACCGAAACCGCGGAATCCACCACCAGGATGGCCCCGACAATCACCCCGAGCATGAAAAACAGCATTTTTCCCACCCCCACAAACCGGTCCTTCCACGGCCAGAATTTCTTTGCCTCAATCCCTTCAGGGTGCGCATATTCTTTTACGGTGTACTTGTTGGAGATGAAGATTAGTATGCAGTAGCTGGTTATGAGGAACAATGAATCAAGCCTTGAGATGTCCCCGCTCTCCACAACGAAAAGAGCGAGCATGGCCGCTATTATCGCGCATCCGCCTAAGAGCATCACGTCCCTCCTCCCCTCGTGTATCGCGCCCCCCAGCAGCACCGAAATCCCCATAATCAGGGTTATCTGCGAGAGCGCGGAGCCGAAAATATTCCCAACGTTCATGTCCGGATGCCCGGAGAGTGTTGAAATGACCGAGTTGCTGATTTCAGGAAGCGAAGTGCCCATCGAAAGCACGACTATCCCAATTAGGAGCGGAGGGATGTTGGCAGTTGCAGCAAGCCTTGCCGCAACGTCTATGCTCTTGTCGCTTGAGAATGCAAGCAGCCACAGCCCAAAGAGGAATACCCCAATCTCCAGCAGCATTTGCTCCATTAACACATAGCTTCTTTTAAATATCTCCCCTCCATCATCCTACGTTGAACAATGCCTGCGCCCCATGCTGGCGCGGATGTGCTTTAGATGGACACTCCAAAGGAAAACTTCTCGGAATGGTACAACTCCATAATCAAGGATGCTAGGCTCTGCGATTTGCGCTACAACCTCAAGGGGTTCGTGGTCATAGAGCCCAACGCGGCGGATGTCATGGGCAGGATGTACAGAATTTACGAAGACGCACTTGAATTGCGCGGCCACAGGAAGGCCTACTTCCCCTCCCTAATCCACGAGAAAAACCTGGAAACCGAAAAAGAGCACGTGGAAGGCTTCGCCCCGGAAGTGTTCTGGGTTACGGAAGCCGGCAAGAACAAGCTAGAAGAGCGCATGCTCATGCGCCCGACTTCGGAGACTGCAATCTACCCCATGTATGCCCTCTGGATAAACGGGAAGTCGGATTTGCCCCTTAAAATCTACCAGTCCTGCCAGGTGTGGCGCTACGAAACAAAAGCCACAAAGCCATTTATCCGCACCAGGGAGTTCCACTGGATTGAAGCACACGACGTTTTCGCAACCGAAGCCGAAGCCTTAGCCCAGATAGACGAGGATATGCAAATGGCAGAGGACATAATCCACGACTCCTTCGGAATCCCCTTCATCTTCTTCAAGCGCCCGCAATGGGACAAGTTCGCGGGGGCGGTGGACACTTTCGCAGCGGACACCCTGCTGCCGGATGGGAAAACCCTCCAGCTCCCTTCAACCCACAACCTGGGCACGAATTTCGCCAAATCCTTCGGCATAAAGTACATGGATGACGATGGGCAGGAGAAATACGCCCACCAGACTACCTACGGCCCGTGCATCTCACGGATTTTTGCCGCCCTGATTGCAATCCACGGGGATAGCAAGGGGCTAATCCTCCCATTCCACCTTGCAAACGTGCAGGTTGCGATAATCCCCATAATCCGCAAGGGCAACGAGGAAAAAATCCTTCCCTTTGCAAGGGAGCTTGAAGCAACCCTCTCCAAGAGCTTCCGCACGAAGCTTGACGATAGCGATAACACCCCCGGCTTCAAGTACAACTACTGGGAGCTAAACGGCTGCCCGGTGCGCATAGAAGTGGGGGAGCGCGACATTGATTCTGGGAGGGCAATGGTTGCGCGCAGGGACACAGGCGAGAAATCCCAGGTTCCCTTTGAAGAGCTTCCCGCATACATAGAAGAGCTTGGGAAGCAGATAAACGATTCCCTAATAAGGAAGGCGGATTCCGATTTCGCAGCCCTACAAAAGAGCGCGGACACCCTAGAGGAGCTAAAATCCGCCCTGGATTCTGGCGGAGGCTTCGTAAAGGTGCCCTTCTGCTCGGATAAGATGGAAGCCGAAGCCTGCGCGGAAAAAGCTAAAGACTACTGCTCAGCCAACATCAGAGGCTCAAAGCACGAAGGCGAGGAAAAGCCCGAAGGAAAAAAGTGCATAGGCTGCGGCAAGGAGGCAACAATCTACCTCTATGCGGCAAGGCAGTACTGAAGCGGGGTTGTTATGCGCATCCTAATTACCGGAACCCCCGGAACCGGGAAAACCGAAGTCGCAAAGGAGCTTGGCGCCCTAACAGGCTGGGAGGTAATCCACATAAGCGAGGTTGTGCTTGGGAGCGATGCCGCAAGCCGTGGGAAAGACGGCCCGGAGCTTGAAGTGGACGTCTCAAAACTTACCCGCGTCCTAACCCCGCTCCTTGCAAAGAGGGAGGACGCGATTTTCGAAGGGCACCTAGGCTGCGAGCTTCCCTGTCCCGCAGAGCTCGTAATCGTACTGCGCGCAAACCCAGATGAGTTGGAAAAACGCATGGAAAAAAGGGGCTACCACAAAACCAAGGTGGAGGGCAACATCATGGCCGAACTCCTGGATTACTGCTATACCGTTGCAAAGAAGAACTATTCGTGCGAGGTCCTCGAGCTGGATACTTCGGGAAAGACTGCCAGGGAAAACGCCCGCAGAATCTATGCGTACTTGAATGGGAAAAAGGACCTGCTTGACAAGGTAAACTGGATTGAGCACCTAAAAAGGAAAACGCGCAATCCCGCCTAGCAGGCTAAACGAACCGGATGTGTGCCCCAGATGCCGCTATTTGGGCACAAATGAGAATGGGCGTAAACGAAAATAGAAGTAGTATCTATACCCTGCGCAAAAGTTTTAGTATCCTTATTGCACAATTCTCCGAAGCCTGTCCGTCCAGCTCCCCTCTGCGGGCGTTTTGACGGTTTTCCGGGCATCCTTTGCTGGTTCGCTTGCTAGGGGCACGTATCCTTTAAGCTCAATCCACTGCGGGTACTTGCTCTCCGCAATCGCCTTTGCGATAACTTCGTACCCTTTCTTGTTCGGGTGCAGGAAATCCCCGGAGTATTCCTCCTTGAGCGCCCCCTTCTCCCCCTCCATCAGGTCGTAGAGCTTCACGAGTTCCACGTCCTTATCCTTTGCAAGCTCTGCGAGCATTTTATTGTATTCTAGCGTATACCCGCCATTCTTTTCCCTCCAGGTGGGATACCCCTTCCATGGGGTGGCTTCCACCAGGATTATCCTGCCTATCCCCTTCTCCCTCGCGATTTTTATTGCGCTCTCAAGTTTCTTCCTGATTCTCTCAAAGGATTTTTCCCAGGTTCCCTCCTCCCACCCCTTTATCTCGTTTACCCCGGTGTGGATTATCGCTTCGTCGTATTGCCCGAAGGTCGTCTTCTGGAGTTCGCCTATTACGTGGGATACCCCGCTGCCCTTTAGCCCATGCTCCTCAAATTTCACGTTCGGGCAGAATTCGTTTAGCTTCCGGGTATAGGGGCCATGGTAGCTGGCCACAAACGAATGCCCGAAAACCCCAACCCTCTTCTCAATTTTCCTAGGAACCCTTTCCTTTGCGGAATCCGCCATACTATCCCCTTTTGAGAGCCTTCCTTTTTACGCCTTTGCCCTTGCACCGCCCTGCAAGCGGGCAGCCCCCGCATTCGGGTTTAGCCCTGCAATGCCTTTTTGCGTGCTCCACAATCAGCGCATGGCATTCGTTTAGGAGTTTAGGCTCCAGGGGGATAGAAGAATGCGCAAGCTCTTGGAGCTCCCCATACGAAACCCCCTCCTTGCAGTGCCCAAGCCTTGAGAACAGCCGCCTAGAGTAAGCGTCCGCCACGAATACTGGCACGTCGTATGCATAGAGGAGTATGGAATCCGCTGTCTCCTCCCCGCAGCCCCATACCGACAAAAGCCCCTCCCTCGTAATCTCCCCGGAGTACTTGAGGAACTCCTTTATCTTCCTCGCTTTCATATTATAGTAGCCCGCAGGCTTGATGAGGGAAGCAATCTCCCCTTCGCGCATCTTCCCAAGCTTCCCTTTGTCCATGAGCCCCGCTTCGCGGAGGTTAAGCACGGCCCTCTGGGCGTTCTCCCAGGAGGTGTTCTGGGCGAGGAATGCCCCAATTGAGATTTCAAGCTTCTCTGCTGGAGTCTTCCTGCGCTTCTTGAACCCCTTGTTGTACTTCCCCCCTATGGGCCACCACCCTTGCTCCCCGTATTCCTCTAGCAGGATTTCGTATACTTCCAGGATTGCCTTTTCCATAAGCCCGCCCCATCCCTATAATTAATCTATTAAAGTAGTATCATATATAATGCATCCGCATAAAGCGCCCATCCCGCTTTTGGAATGGGAATTCCGGAGCCCCAAGGGGCGCCGGAAGCACTCTCCGCCCGTTTGGGGATTTTCCGCCAAACTCCCCCCGACGTAACTCCGGCGTGAGATTTGTTCCGGCAATCCACGAACAACGATTCCGCCAATAGCCGTATAGGTTCGGGGTTTTTATAAAGCGGAGTTTAGGTATGGAAAAAACCTTTTTAAAGCTTACTTCCAACACATCTTCTATCCGAGGTAGAGAAACCTCTATCTTGGGCTGTCCGGGGCGGTTGTCCCGGGCATATTGGGGCCGAAAACAGCCGCCGTTAACATTGACTTTGGTGGCCCCTTAGGCGGCTAAAACTAGGTGAAAAAGTGAAAGGAATAAACCTGAAAAAAATTGGAGCGATTGTAGCTGGCGCCACTATTTTAGCCAGCTCTGTCGCTTTCGCTGGGTTGATGTACCAGAACACCGAACTGGTCAACGCAGACGGCCAGCCCGTTGCAAAAGTTGTAATGGGAGCCAATGCGATGGCGAGCGACGGTGTTGCTGCGGCACTCATCTCCAACAAGCTTGCGAATGAGGCGTACAAGAGTACGACCCTTACCGCAGAGGTTGTAGGAGAGGCTACCTGCGCTGGAGGCAGCGCTGGTGCGGGAACCTGCGACGTTGTCGAGGGATCCGAGACCGTGACTCTGTCCGTTACCGTTCCGGGAGCGGGAATTGAAGGCGTTCACATGTTCACCACCGCGATTGGTGACTACGTGGACAGGGGCCTTGAAAACCGCATCCGCGACGCGACCGACGATGATGAGGCATACACTGTCTTTGACGACTTCGAGGACGAGGACGCAAACCCGTTCCAGAACCTCGTAGGAGGCGTTCTGACCAACTCTGACGACCTTGACGGAAATGAGGCAAGGTACATGTACAGGATTGGCAGTGACTTTACCCCGTTTGCAGCGGCAACCGTTTCCGACACCAAAGTAGGCATGGACTACGTTGAGTGGGAGAACTTCTGGGTGCACGGCAACAACAACTGGGATGAGGCGGACCACGAGGTTTACGGCGAAGTCGAATTTGCGGCATACACTGCACTCTTTGACGCAACCGGCGACTACGGTATCCCCGTCTGCCCTGGTGACGAAGACACCGCATGGGGCTCCTGTGATGATTTGGACAAGCTCCCGGCACACAAGGTGTTCATCAGCTTCCTCGGAGAGGACTGGGTAATCAGCGAAATCGACGGGATTACCGGCGAAACTCCTGAAGCAGTTGATACCAAGCAGGTATACCAGATTGATAACGCAAAGGTGAGCCTTGCAAAGGAAGCGGTTTCCGGCATCATTAACGTAGGTGAAGTGATGGTGGCACCCTCCGGGTACAAGGTGAGGCTGGACGATATTTCACGTGAAACCGGTGCAGCCAACTCACACCCTGCGATTATTACCGTCCTTGACGCAAACGACAACGAGATTTGCCAGGACCAGGTATACTCCTCCGACACCAAGGACGACCTCTGCGAAGAGACTACGGGCGTAAAGCTCCACGTCTACCAGACTGCACCTGGTCTTAACTTCAT
>JAFGCC010000007.1 GCA_016932815.1 Microcaldota archaeon | reverse complement strand
GGTTGCGCTCCAGCATGGGTATTCGCGGGTTTTATTTTTTAGTTGGCATTTTGTGGGGCTGGGCGCTGAGTTGCCGGACGGTCTACAAAAAAGCATAAACGCCACCCTTTTAAATTCTTCTGCCTATTAATATGTAACCATGGCTAGGCAGATAACCGGTCCGGCAATCATGATTTACCAGGGCGAAGGGAAGGCCCCAAAGCCTTTTGCGAGGGTAAAGCTCCAGAACGATTTCCACAAGATAACGATTCCCCCCGCATCCAGAAGGCTTGGGCAGAGAATTTTCGCATCCGCGCTCCGCGACCTCTCAATAGCAGGGGAGAGGGAATGCGGGACCAACGTAATAAAAAAGCCAAGAGGATTCGAAGGAACCGTTTCCATTACGATTGATTCGGATTACAAGACGGAGGTAAATATAAGGGGAGTTGAGAACCGCAAGCATAGGAAGGTGGTAGTGATACTCAATCCCGACTGCGAACTTTTTGCGGACAAGCCGGCAATCAGGAAAAGCGCAATGCTAGATGCAAACGGCAATTCTGATACTGTAAGGTTCACAACCGCGGAAGTAAGGGAGTGCGAATCAATTGAAGTGTATATTGCAAGGGCGATATAGCTCCACTTCTAAGAATTATTTTTTATTCCCGGCTTTTCTTTTCCTAAAAAACCCCTAATTAGAGTATCTGGTTCACGGCACCCTTGAAGCTGTTGAAGAGTTCCCTCTTCGGCGCGTGGGGCGCATCCTCAACTAAGGGAAGGGATTCCCACCTGTGGGTGAGGTTGACGTCATGCTCTGCGTGGATTGGGTGCGCGTGGTGGGAGTCCTGCCTCTGCGCAATGCCCATGGAGGTGTAGAGGTGCGCTATCGTATGGGAAACAGTAGCCGGGCATTCTTCGACCTTGACCGGCACCGCGGAAAGCTTTTCGTTTGTAGCTTTTTTCTGCTTGAGCATAACCAAACAACTCACTAAGTGTTTATATTAAGATTGGGAGGGTTTTTAAACCTCACTCTTTTATCCATTTACGCCCACATTAGATAATATACTCAAAACCCTTTTTCTTTGGGGGAACCGAACCTTTCTTTTTGGAAAAAGAAAGGGACGAATTGGGAGGGTTTTTAAACCTCACTCTTTTATCCATTTATACACACAAATAAATATTACAGCCAAAACCCTTTTTCTTTGGGGGAATATGCACTAAACAGTGCTACTGGTTTATCCCGAAAACCTCCTCCAGGTCCTTGCCTGCTATCAGGGGGTAGTTCCTGTCGAATAATTCGTTGTGCAATCCGAACATTATTTTTTCATATACCAATTTGTTGAGGCTCTTTCCCATCTCAGTTAACTCATAATTGGCTTTTAGCGGGGTTGTGCTTACCAGGACTTTCCGGATGAAGCCCAGCTCTTCTAGGCTCTTTAGTTGTTCCGAGAGGACCTTGTTCGACAAATTTTCGTTAACCTCCAAAAAATCGTTGAATGTTTTGCACCCTAGGAAAATGTCCTTGATGATGGTTATCGACCATTTTCTGGATAATTCCGCATATACCGCCTCACACCGTTTTTTGCTAGTTACCATGAAGTCACCTGGTTTCCTTGGAGTTACGGAGAGTATATATACCATCGCAACTTAGTGTTTTTGCCATTAGGAAACGGAAACATATATAGTTTTCTATTTTAAGAGGATGGATGAAAATGGAGATATCGAAATCGGCGCGCAATGGAATAGGCATGCCCCTTGTGGGCTTCGGAACGTATCAACTCTCGATTGAGCAGGCCGAGTTCTGCGTAAGCGAGGCAATCAAGGCGGGATTTAGGCACATTGATTCGGCTGAGGGCTACGAGAACGAAGTGGGCACGGGAAGGGGAATAAAAAAGGGGCTAGAAGAATCCGGCCTCGCAAGAGAGGACATTTTTGTAACCACCAAACTTTTCCCAGGGTACAAACCGTGGGGGTCGCACGAAAAAAACTTTGAAGAGACAATTGAAAACCTAAAGAGGCAGCTAAAGGAATTGCAGCTTGATTATGTTGACCTCTACCTTATACACGCCCCGCTATCGGGGCTCAGGCTTGAGCAGTGGAAAGCATTGATTGAGCTAAGAAGAATGGGGCTGGCAAAGCACATAGGGGTTTCCAACTACGATGAAGCGAGGATAAGGGAAATCCTGGATGCGGGGTTAGCAAAGCCGGAAGCAAACCAGGTCGAATTCCACCCAATTTGCGCGAGAGTTGAGTTGAGCAGGTACATGAAGGAGAATTCAATTGAGCCAATAGCGTATAGTTCGCTTGCCCCCCTCTCAAGCTGGAGGGTTGAAAAGGGGCAGGGCGGGGAAGTCCTTTCCGAAGTAAAAGAGGGAAGCCAATCAACCATCAGGGAGATTGCGGCAAAACTCAACGTATCCGAAGCGAAGCTGCTCCTTAGGTGGGGATTGCAGCATGGGTATTCGGTGCTGACAAAAAGCAGCAAGCCTGAGCGCATCAAAGAAAACCTGGAGTTGTTCAATTTTGAAATTCCCGATGGGGACATGGAGCGCCTAGACGGGCTAGACCAGAACAGGGCAATCGCCTGGGCAGCCAGCGGCATTAACCCGATGGAAGCGGCTCCGCCCCTCAAATAAAAAAGGCAGGAAACAGATTTCGAAGATTAAAACACTGAGGTAGAAAAAGATGAAAAAACATTTGGCATTGGTTTTGGTTTTGGCGGCGGCTGCGCTCCTGCTAATAAGCGGATGCACTACGCCTGGCGGGCCTGCAGGGGAATCCCAGGCGGATTCCGGGCATTCGGCGGTCCTCGAATCATCCGGGGAAAACGATTCGCTTGCTGAGCCCGAAGAGGAATCCGCAATGGAACCCAAATTACCTTCAATTATTGAATTGAGCGGGGAGAATTACTTCCCAGACGGGATTGCGGCCAGAGAAGACGGCACGCTCTATGTGGGAAGCATGTGGGGCGGAAAGATTGACATAGTCCCAAGCGGCTCTGGCAAATCCGTTTCGTTCGTGCCCCCGGAAGCGGAGGGGCGAACCGCGCTTGGCCTTTTAGTAGACGAAAAGAATGGCCTGCTCTGGGCAGTATTCTGGGACTACCAGGGATTCATGTCAATTCCGGCCCAGTTAAAATCCTTTGACCTGGAAACGGGCGAGCTCGTAGAATTGTACGAGTTCCCCGAAGGGGCCATAGGCAATGACCTTACCATGGATGGGGATGGGAACATCTACATTACCTGCTCCTTTACCCACAGCATATTCCGCCTGGAAGCGGGAGGCAGCGCCTTGGAGGTCTGGAGCGATGACCCCGCATTCTCAGAGGGCCACCAGGAGGGATGGACGCTAAACGGGATTGACTGGGATGGCAATTCTTCGCTCTTTTTGTCGCGGACGGACAACGATGGAATCTACCGTGTTTCAATCAACGAAGACGGAAGTGCCGGGGAAGTAGAGCGGATTATTGTCGAAGGCAATCTCTCGAACATGGGTTACGATGGCATAGCTGCGCTCGGCCCGGATACGATTCTCGTTTCGGAGTATGGCACTAACCGCCTGACCATGATTAGCGTCAATGGCAGCACGGGGACAAAGCAGGTTATCGATGATGAACTCGATTTCCCGACAAACGTGGTTGTTGTTGGGGACGGCGCCTGGGTCGTTGAGAGCCAGATAGACCATATGCTCTATGCGGATACTGCGGGGCAGCCGGAAGAGCCGTTCACGCTCAGGTACGTGGGCTTGCCGCAAAATTAGGCGCTTGCGGCGGTCCGCTTCGCGGCCCATCCTGCAACTAGAAGCTGCCATGGCCCAGGATGCAGGATGTGAACCTTTGCGGGCACCAGGCCGCCGGATTGCGCATTCGGCGCGCTTGGCCTTCCCGCTAAATAGCCCTGCCCGGATTCGAACCGGGGTTGCAGGATCCAAAGTCCCGCGTCCTTGACCACTAGACTACAGGGCTGCGCTTTCCGGGGGGAGGCTTGCGCACCGGGAGATTTAGGGGCGGGATAGTTTTTAAAGCATAAAGTGAGAAGATTGGAAAATGGAATCTGTTCTAAGGCGGCTTGAGAACGGGGAAGTAGAGGAGGTTCGCGCAACGGCAAGGGAACTCCTGCGCAAAAACCGCGACGACCCCGAAGGATGGTTCCTAATGGGGATGGTTTCGCAGTACAAGAAGAACGGGGACTATGCCCTAGAGTGCTTTGAGCGCGCGCTATACCTTGAAAAAACCGGGAAATACCATAAGGCCAAGGGGATGTCCCACATTGGGCTATTCGAGTTTGAGGAGGCCGCAGAGGAGCTCAAAAAGGCCCTGGAAATGAACAAGGACGCGGACTCGCATTTCATGCTCTCAATAGCGCTCATGTTCCTAAAGGACGAAGAGGCAAACGGGCAGATGGTGGAGGCCTACAAGATCAACCCTTCAAAGACAAAGGAGATGCTAAAAGACTTCTTTGACACCTTCTTCAAGAACGATGAGAGCATACCCGAATCCGAGAAGAAGGAGATGCTCAGGAAGCTCATGGGCTAAACGGGTTTTCGGAGAAAAACCATGCAAAGTGGACGAAAAAACCCACAAATCCAAACAAACCTTCATTTTACGACGGAAAATATGCATATATGATTCGCCCAATCTGGTCCCTTTAAACTCTTTTCCGTGCATAATATGTATGGGAGGTGGTCCGCTTGTGCAAACAAGAGGTACGGCACCGCAAGGATGGAGCTCCTAAGGCTCCTGAGCCTGCCCGGGAGAGCAGGTTTGGGAGGTTCAAGGAGAGGAGCTTCGGGCATGCCCTTGCGCTTGCTAAAACCATGCATGCTAAAGGCTGGGGCGCGGTTGTAGGCTCCGAAAAAGTCAAGGCACGGCTTGAGGCCGCGGGCATATCAGACGTAGTGCTGGAACCCGGGGTTGCGTATGAAAACGAAATTTTGTTGAACCGTGCGCGGGATTGCAGCGAATCCAATTTTTTCGTGTTTGTGAAGTTCGGCACGTTCAAGACGACGGCGTTCTTTACCGAGCCGACAAACGCGGATGAAGGGAGAAGGCTGCGCAGGAAGCAAATCCTGCGCAAGAGGAACGTCTGGCGGTCTTCGAACAAATCCTGGGTGGAAAACACCACAAGGGAGATAGAAGACGTTGAGGGGAGGAAGGCGCGAAGCAAGTTCTTCGCGGTGGTGCACGGGCACTGGGGAGAAAACGAGGACATAGGGCGCAACCGGGACGACGGGGTTTCCCTGCGCAAGGACGTAATCCGCCAGTTCATGCTCTGGCACTACGACATAGATGCAACGGGGTACCACAACTGGATACACAAAGAGGCAATAGAGGACATAAGCGCAAGGGAAGACGCAGTGGGGATAAGGAAGATTCCTTCCTTGGAATTCACCATGCCCTTCAACGAGGGCTCGGAGAACGGCCCGCACCTGAACTTTTGGTTCAGGGACCTCAAAGTGGCAACCTGGTTCTGGGAGAAATTCATCAGGGACAACAAGCACAGCGTGATGCCCGGGCTTGCCCCGAATGTGAGGATGCGGGAGGTCCTAAAAGCCACAAAGAAAATGCGCAATGACGGGGACATGGCGCTTGGGGTTGCGCACCCCTCATGCATCCTGAATGTGGGAATAGGGAGGCTGCCAGTCGGCCTGCTCAACCTGCTAAATGAGCGCGATAAAAACGATGAGCCAAAATACAACTGGAAGGCAATCTGGACCTTCGTCAAGGTGCATGCGGACGCGGTGGGGCTCTTCAATCCCACCCTGGAGGACTACCCCCTCCATTTCGAGAACGGGCAGACCGAAGCGTACTTCCGCAGGAAAGTGGACGTGCTAGTAGGGGAGCGGACGAACGCCGAAGGCGGGATAATGGACGATACCGACATCCTAGAGAAGGGAATAGGAGAGCAGATGAAGCCCAATGTGGAGATGCGCGAGAACAGCGTAAGCTACGCATTCGCTAGGAGGATGGAGGAGAAGTTCGGCAAGGTCCTATACATGGACCACGACCTGCACATATACGGGAAAACCAGGAGGTACTGGAGGCTTGTTAGCCCCCTTGCATACGGGAGGACGGCTTTCACGCTGGATGAGGCGGGAATGGATAAGCTCAGGGATTCGCCCCTGGAAGGAAAAGACTTCGTGGAGATGATGCATGGCAAGACATTCCGCGGGGATTCCGTGGTTGCGGGAGCCGAAACCTTCCTGGAGCTTGAAGATGGGAGGCTCAGGCCGGTGGCGCCGCGCAGGGACATCTTATATAGCCTAAGGACGATGAAGGACAAGTTCCTGCACGCAAAGCTTACGGTAAAGCTCGTCTGGAACGACCTTAGGGTGCATATTGGGAGGATGTTTACGACCAGCGCAGGCCCATAAAGATTATAAGCGGGTTTCCCCCAAGGACAATGCATGCGCATAACCCACTTCGACCGGAAGCTTGGCGAGATGAAGGTCCTAGTGGAAACCCTAGAAGACCTCTGGCACCTAGAGCGCGTGCTGCGCAATGGGGACAAAGTTGAATCAAGGACACTGCGCAGCGTGAAATTCGCAGACGGCAAGGAGGAGAAGAAGCCCGTGAAGATTGTCCTTGGGGTAGAAAGCGTGGAATTCGCAGAATCCGCAAACAGGCTCAGGGTGGGGGGCAAAATCATAAGCGGCTCCCCGGAAGAATTCGTGCAGAGGGGGCGCTACCACACTTTTGATTTTGAGGCGGGGGACAAGCTCAAGATAATAAAGGAGTGGAAGAACTACGAGGTTTCACGCATTGAGAAGGCGGTTTCCGAATCCAGGCGCCCCTTAATCCGCATAATCGTTATGGATGAGTGCAATGCAACAAGCGCAATCCTGCGAGGATACGGGGTGTCTTATGGGCCGGAGTTCTCCTGCAAGGGAAGCAAAAGAGAAGGCAGCTACGATGAGAAAGTCAGGCAGTATTATGGGGAGGTTGCAGCCTACGTTTCTGCGCACCCGGAAAAATTCATAATAGCGGGCCCGGGCTTTGCAAAAGACGGGCTAAAAGAATTCATGAAGGAAAAATACCCCAAGGAATTGGGCAGGGTAAGTTTTGAGAACTGCTCAACCTGCGAAAAGAGCGGGGTAACTGAATTGCTCAAACGGGGGGTAATAGCGCAGGTTGCAGGGGAAGCCCGCCTTGAAGAGGAAGAGAGGCTGCTTGAAGAATTCATGGTGCACCTGCACAAGGATGATGGGCTTGGCGCATACGGGGTGGACGAAGTCTATTCCGCAATTGAATGCAAGGCCGTTGAGAAGCTGCTCATACTAGATGAGATGCTGCGCAAGAACAAGAAGGTGGAGGAAATAGCGCAGATGGGGGAAAAGCTGGGTTCGCATGTGTTCTTCTTTTCTTCGCAGAGCGATGCGGGGCACAAGCTGGGGGGCTTTGGCGGGGTTGCGGCAATCCTTCGGTTCCGCATAGACTAAGTGCATTATTTAATCGGCTGCCGGGCGCACCCATTCGGGGGCTTCCACGGAACAGGAAGTTGCATCCGGGCATTGCGGGTTGCTTCCCGGGCAGTCGCTGCAAGCAAACCTTTTTACCATCCCGCAGCAGCAGCTATCCCACCCTGCGGCGTTGTCTTTCTGGTAGTGCCAGAAATAAGTGCAGCTTAGGTAGCATGAGGGAGAATCATAATGCTCCCCTACTAGTTCTCCGCACTCTTCCCTGCTCGCAATCCCCTGTGCGATTGCCTCTGCGCCTTCGGTTGCTTCGCAGATTGCATCGCAGTCTAGGGTTGGCGGGGTGAGGCACCTGCAGGAACCGCAGGCTTCCCCTTCTTCGCAGGCCGAATCGTCCTCGCACTCTTCTCCCAGTTCTGGCTGGACTATCCCGTCTCCGCAGTAGGCTTCCTGCGCGCAATCCGAATCCATGAGGCACTCATTCTCCCCCTGGGAGTGGATTATTATGCAGGAGCCCGCAACGCATCCTAGGTGGGTTTCATCCTCTTCCTCCTCCGGCTCTACGCTGATGCAGGCGCAGTCTTCTGCGCAGGATTCTCCTAGCCCCGGGCACAGGACTCCCTGCTCGCATTCCTCGTATTCCCCATCGTCGTTCGGGCTTTGGATTATGCCGTCTCCACAGTAGGTTCCGCCCTGCCCCTGCCCGGAATCATTTGAAGGGCAGCCGGCCATGAACAATATCCCGAATGCAAGAAATATGAGGAATGCGCTCTTCATATTTGGGCTAATGGGGCGGGAGGTTTATAATTGCATGGGTGGATGGTGCGCAAACGGGGGAAACGGGATAGGGAAGTGTGGGGAACAAGGAAAAATGGGAAGTGGAAGGGAGAAAACAAAACGGGAAAAAGAGGGGAAAAGGAAAAAGGAAGAAAAGAAGGTTGCGTGGCCCAGAAAACTAATTCGGGGACCACCAGCGTGGGGCGTTTGCATTGCATTTTTCTTCTCCAGGGCACTGCGGGTTCTGCCCTGGGCAGTCTGTGCAGTCGAAGCGTTTTACCATCCCGCAGCAGCAGCTATCATAGCCCGCAACATTCTCCGCCTTGTAGAACCAGGAGTATACGCAAGTGAGTTTACAATCGACTTCAGCGTAGTCAACAGCTTGTTCGCAAGCGCTCCCGCTGATAAGACCGGATGCAATTAGTTCCGCACCCTGCGTCTGGCCGCAGATGTAACCGCAGTCCAAATCAGGGGGAGCGATGCACGTGCACTTGCTGCACACTTCATCCCCGTGGCAGTCGGAATCATCCTCGCACTCTTCCCCGTTCTCCTGCTGGATGATATCGTCTCCACAGTAGGTTTCCGCTTCCTCTATGCAATCGGAATCAAAGAGGCACCCGTCCTGGCCTGCGCCTTCTACTTCCACGCATTCTTCATCCACGCATTCAAGGTGGTATTCTATGCAGTCGGAATCAAAGGAGCATTCATCGTCCCCAAGCCCCTGCACTTCCACGCATTCTTCGTTTATGCATTCGCTGTGGGTCTCCAGGCAGTCCTCGCTGAAAATGCACATGTCGCTTCCTGGGAAGAGGACCTGCACGCACTCTTCGCCCTGGCATTCGTAGTGCCAGCATTGCGAATCGTATATGCAATCGTTGTCCCCTTCTCCGTCTAGGGCCATGCATTTGCCCTCAACGCACTCAAAGTGGAGGCCGTCATCAACCTCCTCTTCCTCGCACCTGCAGATATAAGAGCAGTGGGTTGGCCAGGGGCATGTATCCGGAAGCACCTTGGAGCCTAGGCGCCCGCCTACATCGCACTCCTCGTTTGCGCCTTGCTTGGGCCCTGAGATGTATCCGTCTCCGCAGCGGGGAGTAACCACCCCCTTGTGGCACTTGCAGTCTTCCCAGCATGAAGTTCCCATTGCACAGGTATCCGGTGCTGCACCATACTGCACCCCGGAAATGAGCGCTCCCCCTATGTCGCATTCTTCGCCGGCATTTATCTGCCCGTTTCCGCAGAGCCCGGTTGGCTCTTCTTCTGTGCAATCTGAATCCACTACGCATTCATTCGCTCCCGCTCCGGGCGAGGATATGCACGCTCCATTTGAGCAGACATTGTGCGTAGCCCCGGTTTCCGAAGGAATGCAAGCGCAGGTTGCCATGTTGCAGGCATCATTGGGGTTTGCGCAGGGAATCCCGGCTTCGCATTCTTCCATCCCGCCTAGGGAATTGGGGCGCTGGATTGCCCCGTCTCCGCAGAAAGTGCCGTTGGTAAGGTTGTCATCCGGAGTCTGGTGGCGGTAGCAGAGGCAGTCGGGAACGTCGCACCACTCATTGGGGTTTGCGCACGCAATCCCCACTTCGCACTCTTCAAACTGGCCCCATACGTTTGGCCATTGCAGGACTCCGTCACCGCAGTAATCGAAATAGAAATCCCAGTAGGTTCCCGCTTTTTCCAATGGGGAAACGTCCGGGTTCCTGTCCGCTCCGGGGATTGTCGCAGGGTCAATTGGGGAAACCGGGCTCCACATTGAGCCATCCCACCTGCTAAAGTATATCTCCCCTGATGCAACAGCATCAGTGCGGAAAACGGTTAAACCTATTGTCCCATCCCCAATGAACGTGAGGGCGGGGCGAAGGTCGCTGCCCGTTCCCGGGACGGGTTCGGAGTGGGCTCCGAAATAAAGGTCCCTGCTCCAGTACAGGTTGGTCCCGTTTATGAAAACCGAATAGGGGACTCCGCCCGCTTCGTATTCCGCATCGGGCATTGAGTCTTCCGAGTATCTTGCCGCATCGCTCCACCCGGATGGAGTCCAGATGGAGGAGTAGAGGCTTCCTTTTGTAGTTTCCCATACCGCTACCGCTTCCCTTGCCGCAAAGGCAACTCCAAGGCCCATGCGCGAATTTGTTGGGGCGGAGGTGTCAAAAACCGCATCCTCTTTCTGCGAGGGGATTTCAACTGCGGGCGCCCAGACTCCGCTTGAGAAGCCAGAGGCCATTGCGCGCACCCCGCTTGCAGTTTGTTCGCTCCAGATTAGGAAGAATATCCCGGTAGTGGGGCTAAAGGCGAGTTCCGGGAGGGAGGCTCCTTTGCGCCCCTCTTCTATTGCGGAGGGCTTGCTCCAGGAGATTCCATCATATTCCGAATAATAGAGGGTTGCGGAGCTTCCCTTTCCGTGCACTCATACTGCGAGGGCACCCGAATCCCCAAGCGCCACTGCGGGGTCGGAATCGGTGCCCCCGGTTTCGGCTATTGCGGAGGGGGAACTCCACGAGTATCCCTTCCATTTGGAAAAGTATATCGTTCCCTCGTGGTTCCAGACGGAGAGCGCGGTGCTCACGCCATCAGAATCAACGTAGGGGTCGTGGTCTGCCCCGGGAAGCTGCGCAATAAGTGCAGTGGGAGAGCCCGAAGGGGTGTACCACTTGGAGAGAACATCGTTCCAGAGGGAGTAGCGGATTTCCCAGTCATTTCCCTCCTGCTGCTGCCAGACCGCTATTGCGCCGGGCTCCACGTATTCTTCTACGGGGCAGCCGGCTAAGAAGAGCAGCCCTAAAACCAAAAGCGCAAAGTATGCCTTGGACATAAATCGGATATGCAAAAAAGCTTTATAATGGGCACCCCTCCAAAACGGAAGCGGGAAGGGAGCATTGGAAAAAGGGAAGCGGATGCGGGAAGATGGATTTGCGGCATGGGGGGCGGGAAAAAAGGGATTCATAGGGATGAGGAGAGCATCGAGAGGTATTCCTTTGCAGAATCCAGGGTTGCCTCGCCCTCTTTTGTGAGCTTGTAGTATTTCCTGCGGCCCCGTTCAATTGGGGAAATCATGTGGTGGAATTCTAGCATGTGCAGCACTATGTAGACCATTACCCTGCTGCACTTGAAGCCGAAGCGGCGCTCCATCTCTTCAGGGAGGGCATACGCATAGGCTTCCTTGTCCTTGCGTATTATGGATAATATGTAGAGCCAGAGGTTCTCGGAAGTAAGATGATGCTTTAGCCTCAAGAACGGGCGGGTGGTCTTCTTCATGGAGCCTCACCTTCACTCATTCTTTTTTCCCCCAAGCCCCCTCGCAAGCTCACCGAGCCGCCTTACCCGGTCCCCCCTTCCCGCGTCTCCGGCTTCCCCTTCTTTTGCCATCCTCTCATCATAGGATTTGCGCATCTGCGCGTGGGTATAGTCTTCTACCCTCTCCTTGTGGGACTCGTAGGTTCCGGGGTTTAGGTCCGCATACTTCTCCGCGCCTATTGTGTCCTCGCGCTTTATTTCGCTTTTTGAAACCCCGTATCCCGCGCTTATTAGCAGGGGGTCATCGGTTGCATTGAAGCCAGATGATGAGCCCATAAACCGGTAAGCCTTGCCCTCAAGTTCGGAAATCCTGCCTGAAACCTGCTCCCTTGCATGCTGCGGGTCCCCTGGGCTCATGTCGCCTAGCTGGAGGCGCACGTTTTCCGCCTCGTTCCTGGCCTGGGAGCTTATGTCCCCATAATTCTTTGCCATGTAATCGGCTGCGGCTTGCGCATCCGCCATCTTGGGAGTGGGATTCTCCGCGGAAGCAAGGCTGGAGGATATTCCCATGTATTGCATCGTAACCCCAAGGTCTACTGTAGCTGGGTTGGGCGCCTGCCCCTGCATCAATTGGCTTTGTATTACCTGCTGCTCAAGTTCAGAGGGCTTGGGAAGCCCGCCAGCTCCGGCTTCCGGCACCTGCGAATCCTTGTAGAGCTGCTGGGTATAATCCGCCAGCTTGCCCACTGCCTCTGCGCGCTGCTCTGGGGTGCTGCCTGCGGAGCCTATCGTATCGAGGTACTGGCCGGGGTTTGTGTAAATGTCATTATCGAGCATCTGGGCTGCGCGCGCCTGCACCTTGTTGAAGCGCTCCTCGTCCTGCTTCCCAGGCTCCCAGTTCTTGAACCTTTCAACGAAGGTTTCGCCGCGCTGCTGCTTTTCAAGGGCTGCAGTTGATTCGCTGGGCTTGAATTCCCCGGTTGCAAGGTCGCGAACCAGCATGTTGCTTGCCTGCGCATCTACGCTTGCGCGCTCTGCAGCCGAGAGGTCTTCTAGTTTATAGCCCTCTTCATAATTCTCCGCCATCACTTTCGAAATGTAGTCTTTCTTCTCCTCTGCGTAAACCTCGGAGGCAGCCTGGGAAAGATAGCCCTTGTTCTGGATTTCGTAGTTCTTGGAGCCATCATCATCGAGCCCGTATTTGGCAAGTGCGCGCGCCTGGTTTAGTATCTTTGAATCGGTTGCGGAATAGACCTCCGAAGCGCTCATGTACTGGGTGGGGTCGCCCGCACCTTCAAAGCGCGCCATGGTGTTGGCAAGGGCCTTCTGGGACTCGTCTGCCATGCGTATGTCAGCAGGCGCATTCTTTGCAAGGTAATCGTCTGCCGCCTTGTATGCGCCTGCAATCATGCTTATTGCCTCATCGCGCATTCTTGCTATGCGGCCCTGCGCAATGCCCGCATTCACGGTTTCCCCTGCCCCAAAGTCCGCGGATGCGTTCATTGCCACAGAAGCAACTGAAGATGCAAGGTAAATCTGCGTGTTGAGCGCTTCCGCCTTCTGCCCTTCGGGCGCATTCTGCCCGTAGAGTTTTGCGCCCTCCAGGACTGAAGAAGACATACTGGCAAGGTCGGTGTTTCCCAGGGTGTCGCGCGCTCCCATTTTCGCTTCGGCCTTGTTCAATATTGCCGCTGCAACCATGAGGTCGGTGCGCGAAGGCGCGGCCCCTGCCTGCCCTGCCTGGCCAACCGAGTCCGCAAGGGCGCGCGACTGGGCGGCAAGAAGGTGCGTGTTCCCCCCTTCAACTGCTATTGAGCCTGTGAGGGCGCGCGAATAATTGCGGAACTCAATCATCGAATTGGCCTGCGCGCCAGGCTTTGCGTTGCTCGCAGATGCCTCGCTCGCATTCCCAAGGGATACGGCCAGCCTGGAGAGCGTTGGGTCGTTTGCAACGAACTTCGCCCCGTATTGGGCTTCCGCTTTTTCGAGCACGGCGGCTGCGCGGCCGAGTGCGACCTTGTTCATTACCTCGTTCTTCTTGGCAGCAGACGGGGTGCCCAGCCTGCTTGCCTGCTTCTCAAAAGAATCTACGTATTTTACGAGTTTTGCATTCTTCTCTAGTACCGTTGCATCCGCTTGTGCCTCCGCTTCTGTGGGGAGGAGGGCTGTCGCATAAGGCTCGTATTTGTCAGAATACTTCTTTTTGCCCTGCGCACGCATGTCATCGAGGTCGGCTTTGGCGGTTTCCTTTTTCTTCCCTCCTGAAACCTCGACTTCCATCTCTTCTGCCCCTGCCTTTAGCGTCTCGTCCATCGCATGGGCCATGTCGCTTCCCGGGCCTGCAAGGACGCTCTTGGCCAGGGCTGCAGCGTGGTTCATTATTATCAGGGTGGGCATGAGGATTTCGCCGCGGAGCTTTATGAGGGCGGACTGTCCGGCCTCATCGTTGTCGAAAGTGCGGGTTATCCTCTCTCCTTTCTCGTTGGTGTAGCTTGCGGTAATACTCTTGCCGTCTTCGCTTGCGGCTTCAGTCCAGCCTATGCTGTTTAGGGCAGTCGAGCAGTTTGCAACCACCCTTGGCGCCGCGCTTGCAGCGAGGGCTTCGTCTATCGTCCTGCGCAGGCCTTTGAAGCCGCCTTCGCGGCTTGAGCCATAGACTATCCAGCTTGTAAATGCATATCTTCCTAGCAGTTTGGTAAGGAATGCGCTGCCTATTGCGGCAAAGCCCGCTTTCGCAGTCATCCCAGCGGAAGTTCCCACTCCGCTCTTGGCCATCCATTGCAGGGTGTATCCCGCTTCCTCTGCTGCTAGCATCTGGTCCCCTGTTACGCCTCCGCGCTCTGCCGATTCCGCGATTCCCCGTCCGCCTTCCCCGCCTTCTGGGCCTCCGGCTCCAGCACCGCCTGCGCCCTTGGCTTTCTGCACCTGCGCGCCCGTGAATCCCTTGCCCGCGCGTGCACGCTTTACCGCCTGCCTCACTTTCCCTATGTTCTTTAGGGCCTTGCCTGCGCCCTTCATCCTTGCCTTTAAGCCGCGGGGCCGGTTGCTTTTCTTGCCTCCATGGCCCTGGGCAGCACTTGCAATTGAGCTTCCGATTGCGCTGAAATTGATTGTGAATCCGCGCGCGCGGATTGCGCGCTGGGCTGCGCGCTTGAAGCGGGGCGTGTGGAGCGAGAACATCTGGAAGGGGTTCCTCCCGCTTGCAAACATCGCCGCACTAAGCAGGCCGAAAATTGCCAGGACCGGGAAGCACAATTCAAGAGTGAATCCCAGGCCCAGGAGCTTGGGCTCAGGAGGAATGGAAATGTCATCCATTGCAGGATAGAGCGGGCTCATTTCGTCTACTGCGCCTACTACCCTTGCCTGGGTTGGCCAAGCGCCGGATGCAGGTTCGCATGGGTCGATGTCATAGTGGCTGGTGATGCTCTCATCGCCCAGGCAAACCGGGAGCAGGCACGCATCGCCGATGTTTGCGCAGCAGAAAACGAGGTTTATTATGCAGCCTTTTTCGGCGCACACCTGCTTTTCCGAATAATCGAATGTTGCCTGCCCAAGCTCGTTTGTGAGCATCTTGCAGGTTTCTATGCTGCTCAAATCGTTTGCAATCACCTGGGCGAAAACGGTTGCGTCTTCAAGCACCAGCCTGCTTGTCCCCTCTTCTGCGAAAACGACCATGGACACCTGCTTGTCGGGAATATCGGGATTGAGGAACATCTTGGTTGCCAGCGAATCTTCGGATGGGCATCCTTCGCAGAAAGTTTCGTCCCCGGCCATTGAGCCTGTGGATGTGCACACTCCTCCTATGCATTCTCCTGCGGGGCAGTCCTCATCATCTGTGCACTCGGGAGGCGTTCCCACGCACACTCCGCCAACGCAGATTCCCCCGGGGCAGTCTTCATCTCCCTCGCACTCGGGCCCTTCATCAACGCAGACTCCGTCAACGCACTCCATCCCATCCGGGCACTCGCCATCCGGGCAATAAATAGTGTCATCATCCCCCCCATCTTCTTCTTCGCATGAGCCGTCAACGCAGATTTCACCGGGAGGGCAATCAAAATCGCCGGAGCATCCGCTTGTGCACACCCCGCCTATGCACACTCCATCGGGGCAGTCGAAATCCGATGTGCACGAGCCATCATCAACGCAGGCCCCATCCACGCACTCTTCCCCGGGCGGGCAGTCGAAATCCGATGCGCATTCGTCTTCACAAACCCCGTCTATGCAGATTCCCGATGGGCAGTCGAAATCCGATGTGCATTCGTCTTCTGGGACTCCGCACAAGCCTTCAATACAGATTTCGCCTGGGGGGCAGTCTGCATCGGATGTGCACGGGGTTCCCCCTGTGGGTATTCCTCCATCCCCATCGGTGCCGTCTCCGGGCTGGGAGAGGACTGCTGCTCCTAGCAAGAGAAGTATCAGGATGACTATGATTACTCCCCCGAACTTGGATAAGTCATCCCTGTCCATGTGTATTACCTCTCAGTAGAATATTATAAACTTGCTCCCTTTTCACTAGGGCTGCACCTCGCATTCAAGCTTGTAGTCGGTTACGGGCGGCAGGTATCCGCAGAAAGGCTCGAGCAGGCTCTCTGTGGGGTCGCACTCTGTTTCCGTGTTCCCGTCCATTGAGAACACGGCTGCCGTTGAATCAAAGGAATTCTGGTCGTTTACGAAATAGGTTACCGCGTTTCCCTCATCCTCGCTTACTACGAAGCAGTATTTCTCTGCGGAATCTATCGAGCCTATCACATCCTGATAGGCAGTCGGGCTCAGGACTATGTCATCCATGTCAAAAGTAATCCTGGTGACTGTGCCGTTGTTGTAGGTTGCCTTGCAGTCTACTTCCAGGCCTGAGCCTTCTTCGGGGAAGACGCACACGTCCTCGCTTACGCAGTTTTCCGGCCATTTCATTCCGGCCTGGTAGCCAACGCACTGCGGCATTGTGGGGTCGCCCTGGAAATGCCCGTTGCAGATTGCAGGGTTGTCTGCCGCGGTGCAGGGGGTGCACGGGCAGGTGGCTGCTGCACCTACCTGTGCTTCACTATAATAGACCGTAAATGAGTGGCCGGCGAAATTCCTTGCTGCTGCAAACACTCCTTCGTAGAAGTCCCCGCGGTAGTACTCAACGCTTGCATCGTTTATGTCCCTTACTCCCCCCAGGCCCCAGGAGTCCCAGGCTCCATAGATTACTCCCAGGTATCCCGCTTTTGCAAGCTTGTTTGCATTCTCGCCCATGTAGGCTATGAACCTGCCTGCGACTTCATCCTGCCAGCACGCAGATGAGCTTTGCACATAATCCACCCTCAGGTCGGTTATTATGAGGGGCTTGCCGTAAGTTGCAAGCGACCAGCTTCCCAAATCCTGCAGTTCGCCTAGTACGTATTCGAACTTTTCTTCTTCGGTATCAAAGTCCATATCGCAATAATCGTCTTTGGAAGAGAGCTGCACGTTGATGGCTATTGCATCTACGAAATCGAGGACGTCCTCATCGGAGAACAGCTCTGTTATTTCCGCCCTGCGGTTGTCCAGGTTGAATCCATCGCCCAAGGTTGAACTCAGGGGGTCGTAGGGGTGGACTCCGGAGCCGAATGTGATGCCGGTGCTGTAATCGCGCCCGCTCTGGTAGCCCCCATCGTATCCTGCCCCTACGGCAATCATGCAGTTGGGGCAGAGGAGGCGGGTTGCCCTCCCCCTGTAGATTATCTCATCGTGGTTGTAGCGCGGAAAGATTTCGCAGCCGTCTTCTGAGCAATCCACGTTCTCATTCTCCCTCTCCCCCAGATATGTCACGAGTATGACCGCCCCCTCGTTTATCACGGTGTTTGCAAGGAAGCTTCCCGTAGAATATATGACCCGGTCATCTCCCGGTTCGGTATCCGAGTTCCCTATGAACAAGTAATTGCGGTTGAGGTACAAATCCGCAATCAGCTCGTTTGTGGCCCAGTCTATCTCTCCATCGCCGTTGAGCTTGAGCACCACCGAGAAATCGTTTTCTATGTCCAGATTTTCGTCACCGGAAGTTGTTTCCCACAAGCCCCAGTCGGATGCGAAGAGGACGGGCTGGATGTTGCGCTTCATCATCTCCTCAAGTTCCGTGTTTACATAATAGGCGTTTGGATATGTATAGGGCAGTCCCCTCTGCCGCTCGTCCCCACCGGGAGCCTTTCCCTCATGGCCGTCGAATTCAAACACTGTATATCCATTGGGGTAGGTGCATTTGTCCAAATCGTCGTTGCCCCTGGAAACGCTGTTTCCAAAGAAGTATTGGTTGTATCCGTTCATTCCGAACTCTTCTAGCCCATAGAAGAACATGGCAGAATAAACCCCCTCATCGGAGGGAACCCATTGTGAGTGGAATGAATCGTAAGTATATGGCGTGCTAATTGCAATGTCGGGGCAGTATGTGTTTCCGTGCATATCATCCTGGTCGTCGAACATTCCTTCCCAGTAGTCTCCCGTTTCCGGGTCGTTATACATTCCCGAGAGCGCAGAGAGCTGCTGCTTTGCCATTGTGAGGAAGCCGCAGGATTCGCACATCCCGTATTCTTTTACTTCCAGGTCGTCACCCTGGGAATTAAGCAGGCACTTTCCGAATGCCCACCTTCCAGTGCCCTCATCCGCATCCTCCACCCAGCGCGGCTCGATTGCAATAAATGTTTCCGCCTCCATTGCGCACTCGTCTGTGGTGCTCATGGGAAGGTGCCCGCCGCTCTGCCAGAGGTAGCAGTTCACAAAGCCGTCTGCCTCATTGCCATTCTCATCGCGCATGTTGGCTAGGTATTCGCAGAAGCCATCATAATCGCTGCCTGATTTGAGGGCGGACTCGAGCTCGGTATCCGAGCCCAGGTCCCAGCCCCACCAGTTCCCCACCTGGCCGCGCGCATCTTCGCCGAAGCAGAGGTGCACGTATTTTTCGTAGCCGTCCATGCAGTTTTCCATGAACCTGGTTGCATAGGTGCCTTCGGTCGGGCCGGTTACGAAGTTTGAGTCCGAAGCAAAAGGATATTCCACGCAGTGGTGGTCATCGTCGTCCGAATCGTAGCCGTTTGCGGCGGTGCAGCATTCGCGGGTACCCGAGCGGCTGCAGCACTCCATGTATCTCTCGTCTCCCCAGGTGAGGCTCCACCAGCCCTGGGAGCCTTCGGGAAGCATGGCACACGGGCTCATGAAAACGTCAATCTGGGAGATGTCCCCATCGTGGCTTCCCCCATCATCGTAGAGGGGGACATCACCCCATCCCCGGTACTCATAATCCGGGGACAGCCTGTATGTGCCATCGAAGTCCTCGTATTGGAAGCCCATTCCCCCAACGTACATGAAGAACATGGGGATGGGGGTTTCTATCTCCTCTATGGGCTCCCCGTCCTGGTCGCCGTCTTCTGTGAGTGTGATTACCTGCACCCTTCCCACTGAAGGCAGGCTAACAAGGCCGTTGCTGGCCTGGCGGTCATCGACCAGGGCTGGGAGCACAAAGGGCATCTCAACGTCCACTTCTTCGCGGTCCCAGGAGGGAACGTCCACTGCAGCGGCTCCCATGCACATTACCTGGCCATTCTCGCTCCAGCAGTCGCAGAGGACGTCTTTGCCATCCTCATCTACGCAAACCCCCCTCTTGTAATCGAAATTATTGCAGTAGCCAGACAGGCATTCCGAAGAAGAGAGGCACTCGAATTCCGCGCCCTCTTCGTGCGTGCCGTCTGCGAGGTAGTGCCCGTCTTCGAACTGCCGATTGTAAACCGAATGGTGGGCAAGGAGCCAGGGGTAGATTGCATGCGAATCCTCTATCTGCGTGAAGAATACCGTGCGCGCCCACGAACTGCTCTCGCCCTCCCAGTCGAAATAAAGGTATTGCGACGCGTCTTCTCCGTATTTGGCGGCATAATAGTCCGCAAAATCCGTGGAGATGCCCGCTGCGGAGACTCCGGGAACCAGGGTTCCGTCCTTGTCTTCTTTTAGCTGGAGAAAGAGGTTCTCATCTTCATGCATCGAAAGCTTGTCGTATCCAAAAGTTGCGCCGTATAGCACCGTGCCAGTTGCGTACCTGTCAAGCAGCACCGCGTCTCCCGAGGTGGCAGGCAGCCCGCCCCTCCTGACTGTTGAGCGGACATCGTCATCGGTAATCATGGTGCCGACTGCAGCAGTTCCGCCTTCGCAGTCGGGGCAGGGGACTTCCCTGGGGTCACTGTCTTCGTAGAAGTCATAGTGTTCCCCTGGCGCGTATGCAAAGGGGTTTCCGGTGGGGCGCGAGGAGCCCAGGCGCCTTGAAGGGTATGGGTTGAGCGGGTCGATTTCGGCATCATAGCCGTAATAGTCGAGCGCACACCTTGAAGCGCAGTCGAAATAGGAGTGGGACTGGATGCTATTGTCTTCTGTGCAGACGTAGGTGTGGAAGTATGTGCTGTAGTCGCAAAGCTGGCTCGAGCCGGAGCCTACTGAATTGGGTATCGCATAGACTATGTAGCGGTCAACTGTGCCCTGGGGGTTTATGTAGCAGCCCTGGTCGGTAAGGGGGAAGTAGTATTGCGCCTCCTCGAAATCCTCGAAGGTGTCCCCGATTCCGAAGCGGAAGGTGTTGAGCACTATGTTGTCGGAATTTTCCACCTGGCGCAGGAACGCGGGAGTCATCTCCTCTACTATGCATTGGGCATTCCACATTCCTACTGGGTCTTCAATCTCTCCTGCGCTCTGCCCCTCGTCGCCTTCGAAATTCTTGTTGTGCGACTGGTTGTCCGGGATTACGCCCATTGAGGGGCGCGGGTCAAAGAAGAACTGCCCGCAGAAAACCCCTGCGCAGGTCGTGTTGCAGGGAACGGTTTCCATGTATGCGCAAACCGGGATTTCCTCCTGCTCCCCATCATCATTTAGGATTGTGCAGGCATAATCGTCCTCATCGCAGAACATTACGGATAGCTCCTGCTCCACGCCCTCTTCATCATATCCCCAGCAGACTGCGTCATCCGGGTCCTCCGGGAACGCCTGCTCGTATGCGCAGCAGAATTGGTATTTGGGCGTTGCGCACCCAAACATCAGGAATAAGAACAAAACGGACAATCCAAGCAAAAGCGTAGTGGAATTTTTCATCTATACCAGCCTCCCCACCATTCCCATAAACGGAGTGACATCGCCTCCTAGGATGGTCGTTGCAAACCTTACGAAAGTGAGCGCTATTGAGAAGCCCACCATGTTGCTGTAGATGAGCTCGGTCTGTATGTCGGCTATGAAGGAGGCAAGGTTGTTTGATAGCGCAATCTGGGATGCCGCCCCTGAGGAGCTGGTCATCTCTATTGCGGCAGAGCCGAATGAAAAGCTCCCGAAAATCGGGATGTTGCACATCCCGGTAGTCAGTATTTCGGGAAGTGCGGGGCCCGCGTTTGCCTCCATGAAGCTGCTATCCATCATGAATACAACTGTAGGGTAAATGAAGAAGAAGGCTATTGCAAGGGAAATAAAGAGCGCTCCTATCCCCCTTGTGAAATGGAAGGTGCGCAGTATTATGCCTATGGGCAGGAACACAGTCAGCATGTTTTCGCGTATGTATTGCAATATGAACATTTTGGCGCTAAGCCCGATTAGCAGGTTGGTGCAGATATAAGCTATGCTGTGGTAAGTTTCCACTTCCTTGTGCACGCTCTTTATCCACGAGCCAACGAAAACGGGAACAGAAAATATGCTAATGCGCGTTGAGTAGAGAATTTCCGGGCCCTTGTCCGCATCGAAGGCGTATTTCTTCTTTTCGACTAGTTCCTGCCTAAACTCGTCGGTCCTGCACATGTCCGCTTCTATCGGGGCGCTTATCTGCTCTTCGCCGCAGCTTATTGCGCCTATTGAGCCTACGAAATCAAATGCCTGGACTAAGATTCCGGTAAGGGCTATCACTATTACCGCAGTTGCGGCAGTCTGGAGGAGTTCTGAGAAGGCGTACCTTTTTATCGGCTCGGAATTGAGCGCATGGCCTACCCCGTAAACTAGGCCATGGAGCGACCAGGAGATTGCTATTGCCAAAACGCACATTGGCAGCCAGGTTGCCTGCCAGTAAGGGAGGAAGTCCCCTTTTTCCAGCTGCTCCTCCCCGGTTTCGGAGAACATGGAGCCTATCCCGAGCACTAAGAGGATGGCCAGCAGGGTTATTGGGAGCCCGAATCCGGGCCTTTTTTCCCGCGTTTTTTCCGCCTTTTTCTTTTCCATTTTTTCCACCGTAACTGTTTTGCTCAGACTATCTGCATCAGCCTGCTAAGGTCGACTTCCGTCCCAAGCATCCGGGCAAAGAAAGACGCGGATGCCGAGACTGCGAGTATGTTGAAAGTAAACAGGAATGATGCGCTAATAAACGAAAATGAAACGAGCCTGCTTATGTACTCGAATAGGGAATATGACTCCCCCATTGTGATTGCGCCGTCGCTTGCGGTGCCCCTATAGAAGAGGTCTCCGTATTTGCCTGCGTGCTTGGTATTGTCCAGGTCATCTACAAACGTGTCAACCGAATCCCATGCCTCATCCTCAATCCACGTATAGGGATTCCAGAACGTGGATTCGACAAAGAGGAGCGAGGGATAGACCAAAAACAGCGTGATGCAGATTGCAAGGAGGGCTCCCCCGAACTGCCGCATGAAGGGAAGGGAGCGCAGCACTATTGCAAGGGGCATGTATATTGCTAAGAGGCCGCCCGAATCGAGGGCGATGAACCTTAATAGGAAGATTTGCGCAAGCACGGTAAGGTAGGCCGCAGAGGAGGTGTAGAGCAGAAGGTTGGATGCCTGCATGAGGGCGGTTGCGCCGCTTAATGGGCGCGCATTCACCCCGTTTACTCCTAGCATGCACCCAAATAGGGGAGGGGTGCAGGGGGTGCGCATGTATTTGGAGAATTCATCTGTAACTCCCATCATCGTGCGCGAGCCGCGGACTGCGCGGTGGGAGAAGAACGCGAGGTTCTGCAAATACGCTTCGCTGGTCTCGAACACGCTGAATTCCGTTTCAATCTGCGGGCGCGAATAGACGTCTTCTATGCTGCCTCCTGAGAGCGTGTCTATCCATCCTGCTGAAACCGTGAATTCAGAATCCGGGTCGAGCCCGACTAACCCTACTAGGAACAATGCTATGAAAACAAGCGAGATGCTTATTGCGACCTGGAACAATTCGGTCTTTGCCCACACGCTGAAGCGGGGGTTCTGCAGCAGCTGGCCTAGTGCGTAGGCTATTGCTATTAGCCCCGAAGCCACAATCGAGGAGATTATAGCAAAAGAGTAAATTAGTCCACTGTCAAGTTCCATGATTATGCAATCCTCGCAAGTGCCGATATGTCCACTTCGGCCCCAAACACCTTGGATAGTGCGCGCGCTGCTGAGAGCGTTATCATGAGGTTGAGCATCGTGTTGAACAACCCGCCTATGAAAATGTAGAACAATAAGGGGTCCACCAGGTTGTCCCCGTTGTCTCCTGTTAACCTCTTTCCCTGCTTCCTAGCGGCATTCTGGTCCATGTCCAATGGATTGCAGTCGGCTGCAACTTCAAAGCCCGAAAAGTCGTTTGCGAAATCCTCGCTCAGAAATTGCGGGTGCGGGATGCTGGGCTCGCTTATTCCCGCATCTATCTCCGCGGTGTTGAGCATACCCTGGGTAAGGATTATCGAAATCGGGAAAACGAAATAGAATGCGGCGGAAATCCCTATTAGGAGGCCGCCTGCGCCCCTTGAGAACTGGAAGCAGCGAAGGAAAAGCCCCAAAGGAAGCATTACCGGGAAGAAGAAATCCTCTGCGAGATTTAGGAGTGCAATCTGGGAATTTGAAGTGAGCATCGCGGTAACCAGGGTGTTGGTGGCAAAGACCAGGGAAGAGAAGGGAACCTGGATTCCTATGCAGCCTGGGTATGTGAGGCTTGTCCCCATTATGCTGCAAGTTGCAGAAGAAGACGCCATGCTACCAAGCGCCATTGTAAAGTATTCTGTTAGCTCTTTTATCATTCCCCATTGCTCATCCGCGTTTTCTGTGAGGATGCCCATTGCGTAATCTATGTGGGAGGCGTCTTCGCCCCCAAATGATTCTGCGAGGAGCCCGCCCATGTATGCATAAACGTACGCCTCAAAGGAGATGAAAAAGACTATTATCAGCATGGTTATGCCAACCTGGTAGACTTCCTGCCTTGAGAGCATGCGCATTTCGGGAGAATCGACCAGGTAGCTTATCATGTAGAGTATCGCCAGCACTCCGAGAGCGGAAATTGCGGCTATGAAGGCAAAACTGTGCCACTCAAGCTCCGCTGCCCCAGGTGAGGCAAAGGAAAGGGAGAAAAGCACTATGAAAATCAGCAGTTCCTTCCTCATCGTATCATCCCCATCATCCCCGGAAGGTCAATGTCGCCTCCTAGTATCGGAGAGAGCGTGCGTATTGCTATAAACGTTATGACCAGGTTCAGCATCGGGAGTATCAGCGCCGGGAAGGTTACCGATGCAACCGAGTTCATCTCCGCAATCTCGCTCTCCATTCCGTTGTCCGCAGTTGCGCTCTTGGGCGAGCCGCAGAGTTCCTCGCAGGACTGGTGCACAGCCGGGTATGCCGCAAACCCTGGGTCGAGGAGGTAGCTGCAGGAGGAGCAATGCGGGCTGTTGAAGACCGTATCGGGTATTATCATTACGCAGCTCTCCTGCGCCGCTTCTATCTGGCTTTGGGTGCTAGAAGACATCGCCGCATCCCAGATTTCCTGCGGGTCATCTGGGAAGTATTCTTCCTTGCACATCTCCTCGCAGCCTGGGCCCATCAGGTTCCCGCTTGAGGAAATCCAGCGGCAATGGTTTGGGCAGCCTTCGTCCCAGATTACCATCTTGCCGTATTCTAGCTCCTCATATCCTATTGCGCGGAGGAAACTCTTTGCGTTGCTGTCTGGGCCGCGGTTCTTGCGGTATTCCCCATTCCCGTATGAAATGTAATAATCGCTTGGGGTCTTTACCCCGTCCTTGTATGCATAGCCGTCTGCTTCCATTAGGTCTTCTATATCTCCTGCACTCATGCCCTCTTCTAGTATGAATCCGTATCCAACGTCGCACCCTTCTTTTTTGAGGCCGATTAGGGGCCTGCATTCTTCGGGGCAGGAGGATATGTCCTCTTCACTCATTCCCTGGAGGTTGGGGTCGCCAAAATCAACGTACCTTATCAGGATGCACTGCTCTGGGACATGTTCGGTGCAGAAGTATTCTGTGTCCCTTGAAGCGCAGTCCATGTTCTGGTTTGGATACGGCAGCGCCCTGCACAGCTGCGGGCATTCGTCGTTGAAGTAGCCGCAGCTGTAAATGCGCTCCCCGTCCCCCGTGTCCCAATACGGTATCTTGTCGCACACCTCCACTAGGAGCGGGTCTATTCCCGGGCCCAGGGGAAACTCCACTATAGTGCATTCTTCTCCGCTTATGAACTCCCTTATGCGCTGTGCATATGCATCATCGCTCTCCAAATCCTCCTGGGGGAAGAGCTCCATTATTTCGCTGCGGGTAAGCCCCTCATCCACTCCGGGGATGTATGCTACGGGCGGAAGCTCCCTGCAGCTTGCTGTGCAGTGCTCGTTGGTGACTTCGCCGCCTGTAACCGATGAGCCGTAGATAGTCGTGTGGAGGGTGTACATCGCAAGCGCGTAGGTTGCGGGGAAAACGAGCATGAAGCATATCCCAAAGGACATTAAGAGCCCTCCCAGCTTGCGGGTAATAAAAAAGGAGCGGAAGATTATTCCCAAAAGAAGCGCCATTGGGGCGAGCGTGGATGAAACGTGGTTTAGGAGGAACTGCTGGAACAATAGTGCATCGCGCATCCCCATCAAAAATTGCAGTTCCTGCGTTGCGGATGTAGCTTTTATGAGGAAGAAGGGAATCGGCTTCATGGTCACTGAAAGGTAGCCAAGGTACATGTAGTTGGTTCCGGCAATCAGGGACAGGGTTGCCGCTTTCCCGTATTGGATTGACTGCTGGAGCAAATCGTTGTAGAGGGGCATGGTCTTGTCCAGGTATTCCTGGAGATACTGCTCGGCAACAGTCACCGGGCAAAAGCGGGAGCCTTCGCAGCTGAATTCGGGCATTGCGGCAGTGATTGCATGGGTTGTCAATTCCACGAATACGAGTGCGCCTATTACGAATGCGATTATGAGGGCAGTTGAATACGCCTCGCCCATCTCAACGTCCGCCCAGGCGCGAAGGTCTTTTAGGTCGAGCGCGCTTGAGACCGGATAGGCTAATGCAATCAGGCCTATTGAAATGAGCATGAAAATTACCGAGAATACCCTCCATTCATCGACTATTGCGCCAATTATCGAGCCGCTTCCTGGGTCGTAATCCCCGTACTGGTCGATGTCGCCTCCCCCATCCACATCCACGACGTATTCGGACTGTGCCGTGTCCGTGCATCCATATAAGAGGAGCAATGCGGCCAGGAATGCAAATAGGTGGAGCTTCTTCATGAAATCACCTTCGAAGCCTTCACCATCGCAGTTGCCCCGGAAACGAGCACCACCATTGCAAGATTCGGCAGGAACACCGTCTGGAAGAGATAAGAGGAAATCCTTCCCCAGCCCAGGGTGGTTGTGCAGTCGCCCATCACCCTCTCCTCATCGAGGTCGCAGAAATTCTTTTCAACGTCGTTTGCGGAGGCATTGACGCCGTATGCGAAGGGGAATATTATCAATAGCGCAAAGCAGAGGGCGATAATCGTGTTGCCCGCTTCGCGCACAAATGGAAGTGCGCGCAGAACTAGCCCAAAGGGCAGCATTATCGGGAATACGAAGCTTTCAATGAAATGAAGGGCATAGTGCTGCACCCCCGCAGATACGTACCCGACTGTGACCATGTCGGCGAGGATTTCGTATTGCCTTGCATTGGCGGTGTGGTATGAGCGTATGAACGCGGTTTCTCCCCCGACAATCGGGAGCATGTAGCCTGCAACCCATGCCGCCTCGAATTTCTCCTCCACCGATTCTTTTAGCAGGCTGCGCACAATCACCTTCCCTTCAAGCTGGAGGTTGTACATGTGGCCCTTTGCAGCGGAGATTCCTCCCTGGATATCAAGGAAGTTGTCCATGAGGACGCAGCTTCCCTCGAATATCGCAATTACCGAGCTTAGGAGGAGGAGCGTTATTATGAGGTGTGCCATCTCGTCCTTGCTAAATAGGAGCAGCTGCGGGTTGGATGTGAGCTTGCCTACCATGTAGGATAGCGAAACCGAAACGATTGCAATCCCCATTGCTATTGAAACAAAAGTGAATGCGGTATCAAGCGACTGCTGGGCGGCAGCGTCTTCTGGGGAGAAGTTGCAGCTGCCTACTGTCGGGTGGGCAACGGAAAAGAGCACCAGCAGCAACAGCAGCCTCCTCATCTACACAAACCTCGAAACGCCGTATAGGACGTACTCGCCTCCGAGGGCGGTGGATATCGCCTTTGTGCCCGTAAAGGTTATGAGGGCTATTATCATGAACGAAACAATTGAGAATCCCGTGGCTTCAGTTACTGCCGGTATCAGCAAGGTGGCAATCCTGTCCATTCCCGCAATCCCGCCCCCTCCCCCTGCGAGGGTGGCAGCATCTATTGCGAATGCCGCAAGCACCAGGGCGCCTATTATCACCTGTATAATCGTGACTATGTTCGGCCAGAGTTCCAGCCAAAAGAGCATGAAATACGAAACGAAGCACGCGCCGTATCCTGCGAGGCAGGGGATGGACATCACAGCGGCAAATATTGCCGCCCATATGAATTCGCCTAAGCTCAGCAGGTTGCGGATTACCGCGTTCTTGCACATGACCTCGGTGAAGTTCATTATGAAATCGACCATCCCGTTATCCGCTCCCATGTTCTCGAACTTGAAATTGGCATCGAGCGCATCGTCATACTTCCAGTCTACGGCCTTTCCAAACTCGTTTACGAAAATGAGGGATAGGGGAAGCATGAACATCGCGCCAAGGCAGATTGCAATTAGGGTGTTTCCCGCCCTCTGGGTAAATGGCACCATGCGGAATGCGAGGGCGATTGGGAGGAGGAAGGTGGGGATTACCCCGTCTATGTAGTAGGTAAATAGCCTAATTAGCCTAAATGAGAGTATCTGGACTGTGAGGTTGCTTGCTGCCGTTGAGAGGGGGCCCAATAGGCCGTTTACCCCGAAAAAGGGCGAGCCTCCTGCGCCGAAATAGAACCAGAATCCCCCAAGGCTTGCAAAATACCCAAAGCCCTGGAACATCCCCACAGCCTGGTATGCATCGCAAACCTGGAGGTAGAGCCCTTCCATGTATTCTATGTGGCCGTCAAGTGCGGCTCCGCCGACCGAGGCGAAGCCTCCTCCGCCATTTAGGAAGATTGCTCCTACGAGGCTGTCGGTTCCCATCGCCACGCCCCAAATCAGGACCACTATTATGAATCCTGCCAAAAGCTCGCGCACCTGCTGCCGTGACCAGGCGGAAATCTGGGGGCTCTGCAAAAACGAGCCTGCCATGTATGCGCCCCCGATTCCCATAGAAACTATGAGGGCGACTAGGAAGAGCATGGGGAGGCCGAGTTCGGGCAAGACGATATCTGCTGCGAAGGAGGAGGAAACGCAAATGAGCAGGAATAGCAACAATGCCCTCTCCATCCTGGCCACACGCATGTAATCCAATAAGAAGACAAAATATAAAAAGCATTCTACGGAAGAAACCAGTAAGCAGGCAGTTTTGGAGAGTTGTGCAGATGGGCATTATGGATGTATTGAAGGGCGCTTTTGGAGGCGGGGAGAAAAAAACCCTTGCCTCAAAGGAATTCAAGTGCCCAAACTGCGGCGCGAAAGTGACGCTTGACATGGAGCGCTGCTACGAATGCGGAGTGCGCATAAAGAGCATGTTCCGCAAGAAATGCCCAAAATGCAAGGCTCTAAACGAGCTGGATGCAAAAATCTGCGTTGAGTGCAAATACGATTTCGAATCCGAAATACGCGCTGCAAAGAAAACCCAGTATCGGTGCCCAAGGTGCGGATACAAGATGGACGTTTACATGATGCAGTGCCCGGTTTGCGGGGTGAGGTTCGGATGAAAAGCAAATTCAAGAGCGAGATAATCGATTCGGAAGTGAAGAAAGCCGAGCCGGCAAAGAAATTCCGCGCGCCAACCGAAATCGAGGAAGTGGAGATAAAGAAGCTGCACGAATCGGACGTGGAAGAGGCCGCGAAAGTGATGCGCAAGTGCCTATTTAGCGTAACCGATGAGGAGATTTCGGGAGTGGTTTCGAAGGGAATGAGCTATGGGGCGTTCGTGGACAGGATACTCGTTTCGGTCGGGCTCTCATGGGAAGTGCGCTTCAACCCAGACACCCTGGATTTTGAGGAAGGGGAGGGAAATGCGGTGTTCTTGGAAGATGATGCCATACTTCTTGCTTATGAGGGGAGGGGGATAAGGGAGCTGTTAATTGAGAAGCGCGAAGAAGAGGGAAGGGAGCTCGGAAAAGAATACGCGGTCGCAATCACTTCCTCAATCAGGCCTAATGACGAAAACCTCTCCGAAGCGATGATGCAGAGGGGCAACAAGACCGAGAAGGCGCTAATTAGGAGGGGCTACCGCTTTGCAAAGAGCCAGCATGGGGTAGTCGCCTTCAAGAAATTGTGAGGGGGGGAAATGGTTAAAACGGAGCACTCCAGAATGCGAAAACAACGGATTATTTTGCTATTCCTTCCGTATTGAAAGCTTCAGCAAAAGCAAATGCAACCTTCATGCGCAGATTGTAGGTATTGGCGAATTCCGCGTATGCAATCCAGCCATCCAGGCTTTGGGAGATTTTTTCTTTTTCTATGTTTCCGGATTGGTATTTTTGCTTGAACTTGCCAAGGCGCTTCCATATTCTTCTCGCATTGCTTTTCTTCAACAGCCTATGCTTTGAAAAAATCCTGAAACCGAGAAGTGTTATCCCTCTTTTCAAAGGAAATATTTTGGATTTTTCAGGATGTAAACCGAGTTTCAGTTTCTCCTTCAAAAAATTGTTTATCTTTTTCTTCCAGTTTTTCAACAGTCTCTTATTCTTATGGAGGATTACAAAATCATCAACATAGCGAATGTAATATTTTGCTTTAAGCTTATGTTTTACAAAATAATCAAGCTCATTCAGGTATAGGTTCGCAAAGAACTGGGAAGTTAAGTTGCCCAATGGCATTCCCTTCCCGGGAATCCTTGTCGTATGATTTTTCAGAATTGTTTCTATCAACCACATTGTTTTCTTATCTTCGATTCTTTTTCGTATTAGCTTAAGCAGGATTTGATGGTCAACAGTTTCGAAATAGTGTCTTATATCTGCCTTGAACACATAACCGGCATGGGTTCTGTTGTCCAAAACTCGCTTGCCCCCCCCCCTATTTGGATTCTGCAATTATCGGCCGGGGCTCCCCTCATAAATTTCTCAAATCTTTTTATGGCGGAATGGGTTCCTTTGCCTTTTTGGTTTGCAAATGAATCAAAAATGAAACTGTTTCCCAGAATTGGGGATATCACATTGCATATTGCATGATGGACCACGCGGTCTCTAAAGTCAGATGCCCCAATTCTTCTGGTTTTTGGATCTCTTATTATGAAAGTCTGGATGGGCATTGGCCGGTAAGTGAAGGATTGAAGTTCAAATTGAAGTTTCAGCAGGTTTTCTTCAATATTGCTTTCAAACCTGACAACATAATCTTTCAGGGTTTTTCCTTTCTTTGCTTTTTTGAAAGCAAGCTCAAGGTTTTCATAAGAGGTAAGATGTCCGTATAAATCATTGTAGCTTCGCATAGAATAATAGAAGGATGAGAAAAAGAAATAAACCCCAGCATTGCAGGTTAAGGTCATTTCCGAATCATTGGACCAGTTGTCATAGGCATTGACGTTACGCCTCCTGTTGTCGAAGTTGTTGTCGCCACGGCCAACAGGGCCGGCCAATGTAACCCGCTTACTTAAGCCATGTGTTTGCCGGCACAAGGCCCCAATGAAGTTTCATTCATCAAGATGGCTCATTGAGCCCCACCGCAGCTTCAGGTTTCGCAAAAGAACAAACTACTAACTGTCGCTGCTGTATTTCATGACCAAGGGGCAGAAGCCCCTTGGTGCTGTAAGCGAGTGTGTGGCCCTAACCTGCAAGGCAAGGGAATGGCATTGGGAATGGAACATTAAAAAAGGGAAGGGATTACGCTTTTTGCTGTATCGCTTCGATTTTTCCGGCCAATTCCCTCAGGAAAGCTGCCTCATCCGAAGTTGGTTTGATTAAACGGGCAAATGCTTCCGGAGTTAACACTCCTCCCAAGCGCTCAGTCAGTTCCTTTGCCGCAGCTTCCAATAGTCGGGCTCTCTGCACCAATGCTTTTGGGTCAGCGACTTCAACCAGCCTTTCTTCCGGTACATCTGCCAGCGGCGTGGTCGCTTCGCGACCAATCAACGCCACCCCCGAATCATCGGACCAGCCGCCACAGGCAAAGACGCCACGCCTCCTGCCGTCGAAGTAGCCGCCGCCACGGCCAACAGGGCCGGCGAACGCCTCCTTCTGATTTCTTATCAGATAAAGAGCATCCGGATCATCAGGGTTGCTCCTGCGGCCATTTGGGATATCAAAAGGGTTTCCATCCGGCACATACCATCCATCTTCAAGAGGCAAATCTATGCTTACCTTTTTCTTTCCATAATCCCAGGATTTAGCCTTTGTTGCGCCTGCTTTGTACTCAAGCGAAGTTGATGTTCTAGCTGGAAGCAATCCTTCAACGTTATTCCAGTCTTTTCTTATTGCTTCATTGAGCAGTTTGTGAGTCAACATCCTTTTAGGGTCTCTTGTTCCTTCATATTTTTGTTCTGTTTTAGCTTGTGCGTGTGCCATGATTTTCACCATTATTGATTGTTATTGTGTTTGGTCATGTTTAAATATGTATCGGTTACCGCGGCTTTGCTAAAATAGTTCCTTTTGCTAATAAAGTGCGGTGTTTGCTCATAAAGCCCATAATGGCTCCAAAAACGGGTTATTTCCCTGATTTGGCCCTGTTATCCGCTTTGCATAGCATCTGGCAATTTTGGGCAGTAGTCTTCCCTCCCTCATGCCACGGCTTTATGTGGTCGGCTTCCATTTCTCCTATCTCAAAATGTTCCTTGCATTTCGGACAAATGCCCTTTTGCCTTTCGTATGCTTCCCTTTTTTGATTGTCGGTAAAGGCACGGATATTCAGGTATTTCTCCTCTCTTGTTAAAACATACGGGTAAATGCCTGATTTTTTGGTAACGTCTTCATCCTGCATTAATTTGGTTATCTCCTTTTCTAACTCATCAAAACCCGAAACAGAAAACCCTAAATTATCAAACGCAAAATTCCAAAACCCGCAACCCGAAACTGGAAACCCGAAGGCAAAAGAAGAATAATGAGGGGGAGTATGTTCCACTAGGCGAGGGGGACGCTTCCCCCTTGCCTGGTGAGCGGGCCCGGAGGGCATCCGACTTACCTGCGCTCCCCGTATTCTTCCACGAAGCTCTCGTATTCTTCAAGCATCCTGCGGGTTACGGAAGGCTTCATTGCGGAGAGGAGCTTCTCTACATCCGAAGTTTCGAGTTCCGCCTTCTTGCCAGATAGCTTCTCGCGGAGCATGCCCATTTTCGCTTGCTGGGAGAGCGCGGCGATGTCGGCTCCGGTAAATCCTGCAGTCGCCTCTGCAAGACGCCCTATGTCCAGGCCCCCCGTGAATTTCCCGAGGTGGATTTTGAATAGCTCCTTCCTCCCTTTCTCATCGGGCGGGTGGACGTAGAATACCTTGTCGAAGCGCCCTGGGCGCAGGAGCGCCTTGTCCAGGATGTCGGGGCGGTTGGTTGCGCCAACTACCAGCACTCCCTCATTGCCCTTTACCCCGTCCATTTCCACTAGGAACTGGCCTACTATGTCCGAGCGGCCCATTCCCCTTGCAGGGGCGAACGTCTCGATTTCATCTACGAAGATTACGGATGGGGGGTTCTCCCTTGCCCTGTTGAATGTTTCCTTGATTACGTTTACCGCATGGGCGTATCCCTGCTGCATGAGCTGTGCCCCGCTTATTGTTAAGAATGAAACATCCAGCTCGTTGGATGCTGCGCGGACTGTGAGGGTTTTGCCCGTGCCTGGGGGGCCAAATAGGAGTATTCCCTTGCTGGGCTTTACCTTGAATTCCTCTAGGAGTTCGGGGTGGAGGAGGGGGATTTCGATTGCCTCCTTGAACGCCCCTTTTAGGTCGTCCAATCCTGCAACGTCGTCCCAGCCTACTGCTTTCTTTTTCTTCTTTCCGTCTGCATCTTCTTCGGCCCCGCTTCCGGATTCGGAGCGCTGGAAATCAAGCTGGAAGCGCTCGTAGTCTTCTAATGAGCCAAGGGAGGTGCTGGGCTTTGTTTTTTCGAGCACGCCCAAGATGTGGTCCATCGTAATCGGGACTACCTTGCCCGCCCTCTTCGCATCCTCTGCGGCTTTTCTGAGCGCGGTCTTTACCACGTTTGCGATGTCGGCACCGGAGAACCTCCGGCTCTTTTTTGCAAGCTTGTCGTAATCGACGCTTTTTGAAACCGGCAGCCCCTTTAGGGAAACCTTGAATATTGCCTTCCTGGCAGCATCATCTGGGAGATGCATGTAGATTATCTTGTCGAATCTTCCTGGGCGCATGAGGGCCGGGTCAAGCTGGTCTGGCACGTTGGTTGCGCCAACTACTATTACCTGCTTCTTGCTCTTTTTTGCCCCGTCCATCTCCTGGAGGAGTGCGCTTAGCACCCTGGGGGTTACGCTGTCGTTTCCGGCTAGCGCCCTCCTTTTTCCGATTGCGTCTATTTCATCAAAGAAGAGTATTGCGGGGGCCGTGTCCCTTGCGCGGTTGAAGACTTCGACTACATTCTTCTCGCTGTTGTGGGCGAAAATCCCCCCAAAGCCCGCGGTGAAATTCTCCAGGCCCTCTACCGAAACGTCATACACGTATTCCTCGTCTTCCACTCTCTTTACCGATTCCACCCTATCTAAGTAAATGCCATTGCGCATTGGCACTAGGAATTCCGGCTCTTCTTCAAAAGCCACGCCCATAAGGGCATCCGTGCCTATTGTTGAGGATGCCGACCACTTGGGAAACTTCTGCGCCACTATGCCCCGAAGCTCCCCTATGATGGGCACCTGCGGGCTCCTGTGCCAGGATGCGGATTCCATGGCAGAAGTGAGCTTCGCAGCCCGCCGGGAATCCAGGAAGGAAATTTCCGAGAATTTACGCAGGTTCTCCACTCCATTGAAAGAAACCCTCCAGGAGGGCGTTCCCGTCCATTCTTTTTTAGGGTAAACCGTTCCCACTATTCCAAAGTGCAGCAGGAGGTAAAGCGTTGCATCCGCAAGGTTCCTGCTCGCAGTGGAGGCTTCCACTATTGCGGTGCCATGCTGGTTGGAGTAGATTGTGCCATCCCCGCTAAAATAGCCGCGCAGGAACGCACCCATGTTCTTCTTTCCCAAAGAGAAGGCGATGTCCGGCACGGACTTTTCGTGGGCGCCATCATGTATGCCCAGAATGTCGTGCATGAGAACATAAAGGGGCTTTGAACCCATGTATATATCCGAGGCGTTTGAATTTTTCTTGCGGTATATCGTTGCGTGCCCAAAGAGCTTCCTGCATAGGGCTGCGGCTTTCTTCTCTTCTTTCCTGGAAACGCTTATGCGTACCGTATCCTTGCGGTTGTATGAGCCTTCTGCGACCCAGAGCCCAAGGAACGTAGAGAAATCTTCATCCACATCAATTAGTGCCGGGAAGCGCTTCCTTTTTGCGATTACACTTATTTTTGATGAATCAGCAGTTATGTGTGCGGCATCCATTAGGGCAAGGAACCTGCGCACCTTTATTGCCCTGCCCGCTTTGAGCGCCTGTTTCATGTAACTCCTGGAATTGTACCCCAGGATTTCCATTGCTTTTTCTTCCCCAAGGCGCCCTATCGCTTCGAGGGCATATGCGGAAACCCCGGAAACTGAAAGCCCATAATCGTCCTCCTTGAGGTGGGAGAGCAGGTCCATCTCAATTATGGGATTTTCGGAAAATGGGATAGACGAGGGAATTGCAATGTAGGATGATTTTGGAACCAGTTCGGAAGTTTTCACCTCGCTTATCTTTGAGCCGTCAAATGAAAAGAGCGAATGGTATGCGGTAACTTTTATCCTCCTTCCGGTGCGCGTTTTCACTTCATATATCGGGGAGGTGGACTTGTGCTTTATGTGGCCTGTTACCTTTGAGAATCGCGCCATTCCGCTTTTGTCGAATGCAAGCACCTCAACACTGAGGCGCTTTTCGACAACTTCCCCAATTTCCCTGAGGCGCACTCTCCCATCCTCACCCTTTACGAGCATCTTTTCGGAATATGGGAGCGATTCCCCATACCATTGGCTTAGGATTTCGGGGGTTTTTACCGGATAGAAGCTATAGTCCATGTCGTTTGCAAGGGCGCGCATTAGGAGGGTTTTTCCCGTTCCGGGCGGGCCAAAGAGGAGGATTCCGCTTGGGACTTTGAGGTTGTAGGCAAAGGCGAGGTCCTTGCTCTGCAAGGGAAGGAGTATGGAATCTCGCAATTCCTTTTTAACGTCTTCATATCCTCCGACGCTATCTAGGGTTTCCCCGGAATCGGCTGCGTCCCCGAAGCCGAACTTCCCGAACTTCTTTGTTTTCTTGCCGCGCTCAATCTTGCGCTCCCTTGAAAAAGTCACTCCCGCAAGGTCTATTAGGGCGACTGCGCCCACGGACAGCCCCGCATACAGGAACATCGCCGGGTAGAACGGGTAATGGTAGATTGCGCAAATTATGAAATATGCTGCGGGGACTAAGAGGATGGGGAGTGCGGCAATTGTCTGCCTCCAGCGGTTCCTGCTCTTTCCCGGGAACCACCCCGCAAAGAAGAGGACTGCAGCCCATACTGCAATCTGGGCTATCGCCCCATCTGCTATGATGAGGGTTATCATGTTTGAGCCTATGTGGCCCATTGCCGCCCAGGCCTGGCTTACGGCCTGCAGGTTTGCGAGGTTGGTTAGGGCGGGGATTATCCCGGGGATTACAGAAATTAGGGGGAGGGCGGGCTTGGTTAGCTGTATTGCGGGGAGGGCGGAATAGGCAGCGGTGTTTATCCCAAAGAAAGCCGAATTGGGAACCAGCCAGATGGAGCTTAGGAGCAAAACCATGAATACCGAGGCAGTCGATATTATCATGCTCTTTGCCGAGCCGAAATGGAAGCTCCCCCAAACCATGCCGAAGTAGATTAATCCTCCCAATAGGGAGAAGGGGAATACCGCAAAGGGAAGGAGGACCAGCACTTCGAGGAGGGCTATTTCTCCCCAGTGCTCAAATACCTCAAAGAATATCAGGGCCAGTATCATGAGCCCTACCCAGCCGAAAATCGCGGACTGGTATGAGAGGGCCGGGAGTATTAGTATGAATCCAAGTGCCACCCCCAGGGGCGGGCTTTTGTATGCTACTGCGCCGCAGGCTAGTGCGAGCACGAATGCTATTGCTATCGGGTAGAAGGGGATTGCGCCCAATAATGAAAGGGCTCCCAGGAAAACCAGGAATGCCGACCAGAGGTTCTCGTCTTTCTGCGCGATGTTCAGGTATGCGCGGACTTTCTGCTCGGCAAGCAAGGTTCCTTCGGATGATTTTTCCTTCTGGCCCTCCTGCATGGGGGGAATACCGCAAAAAAGTTTATTAATCAACCTTTATGCCTATTGCCCAATCCAGCCCTGATGCCCAGGCTTCATGAATCTCCCTAGCTTCCTGCCCTGCCGGATTAGCCTTGGTGCCGTGCCTTCATGAACTTCTCTAGCTTTCCCACTACCCTGTCCATCGTCATTTCATCCGGGAGCAGGGTGGTGCGGAAGTAGATTTCTTCCGGGTGGTTCTTGTAGAACGCGGAGCCCGGAACTACCAGCACGCCCTCTGTCCTTAGCAGGTCGTAGGTGAAATTCCAGTCCGGGCGGTTGTCGTGCTTCCCATCTGACTCGTACCCGTCCACCTTTACGAAGGTGTATAATGCTCCCTTGGGGGCAACGACCGAGAGGCCGGGGATTTCGGCTATTTTGCCGCAGAGTATGTCGCTCCTCCTCTGGAGCTTCTCAATTGAGGGCTTTAGGAAAGTGTAATCCCCATTGTATGCGGCAATAGCACCCCTCTGGAGTTCCCAGTTGATTGAGAGGCGCTGGTTGCACATTTTCATGAACGCATTCAGGAACCCCCTGCCATCGTCGTTGTGGATTGCCATGTACCCAACCCTTGCTCCGGGGTATAGGAAGTTCTTTGAGAGGCTGTTGCCCGAGAATACGGGAACGTCCTTTGCGATGTCCTTTAGCTTGTGCATCTCCACGCCCTCAAAGAGCACGTGGTCGTAGACCTCGTCTGCGATTATTGCAAGGTTGAACTCTGCGGCAAGGTCGGCAATCTCCTTTAGCACGCTATAAGGGTAGACTGCTCCTGTGGGGTTGTTGGGGTTTATCACCACGATTGCCTTGGTGCTGGCCTTTATGCTCTCCCTTAGGCGGTCTATGTCGGGGAGCCATTTTTCGTCGCACTCATAATAGATTGATTCTGCGCCGAAAACGTCCGCTTTTGTCGCATAGAGGGGGTAGGTCGGGTTGGGGAACAAGACTGAGTCCCCCGCATCCAGCAGGATTCTTAGCGCCATATCTATTCCTTCTGAGAGCCCGGAGGTGACGAAGACTTCATTGTTGCCGCACCCTTCGACTCCCGCAATGACCCTCCTTAGTTCCGGGTCTCCTCCAGAAGGCGCATACCCAGTGTATTTCCCGCTAAGGAGCGCTTCTGCGGCGGCTTCCAGAATCCTTCTTGGGGGTGCAAAATCGTAGGCACTTGGGTCTCCTATGTTGAGCCAGTCTATCTGTTTGCCTTTTTTCACTTCCTCTTCCGCGGCAGCTACTATGTCCCTTATTGCATAGCTTACCAAATCCACAATCTTGGATGGGGCGATTCTTTCTCCTGCTCTGCAGTTGTTGGCCATTGAAGGCCCTGCCGGGAATTTCTGGGGGCGTGGAGTGTTGCTGGTCATAGAATCCCTCTTTGCTGGCGCTTTGAGGTTTTGTGCCATATTTGCCTATGGGGGGAAGTATTATAATTGGTTTGCAGTTGCCCAATCGGCATTCCTTTAAAGATTCCCTGCGTAATAGCCCTTTGGGTTTTGGCAACCCCTTCTATCCGCCCACTTTGAGGAAAACGACTTCGGGGATGCCGTTTACGAGGATTGTTTTTTGGATTCTTGCCGAGCCTTCTTTTGGGAGTTCGCTTCCCGCTGCATCCAGGTTCTCGAATTCTATTTTGAGCCCGGTTTCTTCTTCTATTTCATATATTACGTTATTTAGGCAGGCTTCCATTGGGTCCTTGGCGAGGGTGGGGGTGGGAGCGGGGGCATCCTGGGCAAAGCACCCTTTTAGGTAAGCAATCCTCCACACGTCCTCTGCAAGCTGGTATTGCTGGAGCTGCGTCTGGGGGGCTGGGGCTTCCAGCAATGCAAGGGGGGCAAACGAGATGAGCACGAATGCGCAGATTAATGCCTCTATTGTCTTCATGCGTTTGCGCCTCCGGTTATTTCTTTCCTATTTCCCGCACACATAGAGCTTTTTCACCTCATCCCCTCTTAGGGCAATCCTGTACACGCAGGTCCCTTCCCCCTTGTCCCAGCCTATGTGCAGGGACTCAAATCCCATCCAGCTCCGGATTTCTTCACTTGGGATTTGGGAGAGCTCATAATCGTCTATCACACTCGGGCGGTATAGGGCGCTCCCGCTGAATTGCCCTCCCTGCTGGTCCTCCTTTAGCGCTCCCCCCTGCTTGAGTGCGTAGTCGGCAATGGAGAGGAGCTTTGAGTATTCCTGTACTGATTCCCCCTGGAGCTGCGCCGCCTCGTTTATTAGCGAAACCTGGTTTAGGAGGAGAGATATCATTATTAGGAGGGGAAGGGCGCAAAAGAGCAAATCAAATGAGATGAATCCTTTTTTCATACGGGCTCACCTTCTGCGTATTCGGCTATCCCGCCTAGGACCGCTGCTGCGGAGGTTTCCCCTCCATCTTCAATAGACACTTCTATGTAGCCCCTCCCCCCGCCTTCAATCGAATCCGGGTTGGGGATTGCGGAATTGGAGAATGAATCGTATGCGCGGGCGGCAGAGGATGCCTTTGCGTTGAGCGAGAGAGAATCCGCCCAGTCTTCTCCTTGGGACTTGAGGGAGAGGACCGCCGAGAGCAAAAGCGAAATGAGGGCGATGTAGATTGCAAGGGACAAAAGCTCCTCTATTGCGGCCTGCCCCCTCATCCAATCCACTCCGTGGTGGGGAAATACACTACATTGGATATGTTGAACTTCCTTGAATATATGGAGGCGCCCACTGCCCCGAAAGTCCCAAAGCCCGCACCCGCAAGCGCGGAAGCTCCCCCCTTTAACTGCACCCTGTCCGTTGTTCCCGCCCCGTGGGGGGATTGCTGCTCAAAATATATGTAATCTGCGCATGAAGGGCTTGGGAGGGGGGCGCAAGTTTCGCAGGGGAGCACCCTGCCCTCTTCTAGCATTTGGGCGGAGAGCCCCTCTTTTGTGTCCGAAGAAACCTGCCCGCACCAGAATTCCACTTCAAAATCATCGGAGAAGTTGTGGGAGGATAGAAGCGCCCATCCGCCCAATATGCCGGTTTTTACCGCCAGTTCGCGCCCTGCGGGGCTCTGGGAGCCTTCCGGGAGCAAATCGTAGGCAGAGGCGGAAGCGTGCATCCAGTACGATGTGGAGAGTGCGAGCGCCTCCTTTGCGTTCATGGAAACCGAATTGGCCCGCTCTGCTTCTATTGCGCGGGACCCTGAGGCGGCATGGAGGCTGGGCAAGGGCTCTAGGAATGCGAAGATGCACAGGACTATTGAGAGCACCAGCAGGAAGGAAACGTAGCCTTTCATCCGGATAAAGAGTGCCTGCCCAAATTTAAAAGCCTAATCCAAAACGAGGAGGAGTTCAAAGAGAAAAAAGATAAAAAGGAAAAAGAAGGGTTTTAGGCCCTTCAGGAAGTGCACACGGTCAAATCGGTTCCTTCCGGCATCATCGCCCCGAGAACAATCGGGAGGATAATGTAGATAAGGACGCCGATTAGTGCGCCGACGATCATTGAGGTTGCCCAAACGGAGGCCCTCGCCCTCGTTTCAGCTCCCATGATCTGGCCGCCCGCATAAACTACTGCGGCGACAACGATGAGCACGAACACGACCACTGCTAGAACGCTCTGGACCAGGTTGTATAGCCCACAAAGGCCAGCGGTAATCTGTTCTGCACCGGTATCTGCAGCAACCAATCCAAGCAGCATGGTCATGACGAACATGCCCTGAATCATTTTCCGAATATCCATATAGTACACCTTGTTGCAGTAATAAATAGAAAAAGGTTTAAAAATCGTGTGCCTCGGCAGAAAAATGTGCACTAGCGCGTCTTTCCCCAGCCGCAGAGCCTCCAGCGCTGGCCAACCCTGCGGCTTAGGGCCACAGTGGAATCCTTGCCTACGCACACCTGCTTCTTGAGCTTTATCCTGACGGTTCCCTTCTTGTAGGCCGAGACGACTCCGACGGTAGTGGAAGTCTGCACGCTCACTACTATGGGCTCGCCCACTTTCGGGGGCGGGTTGTCGAATTCGGTGCGCTCTATGGGTGAATAGGAGATTTCGAGTTCCCCTAGAACCGGGGGCAGCGAGCCCGGGGTCCCAACTGCGCAGCCTGCAAGGGAATCCCCCTTTGTGAGGCTCGGGTCCAGGGTTGTGCCTACTGCAATTAGCCCCCCAGAGTGCGCCTCCTTTAGCGCTCCCCCTTCGCACATAAGCGAAGTTACTTCGGTTGAAATGGGTTTTGGGCCCTTGCCCTCGCGCTCAATTCCCGGGAGGAATTCAATCTTGTCCCCGGTTTTGAGTGTTCCGCGAAGGAGCGAGCCTCCCACTACTCCGCCTTTTATCGTGGAAACTTCCACGCCCGGCTTGTTCACGTCAAATGAGCGGGAAATGTACAAAAGCGGGGGGGAATCCTTGTCCCTTTTGGGCGTGGGGATGCTCTCTTCTATTGCCCTGGCGACCTCCCCAACGTTTATCCCGTGGTTTGCGACTACGGGAATTATTGGGGCGCCCTCTGCCACAGAGCCCTTGAGGAACTCCTTTATCTTATTATAATGCTCCAATGCCTGCTCCTTGGAAACGAGGTCCACCTTGGTCTGCACTACGACTATGTTCTTTATGCCCAGTATGTTGAGCACCGTAAGGTGCTCTGCGGTCTGGGGCTGGGGGCACTCCTCGTTTGCCGAAATAAGCAAGAGGGCGCCGTCCATTATGCTCGAAGCGGACAATACGGTCGTCATCAGGGTTTCGTGCCCCGGGGCATCCAGGAAGGAAACCCTCCTTTTTACCTCGGGCTTGCCCCCGCATTTTTCGCATTTTTCGGAAACGGTGTATTCCTTGCATTTTGGGCAGTAGCGTATATCCGCATCCGCGTAGCCGAGCCTTATGGAAATCCCGCGCTTTAGCTCTTCGCTGTGCGTGTCCGTCCATTTGCCCGTCAGGGCGCGCGTGAGGCTCGTCTTGCCGTGGTCTACGTGGCCCAGGAGCCCGATATTCACTTCCGCCTGCAGAAGAACACCTATTTGCCTTCCTCTTTAGCCTTCTCTTGCTTGGGGAATAGTTCGTCTAGCGACTGTGCTCCCGGCTTTGCGACTATGGAGTTTACCTGGGTTATCTCGGTAGAGTAGGTGTCCCCGCGGAACATCTTCTTCTTCCTCTGCCCCTTGAGCTTGGGCTTGAATCCCGGCCCGGTGGAGACGAGGGAGGATAGCTTCCTTGCCCCGGAAATGTTCCTCTTCATCGGGAACCCGCTGTCGTCGCTTCCGCCTGTAAGCTTGAGCGTGTAGCCTGCAAGGCCGAAGTCGTCCCCGGAGAGTTCATCCCCTATCTTCTTTCCCGAAATAAGGGCGCGCTTCTCTTCGGCTACTTCAACCTGGACTGTCCTGCCTGTTTTTGCATCTGATACTACGAGTTTCACTTAACTCACCTCAATATATGTCTCCAATACACTGAACTTTCAATTTTTCAATGCAAGAAGGAGTATAAATAATAAAAAGATAAAAATAAAAAAGAAGGGGGTGCTACTCAGGCGTTCTTCATTTTTGCCTTGTAGACCGCGCCGTCGGAGCCGACATAGTAAAGGAATCCTTTCTCCTTCGCTACCTTCTCGCTGCCGACCCTCTTCTTGGTGCCCCTCTTGTTGTGCTTCATGGGCACCCTCCAAACATATCCGTCCTTCCCGACGAAGTAAAGATATCCATCCTGCCTGTCAATCTTTTCATTTCCAATCTTCTTTCCCATTTTCACACCTCGAATGTGCTGTAATCCTATGAAGGAAGAGAAGGTTAATAAACCTATCGTCGGTGCCCCGTCAGAGCGTTTTGGGCTAAAAAAAGCCCCGTTTGGGCATTTTAGAAGAATTCGTGGAGCTTGGGCCCTTTGTGCTCTTCCCTCGGAGGCCTTGCGGGCTTGCCCAGTTTCTTGATTGGGAGTTCTTCCTCTTTTTCCCCTTCGGATTCGCCTTCGCCCTTCCCGCTCTCTTCTTTCTTCGGGGATTCCCTGGGAGCCTCTTTCTTTTCTTCCTTGGGCTTTTCCCCGTTGGGCTCATTCCCTTTTTCACCTGCGGGAGCCTTCTTCGCGGGAACCTTTTTCTTCCTCCCCGTTTTCGGCGCGAACTTCTTTAGGAATTCTATTTCCTTTTCCTCAAAATGGTAGTTGGTTTCAAAATACTCTTCGTCCTCTTCGCACATTGCGGCGAAAACGGGCAGGTAGGATTCCGCCCTCTTTGGGGACGTGTGCATCTTCCTCCCGATTTTTGTTAGGAGCGAGCGCGTAGTCGCCCTTGCCGCGGAAGTGGCTTTCATCTTCTTTAGGAAAGTTGGGAATTGGAACCTTGCGAATTTCGGGCGCATGTCCCCCCTCGATAAGGAAACGCCTGCGGTCATGAGGTCGCTTGAATATTTTAGGAGGCCCCAGGACTGCCTTCTTTTTATCCTTCCATCAAAGATGTCCGCGCGAGAGAGCATGTTGTAGGCTGCGGGAGTGTCCGAAGGCGAATACGCAATCGGGATATTTTCTTCAATCCACAATTTTAGGAGGTCGTGCTCGATGTTCCCAAAAGAAACCGCCTTCGCATCGGGATATGTTTGCGCCCAGAACAGGTTTTTCATCTTTGTGAAGATGTCCTTTTCGCGGTCCCTCTGCCCCGGGCCCCTTGCCTGCAAATCGTTTATCGCGGCGCGGATGTCGCCGTGCGCGTTCTCCGCAATCGCGTTTGCCTCGTCTTCGGAAACGCGCATTTTTTCTTCCGCTGCGATATGCAGGAGAAGCTTTGCGATGCTTGGCGCAATCGGGCGCTTTAGCTGCACTACCGAGCAGTAGGAGCGAAGGGACATTATCTTGCGGTCCCACGCATCCTGCGCGGTAACTATTATCGGGAACGGGGAATCCTTGAGGAGTTTTGAGATTGCGGAGACTCCGCCCTTGTCCTCTTTTCCCATCGCATCTGCATCATCAATTAAGATTAGCTTGTGCTTGCCTGAGAGCGTCGCGGCACTCATCGAGCCTCCTAAGATGCGCTCAACCCTCTCTTTGTCCCTGAAATCGCTTGGGCCCATTTCAAGGAGTTCTAGGTCAAGCTCTTTTGCAAGCGAATATACCATTGCGGATTTCCCTATTCCCGTCGGGCCTGCGATGAAGAGCGGGATTTGCCTTTGCCCCCTCATCCAGGTTAGCATCCAGCGCTTTAGCTGCTTCTTGGCGGTAAGGTTGCCTAGGACCTCATCGAGATTTTTGGGTGCGTATTTCTGCGCAAGAAGCATGTTCCCACCTTTGCACAATTATTGAATTATGTTTTTAATCGTATCCCGATTCAGAGTTCCTTGTCTAGCCTTTCCAGAATTCGGAGAGGTATTGCATGGGTTCCGCAGTAACGGTGAACCTTTCTTCCTTTGGAAGCAGCGAGCGGTAATTCTTCCACTTGAACCTCTCGTCCATGTAAATTATTGCGGCGCGGTCTTCGTCCTTCCTTATCGCCCTTCCCGCAGACTGCACCGCCTTGATTACTCCGGGATATAAATAACCATAATCCCATCCCCTCCCGAATTTATCGTCGTAGTGGTCTATTAGGGCTTCAACTTCCAGGCTCATCTCTTCTAGTGCTATTCCCACTATAACCGCGGTTTTTATCTCCCCTTTGCAGTAATCCAGGCCTTCGCTTAGGGAGCCGCCCTGCACGCAGCAGAGGGTTCCTCCGCGCCTAAAATCGGAGAGGAGGCAACTCACTTCCGATGGCGCCATTCTCTCGCGCTGCATGTGCAGCGAATCAGACGCCATAAACGGCACTATTGCGCCCATCACTTTATACGAGGGGAAAAAGAGTGCGCTTCCTCCGGGGCTCTGCGCAATTAGCAAATCCAGCATATGCGCAATCCTCTTGTATTCTGAGGGCTCCCTCCGGGAATACCTTGTCGTGAATCCTTCTAGGATTATGTTGAGCTTGCTAGAATGGCCAAAGGGCGAGGGGTATTGCTTCATCTTCGTCCTTGAAGCATCCAGCCCCAAAACGTCGCGGTGCATCTCCATTGGAAGCAGGGTTCCGCTTGTAAGGATTGCAGAATGCACGTCGTTCATCCTGGAAGTCGCACTTGAGGGGTCAAGCGCTTTTTTGGATAGGAAGAAGTTTTCGCCCCTCCTGCGGAGTATGCGCACGCACGGGACCGAATCGTCCGAATCAATCCAGGCAGCAAGGAATCTCGCAAAGCGGAGGGCGAAGCTCTTTTTTCCGGTTGTCCCTATGAACGCCTCTCCGCAGCTCTCAAGGTAGTCCACCAATTCCTGCGGGGAGTACTGCTCATTTGAGAGTGCCTCAAAGAACATCTCCTTCATTACCAATTTCTCCCTTGAATTTGAGAGGTTGTATTTCGCCCAGCGGTTGAACTTGGAAGTGATGTTGCTCTTTAGGCCGAGCGCCCTTAGCTCCTTGTCCATCTTGGATAATAGGAATGAATTGGTGGAAACCGAAAGCTGGTCCCGCACCCTCTTTGCGAGATTGTGCGCCTCATCCACAATCAGGATTGATTCTGAGGGCTTCTTGCGTATTTTGGCAAGGAGGATGTCGCGGATGTAAGGGAGCATCATGTGGAAGTAGTCGGCGATTATGACATTCGAGCCTGATGCGAGCCTGGTTAGCCATTCGTAGGGGCACGCTTCACTGTCCCTGCCCATCGCCACTAGGTCTTCGTGGTGCATCCCGCACCCATACGAATCCTCCACCTTCTTAAAGAGCCTTATTGCGCGAGATTCATCAAGCCTGTTGTAGCCTTTTGCGTTCCTAAAATAGGGGCACTGCTCGTTTTTCCTTTTCCTCTCGCACGACTGGTAGAAGCCTTCTGCGTCCATGTCCGAGAGAACCGGGTCTATGCACGCGTGTTTCCTGCCTATTAGGTCTACTGCTCGCAGGTTCTCAAGCTCGTATTTTGCCGCAAGCCCCTGCACCACCTCCATTGCAATCCGGTGCTGCGATATTTTGGGGGTTAAGAAGAATACGGTCTTGTTGTGCTCTAGGGCATAGGAGATTGCAGGGGAGAGCAGCGCATCACTTTTTCCCAGCCCGACTGGCGCGTGCGCTAGGAGGTGCTCTTTTGCCTCTATTGCGGAGTAGGCATCCTGTATCAGGGGCTCCTGCTGCTTGCGCAATTTTTCATGCCTAAAATAGATTCTCCTTGCCACTTTGGGGTATTTGGGTTGCTTTAGAATAAAAAGCTGGCGGGGGGAGGTTTCCGTTAAGGCGTTGCATAAGGCAGGGCTTCCCCGCGGTTCGGGGAACGGCAGTTATAAAAAGAATTTGGGTACATAAATTCCTTGCTTTATTTTGCGCGACCGTAGTCTAGCGGCAGGATCTTGGCTTCCCAAGCCAATGACCCGGGTTCGAACCCCGGCGGTCGCAAATATTCCCGCCCCACTGTGCACCATACGATGGGCGAGGGCGGGAATGTTTGGAACTTTTCCCTTTTATCTTATTAGTTAGGCTGGATAATGACCGTGGAAAAGTGCGGCGTATTTGCCAAACACGGCGTTGGGGGCACATAACTATTTGTTTTATAAAGAAGCCCGCAGAATGTGGGAAAATGAGATTCCTAATCCTCGCTTTGCTGATAATTTCATTTGCCGCCGCCATGGAATGCGAAGGAAGCGTGAGCCTGGGGCTTCCCGCGGTTTCAGGGATAGGGGAAGGCTCAAGCGTAGGCTCAATCGTCCCGGTGGAGATACGCCTGGTGGATGGGAATGGGGGCGCATACATCAATGCCAACCCGAATACTGACAGGGACTTGCAGGAGAGCTTCTCGATTGCGGCGGATGTTGCAAGGGATTACGCGCATGACGGGGAAGAATGCGACGCCCTCCTTAGCATAAAGGACAATAGCGAATTCGTTCAGGGCCCTTCGGGCGGGGCGGCATTCGCAATCATGGCATATTCCCTATTTAGCGGGGAGGAAATCACGCGGCAGGCCACGATGACAGGGGCAATTTCCGAAGACGGGCAGGTATTGCAGGTAGGCGGGCTATACGAGAAAGCCCTAAGCGCGAAAGCAAACGGGAAAAAGTACTTCCTAACCCCCATCCAGAGCATGGACGAAAAACTCCTCCTAGAAGGAATAAGCGGCATAACAATCTACGAAGTTGAAACATTCGAAGAGGCAAGGGATTTCTTCTTCTACGGGGCAACCCCAGAAGAGCGCCCGCTAAACCTCAGCGTTGCGCCTATCCCCGAACTAGATGATTATGCGGGGGAAAAAGACGGGAATTTCAAGGCGATAACAGAGAGCATGATTGAGCGGGAGAGGCAAACCATAGGGAAGCTTGAAGACGCGCCCATACGCGCATATTACCTGGAACTCTTGGGCCAGCAGGAGGAGCTTCTTGAAAAAGGATACTATTATTCTGCGGCAAACGGCGCATTCCTCAATTTCATAATGGCGGATTCCCTATTGCACATAGAAAATCCGGACGTCGAAGGCAAGGTTGGGGAAGTAGAAGGCTGCCTTGAGGGAATTGGGGATGCGAAACTTACCTACGAGAACTACGAATGGGTGATGGGTGCGCAGGCCCGCGAGAAGAGGGCGCGCAACCAGCTTGAATTGTTCAGGGAGAACGACGCGAATACGCGCGAGGAAGAATACCTGATAGTATATGAACTCAATTACGCCCTTGCATGGTGCGACGCCGCATCCATGATGCAGGAGACGGCAAAGCGCATCGGGGGCGAGCTCATGGATGAGGAATTAATGAGGCAGAACGCGGAGATGTTCGTCAATTTCAGCTCCAATTATACTTACATAGACGAATCGGAAACCTACCAGAACGGGATGGAGCTGTATGGGGAGGGAGAATACGCCGGGGCGGTTTACGAACTAGCTTATGCGATTTCCTTTGAGAAGGCATACGAAATCGTAGAAGAAGAGGGGGTTGAAGGCCTTGACATTTCCGTAGTCAATTACGGGAGCAGGGAAACCCTGTGGGGAAGCACGTTCCGGGCGCACTCGGACTACCTTGCAGCGGCGGGGGATGCCGAAGGCGCTTACGCCGTTGCGCTCTTTTCCTACGCGATGGAAGGGGTGGGGCAGCAGGTCGATGATGCGCACACCTCCGGGCTGTTTATGGGAAGCGCCACCGCCTCCGAAGAAGGGGAGTGCGAATGCCCTCAGTGCCAAGAAAGCGTTTGCGCGGGGGCGTTTGCCCTGCTGCTAATCCTACCTCTATTTATAAAAAATATTCAGGGGAAATAAGGGGCGTGGTTTGAATGGACGAGAGGCTTACCGCACGTGAAATTGGCGCTTACATTGAACTGCGCAAGAAGGTCGCAGAAGAAGAATACAAGCTAGAATACATAAAGAACAAGGCAGGGGAGCATTCGGCCCTGGTGCGGGAGATAGAAGAGGACCTCCACGACTCCCGCTCCAAGCTCAAGATAATAGAGGGGAAGCTTGAAGGCAGGAGGATGAAGGTGATAGTCCCAAACCAGAAGAAAATTGATGAGATAGGGGAGATGGTCGCAAGGCTGCCCAAGGATGAGGTGCAGGATGCGATGCGAAACAAGGAGGGGGACATATACCTATACCTGGCAGAGAGGGGGAAAATCATGCGCAGGAACCTCGAGAACAAGAACGAGATAGGAAAGCTCAACATACTTCTTGCGGGCTCGGAAAAAGACGTAAAAGAATGCGTGGGGGAGGCCCTGAGGCATGGGGAGCCGGGCGATTCAAGTGCGGATTTCGGAGGGGAGAAGGGGAAGAAGATTGTGCGCCTCCTAAACCGCGTTGGGATTAGGTGCAAGGAAAGCGGGGGAAGGCTCGTTAAGTGCACAGACGACCTGGATGAGGGCAGGGTGGTAGTCAACAACGAATATTTCTGGATTCCCAAATCCAAGCTTCCCGATTTCACGGAAAACGAGAAGGAGCTGGCAAAAGTGAGCGTGCAGCTGCAAATCAAGAATGCGGAGATGCAGGCAATCACGTTCAACGAGGCGCAGCAGGAGGAATTCAAGGAGCTCCAGGCGCAATACATGGACCACCTAAAAGCGCGCAGGGAGGCAATCGGAAGCGAGGAGGAGGAGCTCCACCTCTCAATCTAGAGCTTCTTTGCAACATACGGGCCCTTGGGCGCATACCCATGCTTGTAATAGTAGCGCCTCGCACCCACTCCGCTTATTATTACCATTTCCGCTTTCCCGCATTCTTCCTTTGCGATGTATTCTGCTTCTTTTAGGAGCGCGCTCCCAAATGAGCGGTGCTGCGCGGATTCGCCTTTTCTGCCTATTGACGTTTCCGGGCCGTAAACGTGGAGCTCCCTAATTAGCGCGGAGGATTTGGGGATTTCTTCTACAAACGGGGAATGCGGAATCCTCAGCCTTGCAAAACCAAGGATGCAGTTCCCGGCTTCAATTGAGAGGAATATTTCCCTGCCGCCTGCTGCAAGATAGTCTGTGCGGCAGAGTTCGGGCTTCTCTGTTGGAAGCTTGCGCACCCCAGGCTCGCGGTAGCGGATTTCCTTTGCGTCTATTCCCTTCCTCCTTACCGCCGCTTCAACTAGCTCGCGCAGGTTGCTCTTTTCCACTCCTGCCCCAATTAGCCCGGAGGGGATGTCGCGCTGTATCCTCATAACCCGTGCCCATTTTGGGATGTGGCGGTAGAATTCGGAAATTACATCCGCGGCTTCTTCTGTTGAATACGGTTCGTACTTGCCCTGAGCCGCCATTTCCGAGAGGATTGTTCCTCCCAGGACGAGGGTGGGATAAACCTTTAGCATATCCGGCATGAACCTTGAATCTAAGAAGACGCGCTTTACCATCTGCACGTCTTTTTTTGGGCCTGAGCCTGGGAGCCCGGGCATTAGGTGGTAGCAGACCTTGAATGCGGAATCCCTCAACCATTTGGTTGCGTTCTCCACGTCTTTTACGCTGTGCCCGCGGTTTATTTTTTTATAGATAATGTCATCCGGATTCTGGACTCCAAGCTCCACCCGCGTTGCCCCATAAGAGAGCATCTCGCGTATGTGCGCCTTCTTGCAAACATCCGGGCGGGTTTCCATTGTTAGCCCGACCACCCTGCATTTTGCGGACTCGTTTATCTTTTTCGCGTTTGCGATGCTTCTTGAGGGCTTGTTGTTGAACCCGTCGTACATTTTCTTTACGAATGCGCGCTTGTATTTTTCGGGCATTGAAAGGAACGTTCCCCCCATTATGATTGCCTCGCACTTGTCGGTCGGGTGGCCGGTTTCCGCATAGTGCCTGAGCCTTCCTTGGACCTGTGCTAGGGCATCAAAACCGAACTGCCTTGCGCGCAACGCCGCAGGCTCTTCTCCGGTGTAGCTTTTTGCCGCCTTCCCGGTGTAGGGGCAGTATATGCACGAAAACGGGCAGGAGCCTTCGGGCTTTATCATCAGGGCCACCGGGGTTACCCCGGATGCTGTCCGTGAAGGGCGCTTTAGGAGGAGGGCGCGCACCCTTTTAGGCGCACTTTTTGGAAGCTGGGGAAGTATCTCCGAATTCCTAAGGAAATTGGGGAGATTGAATTTCCTTGCGGCTTCCTGCTTGATTTTTGCAAGGCTTGTGTTCCCAGCTAGCAGTTGCTTAGCGGCATATTTTGCAGCCTGCGCCCTGTTTTCTTCAGTAGGCTGGGGTTCTTTTTTTGCAGGGCGGCTCCCCTTTGCGGGATTGGCTTTGGGGGGGTTCTTTTTTTTGGCTGGAGTCTTGCTCATAAATATCCCTCACTACTGCATGAGGCAACCTCCCTGCCCCCAAGAATCACCAGAGGTTTGAGAGCAGCCCTATAAGCGCGTAAACCGGTGCCTCGATTATTGGGAATAGGAGGGCCCCGTTGTTTACCGCCTTGTAATCTGAGAGCGTGTCGGGCTGCACGTGGATTGTTATGGGCTCGGAGGCAGAAACCCGCGAGGATGAAGAGGACTCAACCGTAATGAGGGAAGAATAGTCCTCCTCCTCAAATGCCGCAACCTCATAGGAGATTACCTTGCTGCTTTGCGGCGGGATATAGACCAGCTTGGTAAAATCCCATTTGGCAACCCCTTCGGAACTTATGCTGAAGGTGTCGCCTGCGTTCCCGTGGTTGTTTATTAGTATCTCAAAGCGGGCGGGGTGGCCTATCCCAACGGTCCTCTCCGAAGGCGAAACCGAAAAGTCCATAACATCCGTGCTTATTTCAACATGCACGTAAAACGTGATTGTCCCTAGCTCTTCCCCGTTGCCCTCATCTTCCACCAAGATGGGCAGGGTGTAGGTCCCTTCATCCGCATAGGGGTCTGCGGTTATTTTCACCTGCAGGGGGCTGCCATAAAGCTTGCTCTTCTGCGAAGACCAGCCCTGGGGCAGCGAGCCGGCATAAGCCAGGTCGTAATTGCCCCCTATCCCGTGGATTCCGCCCTCATAGACTTTCGGGTGGAGCTGGAGCTCAACTGTCTGCCCCGGGCCCATCGTCCCAAGTTCTATTGTCTGCCCATCGGAAATTTCGGTTAATATGGGCTCAATCATCTGGAGCGGGAAAACCAGCCCCACAAGGAGCGCAAAAGCGAGAATCCACTTCATGGGCTGTTTTTTGGTTGCTAATAATAAAAACCTATCCCCGCACAATCTGCGAATGGGAAAAGCCTGCAGGGGGCAGCTTGTCTGGATATTTGCAGTCTGGACTGCCGCTCTCACGCTGGGCACTTCTATTATCTATCTCTATTTTGAGGAGAGCGGCATGGGCATTCTGGAGATGCTGCTCTACGGATTTGCTTATTATGCCGCGCCGATTGCGCTGCTTTGCCTGCAGGGGCAATCGGGCTGGGGAAGCCTCAGGTGGGGGCTGCTCTCGCAGATGGCAGCCCTAATCGCGCTTGCGTTTCTAGGGGGAATCTGGGGGGCGCTAGCCTTGGCGCTAATAGGAAGCGCGGTATTCCCGCTTTTCTGGGTTCCGTTCAATGCGCTCTGGTTCACATACAAAAAGGGGAAGAACGCCATAGAGAGCGCCATTTACGTGGGCATGGGCTCTTTTGCGGGGATTTTCTGCCCCGCCATAGCAGGCATAATCGTGGTGTTCTGGGGCTTTCCCGCACTCTTCCTGCTCTCCGCCCTCCTTCTGGTTCCGGGGCTTGTGCTCCTGCGCGGGGATTGTGCGCCCAATGAAGCGGCCGCCATCAATAATTCTGAGAGCCTAGGCGAGATTGCGGGCTTGCGCACCTTAATATTTATGGAGGGCTTTGGCGGGATGGGGACTTTCATCCTAATCCCGATGATAACGCTGGGATACTTTGATGAGCCCTTGGGCTTTGGGATGTTCTTTAGCGCCGCGGGCCTGCTTAGCATAGCCCTGTCGATGGTTTTTGCGAAGATGTCGGATGAACTGGGCAACCGCAGGGGATTCCTCCTCTTCTCCTCTGCGGGCTTCGGTGCGGGAATGGCGCTGTGCTCGGCTTCGTATGAGCCTGCAGCGTGGTTCGCATCGGTGGTGGTGGCGATGTTTTTTAGGAACCTGTTTTTCCCATTCTCGAATGCAATCCTGGTCGATAGGTGCGGGAAACTGCACCCTGCAATGCACGGGCGCGAACTCTTGCTGAATGCGGGCAGGGCCATGGGCGCGCTTCTTGCAATCGGGGCATACCTGCTCTGGGGGGACCTGAGGCTCCCGCTCCTAATTGCCGGAATTTCGCTATTCGCATACGGGGCGGTGTTCGAATTCTTCAAGAAAAAGAAGCTGGGAGTGGGAATTGTCGAAGCCGCAATCGCGTAAATTAGTATTCTATGTTGAAGTAATCGTATTTGGGCGCAGCGCCCTTCCCAATTGAGAGGACCTGCACTCCTTCTACTAAGATTGAATTGAAGCCCTTCGCCTTTGCCGCAGAGGAATCCTCTATTGTGCGCATGAACTCCCTGAGCGATTTCTCGGTTTCCGATTCGCACTCTATTTCCACCTTCCCGTCGGGGAGGTTCTTCACCCAGCCGTTTACGCCCATCCCTTTGGCGGTCTCCTGCACAAACCAGCGGAAATTGACTCCCTGCACCGAACCCGAAATTAGGAGCCTTGCGCGCATAATCATCTCCTCACTTGGAAGAAACCGAGATTCCCGTGCCCTTTATCGCCATCGGGAACTTCTTCATCAATGGGTTTGAGCCCTTCATCTTGAGCACTTCCACGCCCCTTGTGCGCTCGGCCTTCTTCCCAAGGTCGTAGCTAAGGTGCACCCAGCCGTCCGAGAGGGTTTCTATCCCGTAGTTGGTCCTTGGGAGGGATGCTCCGGGGTGGGTGGGCTGCTCTTCGGATACTATCAATGTCGTGGTCTTCCACTTGCGGATGTTGTTTATTACCTGCAAGAATCCCTTCTTCCTATCATCCTCGTTGGAAAAGAGGAGGGCTATTGGCATAATCGAATCTATTACGAGGCGGGTTACGCCCATTGTTTCTATTAGTTCGCCTATTGCGCTATTCTGCTTTAGGAACTGGTCCACTTCGTGGGGGGGGTAATCCAGAAAAAGCAGTTTCTTGGATTCTTCTAGCTTGTCTATGTTCCACCCTTCATAGGACATGTGCTTGTAGATTAAATCGCGCGAATCCTCTATTGCGACATATAAGCCGGTCTCCCCGTATTTCTGCGCCCCGTTTACTAAGAACTGGAGTGCGAGGGTGCTCTTGCCAGAGCCCGTGGGCCCGCTTATTGTGCTAATTGAGCCTTCCGGGAGCCCGCCTCCTAGCATCTTATCCAGGCCCATAATCCCGGTCTTGCATGGTTCTTCCATTTTTACACCTACTCCTTTTTCCTCTCAAGGAGCTTTTTTCCTATCTCCGCGCGGTTTCTTAGGTTCCTCTTGTAGGCTTCCTGCTGTTGCGGCGGGGAAACCTTCTCTAGTATGTATTTCTTGTAATCGTGCGAATTGGACGCTACGAACATCAGGAGGTCCTGCATGTGCGCTAGGGGTACGCGGAACTCCTGGGGCTCTAGGACCTCCAGGGAGAAGGGGCAGAAATTCGCGCAAAGCTGCGCCATGGACTCTACGTCATGGGTTAGCACTTTCAGCTCCAATGAAGTGGAAAAGAGCCCTTCTGACTCCAGGGGTTCGTCTATCTCCGCTTTTGCGAATATTACCCCGTTTTCCTTGAGCACTTTCTGCACGAAGCCCGTGGCAAGCTGGATTAGGGTGTCCTTGTCCGAGCCGTGTATGTCAAAATAGAGGAGGGCGAGGATTCCGCCTTCTTCCACGGCTTTCTGGGTAACCTTGTCTACTTCACTCATGGGATAAAAATAAAAGAAAGAAAATAAAGGGTTATTGGTTTGCGGTTTTGAGCTATGAGCCCTGGGCCTCAAGCATATCGTAGATGCTGCAGAGCTCTTCTGTCAGGTCGCATACCTTGCCTTCGGGAGTGAACATCTCGTCGCCGAAAGTTGCGTAGCTGCAGCTAAAATCGCTTGGGGCATCCGCATATTCGCTTGAGAAGTCAAACGCCTCGGTAGATGCGCCAGAGTCTTCGCGCATGGATTCTGGCATGCATTCTTGTAGCTGCTCAAAGTCCAGCATTACCCATTCGCAGTCCTCATCAAGCCCGTAAGCCGCCGCGTCCATGGAGATGTAGCTTAGGTTCCCCACCATTATCATCTTGGTGTTGAACGAGTCCCCTTCTACTACGGATGCCGCTTCCACGCGCATCTTCTCACCTTTGAGATAGAGTTCGGACTCGGACGAGATGGAACCGTCGTTGTACCTGACTGAGCAGTGGACGGACTGGCCAAGGCCCATCATGGACGCAAGATCCCAGTCTGCAAAATCCCCTGTACCCGATGCGCTGCCTTCAGAGCCGGAAGCCTGTTGCTCCTCCCCTGAAGGGAGCGCGCCTTCGCCGGGGCCTCCCTGCGGGGGCAGGCTGCCGTTCTCAGGCGCTCCTTCTGGGGGAGCCTCTCCGGGCATTCCCCCTGGGGGCATGCTGCCGTTGCCCGGGCCTCCCTGCGGAGGCATTCCGGGCTTCTCCTGGGGGCATCCTGCAAGAAGAAGCAGGAATGCCATGAATAATCCAAGCAGAATCTTCATTTTCTCACCTGTTGCTGAGAATGCTTTGCACCTTTATAAATGTGCGCCCACTCGGGGCTCTGTAGAAAACATGTTTGGGATGGGGCATCAGGGCAGTTTCGGGTTTTGCGTTGCGGGTTGTGCGTTCCCTCCAGAACCCAAAACCCTAAACCCAAAACAAAGGGGCCAGGCACCCTTTCTACAAAGCCCCCACGCGGGGAGGGAAAATGGCGGGACTAGCCTGCGCCGCAATCTAGGGGTTTCAGATGTAGCGGGAGAGCACCTTGGTTATGAGGTTGCTGGCCGCGCTGCTGTTTATCTCGTATAGGGTGTCAAGATGGCGCAGGGCGGCCTGCTCATCGTGCAGGGCGAGGGCGAAGATGAACTTGAGCCTGGCTATTTCCTCCCTCCGGGGAAGCCGGGTTTTTAGGAGTTCCAACAGCTCCATTCCCTCCTCGTATTTTTTGAGCCGGTAGCAGGTGCATGCGCGCAGTATTCCCGCAACCGCCATCTCGTCCTGCCCCTTGGCGAGGTTGAAGGCTAATGTGGATTCCTGCTCCGCAATCTTGAAATCGTTGAGCCAGAACGCCGCTTTTGCAAAGAGGAAGTGCGCAATCATGTATTCCGGGAAAGCCGAGGCGAAGTCCTTGGAGAGCTCGTATGCCTGCCTGAATTCCCCGCTCTCAAAGTAAAGGGATATCTGCTTAAGGTATGGGGGCTTCGAGGAAAACTCCGGCATTGTTTCCTAGATTCGGCAGAAAGGAATAAAAGAAAGCGCATTCCTAAGAGATTCATGGCAGCGCAGAAGCAAGAGGAGATTAAGAAGTTCACCAAAACCGTTGAGTTGGGGCCCACGGACACCCAAAAGCAGATGGAGAACACCATTGAAGCCTTCGAGAGGAAGTGGGGAATGAAGCTAACCGAGCGCGAAACCCGGGAGATAGTGGAGAGGGCTGTTGAGAAAATACTGGATTCCGGGGCGGAGCTGAAAATGAAGCCCACTGTGCGCAACGAAATGTTCGCCATGCTAATTGAAAAGGACCCCATGAAGGCGATTTCCTTTAGGATGGAGGCTTATGAGAAGAGGGGAAAGAAAGTAACTGCTGCCGAGAAAAAAGCCATATTGCATACGGCAGAGGAATCCGGCTTCAAGGCCGCAAGAGAGGAGCTAAAGCAGGCCCTAAGCTCGCACAATGCGGAGAAGGGAAACAAGGCTGCCAAGGTCGAGCGCAAGGAAACCGCGCGCGATGAATCGTTTGATTCCATGCTAAAAGAGCAGGTAAGCAACAAACCCGGGGAATTGAAGGTATTCAAATCTATCGTCGAAGCTGGCGCGGGAAAAACCCGTACCATAAGGCTGGAGGAAAAGAAAGCGGATGCGCAAACGCGCAAAAAATCTCCCAGGGCGGCTACGGGTGAAACCGAGGCCGAGCAGGCATACCGCGTTGCGATGCAGAAAAACAGGGAGCTTACAGCACTTTTGTCAAAATGCGGCAAAGAGCTCGCCTCGCTTGACAGCCAGTATTACGGGAAGGAGGGCAAGATAAGCAAGAGCAAAAGCGAAAAGGAAGGGGAGAAGCTGGTAAAGGAATTCGCGAAGAAGCGCGCGGAAATCCAGAAACAGTACCTGGATACTGCCAATGCGCTCAAAAAGGAGAGGGATTCTTATGCCGCAAGATACGTGACGGCGGGCACAAGCACCATGATTGGGAAGGAGAAGATGGGCGGTGCCGCGGCCAAGAACTTCATTGCCGAGCAGACGCGCAAGATGACCGAGTTTGCTGGGGCCAGTTCAGTTGGGGCCGGATACGGAGTCAGGCAGTTCCGCTTGGACGACCTTGACCTTAGGGGCGCTGCGGAAAAGAACGTGGCGAATTTCGATACCCACATGAAAGAATGGGAAGCGGGCAGGAAAAAGCGCAGGATGGGATAGCGCTTTTTGGGGATTCCGGAAGATGAGAGTCGTATTGAATGAGCGAAACCACGGATGCGCTAAATGCGCATTTTGGGAACTGCTGCCGCGTTCTTTTCAGGGAGGATGTGGGCCCGGTTTCAAAATTTGATTCTTACCTTTGCGGATTGATTGACGCTAATAGGAGCGAGAAGTCCGTTGTTTCGGGCAAGGGCGTGGAGCTTGGGGTAAAAGAGTATTCCCGCAACTCGCGCTTTGTGAGTTTTGACGAGGTGGATTTCGGGAAGGGCTATCCTGCAATCCCGCTGGACTCTGTTGATTCTCTTGAATCTTTGGTTTCGCTTTTTTCTTCCCGGCTTGCATACTGCGGGAACGTGGTTCTGGGCAATTCCGGATTCGTTGAGAAGAGCACGAACATAAGCGACTGCTTCTACGTTTATGGCTCTTCTTTGTATGGGGATTCCAAATATCTTTATAATTGCAGCGTGGGGCGCGAATCATCGGACTTGTTCGGGGTGCACGCTCCTGGGGAGAGCAGGATGTGCATGCGGTGCACCCAGACGTATAAAACGGTGCGCTGCTTTGAAGTGTGGGCCTGCCAGAACTGCATGGACTGCTATTATTCTTTTAGCTTGCAGAACTGCAACGACTGCATGTTCTGCTTCAATTTGAAAAACAGGAAGAACTGCATCGGGAACGTGCAGCTTTCCCCAGATAGGTACAGGGAAGTGAAAGCGCGGCTTTTATCCGGGATGGCTTCTGGGCTCAGGAATGATGGGAAACTGCCTTCCCTGATGGAAATAATCTTTAAGTGCAAGAAGGTGAAGCCCAGGGTTCCCCCGCAGGAGGAGCCGGATTTCTCAGGCGGAAAGGAAGCCGTGGAGAAGGCTTTTTCGGATACTAGCAGGATTGTGCTTGGAGTTGAGCTTGAGGGCATAGACAAGCATAAGGGGTGGCTTCTTGCGCACACGCACACCATGGGCGAAGTAAAGAGTGCTGCAAGCGGGCGGAGGGTTCTTTTCATCCCGTACGTGATTGCCCTTCCCCCCATTGATTTGGGCCGGATTGTAACTTTTGCCGAAGGGCAGTGGCTTGGGGAGAATACTTCAATAGGAATTGAGGCTGCACAATCGCTTTCTCTGGAAAACGTGCATGAAGTCCTAGGGGAAATTGCTTTCTACCCGGTGGAAATCTACGAGGGGAAAAACAGCAATTTGACCGAATGCTCACTTACAATCGACTGCTCATACTGCTATCTTTCTTCTGCGCAGGTATATTCCAAGTATTGCTCCTGCGGGATGTGGCCGCGCTCAAGCGAGCACGTATTCGGCTTCGATACTTTGTGGGACTGCTCTTTCTGCATAAAGTGCTATCATGGAGTTAAATTGAAGCGGTGCTTCGAAGTGGACCAGTCAAGCGGAAGTTCCGACTGCTATTTCTGCCACAATGTTGAGAACTGCCACGACTGCATCCTTTGCTTCAACGCGAAGAACCTCAAATATGCGATTGGGAACTCTGTTTATCCGCGGGAAGAATACATGCGCATAAAGAAAATCGTGCTCTCCGAAGTTGCGGAGAGGATTAAGGAGGATGGGGGGTTCCCCCTTAGTGTTTACGATGTCGCATCCAGGCGCTAGGTTAACTTGCCGGTTTTGCAAACGGGCTCCCCAATCCCGCTAGCGCGCCTGGGTTAGAATCAAAACTTCGCTAGTGTCCATTCTTTGGTAGCCTCGCGGGTAAATCTTTCTTCTTCGAGGTGTTGGGCGAGTGCGGATACGGCATGCTTGTCCCCGTGTTTTACAAACCCGTAGAGTGCTTTGTTATTAGAGGGGCTCTTTATTGAGCGAATCTCCCTGGCAAGCGAGAGGGCTACTGCGAATGCCGTTCCGATTATTGCCCCGGTAAAGAAAAGCGAGGGCTTGTCTGCGGTTCCGAATAACGCTGTGGAGGCTCCCTGCATTGCTCCTGAAAAGGCCTTTGCAAGGGCGCCATTCCCAACGGTGCGGAAAGCAACTGCGGAGAGTGCGCAAATCCCTCCGCCCAAGACGGCACATACTGGCAGCGATTGTATGAAGTTCGATGCCCTGGAAAAAACGGATGGATGCTCAACCGAAATTGCTTTGGTCCTCTTACCCTCGGATATTCTGATTGTCTGGCCTTCCCTGCTAAAACCGGATATGGAAACGGACACCCCGCCTTCCCTGGCGCGGTTTTCAGAATAGACTGAGCCCGGGGAATAACCAAATGCGTAGGAGTGGTGTGCCCGGAGCTCCTTGCGGAGTGCGGAGAAGGTTTTCCTGTTCCTAAAATAGCGTGCGGGATTGAACCTTCCCTTCTTGGCCTGTGCGCTGGTTGCTTTCACCGGGGTGTTTCTTGATAATTGTGCCATGATTCCTCACCGTAAATAAGTTATCATATATGGTCAATATTGCTTAAATAACTATCGTCAAAAATGGCTCACGCTAAGCAAAATTGGAAAATGGCGGGTTGCGCTCACTCCCGCAGGACTTCCAGCGCTTGGATAATAGTATCCGGCAGGTCCGAAACCACGCCCAGCACCTCCAGCCGCTCGATGGCCCCTTCTATGACGCCTTCTGGCAAAGCGGTGGGCTTCTCCAGGGCCCCCGTGCTATCAAAGAGGGACAGCTGCCTTGAGCCGGTATGCCTGCCCTGCAGTGTTTCAAAGAGGCACAGTTGCCTGGCCCCTTCAAACTTCGCAGGGGCTTTTGCCGCCTTTGGCCCGCTTTTGACATTCTCTTCGAAGATTATCCCGCACTCTTGGTCGGGAAGCAGATTGGCGAAGGCGATTCCCACGTAGTTCCCATCCAAGGCAAGGGGCCTAACGCCCAGCCCGGAATCCATGACGAAGAGGAAGGGTTCTCCTTCTAAAAGGTCCTTGCGCGGCTGCCCTTTGGAATCGGCCTCCTTATCCCACACATGGCCCATGCGATGGTACCAGGGCATGCTTCCCCGGACGGTTACGGAATTGGGGATTATTACCGTTTCCCCGGTTTTTTTGCACTTGTCCATGCCCGCTGGGTCTATGAAAAGTGCTACGTCGGGCCTGCCGAAGATGCCAGGTTCCCCTAAATCGCTCGCCGGAATCCTCATGCGGCTTAGGGGGTCGGATATGTCCTTGCCGGAAACGAAAACGCCTCCCAATGCCGTGTGGGCGAAGATTTCCTTCGCAAAGCAGCGGCCGGGGATTGTGCCCTTCATGATTTCCGCATGCAGCAGATTCCTGGAGGGGAGCTTTGCGCCCATCCACTCCGTGCATTTTCCTGCTGCTGCGCGATGCATGGAGGGTAAACCTGAGAATACTAATTGTTTAGCCATTTTTCCACCGTTGGTAGGTTGTATTTAGGGGATAGTTGTGTTTAAATAACTATCGTCAAAAATGGCTCACGCTAAGCAAGCAGAATAAATAATAAAATAAGTAGTAAAAATGATATCCATAGAGTTTGAAAGGTATGCCTTTAGTAAGTGCAGGCTGAATCCCTCGCGTTAGCTAAGGACTTACACCCCACTCCTATCAAACTTATCTGTTATAAGCGGCCTTTAGATTTCTCGTTTTGGGAGTCGCTTCGACCTTAGATGCTTTCAGGTCTTATCGACATAAGGCGTAGCTGCCCGGCAATGCATTGACACAACCGGTCCACCAGTGGCCTCGAATCTCCGTTCCTCTCGTACTCAAAGATCCTTACCCTCAGAAACCAACACTCCTTGAAGATGTTACCGTACTGTCTCGCGACGTACTGAACCCAGCTCATGTGGGACTTTAATGGATGTACAACCCAACCCTTGGAGGCTCCTGCACCTC
>JAFGCC010000006.1 GCA_016932815.1 Microcaldota archaeon | reverse complement strand
TTCGAACCTATGTTGCGTGAGGGGGGCTAAGTCGTAACAAGGTATCCGTAGGGGAACCTGCGGATAGATCACCTCCAAATATTATATATCTGCAAATTGCAAGTATAGAATATCTTGGAACCAAAATAAGGAGTTCGGGAATCAGCTATGTACTATCTTTTCTGGCGAACCTTGAAGCGTATGCAATTTATCACTAGTTCCGTCTCTTAGAGATGGAACCGTATCACGCTAAACTCCCTTCTTTCCCATTCACCAATGTGCTGGGGAGGGGTTCCCTTGCGGGAATCCTTTTCGGGTGCATCTTCACCATCGGACCCTCCATGGGGGGAAGGGAGTTTATATTCATCAATCTTTTTTGCGAATGAAGAATATACCTCTTTATAAGTGCCTCTGCACATAATTGCATACATGTGTGCAAAGCACAGATTGCTTACTGCCGGCGGCCCCTGGGCACAGGCGAATAAGATACTGCTTCCTAAAGGGGGCAGCATCCGCAATTTCGGCAGGAAATACCATGCGCTTGCCTGCGTGGATGCCTGCGAGGAGTCCGGCCGCCACCCCGTACTCGCAAGGAGGGCGGCGCGCATTGCCGTAAGGGAATTAATGGATTCTGCTGCCATGCTCGATTTTCCTCCCATGCTGTGCAGGACTGCGAGGCTCAAGGGCCTGGTGATGGAAAACGAAAGGTGCAGCAGGCGAATCCATGCCTTCAACCAAATGGCGGCTAGAAATGAACTTCCCAAGACCGGCTTCGCGACGCTAGCCGAAATGTCTAAGGCAACCGGGCATCCGGTAAGCTACTTCCAGCTAACACAGGAAAAATACGCGCAAGGCGTTGCCTTCGAAATCGAATCCTGCTTGAAAGACCCCTCAGAGCAGTTGCTCCTTGCGGCAAACCTTGCAAAAAAATATGGCTTTGGGGCCCTGATGAAAGAGGCGGCAATCGAATTCCTCTCAATCCGGAACGTCAAGATTTTCACGTACTATGACGCCATGCCCTATGGCAATCCGGATTTAGAATTCGGCTTCGGCCGCGAAGAATACCGGAGGTTATCCATGAAGTCTTTTTCCAGCATCCTAAGGGTAATTACGGATTCTTCTTTGTATCTGGAATTTAGGGGATGCCTTGAAGATTTTCTCAGCTCACATCGGCGCATCCTAGGTGAAAAAGACTTTAGGAGTGCCCTCGTTTCCGCCGCCGCGGACGAGCTTGGGGCCATTAGCAATCCCCCCGAATTTCCCTTTACCAAGATATCCGAACTCGCAGAGGCAAATGGGATAAGCAGGGGTGAGCTTGTAGAGCCTGCGCTGGCTAAATGTGCCAGGGAAGGGAATCTCAAGAGGGCAGTATGGATAAGGGAGAACTGGGGGAGTGAGGCCCCCGCTTCCGGGCTTAGATGATGCCTTTCCCCAGGTTTGCCCAGGCTGTGCCCTGTGTTTTTAATATTTGTTATATCAAATAGTGGATAGTGTAGATATGCAGGCACTAAAATACTGCGTCCCGCCCCGCAAATCCCCATGCCCGCCGCCGGTGCCCAAGCGCCCATTTGGCAGAAGCAGGCGTGCGCCGCAGGAAGAAAACATTTACGGAATAGGAGAGCGCACAAAGCTAAGCTACCACATAGAAGAAGTTTCCCGCTTAGTCTATAAAATGAAGTTCATCCGCGCAGAAGAGCGCACCCAGGAATATGGCCTCTCAAACAATAAATTCAAGCTGGCAATAATCTGTGCAGTACTCTCAGGGATAAGCAATTGCACGCCACGGAGCATCCGCAGGGCAAGGAAAATAGCCGGATTCTACGGGATAAACGCGCGCCACCTACAAAAAATTGCCCGAAAAGCCGCACGCTCCGCAATTGATTCCGAAGATTATTCCCGCGCACAAAAAATCTGCAAGGCCTTCTCCCTTCCCCAGCTTCTAGAGAAAGCGAGATTCGAGCTGGTAAGGAAAAAGATACGCAGGCTCCAGCATTCAGGCGCGGAGCGCTCAGCAGGGAAATACGATTTTAGCAAAGAAACATTCAGGATTGCTGCGGCCCTTGCGGTGGAGGACAATCTCCAAAATGGCGAATACCATCCAGCTGCGATTTCCGCACGAAGGTACGGCCTCTCCGGGCACCTTGAGAATGCCTCAAGGCTCCTGCTGCGGCAGCAGGTGCAGGAAGAGAGGCTTTTTTGGGCAACTGTCCTGGCAGCGCATTTCAACCCCCGCTTTGTTGCCCCAATACTTCGGATTATGTCCGGGGAGGGGCCTTCCGGGAAGCGCTATCCGGTTGCCTCCGCTCTCGCAAAATTGGCGGGCTACGAGTTCCCCAAGGTCTGAAGCAAAATTTTTTTCAATCAATTCGTATATAAATGTTGTGGTATCTAATATACATTAGTGATAATAATGAAAACAGCAATACCAAGAGCACCAGCAGACAATAAGCTTCCTCCCCAGAAGGTACTAATCAGGGTCCCTGTGGGACCGATGCCCAAGCTCCGTCCCCTAGTAACCCCCAAGGCGGAAAAGCCCAGGAAGTGGATACTCTCGCTCTTCAATTCAAAAAAGCCAAGCCCGGAAGGCGAGGCAATTACTAAGAGGCTCGTGCAGGGCGCAAAAGAGAGGATTGAAACCTCCCGCATGCTAAGGGAGAGCTCTGCAGGCGAAGATACCCAAAAACCAACAAATGAGGGGAAGCTACCCGATAACATCAGCGAAGCTTTCGCAGATGCACTATCCAGGGAAGCACTCAGGCGCATAGAAATCTCCAGGAAGCTCAAGGATTCTGAGCCCAAACAAATGGAAATCAGCATTGAAGAGGGAAATATCATCTGCCACATGCTAAATGGCGAATACGAAAAAGCCGCAAAAATGGCAAGGGCTTCCGGGTTCAAGGACCTTGCAGAGGACGCGGCAACCGGATTCGTAATCGAGCAGATGCGCAAGGGGAATTTCGCTTCCGCAACCAAGGCCGCAGAAGAGTACGGCCTCAACAACCACGCAGCAGCCGCGGCACTTTCCTGGGCCAAGGCAGAAGCATCCATGACAGGCTTTGGAGATTACGTTTCCTCACGCTTCTGCGCAAAAGAGTTTGCGCGCGAGTTCAAGGGCAGCCCGGCTTTCGCCCTCTGGGAATCCCTGGAAAACATCCAAGTAGGCCTTGGCGACCAGCTTTTTGCGGCTCTCATTGCAAAGAAATACGAGAAGGTTTCCGATGAGTCCTTCGAATACCGCAACATCCTCCTTGCGAACATGAAATGGGAAACCCTAATGCCCCTGGTGCACAAGTGCATGCAGGCAGGAGACTTCCGCACCATGCGCACGCTTGCAGAAGAGTTCGCCCTCCCAAAACGCTATTTGCACGCTGCCGCTTTCCGTGTTGCATACCTGTGCATATGGGCGGGAGACTACAAGGCCGCAGATAAGATTGAATCATTTTTCAACTTCAACTCAGGGGAAATGCGCAGGCTCGTTTCAGATGCAATGCGCGAGAACCTGGATTACGAAAAATGGGAGCGCGTACTAAAAACCGCGGAGCATTACAGCTACGTTTCCGGAGGCTTCGGGTTCCCAGCCCAAAAGAAGCAGGCGCGCTACATGGCAGTGGAGTCCCTGATGATAAGTGGCAGGTACCTCGCAGCTGCAAGGAGTGCCGCAGGCTGGGGCTTTAAGAGCCTCGCAGAAGAAACCGCCATGGATTTGGCCGCAGCAGAATGCATGGCAAACCGCGACTATGACAAGGCGGAGAGCATAGCCAGGGAATTCAAGTTTTCCCAGGAGCGGCTGCGCCATACGGCAAGGAATGCAGCGGCTGCAAGCATAAACGGTGGGGATTACTATACCGCAGCCCTCACCTGCATGAGGTTTGGATTCAAGAATGAACTCCGCGAAGCAGTCAAGGCGATGATTGCAGAATACAAAGAGCGCGGCTACAATGGGGAAGTCAGCGCATTCTACACCGCAGAGCAGTTCGGGCTCAAAGACCTCATGAAGGAGGCGGGAGCCGAACTCTCCGCAAGGGACATCGCGGCAGGACTGTACATGAGGGCAAATAGTAGGAACAGGAAGTGCGGGTTTACCGCAGAAGAAACCAGGAAGATTGCGGCAAATGGGGTCGCACTCAACCTTGGCGAACCCGAAGGCCTCTCGCTGTGGTATGCGGCGAAAACCGTCCGGAAATACGGCCTTACCTACGACGAAGTCGACCTGGGGGTGTTCAATGCCGCATTGAAATACGAGCTCAATGGCCGCACCGAAGACGCAAATGAAATAACTTCGTGGTTCAATGCGTTTGCGAACAAGATGTCCGCGGCATACGTTTGGGAAGTGCCCCAGCGGCCCCTTTCCCACGTGGGTTCCCGTTAGACCACCCTTTCCCATCCCTTCCCGTCTGCCTTGAGGTAGATTTAAATACATTTCCATACACGTCTTTACACCATGAAGAACCCAATAGCCTTATTCATGGCGCTTCTTGCAATGTCCAGCGTCTGCTTTGCAGCCCGCTGTGTTGAAGATAAGGACTGCTCATCCGGAGAGGTGTGCATCCTGGGCGACTGCTACACCCCAATGGAGTGCAAGGCAACCGACGACTGCTCTGGCACCGACGTGTGCTACAGGGGAATCTGCATTTCCCCAACTTGCATAGTAAGCAGCGAGTGCCCCACGGATTTCCTCTGTGATGATGGCAGGTGCATTCCCAAGGAATGCCTGCATGATTCCTACTGCGATTCCGGGGAAAAATGCGTAAATTACAAGTGCGTAAAGCCCACTCCGCAGCCCATAGAAGTGCTCGAAGAGGAAGATGGGGAGGAGCCTGAATTTGCAGAGCCCGCCCCGGCGCAAACCTGCCCGGACTGTGCATGCAGCTTCATGTGCCAGCCCTGCGAATCCAAGACCTGCCCGAAGCTTGAGTGCCCCGTATGCGGCCCTCTCGATGGCGAGCTTGGAATTCCCATACTGCTCTTTGGGCTCGTAGTAGTTGCGGCCCTCGGGTTCTTCGCGGGAAAGATGGGTGCAAGCGAGTACGAGGATGTCAGGCTTGAGCGGATTGCGACCGAGAATGATGGAGCGTCCGCGGAAGAGGACATCAACGACGAGGACTCCTACCGCTACATCTGAAACTTTTCATTTTCATGCTGAACTGAGAACTAGGAGGGGGATATCCAAATTTTTCCTCCTCCCTTTTCTCGGGATTTTATCTTTCTGCAATCCCGAAAAAACTTCTTTCCAATCAATCGCCCTATTGACCATTCATTCTTTTCCATTTAGCTTCCGCTTTGCAAGCCCAAGTATTTCCGAATGGTCGAATGCAAGTTCGGGAAGGTTGTCCAATGGAAACCAGCCCGCTTCCCCTTCCTCGCTCCCCTTCAATTCCCCGCCAACCCTCCTGCACAAGAATACAATCCCCACAGTCCCCCGCGGGTCCCGCTCCGGCTTGGAGAAAACGCCCAGAAGCCCCTCAACTTCCACTTCCAGCCCGGTTTCCTCTTTTGCTTCCCTCACCGAGCATTCTTCTAAACTCTCCCCTCCCTCCAGGAATCCCCCCGGAATCGCCCATTTGCCCTTAAACGGCTCAAATTCCCGCTTCATTAGCACGACCTTTCCCTCCTCGATTATTAGCGCGTCCGCAGCTGCAGGCCTCATGCGCCAATATCCCCAGCGGCATTTTTGTTCCTTTCCCCCTTGCCGCCCCTCTGCGCCCCATTAATTTGCACCCCCCTTCATTTGCCCCACCTTTATAAAACCCCCCATCCCTAAGAAATACGAATCATTATGGACCTTGGAGCAAGCTTGAGGCAACTAGTAGCGAAGATAACGCGGGCGCCCGTAATAGACGAGAAGGCGGTAAAGTCTTTCGTCCGCGACCTGCAGAGGGTGCTAATAGCCTCAGATGTAAACATAAAGCTCGTTTTCAAGTTAAGCAAGCAGATAGAATCCCGCGCCCTAGATTCCAAAAAGCTAGAAGGCCTCACCCTCAGAGAGCACCTCCTAAAAATAGTCCACGACGAACTAATCGCGTTCATGGGCGAAGCCTACACGCCCAGGATGGACAAGCACAAAATCCTCCTAATGGGCCTCTTTGGTGCGGGAAAAACCTCTACTGCCGGAAAGCTCGCCTATTTCTACAAGAAAAAGGGCTTCAAGGTAGGCGTAGTTGGTGCGGACGTTGAGCGCCCCGCGGCGCAGGAGCAGCTCCAGCAGCTCTCAGAGCAAATCGGGGTTAATTTTTACACGATAAAGAATGAGCCCGAAGCCTACAAGGTCGTAGAGGATGCCCTTGCAAAATCAAAAGACGACATACTAATAATCGATTCGGCGGGAAGGAGCGCGTTCGATTCTCGCCTCTCAGACGAACTAACCAAAATCGGAAAAACCCTCAATCCCGACGAATCCTACCTCGTTCTTAGTGCCGACATCGGCCAGGTTGCGGGCAAGCAGGCAGAGGAGTTCAACTCCCTGATTCCCGTAACAGGTGTGATAGTAACCAAGATGGACGGCTCCGGGAAAGGGGGAGGCGCACTCTCGGCAGTGGGTGCAACCGGATCCAAAATCTCCTTTATCGGAATGGGGGAGAAGATGGAGGACCTCCAGGTTTACGACCCCGTAAAGTACGTGGGAAGGCTCCTTGGGGTCCCGGACATAGAAGGGTTGATGGAGAAAGTAAAAGAGGTTTCCGAGGCCGAGCAGCTCTCCGGAGAGGACCTAAAGGAATTCACGATTGATGCATTCTATTCCCAGCTAAAAGCCGCAAAGAAGATGGGCCCCCTCGATGGCGTATTCTCCATGATGGGCCTCTCGGATGTTCCCAAGGACATGCTCTCGCAGGGAGAAGGAAGGCTCAAGCAGTTTGAATCCATAATCTCTTCTATGACAAAAGAGGAGCGCAAGGACGCTTCCCTAATCAAGAAATCGCGCAGCCGCATGGAGCGCATAGCTTCCGGTTCCGGCTCATCATTGGAGGACATACGCGCGTTCATCTCGCAATTCTCCAAAATGGAGAAGATGTTCGGGCGCTTCAGAAAAGACCGCGGATTCAGAAAGAAGCTGGAGAAAATGATGAAAGGAGGCGGCATGAACATGCCCAACCTGCCCGGAATCTGATTACCCAGTTCCGCCCTGCAAGCCAATCCCCTGTATGCTCCCTACATCCTGCTTCGGCTCTTAGTTAGGAGTTCGCCGAAATCATCTTCCACCAATTGCTCAGGCTCAAGCCCCAGCTTGTCCAACAAATCGAAAATCCTCTGCGCATCCTCTTTTTTCTCCCCCCTAACCATTATGAAATTCCCAAGAAGGTCAATGTGCGAGAGCCAGATTTCAATTCCCTCAAACCTGTATGCTTTCTTTTCCGATTTCACGTTCGCAATTGCGCGGAAGAGCTTGGAGAAAATCCTGCGCAGTTTGGGCGCATCCGCAACCGGGCTAACAAGGATATCGGAATACCCCCCTTCTTCATTGAAGCTCGATAAACTGAGCCTTGCAGCATTCCCCCCGCTTATTATGCACAGGGCTCCCCTTCCCTCGCTCTCAAAATACGCTCCCTCCTCTTTTCCCTCGGATTCCTTCAATGCCCCCATCTTGCGCAGCTTCTGCTCCACTTCCGCAAAGCCCCGCAGCCTTGCTTTTACCTCAATGACCATGCATATCCCCTCGCACCGCCACCTTTTTAACTTTCACTCAACAAACCAAATCCATGCCTATTGAGATAAACCACTCCAGATGCATCCAGTGCATAGGGTGCGCTTCAGTATGCCCGGTAGGGGCAATTGAGCTAATCGGCCTCCGCATGGTTTTCCACCCGGAAAAGTGCATTTCCTGCGGAGCCTGCGCAAAGGCGTGCCCTGCAAACGCAATCAAGTTCTTCCCAAAAGGTGAGGATAAATGAAAACCGATTATGATGTCATCATCGTGGGCGCAGGCCCCACGGGAGCAACACTCTCCAGGGTTCTCGCCCAGAACGGCTTAGAGGTAATGGTATTTGACAAGCGCAAGGAGCTAGGAGAGCCCGTCCGCTGCGGAGAAGGCTTGGGCGCAAGGGAGGTAGTCGCACAGGGGATAGACCTCCCAAAGCCCTGCATATCAACCGACATCCACGGCGCAAAGGTAATAGCCCCCGATGGCTCCTCAATAGTCTGGAAGGACAAGGAAACAACCGGCTGGGTTCTTGAGCGCAAGATATTTGACAAGTGGCTAATGGAGCAGGCTGTGCACAAGGGGGCAAGGGTGCAGTCATACACCCGCGTAATCGACCTTGTGAAAAACGGCGGGAAAATCTCCGGAGTGAGCGTCTCCCACGCAGACCATGAGCCCTACGAGGTTTCCGCGCCCCTGGTTATTTCCGCAGAGGGGATGGAATCCACCCTCGCAAGGAAGGCGGGGATTCGCGCAACCTCCACCCTCTACGACGTTGACACTTGCTACCAGTACGAGATGCAGGAATACGACCACGAGAACCTAATAGAGCTCTATTTCGGAAACGAGGTGGCGCCCCGCGGATACGTCTGGATTTTCCCCAAGGCCGACAAGAAGGCGAATGTGGGAATAGGAATAGGCGCGCATTTAGAAACCGGAGAAAAAGAAGGCGGCATAAGGGGCGCAACCCCCAAGGAATACCTCGACAAGTTCATAGAGTCCCACGCCCAATTAAAGGATGCAAGCAAGCTCCAGGACTTCGGAGGGATAATCTCCGTAGGAGCACCCATTGACTCCTTTGTAAAAGACAATTTCATGGTCGTTGGAACCGCCGCAAGGCAGGTGGACCCGATTCACGGAGGCGGGATAGCCCTCTCCATGGAAGCGGGAGTAATAGCCGCAAACACAATCCTCAAAGCCCACAAGGCAAAAGATTATTCTGCTTCCCTCCTAAAAGAATACGAGAACACCTGGAGGGCCGGCCCCGGCAAGAAGGTTGCAAAGCGCCTCCTCTTGCGCAAGGTGATGGAATCCACCAGCGACGAGGATTTCAACTACATCTTCAAGACCATAACCGAGCAGGACCTAAACGACGTCATGGCAGGAAAGTTCGCAGGCCCGGTCGCAAAGGTGGTTGCGGGAAGGCCGCAATTGCTAGGGAACCTAAAGGCGCTCGTTTCTTAGGGTGCCTTTTTACATTCCCATTTTTTCTTCCACTTTCTCTGCGAATGCCCTTGCTATGCTGCGGACGCTGCTCTTGACCCTCCAGATGAAGTCATCCAGGGTTTCCTTCACTTCTTCCTTGCTTATCCCAACGCCTTCCATCACTTCCGCATACCTCTGCGCTATGGAGTCCATTTGGCCCATGTTGCTGGCTATTGCGTATGCAGAGCGCATTGAGCGCCTGACGGTAATGGCATCCTTGTTTATCATAGTAGCCAACAGGAAGCCCAAGTCCGCAACTTTCACTTCCCCCTGTTCATTTCCATCCCGGATTATCACTGTGTTGGCCATTGCCACCTCCTTCATCCCGACAGATATGCGCCCGACTTCCTTCTCGAACATGCAAACGTCATCGAGGTCCGGCATTTCCCCTGCCAGTTCCTCCTTGATGTGATACACCCAATGCCCGCTGTGTTTTACTTCCATCGCCATGTCCCACGTTACTTTGCTGAAGTAGCATATAATCTCATCTATCAACGGTTCCTGCTTCAGCTTTCCCTCCAAGCTGGAGGGAATCTCCTCAAATGCAAAGTCAATGTCGCTGTTGCGCCCCAGCTTCCCGGTGTATGCGGGATTGGTGTAGAACCTGAGTGCGGAGCCTCCAACCATCATCCCCCTGCCTCCCGTAGCCTTGTGCGCACGCACGGATTTCTCGATTAATCCCAAGTCCTTTTTGGGGAATGCAGTCTGTTTTAGCACCTGCCTCTTGGGAATCGCTGTTTTTGCGGTGAAGTCCAGTTTGGGGGGTTTGTAGAGGCTCATAACAATATTGTGTTTGAAACTGTTTAAAAAGGTATCTATTAGTGGTTATTTGTGGGAGTTATCCAGCACAATCAATATTATTTAACCTTCGCCACTATATAAACGACCATTAGTTAGTTGGGAAGGAATCCAAAATGGCAAAAATCAAGTGTGGCGTCGTCGGAGTGGGCAATTGTTTCTCAGGCCTCTACCAGGGCCTCCAATACTATAAAGAGCACCCGGAAAAGGAAGTAATCGGCCTCATGCACCAGGACATGGCAGGGTACAAGACACGAGACATAGAGTTCGTATCCGCATTCGACGTTGCAAAAAACAAGGTGGGGCGTCCCCTAAACGAAGCCGCAATGGCAAAGCCCAACATGGTAGACTGGATAAAGCTTGAAGATAGCAGCGTAATAGTCCAGGAATCCCCGGTCCTAGACGGCGTGGGAAGATACGTCGAAGAAACAATAAACCCAATCCGGAACGAGCCCACAGAAGAGCTAAAGGAGAAAATCAAATCCCACATAAAAGAAACCGGAACCGAAATAATAGTCAGCTACCTCCCAGTCGGCTCGCAGAAAGCCGCGGAGTTCTGGGCGCAGATGTGCCTGGAAACCGGAGTAGCCTTCGTAAACTGCATGCCCGTTTTCATAGCATCGAATCCGGAGTGGGAAAAGAAATTCCGCGAAAAGAAAATCCCCGTAATAGGCGACGACATAAAAGGCCAGATTGGAGCGACAATCGTCCACCGCGTCCTCACAAAACTAACCCAGGATCGGGGCGCGGAGCTGGATAAAACCTACCAGCTAAACGTCGGAGGAAACACGGATTTCCAGAACATGCTGGAAAGAAGCCGGCTGGAATCCAAGAAAATATCCAAGACCGAATCCGTCCAGTCCCAGCTAAAAAACAGGATGGATGATGACATGATCCACATTGGTCCAAGCGACCACGTCCCGTTCCTGCACAACACCAAAATCTGCTTTATCTACATGGAAGGGCGGCAGTGGGCGGATGTCCCCTACAAAATCGACCTGAAGCTGGACGTGGATGACAAGGCCAATTCCGCAGGAATCGTGGTGGATGCAGTCCGCGCAGCCAAGATTGCCCTGGATAGGGGGTATGGCGGCGCAATAGAGTCCGCTTCCGCATACCTGATGAAGCACCCGCCCATGCAAATGAGCGACCCGGAGGCGAAAGCCGCCCTGGAGTACTTCATAATGGGAAAAGAGCAGAAAATAGGAAAATGAGCCTGTTCATGCGGCATGAACAATGCGTTCACACAGCATGAACAATCAAAAATCAAGCAGCGTAGGGTTCAATATGCGCTCCATAGTGCCCCAGCGCACGCGTATGTGCCCTTCGAGCTTTTTGCGCATCGCAGGGTCCCTAAGGGCCGAAATCGTCTTCTCATCGGATGGGTAGCCGCTTCCTATCTCCCCGCACGCTTCCTTTAGCCCGCAAATCTCCCTGTCGCGCGTAACCTTCGCGATTATGGACGCAGCGCCCACAATCGGGTATCTCGCATCCGCCTTGTGCTCTGCAATAACGTCCTTTCCAAGCAAACCCGCTTTCCGCAGGAACTTGGAAGGGTCCTTCTCCGGAAGGTCTATGTAGAACCTCCCCTCAATCCCGTCTGAGAGCTTCCCCATCTCCCTCGCTTCTATTAGGTTCAGCGATTCGCGCCCCATCCTATCGTTTAGTTCCGCAGCGCTTATGGAGCGCACCCTGCATTCGCACAGCTCCATTATCCTAGGATAGAGCTCCTCCCTCTTTGCAGGGGTAAGCTTCTTAGAATCAGAAACCCCCAGATCAATTAGCTTCCCCCGCTTTCCCTCCTCTATACTCGCAAGGCATATGACCATTGGGCCTAAGACCGGACCACGCCCGGCTTCATCGACCCCGCAAATTAGCATATGCCTATTCCTGGCGCAGGCTTCTCTTTTCTATGATTACGAAATCGCCAACTGCCAATACGCAGTCGTACGGGCAAGAGAGCAGACCGTCTTCGCCCCTCATCTCCTCTGCGACCTTGTTGTCGGGGTTGGGTTCCACGATTAGCTCTTCAATCTTCCCAGTAAGTTCGTTAATGTTAACATCCACGAGCCTTCCGAACTCTTCGCCGTCGTTAGTAATGACCTTTTTTCCTGATAGCTGCCTTGCGAGTGTGTATTTCCCCATTGAAACCACCGACACGTTATTACTTAGAAAGTTTATAAACCCTCCTTTTTCCCGACGGAAGCCCTCGGGAGCCCACGCGCGCAGATTCAAGGCTGCATCCATTCCGTCGTCCCTTTCTTTTTCAAAAAATCTGAGAAATGTTGCGACATTTCTTCCCGTGAGCAAAGCTCACGGAGAAAGGTTCGGTCATTGTGTGTAACTAGGTAAGCGGACCACACAATCGGAATATCCTCCTTACCACCCATCCATTATGTGTGGTCCGGGAGTTACGCACAATGAGGGTCTCCCAAAGAAAAACGATTTTGAAGTATTACCCTCGTAAAAAGTAGACAATAACTCATGGTTGCATCCATTCTATTTCATAATATTCGTATTTGCTTTTGGGCAGTTCAATCCGCTTAATCAGGTAGTAAGTAACCGCGGTTTCCCTATCGGCAATCGCAACGAGCAGGTCCAGCCCCCTCCTGGAGCAAACCCCAAGCGAAGCCGCAAGCTCCTCCCCGCTCAAGTATTCGTCCTCGCTTAGCGAGAGCATCAAGAATGCGGGCTTTCCCTCCTTTGGGGTCTCAACGCCCATTCCCTTGCGGTAGTACAGCGCGAAATCCACTTCCCCCTTCTTCTTTTTCCCTTCCCCGGGAATTGCGAGTATGAATGTCTTTTTCACAGAATGCGCAACCCTTATTGCGCGAGCCCATTCGGAAATTAGCAGGCTGCTCTGCTTGGGAAACACGTGCAAAACATGCTTTGAATGCACCCAGTCCTTCCCCCCTCCCGGCTTTGCACCGGGGAAATAAATCCTAAAATGCGTTCCGAACTTGAACCCCGTTTTCACCACGTATCCAGCTTCCCTCCATTCGCGGTAAACACTGTATATGTCCCCAAAATAGCCAATCCTCTCCTTTGCGGCAGATAGCATCTCCTTTTTGCTGCAGCCTTCAAGCTTCCCCATTTCAGAGAGCAGGAGCGCCTCAAAGATATCGAGCTTGCAAATGCTCCCGCGGTGCGAGGCCTTATACGTTCCCATCTGCCCAATCCAATACTCATTGTAGAGCACGCTCCCGGCATCCGCCCCATCCACCACGCACAAAAGGTCGTCCTTGAAGAACGCCCCGCTAATTTCCGGAAGCTCAAGTTTGCCCTCCCCGCGCGCATACTTTCTTGAAACGCTCCTCCCGTATTCTCCCGTTGCTTCCTCTTCTTTGCGTATGAAAAGCCCGCGGTCCCGCCAGTCCTTGTAAGTAAGGTAGCGCGCAAGCAGCTTTTTCTTTTTAGAGAACTTCCCCGCAAGTTCATTGAAACCCATCCTATTTCCCGAAGCATCCGTGCAGGTCGCCCCCCTAACGTCCATCAAATAGAGCGCCTCTTCGGCTCCCAGGTGCACTACGCCTTTTTTGTTCTCCCCATAGCACCCCCTAATTAGCGCGGTAACAGCAGATGCCTCATCGCTTTTTACCTGTTTTCCGTCCCAAACGAGTTCCATTGAAGCCACCTTTAGCCTCCAATGCTTTAAATCATTCTCCTTCAATACCAAATGCGATGGAATCCGAGCGAGCCTACGATGTGCAGCTAATGCTAGAAGAAATCCTTGAGAAGCTTAGCATGCCGCATGTAATCAACTCCCGCCTAATCTGCATGCGCAGCAAAAACGCCAGCGCAAACGCGTATGCTAGGATATGGTCTCTTCCCGCAATATGGAGGAATGCGCTCGAAATAAACCCCTTCTACATAATAGAGGTCGTAAGCGAGAACTACGATTCCCTTGAACAGGAGGAGAAAAAGAAAATCCTAATCCACGAGCTCTTGCACATCCCAAAAAAATTCACCGGCGGGCTGGTGCCGCACAAGAACCGCGGGGAAAAAATAGACGATAGGCTCGTAAACAAAATCTACAAGAAATACCTTGCAGCCTGCGAAGCCTCAAGGGAGCAGGATGCAGGCTCAGGCGGATTCTAGGTTTTGGGCGCAGGCGGATTAATGCCGCAACCTCCGCTATCCTAATCAAATCCTACCCTGTAAGCTTTCACAAAGAGGATGCCCCCCTCTTTGCCCACAAAGGCATAGACGAGCGCTTTCCTCATCCTTCCCGCCTTCTCCAAATCCGGAGCAAGTTCGGGCTTTTCCCCCTCGCGCAGCACTTTCACTACCGATTCGCTCCTGTCTTCGCCAATCCGTATGCCCTTGCGGTAGATGCGCATGAAATCCGACTTTCCCTCCCCATCCCTCACGATGTATCCCTTATCCCGCAGGTGCTTCAACACCGCGAATTTTTCCGTTGCAAGCGAATCCGAAGATGCCGCAAGTTCAAGCAGCTCCCCCTCGCTTTTGCCAGAACCCAGGAATCCCTTTCCCTCAAAATACGCCGCCTCAATCAGGGGAAGCTTCAGGATTTCCCCCTCCCTTACTCCAGCCCCTATAAGCTCCAGCCTCTCGATTTTCGATTCGTCATCTTCTATAAAAAATTCCCCTTCAAGCTTTCCCATGTGAACATCCTCTATACGCAAATCCCGGTTTCCCGCTCCCCCGCCCTTTTCCCCCACGTGCAAATCCTTATAAACAAACAAATAAAAAACACCCTATAGGTGCACACATGATAATCTACACAGATGGTGCCTGCTCGGGAAACCCGGGGCCCATGGGAATAGGAGTCGCAATATACAAAGGCGGCGAACTAATCAGGGAAATCAGCGAAGCGATAGGCGAAGGCACAAACAACATCGCAGAATACTCCGCAGTCCGCAGGGCGCTTGAAGAAGGAATCTCCCTCGGCGCGGATGCAATCGAAATCCGGACCGACAGCCGGCTCGCAGTGCAGCAGTTAAGCGGCAAGTTCCGCGTAAAGTCCCCGCACCTTCGCGAGATAAAAAGGGAAATAGACGTCCTGGCTGATGGCCTGGATGTTACCTACACCTGGGTCCCAAGGGAAAAAAACGAGGTTGCAGACCGCCTCTCAAAGGAAGCGCTCGGGTGAATCCGCGTGAGCCTGCCGCTTCCAGAATACTTCACTTTTGAAGCCTCAAAGACCCTCCCCTTCCATCGCTGGTTCTACTACAAAGAGGCTTATGCGCCCCAGATAGTGCGCCACTACATAAATGCATTTTCCGAAGAAAAACCGGTTTCCTCGGTTTTCGACCCGTTTTGCGGAATAGGCACAACCCCCCTAACCTGTAAGAATACTAGGATAAAAAGCGCCGGGATTGACGCTTCCCCCCTGGCGGTTTTCGTTTCCCGCACAAAATGCGACGACTATTCGGAAGCAGACGTAGAAGACGCGAAATCCGCCCTAAAATCCATGTTCAAAGAGCGCAGGGAGCCAACATTCTCATGGGATTTCGAGCTTTTCTCCCCGCGCAGGTTTTTCTCAAAGCGCGCATATTCGGATATCTGCATGCTCAGGGAAAAAATAGAGGAATTGGAAAACGAGAAAGCGGGAGCCTTACTGCTCCTATCCCTCCTTTCAATACTCCCCCAATGCGGCTTTTTCATAAAGGACGGGGGCGTATTGCGCCTCCAGAAATCCAAGCGCGCAATGCCCATAAAAGACGCATTCAAGAGGAAGGTGAAGCAGGTAATATCGGATTTGGAAAACTCAAATGCACATGGCCCAAAGCCCGAAATCTCCCTTGCGGATGCGCGCACTTACTCCAGGGGAAAATACGACATCTTCATAACCTCGCCCCCTTACCTCAACAACATAGACTACTCAAAAGTTTATGGGCTGGAACTCTCCTTACTGGCCATGGACAAGAACGCATCGCTGAAAATGCGCAGCGAGGCCGTGCGCTCATTTATCACAAAGGACGCAAGGGAAACCAGCATCCCCGAAGAAGCAGGCGAAATAGGCCACAGGCTCCCGATTGCAGGGGAGTATTTTGCGGACATGGAAAAAGTCATCTCCAACCTCTATGAGATGTCCGGGCGCGGGGGAGTGGTAATCGTGGGAAATTCCGTAATCCACAACGAGCACATAGAAGTGGATGAGATTCTGGGCAAAATCGGGGAGCGCATAGGCTTCTCCTACGAAATCCCCCTCTGGAAAGAGCGCATAGCGGATGTTAGGCCCGCAAAAGTCAAAACGCGCGAGAGCGCAATAGTATTCACGAAGTAAGCCCCCGCACAGCTTCGAAGGGCACAAATGGGCCGCACGAGCCCCCCATCGTATGCCCCACCACCCTCTTTTATATAATCTCGTCTGCGAATATCCCCCCATGAAGATATATATGACCGGGGCAACCGGGCGCATCGGCAGGGACGTTTTTGCGAAGGTCGATGCAATCCCCCTAGTAAGGAGGAAGTCCGGCCTCAAAAACGAAATCGTAACCGATTTTTCACTATCCAGCCTCCGCACAATCCTAGAAGATGCGGACATGGTAATCCATTTCGCAGGATGCTTAAACACCTGGGATGCAAAGGCAATGAAAGAAGCAAACGTTTCCCTCACCTGGAGGATTGCAGATGCCACTCCCGACGACTGCAAAATCGTCCTCGCAGGCTCAATAACGGTTTATGGAAAGAAGCTCAAGAAGCTCCCGGTAACCGAAGCTACCCCGGCAAATCCTGATTCGGACTATTCGCGCACCAAATACGAAGCGGAAAAGATAGTTGCGCGCAAAAAGAACCACTGCATCCTGCGCTTAGGCGTAGTCTATGGCCCGCAGTTCGAGGATTACTTCAGGGTAATAGAGATGATTGAGAAGGGCAGGATGGTGGTCTTCGGAAAAGGCGACAACCAGGTTTCGTTTGTGCACACAGAAGACATCGCGGCGGTTTTCCCCAAGGTTCTTGAAAAAGAGGGAATCTACACCCTATCCGGCCCCTCCGCCACCCAGTCTGGGATTTACAAATACGCAGCGGACGCACTTGGGGTTTCCCCGCCCAAAACCCATCTCCCAATATGGGCGGGAATGCTCCTGGGAATGGCCTGGGAGATTGGCGCAAGGTTCGGCCGCAAGCCCACCCTCACCCGCGAGCACGTGGGAATCTTATCGGCTAACCGCTCTTTCGACTACTCAAAAGCGCAAAAGGAGCTCGGCTTCAACCCCCGCCCCATAAAAGAGGGAATAGAAGAGATGGCCAGAGAGTACAAGGCGAGAAACCAACCCTTATAAAGAAGTTTTCTGCTAAACAAACCCAATAGAGGCTAAACCATGAATGTGGAAAAATACATCCACCAGAAGCTAGAAGAGGAGAAGGCGCTGCTTTTTTCCGTTCTAGACCCTCTGGACTACCCCTCGCTTGAAGACGCGATAAACACCGCAAGGAACATGGACAAAGGGGGCGCGGACGCCCTCTTAATAGGCGGAAGCACCGGAGTCCAGGGAGAACTCCTGGACAATGTCACAAAGCAGGTAAAAGAGAGCGTGGAAATCCCGGTAATCTTCTTTCCCGGCAACATAGGAACCGTCTCAAAATACGGGGACGCAGTCTATTTCATGTCGCTCTTGAATTCGCGCAACCCCTACTGGATAACCCGCGCGCAGATGCTCGCAGCCCCGATGGTAAAACAATATGGGATTGAGCCCCTCCCGGTAGGATACATGGTGGTTGAGCCCGGAGGAACCGTGGGCTGGGTGGGGGATGCCGACATGATTCCAAGAAACAAGCCCCAGCTTGCAGCCGCAATGGCGCTTGGGGCGCAATACATGGGCTTCCGCTTCGTGATAACGGATGCGGGAAGCAACCCGGAAACCGGGCACATCCCCCTGGAGATGGTAAAAGCGGTTTCCTCGGTGCTCGATGTTCCTTATATAGTCGCAGGCGGAATCCGCACGCCCGAAGAGGCAAAATCCGTAATAAAAGCCGGAGCCGACATAGTGCAGGTCGGGACCTCCTTTGAGAAAAACGGGGGGGCAGGAGCAGTTGAAAAATTCGTAGCGGCAGTCAGGGAGGGAAAAAAATGAACGAGGAATTCATAGAGTTTTTGGCAAAAGAGGGAGCGCTCCTCTTTGGGGATTTTACGACTAAAAGCGGTAGGAAAACCCCGTATTTCGTAAACACCGGGCAAATCTGCAGCGGGAAGGGCCTTGCAGGGCTTGCGCGCTTTTTCGCAGGAAAGATAAAGGAAACAGGCGCTCCGCCCATAATCTATGGGCCCGCCTACAAGGGAATCCCCCTCGCAGTTGCAACTTCAATCTCCCTCTCGGTTGATTTTGGGATAGAAAACAGCTGGCTCTTCAATCGCAAGGAGGTAAAAGCCCACGGGGACAAAGGAGCATTCGTAGGGAGGCTCCCAAAAGAAGGCGAGGAAGTAGTTCTCGTTGATGACGTTTTCACAACCGGGGGAACCAAATACGAATCCGTGGAGCTCCTAGAATCCATGGGCGCAAAAGTAAAAGCCCTCATAATCGGGGTTGACCGAGAGGAAAAAGGCGAAGAAGGCAACCAGAACGCGGTAGGGGAATTCGTTTCCAAAACGAAGATTCCCGTGCACTCAATTGCAAAAACACGCGAGGTTTTCGAGCACCTCCGCGGAAAGGAAGTGGGCGGCAAAGTTTACGTTACAGAAGAGATGTACAGCCTCTACGAAAAATACCGTGGTGAGTATGGTTCCTGAAAAACTTATCAAAACCGCAGAGGAAACAAAATCCCTCCTCTGCTTCGGGGTGGACCCAATCCTAAGCAGGATGGGCCAAGAATCCCCGGATGCCGATGCAAAAGAGGAAATCCTCTCCTATTTCCCGCCAATCATAGATGCATTGCTTGAGGAAAACGTGATTTCGGCAATAAAGCCCAACTACGCGTATTTTGCGGCGGAAGGCTTTGAGGGCCTCCACGCACTAAAAGAATTAATCTCCCGCTACAAGAGCAAGACCTTCGTAATCCTGGATGCGAAAAGGGGAGACATAGGAAAGTCCAGCGAGGCTTACGCAAGAGAGTGCTACGATTTCTGGGGGGCAGACGCGGTTACGGTTTCACCCTACATGGGGCAAGACAGCGTTTCCCCGTTTGTGCGCGAGGGCAAGCTAACCTACCTCCTTGGGCGCACAAGCAACGGCGGCGCAAAGGATTTTGAGGAACTAGAAAGCAGGGAGGGCAGGTTCTACGAATCCGTTTTCCGCAAGGCAAAAGAATGGGGCACGGGCCTGGTCGTAGGCGCAACCAGCGACGCAATCCCAAAGGCGGTTGAGCTTGCAGGAGAAGATGTTCCCCTCCTTATCCCCGGAATCGGCTCCCAGGGAGGCTCATTCGAAACCCTCACCGCATTAAGGAAAAACCCCTTCATACACAGGGTCAATTCCTCTTCCGCAATATCCTATGCGCACGAAAAGAGGGGCGGCTCCCCCGAGTCCGCGGCCATTGCAGAAGCGCGGGAAACCTGCTCCAGGATAAATTCCCGGGTTTTCTAATGCTCGTTGGGGTTAGTTCCCCACTGCTTGCAGTGGCTTAAATAAAGTTAAGCCGGGAAATCATGCAATGCGCAACATCCT
>JAFGCC010000005.1 GCA_016932815.1 Microcaldota archaeon | reverse complement strand
GGGGGGAGGGTCAGGAAGACCCTCAAACTGGGGAGGGGGCGCCCCCCTCCGCGGTTCGGAATGAAGGGCAACCACGGGATGTTTTTCGAGCGCAAATAGCGCGTTCTAAGCGGATAGGCGCATTTTAATATCTTATCTGCAAATCCCTTTTTGATACTAAAGGAGGTTCCAACCATGGTCGAGAGCAGGGCGCTAAAGATGAGGGGAAAGAAGATTGGGCTTGCGGTGCTTGAAAAAGACGACCTGCCGCTTTTCAAGAAATGGCTAAACGACCCGCGCCTTAGCATCTTCATGAGGGAATTCGACGACATGCTAGCAGACGAGAACGTGCTAGAATGGTACGACCAGAGCGTGCACGACCCAAACCAGGTGGACTTCTCCATAGTCAACATGAAAACCGGGCAGCTAGCAGGAGCGTGCACGCTAACCAACATAGACGGGAGAAATGCGATAGCAGAAGCAAGGCTCTTCATCGGGGAAACCCAGTTCTGGAACAAGGGCTACGGGAGCGAAGCGCTAATTCTCCTCCTGGATTACGCTTTCAACGTGCTAAATCTCCACAATGTCCGCCTCAAAGTGAACTCAATAAACAAGAAGGCAATCCACGTCTATGAGAAGCTCGGCTTCAAGCTCGTGGGCAAGCTCCGCGAAAGCCGCACGTACCTGCGCAAGAGGTACAACCTTTATATCATGGACATGCTTGCAAGGGAGTTCGATGAGCGGCATGAGTCCTGGATAGCCGAGATAATAGGCAAGACTTCCAGTTCGTGATTCGCAATGATAGGGGACATAAATCTTGGAAGGGTTTTCATCGACCTTACCGTCGTATTGGGAATCTTCCTCGCAATCGGGATGGGAATCCTCCTGAAGTTCCGCACCTACAAGCATCGGCCCGCCATCATCCTGCTCCTGCTCTTTGCCCTGACCGGGACTGCGGACGTGGTAATTACCACCCATTATGCTTATCTGAAGCCGCAGATGGAGGGAAACCCCCTTGCAGCCTATTTCCTCTCATTTGATTATGGGATTGCGCTTGCCGCATTCCTGTGGGCTTTTGGGTGGATTCTCCTGTGCGAAGTGTTCATGCGCCTGAATGTCCCCCCGCTTGCATACTTTACGCTCCTGGTCCTCTTCTCAGGGCACTTATTGGGAATGCTGACCTGGGCCGACAACATAAAGGCCGCGGACATGAAAACCCTCTCCTGGATTCTGGGCTTTGCATACAGCGCCTACTTCATTGCGGGCTTAAGGCTCTACGATGAAGCCGGCGGGACGCCAGGAGGGGCCAAGCTCCAGGCAGAGGAGGCGCCCAAGAAGGGCAAACCTTCCGCAAAAGATGCGCCTGCGAAGGCGAAACCCCCAAAGGCCCCAAAATCCAGCTAAAGGCTCAGCTTCCCCTGAACGCGAGCCCGCTCAAAGAAAGGAGCCCAAGCACAATAAGCCCGGGGATTCCCCAGAACACGAGGATTAGGAGGGTCCAGAGGTTGATTTCTATTTTTATTCCCAGAAATCCTATGATTTTGAGGGCGATTAGCGCGATAAGCGAATTGGCTATTAGCGTAGTGGGCCCAAACACATCCAGGGCGTACACCAGAGCCGCAATAGAGAGCACGAGCAGGACCAGTTTCCATATGAACCCGAACATGGAAACCATATCCTACTCTACCTTTTTTAGCCTTGCGTGCGTTAGCCCCCCTATGAAGTACAAGATAGAGGGGACGGTAATGCCCGTCCTGCACGTGATTCTGGAAGAAGGCGAATGCGTAATCTCCGAGCGGGGGGCGATGGTCTGGATGGATGACGGGCTGGAGATGCACACCCACACCCACGGAGGAATCAGCGGGGGCATAAACCGCATGCTAATGGGCGAATCCTTCTTCGTAACGAAATTCACCGCGAAAAAGCACGGCCAGTCGGTTTATTTCGGGCTGTCCGCACCGGGGAAAATCCTTGATTTTGAGATTTCAGGCGGAAAGGAACTAATCTGCCAGAAAACCGCATTCCTGGCAGGCACAGAGGGGATAAAGCTTACCAGCATGGTAAAAAAGAAGCTCCTAACCGGCTTCTTTGGGGGAGAGGGTTTCATCCTCCAGAGGGTAGGCGGAGAGGGCCACGCCTTCCTGGAAATAGACGGGGAAGTGTTCAAGAAAACCCTTGAGAAAGGAGAGAAGATAAAGGTGGACACCGGAAGCGTAGCGGCTTTTGAGAGGAGCGTCCAGTATGATGTCCAGAGGGTAAAGGGAATAAGGAATGCGCTTTTTGGGGGAGAAGGGATTTTCCTTGCAACCTTAGAGGGCCCAGGAGACGTTTACCTCCAGAGCATGACAATGGCTTCTCTTGCCGGAAGGCTGTTTCCCTTCATGGAAACATTCCTAAAAAAGAAGAAGTGAGGGGAAAAAATCCCCAATTAAAAACAAAAGGGAAAACGATTATCCGCACTCTTCTAGCTCAAGGAGCATGAGGAGCGTATCCAGGTCGTCTTCTATGCCGTTCTCCTGGCGGTTCCTGCTAACCGAGCCGTAGATGTCCGAGTGCAAATCATCCACCTGCTCCTCTAGTATCCGCTCGCGCATTTCAATTGCGAAATCGCAGTCCCCAAGGCGTATTGCGTTCCTTGCCGCAAGCGCGTACGTTTCCATGGTTTCCTGGCCGTTCCCGGTTCCCTTGTACTCCATGTGGTATGCGCTGCTTATCTTGCCCTTGCTCGCCCACTCGTTTTTCATCCTCACATTCAGCGAGGTTGCCGGAACGTAGGTGCTATAATCGGAGAAGTACATCGCCGCCCTTAGCATGTGCGAAGTGGAGGAAACGTCTTTGCCTTCAGGATATGCAACCCTGTTCTTGGTTATGTTGTACTCCTGCCAGAAGAGGCCTTCACTCTGGCACTCCAAGAACAGCGGAGTCGTTTTTTCCAGCATGACCCTCCATATCGGGTTCTCGGTTGCGAGGAACTGCATTACCTCCCAGCGAAGGTCGTCCACGTCCATCCTCCTGCTGGTTTCGTATCCGTTCTCGTCCCAGGAAACCTCCTTGGCCAGGATGTTCAGGTACGTGTTGTATTCTACCATCGCGTCTGCTATCTCTTCGCGGATTTCCCCGTACCTTGGGTTCCCCCATTTCTCCTCGGCTTTCCAGAGCGCCCACGCAAACCTCATGTTGTCGTCGGTGTTGCTCAGGTTCTCCCTTGGGGCGTAATCGTCAGCCCAGATTGAGGAGTATACAACCCCGTATTCCCCGTTTATGAAATATCTTTCTAGGAGCGTGAATTGCATGTCAAAGAGCTCCCGGTTGTCCGTAAGAAGGGCGTATTCCATCATCTGCCCGGAGCTTTCTGCTAGCATGTACGGCCTCCCGTTTGAGAACTCGTTTCTTACTACGCCGTTCTCATCCATCATTTTTTCTAGGATGAAGGATTCTAGCATCTCTTTTGGTTCCCCTGGTTCCTGCGGAGGGGCTATGGGCCCTTCTTCGCCCTCTTCCCCGGTTTCGGGAACGATTCCGGTTTCGTTTCCTTCCTCAACCGCATACCCGCTCCCGTTTATGTGGGTTCCCGTACCGTTTGGGAGAATCTCTCCCTCTCCTGGTGTTCCGGGGCATCCGAATAGCCCCAAAAGAAGCACAACCGCAACTGCCAATGCCATTCTCATGGTGCGTCTCATCCGCAAAAAAGGTTTTATACCTTACTTCCTTATCCATTCCCATGCCCGGTGTTCCCACACGGAAGCAGCTAAAGGCCGCGATGCTCGCAATCTTCCTGGAGAAAGAGCCCAAGGCAAAGACGCTGCGCTCAAAGGAATTCACGCGCCTCCTCTTCTCTTATGCAAAGGCGCTAAAGGGCATAGACAGCGAGAGGGAAATCTCCTCTTTCCAGATGGAATCGGTTGGGCTTTTCGGAAACTACCTGCTGCGCAAGCAGGCTGAAAAATCAAAGCGGTCCGCAAAGAGCGCAGGGCGCATCTTCAGGGAAATCGTGGACGAATCCGACGAACTCTTCGACGAAATAGAATCCCGTGCCCAAGGCTAATCGTCTTTTAGCTTGAGCATCTTGTTTATTGCGTCCCTGCGGTGTTTTGAGCAATGTTCGCAGAAAATGTAGGTAACATCATCCAGGCTCCTCATCCTTTCTCCCCCTTCCTCAATTTCCGCCCCGCAGAGCGAGCAGTTGTCCAATCCGCCGAATCCGTACATGTTGGTCACCAAATAGCTCTCCCCCTTCTGCTAAAACAAATAAAAAGGTTTTTCCTTCTCTTCGTAGCCTTCCCACATCATTTATATTTGTATTGATTGTTATCTTAGCCGTGGAAGGTGGCTTTGCATGCTAAAGCAGGAAAGTGGCACCCGGAAATTCCAGGAATCAGTGGGCAGGACGCTTGCGTTCATACCGTTGCGGCCCAACCATTGGACGGTCCTTGCGCTCCTCTTTGGGGTGCTGGGCGCATTCTCAATAGCGCTCCTTGGGGACCTTCCCATGGGCATCCTCTTTTTCGTTTTAGGCGCCGCCACGGACATGGTTGACGGCGCGGTCGCCCGCGCGCGCAATGAGGCCACTAAATTCGGGGGATTCCTGGATGGGGTAACCGACCGCTTCATGGAAGCGCTCTTCTTATTTGCCTTCATGTTTTCCCCGCTTCCGGAGATACTCCTGGATGCTAAGATATGGCTTGCGGGGCTCGTCTTTATGGGGACGTGCATGCCCTCATACATACGCGCGTATTCCGAGCACCACGGGCTTCTTACCAATGCAAAAGCCAAGGCGATGGGCGGGCTGCTTGAGCGCTCAGAGAGGCTGATTTTGCTTATTCTGGGTTTGGCTGCGGGAGTCTTGCTGGGGATGGATTACTTCGTTTCCGCGGTGATACTCGCTTTCTTCCTCTCTTGTGTGACCGTGTTGCAGAGAATCTGGTATGTCATGCACAATGCAATGCCCTGATGGCAGGGTTTGCGGCTTTCCGCAACATGTGGCTCTGAGCACTCTTTTATAAATTCCCCGTTTCCAAATAGCACTCCTTATCCGTTAAACTGCCCCCATAGTCTAGCCTGGATAGGACACGGGCTTCCGGAGCCTGGGACCAGGGTTCGAATCCCTGTGGGGGCGTTATTCGACTTGACATCTAGACTTTTTCGTTTTTCCGTTTATTTTTTTGAGGTCCTTTTGGCGCGGTTTTCAATTTCGTCAGTTAGCTTGTCTATGTCAATTCCAGTTTCGAAGCAGTAACCCACCAATAGATCTGCCCACGCGTTCCAGATGTCAATCTTGAACTGTTGAAAGTTTTTTTGCAAATCTTTTCCCTTGTACTTTGCCCTATCTTCGTCCCACATATGTGCGAAAGTGTTTCTAACAGATATCAGTTCGTTTAGTAATCCATATGTTTGTTTATTTATGAGATTGTGGTTCTTCAACATCCTAATCTTAGATCTAAGTGGAACGTTTTCAATAAGCTCTTCCAAGATTCCAGATCCTTCTAACCTCTTAGAAATTGAAAAACGTAAAATCTGGTTAACAATGAATTCTATCTTTGCAAATGCGTTTAAGATGTCTCCGCGATCCGCCTCAAGGTCAGTTGCGAATCCCAGTGGGGTAGGATATGCGGTATCAGTACGCGTTTTAGTTATGTGGTGGGAGGCGATAAGCAGTTCCTCATTTTCTGAGAAAAATGCTATGCGGACATTATCTGGGACACAACCCAGCTCTATGTTTGTTAATCTGTTGATACTGCTCTTCATCTTAGAAAGCGCTAACTCGCGCCGTTTTTCAATCTCCATACAGAATCACGTGTGATAGGGGATATTCCACCTTATTTATAATCTCATCAGCTTTGCTTGGATATCCAAGCTGTCGTTTGATTCGCAATATCAAGAGCATATCGGAAATCCGGAAACCTCCCCCCTCCGCTTATATAAATAGGTTAAGTCCGCACCCAGAAAACGGGTGTATGAATATGAGCGCCTTTGAAGAAGAAATACTAAGGAAGTTCGAAAAAGACGCCGAACGGCTGATGAGAAAATGGGAAATGGAAGCGGTTTCCTAATCGCGAGGCTTTCTCTCGCCCCGCCTTCTCCCGGAATTCTTCCTTTTGTTGAAATCCCTTCTCCTCTCGCCGCTAGAACTCCTGCGGCTGCCGGAGCCGCTCCTGTGTGAAGAGCCCCCGGAATACCCGGAGCCGCCTTCCCCACGGGGGCGCCCCCTATCAGAAGAGCGCCGGGAATCCCTAGAAGAGCCCCTTCCGCGCGAAGAATCCCCGCGGGGCCCATTAAACGAGCCGCGGAAGGGGTCCCCGCCGCGCCGCATCCACGCAAAATCAGGATGGTCAACACGGTTCCGGTCCCTCTCTTCCTCTTCAGGAGTTTCAACGAAAGTAATTGCGCGCCCGGCCTTTCCCATGCGCCCTGTGCGCCCAATCCTATGAAGATGAGTATCCGCATCCTGCGCCTCATCGTAATTGATAATTAGTTCAATGTCCTCAACGTGGATTCCGCGCGCGGCAACATCCGAGGCGACTAGTATCTTTATCTTCCCCTCCTTGAAGCCCTCAAGGACGCGCTCCCTTTTGCCCTGGTTCATGTCCCCGTGGATTCCATCCGCCCTGAAGCCGTCTTCGCGCAAACGCTCGTACAAATAATCCACTCCGCGCTTGGTGGACATGAAGATAAGCGCCTTGTTGAAGGCTCCGGCTTTCAAGAGCTCCCTTAATTTAGGGTACTTCTTCCTGCGCGCAATATACACGAATTCCTCCTCGATTTTCTCGGCGCGCTCTTTTTCCCCGACTTCAAGAATTTCCGCAGGCCCGCGCATGTACCCTTCTGCGAGCTCCATAATCAGTTCATCCAGGGTAGCCGAAAAAAGCAAGACCGTCCTTTTTTCAGGAACGCCCTTCATTATGCGGTCCATCTCGTCTTTGAAGCCCATATCCAGCATCCTGTCGGCCTCATCCAGGACGACTATCCCATATTCGGAAAGATTGACGTTCCCCCTCTCCTCATGGTCAAGAAGCCTCCCGGGAGTTGCAACGAGCACTTCCACTCCATGCTGGAGCTTCCTCTCCTGCTGCTCGATTTTCTGCCCCCCATATACAACCGCAACCTTTATTCCATGCCCTGAGCCGATTTCGGAAACTTCCTTCCCAATCTGCACCGCAAGCTCGCGCGTGGGAGCTAAAACCAGCACCTTCCTGCCGGAGCCTTCTGCAACCTGCTCTATGATGCCGATTCCAAATGCCGCAGTCTTCCCGGTCCCGGTCTGGCTGCGAACAATTATGTTTTCCCCCTGCAAAATAAGCGGTATTGCCTTCTGCTGGACTTCCGTAGGGCTCAAATAGCCCATTTTCTCAAGCGAACTGACGGTTTGCCCGCTCAGCTGCATTTTCCTAAATCCCATTCTAATCACTCAAATTCCAACGTTTTATTACCAGAATTACGGTGTTTATTTCGGAATACACTTATTAATGCTTTTCTCCTGCCTTGACAAAACGGGAAGCCTGCCAATAAGAGGGAAAAATCCCAATAAAAAACGGATAAAAGAGCCCTCCCTTCAAAAAAGGAGAGGAATTGGCGCAGGCAAAGCCCCGGATATTCAGCAGTCCCCGGCTTCCGCCCAATAGACGATTCCGTCTATGCAGATTGCAGCATCATCCGGGCTGCACTCCCCGTTTTCCATGTGCCCATAATCAACGTCTTCGCAGCTTAGGTCCCCTGCAATGTTGGGGCAGGGATATGCATCCGCTATGTAAATCTCCCCGTCTACGCACACGTATAGCCCGTCCGTAGTGCAATACCCGTTTAGGATGTCCCCGTATTCGGTATCGTAGCAGTTCCCATAAGAGCTCCTTGAAGTGCCCTCGCATTCTCCGGTATTGTCCCAATAGACTACCCCGTCATGGCATACAGCAGCCTCGTCCCAGCTGCACTGGCCGTCTGCAAGGTAGCCATAATCGACGTCCCAGCAGTCCTGCCCGCTGATTCCGCCTATTAGTTCCTGGTAGAGTTCCGCTTCCTCATCCAGGTTGTCCACGTTGCATTCGTGCGTTCCAACGGGCATTGGGGTTATCCCGGAGGTTATTGCCGCATGCACGTCCACGATTTCAAGGTACGGGTCCGCCATTGCATCATAGCCGTAATAGACTGCGTCCTCAAAGCTGCTAACATCATCCCCCGTAACCGTGGTTTCTATCGGCACCCACTCCTCGTAGAACGGGTCCCAGACCACTACGAAGGCGTGCCCGGGAATAAGCGCAATCCCGGTTTCATAATCGAGCTTCTCCAAAATAGCAGAATACAGGACCGCCCCGTCTATGCAGTTCATCTGCTTGTATTTTAGCGAGCGGTAGGGGAAGCGTATGTCCTGGCTGTAGAATGCACTGTCCACGGAAGTGGTGGAAAACGTGCTGGAGACGTATTTTATGTCCTGGAAATATAGCGAATAGAAAACTGCCTCAAGCTCGCTGTACATGGAGTATTCGTCGCCCAAATAGCCCAGGAACTGCCCGCCGGGAGCGAACTTCTTTGCCTCGGATATGATTTCCTCAACGCACGGGTCGTTGTAGGTTACCCACATCGCAATTAGCGCCTCATCGCCCAAGTCCGGGGAGAACACGCTGGATTTTTCTATCTGCACGTTTGCAGAGTCGCTGCGCACTATTTCCCCATCCACAATGAACTTGGTTTTCATCAATGCCGAAGTGGCATCGTTCAGGTCGTAAAACGAATCCGCAAAGGAGTAATGTATGTCCACCGTCTTAGTCGAGCCGGGCGAGAGCACGAGAGTTTGCTCAAAGGGGCTTGTCGTGTGCCCGCTCACCTCAGATGTTACGAGAACGGTTACGCTGCCGCTCCCGTCATTGCGCACCGAGCAGGAGAAAGAGGGAACGTCGTTCATGGATTTGTAGAACTCATAAGATGGGCTGATTATGTCGAAATCGTCGCAGCTGACTGTGAGCTTCACTTCCCCCGGGCCTATTGGCCCGCAGCAGCCTGCAAGCAGGAAAATCCCAAGCACAAGTGCAAATACGTAATGCCTTCGCATAAAACGGCTTTCATTCGGCACTATTTTAATTCTTTCTAAGTTTGCTCACAAAAAGTGAAAGGACTCCCACCCTTCCCTAAAGTTCTTTTTCCCATGCCCATTCCATATAGACACCTTGATTACTTTAGGGCAGAATTATGTTTATAAAGAAAAGAAGGGGGTAGCTTTCCGTTGTTCCGCTGTATTTAGGAGCGAACAAGCAGCGCTCCCCCCATTAGCCTTGCCAGCTTATCTTTATCCCCTCGTTTTTCCCTCCGCAGGCAGGGTTCAACCGCCCGCCCCGGCATTTAGGGGAGTATTCCCGGAATTCCAAGTGCGCACCCATATTAGCCTCCGGCTACCGCTCTCCATACGGTGCTTCTTGAAATTCCGAAGATTCCCGCCAATTCGCGGACGGAGCAGGGATTATTCAGGTAATACTCCCTAATCTCCTGTGCAGTCTGGCCGGAGAGTTTCCTCGGCCGTCCCGCTTTCTTTTCAAAACCAGTTTTACAGCTCTTGCTGTCTTCATCCGGCCTGCTGGAGGCCGTACCACCCGTTTGAGCGGACTTCATACCACCTGTGTGTCATCCATTTGCACCTCCGTATGCTTGGTTTGTAGAAATTTAGGAAGGAAGAATTTATATATGGGTGTCTCAAAACGCCGCCGGAGAGCGCCTCCCAACCCCAACCAATTACCTCCTTCCCAAAACACATCAACTTCTCTTCCAAATGCCCCCCCAGTCCGCATCTTCCATTAACGCTCCCCCGATACATCTCCCAAAGCCGCCCATCTTTTAAACATTCGCGGAAATACCCTATCCATGCCTGAAATCGACAAAAAGAAGGAGCAGAAGTTCCTAGCCCACGTGGGCGACGAGTTCGCCCTTGAAATACTAGAGCAGGATGCGCAGAAGATAAGGCAGGTTACCCCCGGCTTCCACATGGCACCAAGAGTGCTGCCTATGGGCCCAAACGAGCACAGGCTAGGAGAAGACGGCCCAATCCTTCATTTGCCCCTAAAGCTCAATAAGAAAGAGCATGGGGAGCACAAGGAATAATCGGTTTTATATTTCTTGCCTTTTTATCCTAATTCCATGGACAACACGCACAAATGCTTCCTATTGGTGCTGCTTGCAGCATCCGTTGCGTTCGCAACTGCGCAGATACCCTGCGCAACCGACCTGGATTGCCAGGAGGCTAATCTGGGAAACGTATGCATGGACGGAATCTGCGGATACGCGCAGGAGCCCATGGATGAAACCGTGGACAACTGCTACACCGATGATTTCTGCTTTAATTTAGGCTATGATTACTGCGGGGAAAACGGCACCTGCATCCCGCACGAGCCTTTGCAGGATGTCGAAGAAACAATTGACAACTGCAACACGAATGCATTCTGCGTAGGGGAAGGATATGATATGTGCGGAGCACAAGGCTTCTGCGCAAACGAGGAAGTGGATGCCTGTGCAACGGACTCTTTCTGCAGCAGCGAGGGATACGATTACTGCGATTTGGGGGATGGGTGCAACTACAGCGATTACTATGGGCTCATGCACTGCGGGCAGGCGGGATTCTGCGAATACGAGAGCCCATACGGAATCCATGCCTGCACAACCGACGAATACTGCCAGCAGAACAACCTGGGCAACGAGTGCATGGACGGGGTGTGCGGACACACACAGCCTCCTTCGGATAGCATGTGTTTCCCGATAGCGTTAATACTCACGGGAGGCCTCGGAGCCGCGCTGTTTATTTCAAAGAAGTAGGCGCGCCCTTTCTCCAGTTTTTATTGGCTCCCCTTCCCCCATTCTTTTTCCCATTTTCCTTTTTGCCGCTCTCCATGGGCCCCCCTCCGTTCCCGTTCTTTGCGCCCTCCCCGTTTTCCCCTCTTGCAGCCTCCGCTTCCCTTACGATGCGCGCTGCGTTGGAAATGGAAATCCCGGTTAGCGCACTAAGCTCCTTTGCGGTTGCCGGAACGTCGTTTATGGTGGTGACTCCCTTCTTGAGCAATTTATGCAAAGTCTGCACGTTCATCCGTATTACGCTAACAGGATAGCACTTCGTCCTGTCAATTAGGACTTAAAGGCTCTCTTTGAGAGGGTACCTCCACCCTATTAGCTTCATGCCCATGCACTCGGAATACGCAATCGCGTCCCCGGAGAATTTAGCATTCGTAACCAGGCACGCGTTGGTAAAGGGGATTTTAGAATAAATCTTCGCCCCATCCCGCAAGTCCAGGAAGCGCGCATAAATGTATAATGCAGTCTGTATCCTGCAGCGGTCCCCCGGCTGGTTGCGGAACTTGCATTCAACCATGAGCTTCTCCTTCCCCTTCCAGGCGATAACGTCAACTTCGTGCGTTACGCATTTTCCCATCGGAATCTGCCGAACCGCAATCTCGTAGCCCAATGCCGCAAAGAGCTTCCCGGTATAATCCTCGAAGAAATATCCCGCCGGGCCAAGCAGGAGCAATGCACGCTTTAGGTTGTAGCGGTGCCCCACTTCCGGCCGCAGTTCGCGTATAATCTGGTAGACGAGCGCATAAATTTTCTTGGTAGTCATCCCGTCTTCAAGCTGCGGATAGAGCATCCCCAGGGCAGTTTCCGCCTCCTTTGCATCCATCCCGCTGCGCTTCAATGCGCGCCTTACCTTGGATGCGCGGAACTTCTCCCTGCTCCCATCCTCCTTTATTATGAATATCTCTTTTTCCATCGCACCAAATCCTAATGCAACAAGGATTATATTGCTTGCCCTCTTTTGCATGCGGGCAGGGGTTGCCCTCTGGCCCAAAGCCCGTTTGCGAGTGCAGTAAAAAGCCCCCCAACCCCCTCTGTTTTACGTCTGCGGGCAAGATTTATAAATGAGTTTCCCCAGTTATGCGGGTGGAAGGTGAGGCTATGCATACGCTCAAGCCAGTCTATATGCTAATATTTGCAATCTGTTTGGTATCCCTTGCTTGCGCAAGCGGAGAGGGCTATTTCTATGCGGAATATGATGGGGAATCCTACACGTCGGCTACTAGCTACGTGGATGGTGCAACCCTGCAATTCACCCTTGAAGAATCCGGGGACTACCTGGTTCTCGCATCCGCGGACCTAATGGGCACTTCCAGCAGGCAGGGGGTGCTTGCCCGCCTGCAGATAGACGGCTCAACCTACGCAGAATACGCAGGCGAGCCCGAAGAAGCGATTTATGGCGAGTATTTCATAGCCCACAAAACAATCCCGCTCGGAGCGGGAGCGCACACGATAAAAATCCAGTATGCGGCAGAAACCTCCTCTGCGTCCACCTACATCCGCGATGCCAGGATTCTGGCCCTCAATCTCGCAGAGTACTCCTATGCGGAGAACGAATCCGAGCGCGAACTAACCGAAAATTATGAGAGCATAGCCGCAAGCACATTCGCAGTCCAGGAATCCGGGGACTACCTGGTAATAGCATCTTCCGAATACCGCCCCGCAACCACCTCCACTAGCGTATTCGCGAACACCCTAATAGACAATTCCTCAATGGCAGAATCCCTCCTGGGTGCGCGCGAAATAATAGAATACAAGCCGCACTTTAGCGCGAAGGTGGAAACCCTCTCCGCGGGAAACCACACGATAAACCTCATGGGAAAGTCCGAAGCGGGCGCAAAATACATGCGCAGGGCAAGGATTACCGCAATCCCCCTAAACGGGAGCTTTGATTACGCTTACGCTGCAAGCGAGGCGGAAACAACCAACGGGGGCACAAGCCCAGAATCCAAGGTGGAGCTTAATTTCACGCCTTCTGCAGAGGCGGATTACGTGCTCCTCTCAGTCGGTTTGATTGGAGGCGACGCAACAGCGGGCGCGGAATATTCATCCTACACCGAAACTGAAATAGACGGCTCCGCGATAAACACCGCGCAGCTTGGCTTCAAGGATGATGGGGAGAGGCATTCGCTTTTCACCCTCAAGAACCTCACGCTAAATGCAAGCGAACACTCATTTGGGCGCACCTACTGGTCCGGAGCATCTTCGGACCCGGATGCCTCCCTTGCAAACGCGAGAATAATCCTCCTTTCCCCGCTCCAAGAGGCGGAGCCTAATGTAACATGGAACGTGCCCACCCTTGATTTGGGTTTTGCATATATCGGTGAAGGCGAGCCCTCGGGTTCCGCCAATGTAACTTCCGGCTCCTCAAACACCAACGTAAGCGTAACCTGCGAATCTGGCGACTGCGCAACGATTAGCGACGACTGGAACGATGCAACCTCAATGGGCGATGGGCAATCCCTCCCGGTTGGATTTACCTGCGATGATTCTAACGCGGGAGTTTACTCCGCAGTATTCAGCGTGGTTTCCGCAGAAGATGCAAGCGCGGACGAAATCAACGTGAGCTGCGAAATCCAAGAGGATTTGCAGGAACTATACGTTTCGCTAACCTCCCCTGCAAATGGCTCCTCCGATACGGATGGGGACGTAACCTTTGAATGCTCGGCGCTTGATTCAAGTGGCCTTGCAAACGCCACGCTCTATGGAAGCTGGGCAACAACCGGGCAAGTGCAGGGAATAATCTGGTTTGAGAATAGCTCAAGCTGGAAATACGATGCATCCAACACATACCCCGGCTCAAGCTGGACTGCAAACGGGTTTGATGATTCGGGCTGGCCCAGCGGCACAGGGCTCCTAGGCTACGACACCGCATCAACCGAGTACATAAGCACTACCCTGCCCATAGGCTCGTACCCGTATGTTTCGTATTATTTCCGCAGGGAGTTCAGCGTTACAGACGCATCCGCGGTAACGGAAATGAACTTCACAATAGACTACGATGACGGATACGTGGTGTTCATAAACGGGCAGGAAGTTGACCGCAGCGAGAACATGGCGGGAGTGGACGAAACCGACCACGCTGACCTCGCCACCGCATACCACAACTGGTACTGCGACAGCGGAACCTGCGGGGGAGGCTCAACCCCCCAGCTCCCGACCTACACCCTAACTTCGGGGCAGCTAGGATACCTTGTAGACGGGACGAACACGATTGCGGTATTAATCAAGCAGTCTTCTACCAGCAGTTCGGATGCCGCATTTGAACTTAGGCTCTTTGGGGCGCAGGAAGAGGCACCCGAATGGGGCGCAATAGAAACCAAGGGCTTAAGCGGAACATCCGATTCCGCATCCTTCTCGGTAGAGAACATGGAGGAGGGAACCTACGGCTGGAACTGCCTTGTGCACAACTCCAGCGGAGGCTTTGCCTGGGCAGCGGAAAATTACTCGGTCACAGTAGCCATAATCCCTAACCAGGTGCCCGAATCCCCAACGCTGGTTGCGCCAGAAGGAGGCTCAATTAGCGCATCCACTTCCCCCACCCTGGATGTAATCGTTTCGGATGCAGAGGGAGGGGAAATGAACGTGAGCTTCTATGGAAGGGCACTGCCCGAAAACTACTCCGCAGCGGAAAACTGGACTCTCATACTGGTTCCGGACACCCAGTATTATGCCGAGAGCTACCCGGAGATTTTCCTCAACCAGACGCAGTGGATTGTGGCAAACGAGTCTGCAAACAACATCAGGCTCGCAATGCACGCAGGCGACATAGTAAACGTCTGGAACAGCGAAAGCCAGTGGGAAACCGCAAACGAGAGCCTAAGCTACCTGATAAACAACGGGATTCCCTACACCCCAACGCCCGGGGACCACGACCGCTATGGCCAGACTCCAGATGGCGCAATGGATTACTTCTACGAATACCTCCCTGCAAGCAGGTTCAGCAACAACTCCTGGTGGGGCGGGGACTACAACAACAATACGAACCACTACATGCTAATGACGATTGAGGGGGAAGACTACATCTTCATCGGGCTGGATTTCTGCCCCTCCACAGACGAGCTTGAATGGGCAAACCAAACCCTCGCCGCATACTCCGACCGCAAGGCAATACTCGCAACCCACTCCTTCATGGACGATACGGGCGAGTATTATGGAACTTCGGACTGCAGCAGGTACGGCGGGGACACCACATACATGTGGGAAGGCCTCTTCAAGTACCACGACAACCTCCAGGTAATCCTGTGCGCGCACATGCACCTAGATGACGGGGAATACTACAAGCAGGAAACCAACGTAAACGGGGTGCCCGTGCACATCCTGATGTCGGATTACCAGTCAAGGGAGTCCGGAGGAAACGGCAGGCTCAGGATAATGGAGTTCGACCCTGAGGGGGACAGGATATACGTATATACCTACTCCCCTTACACCGGCACCTATGAAACCGACACCGACAGCCAGTTCGTGCTAGAATACAACATGAGCGGCGCAGCACCCGATTTCGTAAATATCGGCAACGCAACCGGAGTAGCAAACGGGAGCCACGCAACCTTCGCCTGGGAGGGCCTCGATGCCAACATCACTTACGAATGGTATGCAATAGTGGATGATGGCAGGGATACAACCCAGGGAGAAATCTGGAATTTCACGACAAGTTCCGGAGTGTCCATAGTCGCATGGGATTCATCCGCATTGGATTTGGGAAGCGGGCTGCTTTCTGCGGGTGCGCTTGAAGGCTCCGCCGGAGTCCTTTCCTACAATTCCAACGAAGGCGTAACGATAGAGTGCGCCTCAGGCGACTGCTCAACCATAACCGAAGACTGGCTTGACACAATAGGTATGGAAAACGGCCAGCAATTTGAAGCCAACTTCACCTGCTCCGATTCAAGTGCGGGCTCGTATTCTGCGGTATTCAACCTGAGCTCCCTAAACGACACTTCCGCAGCACAGGTTACGGTAAGCTGCGAGATTCTTCCGCTTTCAGTATCCTGGAACGAATCCTCGCTTAGCCTTGGTTCCGGCTCGCAGGAAGGAGGCAGCCTGCAGGGTTCTGCAATCCTGGAAGCGGTGGGCGCAAACAATAACGTGAGCGTTTCCTGCGATTCTGGCAACTGCACGCAGATAACCACTGACTTCGCAAACGGGATAAGCCTCCAGGACGCCCAGGAGTTTGAGGTTAATTTCACCTGCTCAAATTCCAGCGCCGGAAGCTTCTCCGCAACTTTCGGGGTAATTTCCAACGAGGACACAACCCCCGGCAGCCTTGAAGCATCGTGCATAATTACCGAGAGCGGAGGAGAACTCTCGGTAACGCTGAATTCTCCGCAGAATGGTACCAAGAATTACGATGGGAACCTTACTTTTGAGTGCTCGGCAAACGCCTCTGCGGGGCTTGCGAACGTAACCTTGTATGGGAACTGGGGCGCAGGGGGAAGCGGGGGAGAGCAGCCCGTAGTCTGGATAGAGAACAACTCGCTCTGGAGCTACAATGATTCGGACGTGTGGCCCGGTGCGGACTGGAACGGGACGTCCTTTGATGATTCCTCCTGGCCAACCGGATATGCCACCCTGGGATACGACAGTTCCGCATCCGAGTACATAAACACGACACTTGAGATTAGCGGGGAGGCATACACCTCTTACTACTTCCGCAGGGAATTCAGCGTTGCAGACGCATCCGCGGTAACGGAGATGAACTTCACAATAGATTACGATGATGGATACGTGGTCTTCATAAACGGCTACGAGGTAAACCGCAGCGGCAACCTCATGGGCGTGGATGAAACTAACCACGATGCGCCAACTACGGTGTACCACAACTGGTATTGCGACAGCGGAACCTGCGGAGACAACAGCGACCCCATGCTGCCCACCTACACCCTTGATGCAGCGGAGCTCGGATACTTAGTGGATGGGGCAAATACAATCGCAGTCCTCATAAAGCAGACCTCAAGCAGCACGGACGTGGCATTTGAGCTTAGGCTCTTTGGGGCACAAGAGCAGCAGGCCGCAGGAGAATGGAGCGCAATGGAAACCAAGAGCCTAAGCGGCACTTCGGATTCCGCTTCTTTCAATGTCACGGGAATCGCAAACGGGACCTATGAATGGAACTGCCTGGCATTTGATTCAATTGGGAACTCCGCCTTTGCCGAATCCAACTACACTTTCACCGTGGACCCGGAAGTAATCTGGAATGCGTCTTCCCTTAACCTTGGAAGCGGCGTGCAGGGCTCAGGCTCCCCCGAAGGCTCCGCAACCGTTATCTCAATAGGCGTGGGAGGCAATACCGGAGTCAGCGTTGACTGCGTTTCCGGCGACTGCGCAACCATAAGCGAAGACTGGGTGGATACGACCAACATGGGAACCGGGCAGGAATTTGAAGCCAACTTCACCTGCTCCGATTTAAGCGCGGGCAATTTCTCCGCCACATTTGAACTCACCTCAAATGAGGATTCAACTGCGGACTCGCTGGTGGTTTCCTGCGGGATAATAGCGGGCGGGGAGGAGCAGGAATGGTGGGATGAAGAGTTCTCAAAGTGCATGGACATAACCATTGAGAATGCGGGAACGACCGAACTAACCTCCTTCCCCGCATACGTGCATGTGGCCTACGATTCGGACATGAACGCGGATTTCTCCGACTTAAGATTCGTAAACGAATCCTGCGGAAGCAACGGGACCGGGCTTGATTACGAAATAGAGTATTCGGATGCGAACCACGCGGACACCTGGGTGGGGCTAGACAGCCTCCCGATAGGCGGAAAGACAATCTCCCTGTATTATGGGAACCCCTCCGCATCCCCCGCGCACAACCCCTCCGGGGTATGGGACTCTGACTACGCTAGCGTCTATCACTTCAACCACACTTCCGGAAGCGCGCTGGATACTAAGGGATACCTGGATGCTTCCGAGGCAATCGGCCCGGACACCAACATGGACGTTGCGGGAATAACCGGCAGGGCGGATTATTTTGATGGGGACGACCGGCTCATAGTCACAGACTGGAACCTCGGCACTTCAGGGGACCGCCCGCACACTTACTGCGCGTGGGTTAGCTACACGGGCACAGGGGATATGCTGATAGTAGAAGACGGGGCAACCGCTTACGGGGACGGCCTTGGAACTACGGGCGGAAGCCTGCGCTATGGTGCGTGCGTGGCGAATAGCCCCTATGCCGCGGATTCCTCCGGAAGCTACAATGATGGGGCATGGCACATGGCCTGCGGAGTCACCACTTCCTCCCGGATGGAGCTATACGTGGATGGGGAATTTGAGTCCAGCGTCGCCCAGCTTCCCTACCCCGGTACCAACAACGGGGGAATCGGTGCCACAAACGGCAACGGAAACGGGGTGTTTGACGATAGCGCCTACCACTATTTCACAGGCTATATAGACGAGATGCACCTCTCCTTTGATGAGCGCAGCGCGGACTGGATAAACCAGAGCTACAACGTGGTTGCAAACCAGGGGAGCTTCGTGGTTTTCGGCTCTGAGCAATCAAAGCCCTGAGCGGTTCCTGCTCCGGGCCGCTCCTTAATCTTGGCCCTTGCCCCCCTTTGCCCCTTCCCATTTCTTTCTTAAATTTTCCCAACCCAATACATTCGGCGTGATTCAATGTTCATAGCGGTGCTATCCGACAACCCGGAATCCAGGAAGAGCTTCTGCAAGATGGTGGGAAAGGAAACGGGCTCAGGAGACATTTCCTTTTACACCTCCAACTTCCAGGGCACAATACGCACATTAGTTGAGCCTTCGCTGTACCCGGACAAGCTCCAGCCGCTCCTGCATTCTCTCTCCATTGCCGATTACGCAGTGCTCTTAGTCGGGCAGCTAACCCCCCAAGTAGGCGAAATCATAGTCGCCCTTGACCTCCTTGGGAAAAAGGAGGGGCTAATCGTAAGTGAGGGCGAGCTCCCGCTAAAGGGAACGGTTCTGGAAGGCTACAAGCGCATGGATTCTCCTGAAGATGCGAAAATGGAAATTCTCTCACTCTCAAGTTCCGGCTCTTTCGATGCGCCACTCTTTGCCCTAACCGACAGCTCGTTTGCGGTAAAAAGCGTGGGAAACGTGATGCTTGGAGCGCTAAAGTCGGGAAAAATAAAGAAGAGGGACAAGCTCCTCCACCTTCCTTCCAAACTTGAAGCGGAAGTAAAGAGCATCCAGCTAAACGATGCGGATTCGGCGGAGGTTTCGGCCGGGGGAAGGTTTGGCATCTGTTACAAGGGCGAACTCTTTGACCGGGGGATACTCGTTTCCCCAGAGAATTCCCTTGCAATCGGGACCTCAGTCTCCGGTGAATTCTCCAAATCCCGGTTTTTCAAGGGGGAGCTCCCGCAGAAAATACACGCATATTCAAGCCTGCAATTCGTTGAGGGCTCACTTTCCGCGGATTCGCTGGAATTGGAGCGCGAGTTCGCCTACCGCGAAGGCGAGCGCATACTAATTGTGGACCCCGGGAGCAGGGGCCTTCGCATCTGCGGAGTATTCGTTGCGGGCTCCCGGAAGTGAAGAAGTGCCCCCCACACCCACGTTTTTCCCCTTCCTGCCAAATTGTTTATAAACCCTCCATGGCATATCTATACGCATGGCAGAGGCCCGCCAATCGCAACCTCCATTCGCAAATCCCATAGATGGGCATCCCAGATACCTTATATTGAAGAACAAGCCCAGGATGGAGGCTATTTACGTAAATGCCTGCAGGCTCCCCCACGTGGAGGAGCCGAGCAAGGAAGTAGAAAAATTCAAGCGCCGCGCCCTAAGCGCAAAAAGGCTAATAATAAACTGCCCTAAAAGCATGATTTACCCGCGCCCCTTTGGAGGCACGGATTACCCCCTAATCGCATACGCGGGATTCCCGGATGAGGCGGCAATCTCCTTTATGGATGAATCCCGCAACAACCACTACAAGCAGTTAATAGCACTCGGGTTCACCCCCGAAGCATTGGCAACCCTAAGCGTCCTGACGCGCTTTGTGGAAGTCAAGCTTGCCGGAATGCCCACGCAGGCCCTGGGCAACCCTGCTGCAAAAGCGCTAAAGGCCATGCGCGATTCGCACGATTGCCTATCCGGGGTAAATCCTGCCCAGGCTACAACCCGCTTCTTTGGCCTGGTCTCGGAGCTTGAATCCATAAGCTTCTCAAGCGGGATTGATGCACTCCTCCACGCCGCTTCCGAATTCGAAGTTTACTCGCGCGAGATAGAATCCGTTAGCTCGCATCCCGCATTCGTTGCCTCCCTGCGGCACTCCGAAGAGGGCGAGGGCGCGGTGCTCGTATTCCCCACTTACCTTAGTTCGGATTCGCACGAATCGCTCCTCACCAACATCCTAAATGGGGTGCTTGGCGTAAAATTCGAAGTGCCCTACTGGGCCCAGCATGTCGGAACAACCAAAGACGAGTGGTCCAGGGGCGTTCTGGAGGCAGTTTCCAATTTCTTTGGGATGGACAGCAAATAACATGGCAATCCACGCCCTTTTTAAGCAGGCACCTCCAATCAATCCCAGAGCCCGCAGCCTGCTGCGGATGCAGAAGAGGAAATGGGAAATGGATTTTGATTTGCTGCTAAGCGAGAAGGTTTCCGACGCATCCGATTCCGTACCCGGAAGAGTGCTCTCCGCACTCGCAAGGAAAGCGGGCGGGGAGCGCAAGCTGGCATTCCTCAACGTGCTATGCACCTCCCTCCTTGGTTTTGTGATAACCTACCCAATCTATCTTGTGGGGGGAATCCTCGCAGCCCTTCCCACCGCACTATTCACCGCAGCGCTCGTTTTCTCAATCCTCCTTGCAATCTTGTCTGTAAGCGTGGGGAGGATACGGAGCGTGTCCTCCAAGCTCCTGGTTTTCGCAATAGTGTTCTCGCTCCCCTTTGGGCTCCTGAGCCTTCCTTTGCTAAAGGAAATATCGTATGTGCGCTACCGCATGCGCCCCGACTTCTCCGGAAGGAATAGTTAATTATTCCTTGGCTTCCATGCCCTTAACATGCCAAAATCCGTAGATTACCTTGCGACGCAGGCGGACCTGGGGATAACCAAGCACATGGGGGGCCTTGCAGCATCCCTGAAACTCTACTCAATGTGTAGTATAAAGAAGGGGGACTACGTCCTGGACGTAGGGTGCGGAATAGGCCTTGGCCCTTCCCAGATTGCGAAAAAATACGGATGCAGGGTTGTGGGGGTGGACATCTCCCCCCGCATGATTGAGTGGGCGAAGAAGAATGCGGAAATGGAAGGGGCATCCTCGCTTGTGGAATTCAGGGTTGCGGATGCGCAGAAGCTCCCGTTTGAGGATGGCACTTTTGATGCGGTAGTCTGCGAATCCGTGCTCTCTTTTATCCCGGACAAGGAGGCTGCGCTGCGCGAATTCATGCGCGTTGTGAAAAAGGGAGGGCACATATGCATAAACGAAGCGGCCTGGTCAAAAGAGCCCACTCCCGAAGTGATATCCTATTTCAAGACATTCGGGAGCACAATCCTTGCCGAAAAAGAGTGGCTCTCCCTCTTTGAGGGGGCGGGAATCTCCGATATAGCGCATGAGGCTTTCAAGGTCAGGGTAATACCGGAGCTAATTGAGAGGATAAAACTGCTGGGGATAAGGAGGATGCTCAACGCCTGGTTCCTCCTCCTTAGCCAATACATCTGGAAACCAAGGTACTTTGAAGTGGCTTTGGAGGGCGCAAAAGCCTCCGGCAAATTCATGGAGTATACCGGATACGCGCTCTTTGCCGGGAAAAAGAAGTAGGCGTTTAGCCTACATTCTTCCTCTTCCCCTGCCCATTCCGCGCCCTGCCCCCCTGCGCCTTCCGCAGGGAGCATTCATCCCGCGGTCTTCTGGCGGGTTGCATCCGCCGCGCCCGCGGTTTGCACGGGTTCCCTTTCCGGAGCCGTCGCGTTTGGGTATTCCTTTTTCTTCTGCCATGTATTCACCTCCTTCTATGTTTATTCTTTTCCCGTCTACGATTGCGTCCGCGATTTTTTTCCTCGCAGACTCAAGTATCCGATGGAACGTTGGCTGGGAAACCCCCATCTTCTCCCCTGCCTCTTTTTGCTCAAGCCCTTCTTTGTCCTTGAGCCTTATTGCCTCAAACTCGTCCACGCTGAGGGTAACCGTTTCGGTTCCTTTTGCGCCTACCGGGGCAAAGCTGGAGAATTCCGGTTCCCTCCAGACTCTCCGGCATCGCATTCCCCTTCCTCTTCCTGGGCCCATGCCCCTTCCAAATCCTCCTGGCATATATGAATATATATTCATAATGATTTAAAACCCTTTGCCTGGAAGCAGAGTTCCTCCGGCGCCTCCTGCCGCTTTAAAATTCGCAATCCGGGGCAATTCCGGATGCGCCCTCATCCCTCATTCTTCTATTATCTTTAGGAGTTCCCCGAAGTCCGAAATCTCATAATCCAATTCCACGTGCCTTGTTCTCGGAAGCTGCTCCCCGTATTTGGCTAAGCACACTTTCATCCCCAGGTTCTTTGCGCCCACCATGTCCCTGTCGTTGTTGTCCCCAACGAAAAGCACGTCTTTTGCGTCCACCCTGAGCCTGCGCAAGGCACTCTCAAAAGGCGCCCTGTGCGGCTTCTGCACTTTCGTATCATCCACGGTAACAACCGTTTCGAATTCGGAATCAAGCCCGGACAAAACGAGCCTCATCCATGCCTTGTTGCGCGGGGCATCCGTAACTATGCCGATTTTCGCCACCTTCTTTATCTTCCTCAAAATCTCCTTTACGCGCGGATACGGCCTTAGCACCCTGAATTTCTCCCGCAAATACGCAACGATTGCCGCCTGCTGGATTCTCTCGGATTGCCCGGTTTCCAGCCCGTAAGAGTGCACGACGCGGTAGAAGGTTTTCTGGTATTCCACCCCGTATTCATCGTACACTTCGAAAATGCGCTTGTATATGTTCTCCTCCTTATCGGGAAGCCCGCACTCTGCCATTGCCTTTGCGGCAGCCTTCCCCGCCTCCTGCTTGAATTCCCAGAAATTGAGCAGCGTATTGTCCAAATCAAAGAGGACGGCACTGAATTTTCCCATGAACTCCTAATCGTTTTCCAGATATTTAATCCCTCCTGTGCCCTGCGCAAGTGGTTTAAAGCCCCGCCCCCTTAACTTCCCCATGGGAGTGCTTGAGGATTTCGCATCTTGGGCAGTATATGAGATTCTGCATCTTGAAGCTGGCAGCCCACTTGCCGAAGCCGCAAATTTCTTCATCTACGATACGATAAAGGTCTTCCTGCTCCTGCTCGCCGTGATTTTCGCAATCTCTATTTTGCGCACGTTCATAACCCCTCAGAAAGTGCGCAGGCTCCTTGGGGACAAAAGGGAGGGATTCGGCAACCTCCTTGCAGCACTCCTTGGGATTCCCACGCCCTTCTGCTCATGCTCCGCAGTCCCGCTATTCCTTGGGTTCCTGGAATCCGGGGTTCCATTGGGAATAACTTTCTCCTTCTTAATTTCAGCTCCCCTCATAAACGAAGTCGCATTGGCGCTCCTCTTAGGGCTTTTCGGCTGGGAGGCAACCCTGCTCTATGTCCTTAGCGGCCTCATAATCTCGGTATGCGCAGGGCTGCTAATAGGGAGGATGGGCCTGGAAGGGGAAGTGGTTTCCTTCCTGCACGCGCCAAAGAAAGAAGAGAAGGAATCCGAAACCGGATGGGAATCTCGCATATCATTTGCAAAATCCCAGACAATTGGAATTACCCGCGAAATCGCCCCATACCTCATAATCGGGATAGGCGCAGGCTCTTTCATACACGGCTTTGTGCCAGAAGATGCACTAGCCTCGGTTGCCGGAGGGGATAACCTCCTCGCAGTCCCAATCGCCGTCATACTGGGCATCCCCCTTTACTCCAACGCGGCTGGAACCGTTCCCCTGGTAAGCGCGCTCATGGAAAAAGGCGTTTCCCTTGGGACCGCGCTTGCATTCATGATGAGCGTTACCGCGCTCTCCCTTCCGGAAATGATAATCCTGCGCAGGGTGCTAAAGCCAAAACTAATCATGATTTTTGCGGCAATCCTCGCAATTTCCATAATCGCCACCGGAATCATGTTCAATATCCTCCTCTGAGCGCAAACCCCGGCAATAACCGCTATGGCATATGGGTTAAAGAATGCGCGCGCGGCTATATCTAAGTATACAGAAGCGGAAAAAGAAGTGTAATAATGAAATTCAGCGAACTAAAGCTCTCAGGAAAGACTCTCAAGGCAATAGGGGAGATGGGGTATGTTAGCCCAACGGAAGTCCAGGAAAAGGCAATCCCCAGGATAATCGCCAGCGAGAACCTGATTGTGCGCAGCCAGACGGGAACAGGCAAAACCGCAGCATTCGGAATCGGGATAATTGAGCGCATAGCCTCGGGAAACACCTCAAAAGCGCTAATACTCGTTCCCACCCGCGAGCTTGCAATGCAGGTTGCAGATGAGCTAGATAGGCTGGGTAGGAGGCACGAAATAGAAGTCGCAGCGGTCTATGGAGGGGCAAACATAAGGCTCCAGATAAAGGGGCTCCAGAGGGGCTATGACATACTAGTTGCAACCCCGGGGAGGCTCCTGGACTTGGCTTCAAGGAGGGAAGTAAATTTGCGCAAGTTCAACGCAATCGTCCTGGACGAAGCCGACCACATGCTGGATTTGGGCTTCCAGAAGGATGTTTTTGAGATAATGGGCGAGCTCCCGAAATTCAGGCTTACTCTACTGTTTTCTGCGACAATAGACAACAAGGTCCGCCAGATAATCCAGCGGCACATGGAGAATCCCCAAACAATTGAGGTTGGGGAAAAGGGTGCGGTTTCCACAATAGAAGAGGAGCGCATTGAACTCCCCAAAGAGGAAAAGATGGGGAAACTAGCCGAAATCCTGCGCGCCCACCCTGGGGTTAAAGCGCTGATTTTTGCGCGCACCAAGATGGGCGTAATGCGCATCAAGTCCAAGCTGGAGCGCAGGGGTTTTGAATGGGTGGGGATGCTGCAAGGGAACATGGAGCAGTCGCAGAGGACAAAAGTAATCTCGCGCTTCCGCGACAACACAATTTCAATCCTCGTTGCAACCAACGTTGCAGCGCGCGGCCTGCACGTGGAAAACGTGGACCTCATAGTCAATTTTGATGAGGCGGAAAACAAGGAAACCCACCTGCACCGCATCGGGCGCACCGGAAGGATGGGCGCAGAAGGAAAAGTAATCACTTTCGTTTCGGACGATGCTCCCCCGCCGCGCAGGTTCCCGGCCCGCATGGGGAGAAAGGGCAAGCAGGGAAGAAACGACCCGAACAAGCAGAAAAGCTATTCTGAGAGGAGGGAGGAATCCCGCCCGGGGCGCAGGAAGAAGCGCAACCCGCAATGGAGCGGGAGGGTGCGCAGGAGCAAAAGGTAATCTTTCCGCTTCCCCTATTTGCCCTTCCCAGCCAAGGGAAGATCTATCCCGCAGAAGATTCCCTTGTGCTTTTGGCAGTATTTCTGGTGGTATTCTTCGGCCCGGTAAAATTCGCCAGCTTCCAGAATCTGCGTGGTTATCTTCCCCCCAAACTTCTGGGCATTCATTTTCTTTTTGGATTCTTCTGCAAGCCCCTTTTGTTCAGGAGTATAATAGAAAATAACCGAGCGGTACTGGTTCCCGAAATCCGGCCCCTGCCTGTTTGGGGTAGTCGGGTCGTGCATGGCCCAGAATTCTTCAAGGAGCCTAGCATAGCTTACTTTTTCCGGGTCGTATTTTATGCGCACGGTTTCCGCGTGCCCGGTATCCCCCCCGCACACATCATCATAAGTTGGGTTTTCGGTGTGCCCGCCCATGTACCCAACTTCGGTTTCCACTACCCCACCAATCTTCATGAAAGCGGATTCGACTCCCCAGAAGCATCCCGCTGCAAAGGCTGCGGTTTTTGGCTCTCCCATGCGGATGCGCTCTCATGCACTGTTTATATGCATGATGTGCGGCATGCACAAAGCGGAGCGCCCACCTCATTTTACTCCGAGGAAGTCCTTCTTGAATAGTTCCGGGTTTTCAAGCCCGAAAGCCTTGTGCACCAGCCTTCCTTCAGGGGTAACGTACGTTCCGATGTACCCGCTTGGCCCCGATAGGGTGGCGTTGAGCTTGTACGTCCCGCTCGTCTCCCCGTAGAAACGGAGGGCCTCGCCCAGGGTTCCCCTGGTGTCGTAGCGTACCCCGTAATCTAGCAGCACAATCCTGCCAGGGAGCCTTGCGGCAACTATCAGGTGCGGTTCGCGCTTCCCGTTTACCCCCACGACAATCGCGTCTATGCCGTTTTTGCGCAGGAAGTCCGCGACGAGCCAGTGGATTCCCGAGCAGACCGCTATCCCTTCCCGCAGGTACTTGGGGGGAATCTCCTCTTCCCCATGGATTTCCTCCCACTTTAGGTACTTTCTGAGGAATTGGAACGTGTCCTCGTTGCTCACCTGCGCAGCTTCACGCGTTTTGTAGCTAAAGAAGTTCCAGTCAGGCCTGCCTTCGGATGAACTCCGGATAAAAACGTCCTCGCGCAGCAGTTCTCCCAGGTATCTTGCCCGGGTAAGGGTGTCTTCGGCTGACCGTTCTCCCCGCGAAGTTGCGAATTCATCAAAGCTTTCGGAATCAAGTATCTGCTGCCGTATCCCGGCTATGTCGGTTGCGTACAAGAAGTTGATTGATGACTTCCCGGTTTTCGCTTCCTGCATCCTGGAGAGGTCGATGCTGTTGGTGGATTTTACCGCCGCACCCATGAACGAGAGCGTAATCCCCGCACTCACCGCGGGGTCAACAGTCCCGTTCCACGCCTGGGGGGACCATTGGGTTATCCCGGCGGAGCCCCAGATTCCGATTTTCGGATTCGTTCCCCCGTTTTTTATCATAAAATCATGCGTTGCCCTCAGCCCGTATTCATTGGATATCCCGTAATCGAAACCTATCCAGCCTATTTTCGCAAACGCCGCAACGGATGGCATCCCTTCCGGGGAAACCTGCAATCCCAGTTCCACCCGGTCTAGTTTCGGCTTGAAGCACCAGATGTAGCTATTGGCCATCGGGACGTCCGTGTTCATGTATGCAGTAGGCATGAAGTAGAGCAGAACCTTCTTTGCAATCTCCAGCGACATTCCCAGGGCGAGGTTCATGTAAAGGTCATCGTTGCACGGAAGCGAGAACGCCCCTCCGAGTATTCCCCCCATCCTGAGCGTGGAGTTCTTGCCAATGGGGTATGCGTAGCCCATGGCCCCCGCGTGGGAGTTGTAGAACCATGATGGCATGTTGTAAACGAATCCGTAGCTCCCGTAGTATTTCGCCTTGAATCCCCCGGAGACCGCTTGCGGGGTTGCGAGAATCCTTCCGTATATTGCGGCTTCGTTGCTCCAGAACGCGAGGCTTCCCGCATCCAGCTTGAGGGAGTCTAAATATCCGAGCCGCAGGAAAGCAGCTTCCCCCGCTTCGTTGCCGACTACGTTCATCCCCAGGTCCAGGGGTTTGCCGCTTTCCGCGCGCTTTCCCTTGCCTTCCGGGCTGTGCCCAGGGGGTTCCTTTGGCTTTTTTCCCTCTTCCTCCCCATCGCCGTATATGAAGGAGTACATGTATGGCCTGGATGGAGCGGATTCCTCCGGCCCTTCTTTTTCCTCCTCTTTCTCTTTTTGAGGCATCCCGCACGGGGCGAAAATCTCATCCCCGCCATCTTTTAGGGTTCCCCCGTTTTCCTGCGTGGGGCCATCCTGGCCGCCTTTCCCAATGCCTTTAGGCCCAGCCCCGCCTTTCCTCTTTTTCTTGGGGGGGCCTCCTGCGCTTTTTTTACTTTCCTGCTTTCCCCACCCGGCATCCAGCGGATTTTCGAATATCCACGAGGGAAACTCCAAACCCGTTTCCATAACTTTTGGCCCCGGGGGCCCTTCTAGGGGAGCGTCCGCCTTTGCAGGCAGGGGCTTCCGTGGCGGAAGGGGAACGTCCTCCTGTGCTTTTGCGTTTTTAGAGAGCAGGGGCATAATGCCCATGAATGCTAGTGCCGCAACCTTTGATGCCCACCTGCACTTTGGGGGCTTGCGGGAGAGTCCCCCTCTCTCGAAGCCTGGGGCCTTCTGCCTGAATTTCATGAGTGATACCAGATATATATTTGTGGGAGAAGTTAATATAAACACATACTACAACCAATTATCAATTACTTGCCCGCGAATCCCTACGCTGTGGAGGTTGCCGGGTTCCTTTGGCACGGCCCCAAAACGCTTAAATTCCCGTTTTGCGCAAACCCATGTGCAATGGAATTCAATCTGGAATCCCCCTACAAGCCCGCAGGCGACCAGCCCCAGGCAATCGAGGCACTATCAGCGGGAGCAAAAAAAGGCGGAATGCAAACGCTCATGGGCATAACCGGCTCGGGAAAAACTTTTGCCATGGCCAGCGTTATTGCAAAAAGCGGCAAGAACGCCATAATAATCTCGCACAACAAGACGCTTGCCGCCCAGCTCTATGCGGAATTCCAGCAGTTTTTTCCAAAGAACAACGTGGGCTACTTCATCTCTTATTATGATTACTACCAGCCCGAAAGCTACATTGCCCAATCGGACACCTACATAGAAAAATCCGCAGAGCGCAACGAGAAGCTGGAAGAATTCAGGATGCAGGCGACAAGCTACCTGCTCTCAGGCCAGCCTACGGTGCTAATAGCGTCCGTTTCCTGCATCTACGGCCTTGGGAACCCGAGCCACTACAAGGAGCTTGGGATGAGCTTCAACATCGGGGAAACGATTCCGCGCAAGAAACTCCTCTCTTCTTTAGTTGAGATGCAGTACAACCGCAACGACGCTGTGCTGGATAAGGGGAAGTTCCGCATGCGCGGGGACATCCTAGAAATCCTGCCCCCATTCATGGACACCCCAATCCGCGTAACCTTCGATGAGGGTGAAGTGGAGAAAATAGAATCCTTCGATTTGATGAGCGGAAAGAAAACCAAACTGGGCAGCTATTTCCTGCTTCCGGCAAAGCATTTCGTAGTCCCAAAAGACGAAATCGCAGAAGCGGTAAATTCCATAGAGGCCGAGCTTGAGGAAACCCTCCCAACCCTCGCGCCCCTTGAGAAGCAGAGGCTTGAGCAGCGCACCCGCTACGATTTGGAGATGATTGGGGAACTGGGCTTCTGCAACGGAATTGAGAACTATTCACGGCATTTTGACGGGCGGAGGGAAGGGGAGCGCCCCTACTGCCTCCTCGATTATTTCCCCGAAGGGGATTTCCTCATGTTCATAGATGAGTCCCACATCACGATTCCCCAAATACGCGGAATGTATTTCGGGGACCATTCCCGCAAGCGCTCGCTGGTTGAAAACGGCTTCAGGCTCCCTTCCGCCTTCGACAACCGCCCGCTTAAATTCAACGAATTCGAGAAGTTCATGAAGAACGTGATTTTCGTTTCCGCAACCCCCTCGGATTACGAGAGGGAGCACTCCTCGAAAATCGTGGAGCAGATTGTGCGCCCAACCGGCCTTGTGGACCCGGAAGTGGAAGTGCGCAAGACCGAAGGGCAGGTTGAGGATTTGATGCGCGAGATAAAGATGCGCGCGGACAAGAACGAGAAGGTGCTAGTCACCACCCTTACAAAGCGCATGGCAGAGGATTTGGCATCCTATTTGCACAACAAGGGCGTGCGCGTGCGCTATTTGCATTCGGAAATAGAAACGATTGAGCGCACAAAGCTAATTAGGCAGATGCGCATGGGCAAGTTTGACTGCCTCGTGGGAATCAACCTTCTCAGGGAGGGATTGGACATCCCGGAGGTTTCCCTGGTTGCAATTTTAGATGCGGACAAGACCGGGTTCCTGCGCTCGCAGACATCCCTCATACAAACGATTGGAAGGGCGGCGCGCAACGTAAACGGGAAAGTGATAATGTATGCGGATTCGCCTTCAGAGGCGATGAAGAGTGCCATTGCCGAAACCATCCGCAGGCGGGAAAAGCAGCTAGCCTACAACAAGGAACACGGGATTATCCCCAAGACAATCTCCAAACCAATCCCCAAAGAGGAAGAGGGCGAAGAGGAAATAGAATTCTCGCTCTCAGGGAAGAAAATGGGCAAGAAGGAAAAGGAGAACCTGGTCCTTTTATTGCAGGAGGAAATGATGGCCGCAGCCGAGCGCCTTGATTTTGAGCGCGCAATTTCACTCAGGGATAAAATAAGGGAGCTTGGAAAAAAGAAAAACTAACCTACATGTTCTCAAGCGCGTCAACGGCATCCTTGTTCGCAGGGTCGCGTATGAACTTAATCATCCTGCTGCGGAAGCTCCTCTGGATTTTCCCGATTACATGAAAGACCGTGCCGGGAATCGCTATAATCGCGCCCCCGATTAGCCCAAGGCCCATTGCAACCTGCTCAGAACCCATTTCAATTCCCCTGCTGGCGGTTTCATCAAACACTTTTGCAACCAGCCCACTCAACGGAGCGCACTTGTCCGCATAGAACACGGCAATCCCGAATACCGCGCCGGCGGCCATCCATCCTGCAACCCTGAACGCTTCCTTTGCAACGCTTGAGAAAATCCCGCGTGCTTTAACTCCGCCCTCAGGGAGTAAGCGCACAATCTGCTTGGTGTAGGTTACTTCTTCAAGGCCCTTTGACCAGGGCGCATATTCGCTTTTGGCATTCGAACTCTGCGAGGGGTCGTTTATGTAAATAGTCTGGGTATTGTTTTTCGGATTCCCATCCACGTTCCTCTTGAATACGCTGACACTCACTCCCCCGATTGTCCTATTGTATGGATTGCTAACGTCTATGTAGGATCTTTTTTTGCCATCTGCATTTTGCAGCATGTGCGCCATGTCAAGCTTGTGCCTGATGTTCCCGAATACCATTTTCGCCTCCGCGCGGGGCATTTTCGGCGGCTTCTCCATTTTAGTTTGTGCAAACATCCTTCTGGACATGGGTTAATTAGGAAAACATGTATTTATAAATACCATCTATTCCCACACTTAATCACATAACCGGCTGCAGGGCGTGCCTAAGGGGCCCACACACTCCAAGAGGGGCTGGCAGTGTTCAGTTTCATTAAACTAGGTGTTTAGGATTGCCAAACACCTGCGCCATAGAGTTCCGTATCCGAACCCAAGCGTAATAAATATTTGCACTCCTAAAAAATGCCTGCAAAAGGACCCGCCCAGCGTGCATAATGCCCATCGCTTGCGGAATGCAGGCAGCACAAACTATATTAACCGCTAATGAGGGATTTATGCCCCAAAAAGGGGCAGGGAAAATCGGGGATTATCCCAAAAAGAAGGTGGAGAAAATAATCCAGGAAAAAATCACCATAAAAGGCGCAAGGGAGCACAACCTAAAGAACGTGGATGCGGAGATTCCCAGGGGCAAAATCACCGTGATTACCGGGCTTAGCGGCAGCGGCAAATCCACACTTGCCTTTGACACGCTTTACGCGGAGGGCCAAAGGAGGTACGTGGAGTCCCTTTCCGCCTACGCAAGGCAGTTTTTAGGCATAATGAACAAGCCCGCAGTGGATTCCATTGAAGGGCTCTCCCCCGCAATCTCCATAGACCAGAAAACCACTTCAAGGAATCCCCGCTCAACAGTGGGAACGGTTACCGAAATCTACGATTATCTGCGCCTTCTCTATGCGCGCATAGGAAAGCCCTACTGCCCCGTATGCAAAAAGCCCATATCCAAGCAGTCCACAGACCAGATTGCCCAGAACCTCCTCACCCACTATGAAGGGGAAAAAGTGGAATTCCTCGCCTCAATTTCACGGGGGGAGAAAGGGAGGTTCGAGAAGGAATTCGAGCGTTTGAAGCGCTTGGGGCTCTACAACGTTTACGTGGATGGGGAGCTTCTAGGCATCTCCGAGTCCGTTCCCAAACTGGACAAGAACAGGAAGCACACGATTTCCGCCCTAATAGACAAAGTGCGGCTCAAAAAAGAGGATACGCAGCGCCTGCACGAGGCAATAGAGGCGGCATTGAGCGAGGGAAACGGCTTCCTGGTTGCAAAGTGCAAGGATGAGGAGCGCACCTACTCAATGAAGAATGCGTGCCCGGAGCACGGGATTTCCTTAGGCGACCTGCAGCCGCGCGATTTCTCGTTCAACTCCCCGTTTGGCGCCTGCCCCGAATGCCACGGGCTTGGCTTCAAGATGGAGTTTGACGAGGATTTAATAATCCCGGACAAGTCCCTCTCAATAATGGAAGGGGCGATAGTCTGCTTCAACCGCATGATGGAGGGAAGCTGGAGGCTCCAGCAAATAGAAGAGGTTGCAAGGAAATACAAGATTCCCCTGCGCGAGAGTGTTTCCAAGATTCCGCGCGAGAAGCTTGAACTCCTCTTATACGGGACAAAAGAGAAGCTGAATTTCAACTACAAGAGCCGCTCCGGGGATTCCGAATATTCCTATTCTTCCAAGCATGAAGGGGTAATCCCGCTCCTGGACCGCTTGTACAAGCAGACCGAGTCCGAGCGCAGGAAGGAGGAAATCTCCAAGTTCATGAACGAAAAAACCTGCCCGATATGCAAAGGTGCCCGCCTAAAGCCCGAATTCCTCCACGTGTTTGTGGGAAAGAAAAACATAATAGAATTTACGGGCCTCCCAATTGCGCTTGCAAGAAAATATGTGGAGGAGCTTGATTTTAGCGAATCCGAGAAACTGGTCGCAGGCCCAATCCTAAAGGAAATCAACTCCAGGCTGGAATTCCTGGAGAACGTCGGGCTATACTACCTCACTCTCTCCAGGGAGAGCGCAACCCTCTCCGGAGGGGAATCCCAGAGAATCCGCCTTGCAACCCAGATTGGCTCTAATTTAACCGGGGTTGTTTACGTTCTCGATGAGCCCTCAATCGGCCTCCACCAGAGGGACAACTCAAAGCTGATTTCCACCCTAAAGAGGCTTAGGGATTTGGGAAACACCCTCGTAGTCGTGGAGCATGATGAAGATACGATGTGGGAAGCCGACCACATAATCGACATGGGCCCCGGAGCCGGGCACCTTGGGGGAGAGATAGTCGCTTGCGGAACGGTAAAGGACATAATATCCGAGCCGGATTCTCTTACCGGGCAGTACCTCTCCGGAACCAAGTCCATCCCTTACCCCAGGCAGCGCAGGGAGCGCTCCGGGGAGATTGAGCTCCTTGGCGCAAAGGAGAACAACCTAAAAAACGTGGACGTGGTTTTCCCCCTTGGAGTGTTTACCTGCATCTCCGGGGTTTCTGGCTCCGGGAAGTCGTCCTTGATTACCGAAACCCTATACCCGCTCCTCTCAAATGAACTGAACCGCTCCCGCCTCAAAGTGGGCACGCACAAGGGGCTGCGCGGAATCGGGAACCTGGACAAGGTGGTATCCGTTGACCAGTCCCCAATAGGGCGGACTCCCCGCTCCAACCCCGCAACGTACGTAGGGCTATTTACCCCAATCCGCGAACTCTTCTCCAAGACCGAGGAGGCCCGCGCAAGGGGCTACGCACCGGGGAGGTTCTCATTCAACGTCGCTTCGGGGCGCTGCGAGAGGTGCGAGGGAAACGGCCTAATCAAAATAGAAATGCACTTCCTCTCGGACGTTTACGTTCCCTGCGAAGTGTGCAAGGGAAAAAGATACAATTCCCAGACTCTTGAAATCACCTACAAGGGAAAAACCATCTCGGACGTCCTGGACATGAGCGTGGATGAGGCCCTTGAATTCTTCTCCAAAATCCCCGCAATCAAAAGGAAGCTCCAGACATTATACGATGTGGGGCTGGGCTACATAAAGCTGGGGCAGAGTGCGACCACCCTCTCGGGAGGCGAAGCCCAGAGGGTAAAGCTCGCAGACGAGCTCTCCAAAACCGCAACCGGGCGCACGCTCTACATTTTGGATGAACCAACGACCGGCCTCCATTTTGAGGACGTAAACAAGCTCCTGGGGGTTTTGCAGAGGCTCGTTTCCAAGGGGAACAGCGTAATAGTGATTGAGCACAACCTGGACGTCCTAAAGAGCGCGGACTGGATTATAGACCTCGGCCCGGAAGGCGGGGATGGGGGCGGAGAGGTTGTCGCAGAAGGTTCCCCGGAAACAGTCGCGGCATCTAAAACCTACACCGGAGCCTTCCTAAAGGGCGCTTTGGGCAAGGACAAGGGCGCGGCCGCATCCGCTGGAGCGCGCAGGAGCCCGCCATCTGGGAAGCAGGGTGGAAAATAAGCATGGGAAAATTCGTTTTCATTCGCAATAAGTATCCCGCGCTTCCGGGAGCCTACATAATGCGGGATTCCTCCTCCAAGGTCCTGTATGTGGGGAAGGCAAAATCCCTGCGCTCAAGGCTTTCCTCGTATTTTTCCTCGCCAAAGGACACAAAGACCACCGCGCTGATTTCCAAGGCCGCTTCAATAGATTTCGTGCTCGCAAAAGATGAAGGCGAAGCCCTCATCCTGGAGCAGAACCTCATAAAGAACTACCTTCCCCGCTACAACATCCTCCTAAAGGATGCAAAGCACTATTCATACCTTGCGGTAACAAGCGAGAAGTTCCCGCGCCTACTTACTGCCCGCAAGAATTCTTCCGGGGAATTTAGGATTAAGGGAAAGAGGTTTTTCGGCCCATATACGGAAGGCTCAAAAAGGGAGGTCTCCGCCCGCTTTTTGCGCAAGCTCTTTAGGATTCGCGTGTGCAAAACGCTCCCCAAAAAGGAATGCCTCCAGTATCACCTTGGGAACTGCGATGCCCCCTGCACGGGCAGGGTTTCCGAAGAAGAGTATTTAGCAAACGTGGATTCGCTAATTTCCTTCCTGGAGGGAAAAAGGGGCACTTCCTCGCCCATATTCTCCTCTCTCAAAAAGAGGATGGAAGCGGCCTCGGAAAGCATGGATTTTGAGCTTGCGGCATCGCTCCGCGACCAGATGGATGCCCTCAAAATCATTTTCGCAAAACAAGGGGTTGAGCGTTTGGGGAGGCTGGATGAGGACTACCTCTGGTTTGAGAGGGTGGGAGACACGCTTTATGTGCAGAAACTGCGCAGCATCCACGGAATAATCTCCGGGAGCGAGAAGCTTTCGGCGAAAATCAATTCGCAGGAGGAGCCGGAAATCGCATTCTGCATGCAGCACTACGAGGCGCTTCCCGACAGGGTTTATTCCAACCTCCCTTCAAGCGCAATGCGCAAGCTCAATTCCGCATTCTCTTCCCCTTCCAATAATGCTGCCCCCCTTGCCTCTCCGCCCGATACCGGTTCCCCCCACCCCTCTTCGGATGAAGGGCAATCCCCATCCCATTCTAGCTCAAAGGAGGTGTTCCGCAAGCCCCCAAAATCCAAGTCCCGCATACTCGCCCTTGCACAGGGCTCACTAGTCAGGGGGGAAATTGCGCCTTCGGTTCTCGAATTGAAGGAGGTTCTTGGGCTCTCCTCCAACCCCGTGGTTATAGAAACGTTCGACATCTCCACCCTATTCGGGGAATCCTCGGTTGGCTCGATGGTGCGCTTCTCCAATGCAAAACCCGACAAATCCAATTACCGCAAGTTCATAATCCGCGAAACTTCGGGGCAGGATGATTTTGCCATGATGGGGGAAGTTGTGCGCAGGAGGTATTCTTCTTTGCTCAAAGACGGAGAGCCGCTCCCGGATTTGATTTTGATTGACGGAGGGCTTGGGCAGCTGCACTCAGCCATGAGCACCTTGTCCTCCATAGGAGTATCCCCCCCAATAATCTCCCTTGCAAAAAGGGAGGAGGAAATCTACACTTCTTCCTCCACCAAGCCAATAAAGCTCCCAAAGAGCAATTCCGCCCTAAAACTCCTCCAGATGTGCAGGGACGAAGCGCACCGTTTCGCAATCTCTTTCCACCGCCAGAGGAGGGGAAAGAAGGGCAAATCCTGATTTTTCCTTGCAACGAGGGCACTTTTTTAAAGAGAGGTTATCCCTAATTCCATTATATGGGAAAAACCAGGCTCCAGGCGCAGAGGGCCCCCGGCAAGATACTCTATTCCTTTTCCACGCCCCAGCAGCGGGGCAGGGAAACCCTCTACGTAAATTCTGTGGGAAATTACGCGTGCATAAATTCGTGCAGGTTCTGCGGAAGGAAGGCTGCAATGGAGGGAAGGCCCAACATATATGAAAAGAAGGCAGGAGGCAACTTATATCTCCCAAGGGCGCCCCTGGCAGAAGACATCCTCCCTCTTGCAAAAGAGCGCATAAGAAAGAGGATGCCAGATGAAATAGTGTTTGTGGGCCTGGGGGAGCCACTCCTGAACTTTCCTGCGGTTTGCGATTCAATTAGGGGCCTGCGCGCTTTTGGCTATTCCGGGGAAATCTCGCTAAATACAAATGGCGCAGTGGCCCGCTGGGGGAATATGCCCGCGCAACTAAAGGGTGCGGGCCTGGATTCTGTCCGCATCTCCGTAAATGCGGTAAACAACGTGGAATACAATAAATTGTGCAGGCCAAAAGACAAGGATGCGTTTCTTAGGGTGTGCCGCTTCCTCCAGGAATGCGCGAAGTGCGGAATTGAGGTTTTTGCAAGCTTCGTTGTGGGTTTTGAAGAGGGCAAAATCAAGACCAAGCCATTTAGGCATTACCGGGCATTTGCCCTTATGCTGGGAGTGGAGCTTCCGAATATTCTCCGAAGGGAGTACGTTCCCCCCACCGAAGAACTCCAATAATCCCCTGCTCTGCTAACTGTGTTCTCTTGTGGGCTCTTAAGAGATATCCTTTTAAGCGGCGCCATCTATACTCTTAGTGTGGAACGGAAAATCCGCAGCAAACCCTCCAGCGTTGCGCCAAAGCCCCAGAACAAGAAGCGGGTGCGCCGCAACCCCTTCAAAAATGCCGCATTGCTTTCTTCTGTGGTTTTTGCGGGAATCTTCTCCTTATCCTGCGCAAAGAATGTGCCCCCTCCCCGCTCCCCGTTTGATGACAACCCCCTCCCGCGGGCACCATTAGTGGTAAAAAAAGAGCCGCCAAAACCCGCAAGCGCGGAGCAGATAGAGGAGATTAACGCATTCAGGGAAAGCATAAAGGATAACCCAACTTATTTGCAACTCGCAAACAGGTTCCTTAACGGCACTAAGGAATCCATGCAATACCTCCCGGTTCTTCGCGCGCTCTTTAGGAATGCCGGGCGCCATCCGAAGTTTTCTGAGTGCATGAAGCACACTGCCAATCCAACGGATTTGCGCCTGCTCTCTAAGCTCGCAGGATACCCCCATTTGGAATCCTGGATGCTCGATTCTTATATCCAAAATATCAGGCAGTTCGGGCGGGGCACCCCAAAAGAGTGAGCCCGCGCCCGTGCGCGAATGCCGGAATGGGACTCTAATACTTGTTTTTAATTGTTTTCCCACACTAAAAGATGCCATGTCAAGGGAATTGAGATTCAAGAAGGAGAGTACTGCCGTCGGCGCATCGTCAAAGCCCGAAAAGCCGAACCGCCGCAGGTTCATCGCAAAATGCGCAGCAGCGGCCGGAGGCCTGCTTGCTTCCGCCTGTGTGCCCGCAAACAGCTCGTGGACCGCATTCCGCGGCAGCGTAAGGCAGAACACCCAGCGCCCCGCAGCAAGCCCTTCGGAAATAAGGGAGATTGAGCAGTTTAGGGCAATAATCAAGGACAAGCCCGGATACAAGCAGGCAGTAAGCCTCTTCTTAGACGGGAGCGAGGGTTCCATGAATTTCCTGCCAATCCTCCGCGAACTCTTCGAAGCCGCACAGAAGAATCCCAATATCGATGAGTGCATGAAGTATGCGACGACCAGCGAGCGCCTGCGCATACTCTATGACCTTGCCAAGAGGCCAAACCTTACCAGCCAGATGCTCGGAGACTACATCGAAAGCATGATGAGGTCTGATTTCTGGCCCGTCTTTACCCCAACTGAACCTACAAGCTGGAAGTATTTCTGATGCGGTTCTCCGCAATCTTAGGGCAAGGGAGTTTTGGGGCCACGGCCCTCGTGCCCCGCCGGCATTTTTTAGCTTTCCAACAGGCGTATTTATACTTCTTGCCCCATAAATACGCTGATGGTCCAACCCGCCGCCGTGCGTGCCCTGGAGGCCCTTCCCCACCCGGGGAAAATCCCAAAACCCAAATCCGGAATCTTCGGGGATGTGCTATACGAAGCCCGCCCGCCCAGAACGGTTCTCTCTTTTCCAGCCTATAAGCTTGCAGGGGGGAAACTTCCCGCAAGGAAGATTGGGAAGCTAATGAGCATGGATATAAATCCCTGGGCAAAAAGCGTGGTTCCCGCAATAAACAAAACCCTGGAATTTCCGCTTGAAGGCTTTGCGTGCGAAGTGCTCGCAAGGTTCCTTACCCTAAAAGAGTACAGGAAGCAATACTCGGATATTCTAAGAGGGGCGCACATAAGGGACGAATTATTAAGGGAAGTTTCAATTATCGTTGGGGCATCCAAGATGCGCTAGCCCCCATTCTAGAGTTCGATTGTTTCCCCCTTCTTTGGAATCCTTACGTTTTTGTGCAGTTTCAGGAACTCTTCGGGCTTGGATGTGTGTATGGGGATTAGGATTTCCGGGTTTATCTCCTTTATCATTTCCCCCAGGTCCTCTTTGGAAGCATGGCCTGAGCAGTGCGCCTTGTGGAATTCTATCCCAAAATGCCCCATCCAGGCCTCCCAGCGCTTCTTTTCCTCCTCGTTTCCTTCCCCTTCCAGAAAGTGCTCGGAACTTGAATAGATAAAATGCGCATCCTTTGGCTGGAGGTAGACTAATTCCATTAGCTTGTTGAAATTGAGGTGCATCACGTATTTTTCCGGGTTTTTGCGGATATCCTCATACGTGATTTTCCTCCCCATGAATTCCCGCTCCCACACGTAATAGTCCTTTTCGCAGAACGTGCAGGATTTTGCGAGCCGGTAGTATACGCGGATATTCTCGTCTTCTAGGACATCCGGGAGCACGCTTATTTTGTCTTTTAGGTTGTTGAGAACATATGCGAGCCTCGTATCCACAACCAAAATCCTCCCGTTCTCCCTTGCCGCATTGTAAAAGCTCATGAAGCGGTCTATGTTGCTCATCGAGAAATACCCGAACACGATTCCATTTGCACCCTTAATGATTTGGGAGACTTTATCCCCAACCTCCCCTTCCGTAAAATTATGTTCGCTTTCCGATTCCATCCTGGTTCCCTCACACAGCATCGCGTAAGGTTTGGCCTCTTTCGCCCTTTCTATGAACTCCCTTGTCATGTCCGCACGTGGCCCGTGCATCCTCAGGTCCCCGGTATATACGATGTTTCCCCCGCTCGTCTTGATTATGAAGCCGTATGCCCCTGGGATTGAATGCTCAACGTGCACCGGCTCGATTTCAAGGTGTTTTATGGAGAATTTCTCCTTTGAGCTAAAATCCACAATGTTCTCGTGCTCTCCCAGATTGTAGAATGAAGGGTAGAGCTTCCGGTAAATCTCGGTTATCCTCCTTGCCCCATGCCCCATGTAAAGGGGTATTTTTTCGTCTATGAATGGCAGGTGCCCAAGGTGGTCTGAGTGCGCGTGGCTAATTATCACCCCGTCTATGTCCGGCTCCTCATAATCCAGGGGGGTGCGCTCAAGCATCGCTTTTGAGTAGAGTTTTTCCACCTTTGGGACCAGCCCGAACTCAAAATAGACTTCCAGCCCGTTTGCGGCCCTTGGCTGGAGGTACTCCCAGAAGTATTCTTCGCCAAACCCGAATTCTTCGCCGAAATCCAGGTAGATTTTCGCATCAAGGTCTTTTAGGAGGATTTTGTTCCCCCCGATTTCCCCTGCGCCCCCATAGAACGTGAGAGATGCCATGCTGTGATATTGGTGGGCAAGATTATAAGTATTCCCAACCAAGAAGGGCACAGGAGTGTAGTTTCCCGGAGAAACAAAAGATTGCGGTTCCCCCGGAATTTGGGTAGCTGGCGATACATTCCTATGTGGTGGCACCAATGGCTCTTAGCAAAAAGGATTTGGCAAGGAAAAAAGCGAACCTGCGCTCAAAACTGGAAATGCTCGAAAAAAAGGCAAAGGCAGACCCCCTGAAGCGGGATAAGGCACTGCACGATGAAATCGCAGACGTGAAGAAAAAACTTGCGGAGTAGCGGTTCTCCCCGGGCTTTTGCGGCGTTGTATTGCCCCCACACTTATCCCCGGTTTCCGGTTTCAGGATACGGTATTTTAAGGGTTATCCGCCCAATATGATGGTTATGAACGAACGAACCTCCAAACCCCCGGCACGCGATTCAACGGCTCCGGGCAAAAGGGCCCCAACTACCCGCAAGCCCACCGAGTTTTCCCATGCCGCGACCACGCTTTTCATGAATTTCGGCAGAGGCGGGTTTTCCCCCCTGGCTGAAGGCCCGCGCCCTGATTCAAAATCAAAAATTAGGGGGGCACTCTCCCCGGAGAAAGTGGAGGATTCCTTCAAAGCGTTTTTTGAGGGCAATTTCGCCGCAAAACTGGAAGCGTTCAAGAGCATCCAAAAGGAGTTGGAGGAATTCTGCGGAGGCAGCATGGAGCTAGTCTACAATGCCAGCCGCGTGCCCACAGTTGCTATACACCTGGAGATTCCTACAAGTGAGCGCAGGATGGACAATTATACGATGTCCCGCATAACCGGCATGGGTTTCAAGGTCACTTTCAGCAGCAAACCCGGGGCTTCAGGCGGCATGGAACGCGCTTATGTGGTTAAGGAAGACACAAGAACCTCCAACCTGGAGAAGGTAACGGATACGTGCGAGAGCCTCCGAAGGATTACCTCTGAAAACAAGGGAACCTCTTAAGGCGCCCTTGCCCGACGGATTCTTAATCCCGCATCCGGATTCAAACCTGCGCGAAAATAACCACGTAGTTCTTCCCGTAGGCTTTTGCGCACTTTGGGCAGGAAGTATAGAAAAAGTACATCTTCCTGATTTCCTTTTTCTTGCCTTTTGCGTATTCCTGCATTTGCTTTACCCAGTTTCTTACTTCCTTATACTCCCCTTCGAAAACCTTGGTCAGGAAAGTCCCGCTCAATTCCACGTTCTCAATCCCCGGGACTTCTTTTTCCACCGCGAAATAGACCTCCGAGCCCCACATGGATTTTTCGTCGCTAAGCCACAATGGCTGCTTCGGGACCGCCTTTGCATCCATGGCCGCCTTACACAGCTTCCCCATCACGGAGCCGAAATTAAGCGGGATATGGAACACGCTTGTTATGTGCCCCTTTATGAACTTCCTTTTCTTCAATTCGACCGTCTTTCCATCTAATGCCGAAGGGATGAACTCCGGGCAGCAGCCCGTTTTGTTTTCCCCAAAGTATTCTTCCATAGGGTTGCACTACAGAATTGCGGTTTTTATTCCTTTGCAGGGCATCCTGTCTGTGCGGCTGCCGCTTGCGGAATAACGGAATGCCCCCCTCAGCGGGTATATAAGGGAGGGCCAATCCAAACCAACAATATGGCATATAAGAAATTCATCCTCACTTCCTCTGCCGTAAGCCTCCATGGAATTTTGCTTCGGGAGGGCATACGGGCGGCAATGGTGAAAAAATGGGGCAGAGAACTCAAAGGCTCTACGGGCAACATCCCCCCCGGCGTGGAAATAATCTTTGAAGACGCCCAAGTGGATGAAGGCGAACTAAGATCGCTGTTGAAAAACGTGATTCTTAAGAATGAACTCATCCACAGGGATTTTAGGAATTGGGAGTATTATAGGTTATCGGAGGCAACGGATGCTCCGCCCATCGAAGATTTTTCGATAACGCGCTCAAATGAACTGCAGGAAACGGTTTGGGCCCTCCAGGGGGCGGGCAAGGTGTTTGCAAGGATTGCGAACCAGATAAAGGAGCGCGATGAGAAAAAGCTGCTTGGCATCCTAAAAGGGGTAAGATATGAGATTTACTTCAATAGTGCCCCTTCCAGCGGCGACTATCTCCACACTAAGGCGATAGAGGGATATCTATGCAGCATCCCATATGAAGAAGAAGGATTGGTGGAGCTTATGCAGGAATATCTGCTGCTTTGCAAACAAACCCCGCAAACCCTGGTAAAAACCTCAAAATTGGGGGAAATAGGAGAATCCATTGCAGCCGCCCTGGAGAGAAAAATCTCCCGCATGGAGATGGAAATGGGCCAAGGAAGTAATAAAAATGGTGCCAGAGATGAAAAAAATGATGAAAAAAAGGATGCTGGGGAGGCTTAATTCCCTCTTCAAGCTTGCCCAGGGCAAGGAGGTGGAGATGGAGACCTTTGAAGACAGGCTTACATTCCAGAAGACCATATACCTGCTCCACTCCCTGGGGATTGAAGGGCTTCCAAAGCAGTCCTGGTATGTAAAGGGCCCCTATTCTTTCAATCTGGCCACAAGCGGATTCATGATATGGGAAGCCAAAGAGCGGCCCACTAAAGAGATTCCGGAATGCGAAGCGGAGAAAATAGCTCCCCTCCGGGAAGCGTTTGCACCGGAGATGGAGGATTTTGATAAAATCGAACTCCTGGTTTCCGCAGTTTATGTCTTCAAGGAAGAAAAAATCATGGATATCGAGAATGCCGCAAAATGGATTATGGGCAAAAAACCCTGGTACAAGCCCGGGGAAACCAGGCAGATGCTGCAAAAGGTGCTAGAAAAGAGGCGGTTGTTTGGATTCTGAGGAAGAGGCATGGAGGAGCCTTTCGCAGGCTTCCCTAAAGCGTATTTGGGAGAATGAGAAGGATGACGAAATCTGGGGGGGTTACTAGGTGGGCGATATGGCCAAGCCGATACTGCCCACCCCCTCTTTAAGGGGGAGGGACGCAATCCGCTTTGCCAAGGATGTGCTTGCGGAACAGGAGTCTCCCTCAAAAGAAAGAGTGGCTACGATACGGCGGGCAATAAAAAGCTTTGGCTATTTTGAAGAGCAGATGCGCAGGCAAACCGTCTTTCCCTAGAGCTTCTTAATTACCCGATAAGTTTTCCCATATTCTTCGGAAGAAACCTGCCTTAGCACCTTGTATTCGTGCATCTTGTAGAATTCAACTGCATTTATCGCAGCGTGCGCCCGCACTTTTTCAAAGCCCCTCTTTTTGGCGAGCTTTTCAATTTTCTCTAGCAAATTGCCCCCGATTCCCCTTGCAAAATAGCGCGGGTCCACAAAAAGCCCCATAATCCAGCCGTCTTTTGTTAAAGAAATTGTTCCCACTATGTTTTCCCCTTCAATTGCTACGAGCCTCCAGGGCTCGTTTTCGCCGGTTTTCAGGTTCCTTGCAGTATAATATTCCTTTAGGTTCCAAATCACCTTTTTCGGGTAATATTTGGAGCTAATTGAACTCAGGCTCCGCCTTATGCACTGGGCAGTCTGCAGTGAATCCTCCTGGCGGTAGTTGCGTATCCTCATGCACTACCCCATTCTTCTGCGCCCATTTAATGCCTTGCCCTTCCATGCATCCTGCCCGTTTTTCCAGGATTTCCCGCAAACCCTCCGTTTTTAAACATCCTCCCACATTAGAACGCATATGCTATGCAGGGTTCCAAAAATCCGCAGGATTCTCAATTCTCCGGGCAATATGAACCACAGGGGCATCATAATATCCAGCATCCGCCTGCAAAAGCCCTTTTTGGAGAGATGGATGCACGAATCCAAAGGCAAAAGCCTTATGGGGCTGGTGCAAAGGAACATTTTCGCCATCTCGGCTGAGGGGAAAATTGATGGCAGGAGGGTTCCCGTATCCAGATGGCCCCCCCTGCCTTCATTCCCGAAGTTCTGCGGGGATGTGGCCAAAGAGTGGGACAGGATATCCGCCAAGGGCGTAAAAGAGCTCGGAATTCCATACCCATGGTGCGCGCCGCTTTCTCCGGAATCCAAGTTTTTTAGCAACGTGAGGCGCGGCATGGGCTACGAACTCACTATCCACAGGAAGGTTGCCGAAATCTCCGCTGATTTATCCTATATGCAGCAGCTCGATGGCTTCCTCCGCGACGGCACTTACCCCGAGAATGCGGTGCGCTCTGCAATGGCTGAAACCGGGGCGAGGCTGGAATCCTCCCTCCGCATCCTCATAATCAAGATGAGCCTGGGCTTAAACGAACAAATCTGGGCGGAAGCAAAACCACTTGTATAAGCACTATCGCTTCTTTTTCCTGCATGGCTCCTTTTTCCATGGTTAAGGGGCGCCCTGGCCCTTCCACCTTTTGAGTGCCGGGAGGACCTTCTTTGCCATCTCCCTGCCTTCTTCCTCGCTCATCCCCATCTGCTTTGAGAATCCGGCGAGCTTCTCTATCATTTGCTCCAAAGTAATGTTTTTGGCGGTGAATTCCCCGTTTTTATAGCAGAAGTGGCAGTATTCCCCGTTTTTGCTCCCATCTTTATTCGTGCCGAAATCCTCTTGCTTTTCCATCGGCATGGCACAGCTCTGGCATATTGGCGCTCTCTCCATTTTAATCTCCTCAAGCTAGGAACTCCCCGTGCAAGCTTAAATTGCTTTTCCCTGCCAGGGAGCGCCATTTAGCAGGGATGGACTTATGTTTTTTAACTCCCGTTTGAGTGCCCCACTCCAATGGGTGCCTGGCGGGCGCCTATCCCTCGAAAAACAGCTCTTTTATGAATCCCTGCACTTCAGCGTACATCCTCTTCCCATCCAGGTTAGGGAGCATAGAATCTATCTTCCCCATGTCCGTATCCACGTGGTGGTGGGAGGTAATTATGATTCTGGGGTCGGTCCTGGTTTTATCTGCCCGCTTTATGAGCTTCTTAAGATAGGCTTCTTCGTCGTATTCCATTGACATTGCCACCCACACATCATAGAGGTCCCTCGCAGTTCCCCTTGAAGCGAGCGCAAGGGTTTTTTCCGCAAAAAGGGTTTCAAATGAATATACCGGGACGCGGAAGTTGTAAATCGGGTGCCCCTGCAGATGGAATATGCTGTTGGGCCCAATCAATCCGGGCTTTTCTTTGAGGTATTCGGTTGAGAGGTCGATTTTCACCCCGTGCTCGCCTTCTAGCACGTAGAATTTCCTGGCTTTTAGCTTGAGAGGATATTTCTTTTTTAGGAGCTTCAGGGTTTCCCCAAAATTCCCCGCCTTTATGTCTATGTCAAAAGAGAGCCTCTGGGACTTGCCGAAATGGAATGCGTTGAGCGCGGTCCCCCCAAAAAGCACGAACTTGTTTTCCAGCAAAGAGGAGATTTCTGCGAGGTTGTGGAGCAGCGCCGCCTCTTCTATTAGCTTCTCCCTGGATATCCCTGTCTTTAGGGAGAGGGATGCGCAGATGTCCTCTATTCCTTCAATCATGGATTTGTTATCTATTGGCATAAGTTTATAAAATCTTCATTAAAAAGCTAATTATGGCAGTTTCAAGTAGTTTTTTTAAAAAGAGGCTCTATGCTGAGCTCCCCCCCATTTTTACCCATAAGAACCTCTCATCGGTCCTTAGCATGCGCGCTTCTTACAGGCTCATCCGCGAGTGGGTTTCCGGCTCCCTTGCAATAAAAATCGGGAGGGGAGTTTATGCGAAGGCGGCTTCCGACCCGTATTATATCTCTTCGCGGGGGCTTGGGGGATACCTTTCGTTTTCCTCCTCGCTTTATGTGCGCAGGCTCAAAAACGAGACCGAATCACGCATATTCGTTGCGGTCCCTTCCGCTTCAAAGGGGTTCTCCCTTCTTGGGGTGGAGGCAGTTCCCGTGGGAATGGGCGAATTCTTCTTTGGCGATGAAACCCTTGAGAGAAACGGGCTTCCCCTGCGGATTGCTACTTATGCAAAAACCCTTTTTGACATGTGCCACAGGCCCAAACATGCCGATTTCTACTCCATGTACCGGGCGATGAACTGGAAGCCGTTTTCTTCTTCGGACTGGGAGGAGCTTGCACGCTATTGCGCAATGGCCCCCATGAGCACTTTGAGGCGGATTGGATATGTTGTTGAGGGCAAAGCCCCAAAAAAGATTCTGCGCAAAATGGAATCCCTTAATTCCCCTAAAGGGGTTTCCTTCCTCTTTGGGCGGGGAGGCGAGTATTCATCTAAGTGGCGGCTTTATGATTCGGAGAATGTCCGCAGGTGGATTGATGAGGCGTGAATTGCGGGGCGGGATTATTTGCCTCCAAGCATCCCGGCAAAATACAGCGGCCGCTTCATTTTTCCGATTGCCCCGGGTTGGGTGAGGATTATTTTTTCGTATTTCTCCCCAATTCCCCTAAACTGCGATGCCCCCTTGCTTGCGCCACCTATTTCAAATACGGTTTTCCCCACGATGTAATCCGGGGTTTTCGCCCCCCTTGTGGATTTCAGGTAATTGATTGGGTACCCGTGCCCCCCCATCATCTCCGCGAAAAAGTCTTCCCTGAGCGCGCCTATGCATTCTCCGTAGTCCGCATAAAGGAGCCTATATGGGAGCGCCATTAGCACTTTCGGCTCCCTAAGGACGTTTGTCCCCTTTGGCATGACCCTTTTGAGCACGAATGCCCATTCTAAGAGCCGCACGTATTTTTCCGCCTTGTAAATGGTAATCCCGAGGTTTTTTGAGAGGGAGGAGTAGCTGATGCCATCCACGCGCGCTTTTCCAATGAAAGAAACCATTTTTTTTGCTTCCAGCGCTTCCTGCGGGGAAAGCTTCCCCGCAAGGGTGAGGTCGCTCCCGATTATTTTGTCCAGCGTATTGCGCAATAGAGGGAGCACTTCCACGTTCCCGAGCGCGAACGGGCAATTCCCCCCTTTGAGGTATCGCTCAAAGAGCGCTTCTGCGCGGATTGTTTTCCCGTAGTACTCCCTGGCTTTTTGTTCGTCGATGATGCCTTCCAATTCCAATTGCGGGAACTCCTCGTTTTTTTCGAAATATGCGTACTCCCTGAGGGAAAAAGGCGGGAGCCTGAGGAGGATTGCCCTCCTTGAGAGGTCGGCTGAGAGTTCGCTGAGCCCTATTGCAGACGAGCTTGTGAAAACGACCTTTATCTTGAGGAAATCATATATTTTCTTGAGCTCTCTCCCAAAATCAGGGTATGCGTGCACTTCATCTAGGAGGAGCAGGTTTATCCCTTTTTCTTCAAGCTCTTTGGCGGTTTCGAAGATTCCTTTTTCCGGGATTCTTGCATCGAGCGAAAGGTAGAAGGAGGATTCCGTTTTTTCTAGGAGCTGCCGCAGGGCAACCGTTTTCCCCGCGCCCCTGGGGCCGGCGATTGCGATGAATGCCCGGCCTTTTAGGAGCCTTTCTATTTCTGCGAATATGAATCTTTTTTTTGCGTAGAGCTTTCCGTCTTCCTTTGCCCTTGCGTTTAGTTCCAGGAGTTCTGCTTCCATGGATTGTGTTTGGGTGCTTGGGTTTATATACCTATGCATTTTATTCAATCTGTTTTATAAAATGTATGCATTTTATCCAATTCGTTCTATAAAATGCTGGCAGTTATGCTTATAAGTTGCATTTTATTTAATTGGTTTTATAAAATGTATGCATTTTGCTTAATTGATTTGATAAAATGCCCAGTTTGTTTGAGGGGTTTTCCCCGGAGGCATAACCAGTATGCATTTTTACCTATGAAAAGTTTTTTTGCAGCTATTGTGGGCGGAAATGCCTTAGGCGGCCCTTGAGGTATTCTCCCAGCTTTTTGTCGCAACAGTATACATAGCACCCTTTTTGCCCCCGTGTCATCAAAGTCCGGTATGTGTTTTTTATCAGTTCATCCGCCAATTTGTTTGCGCCTTCTGGATCCACCGCGTACTTTCTTTTAATCCCGAATAGGGACTTATCCGTGCTTGCCCGTTTGGTGAAGTCCGTGATGACTCCATCTTCATAGCGCAAATCACTGCCAATGATGACTCCCACATAATCGAATTCCAGCCCCTGCGAAGTATGGATGCAGCCAACCTCATTGACAGAGCCGGGGTCGATTGCCCACGTTGATGTGTTGCCCAGGTTCCAGCTCATGGAGAAATTTCCTATAGTAATGTCATGTACGTCGCTCCTGTTTTTTCCCCTGCTCTCCCAGTTCCAGCAATATCCGGCGAGCAGGCGGGCTTTATTGTTGATGCTGTTTTTTTCGAAAATCAGCCGTTTTAGCTCATTTGGCTCATCAATAACCCTGAAATCATACTCCCTGTCAAATCCGTCATAATTTGCAGTTTCCCTGATTCCAAGGACATCGTCTATCCAGGCCAGGTATCCGTCCGAACCGTTGCACCTGAACTGGGATTCCAGCCCCATCACTTCTGTTTCCGCGCCCGCTTTCCTGGCAAATTCGATAATCGAGCTTTTCCTTCCGATATCGTGGATATCCACCCTTTGGCTCTCATCAATGAAGAAAATGCTGAATTTAGAGGAGGAAATTATCTCCTTTATCTGGTTTTCGCCCTTATTCTTAAAGAGCCCGGACTTTTCATTTAATCTGTGTGCTTCATCAACAATCAGGGCATCGAACGTATCCGGCTCGCAATTATGGAATATGCCCGAACTTTTGAAAAGGTTGTCAATGTGGGATTTTGTCGTGGAGCCTTTTAGTTTGGCAGAATAAACGTTTCTCGGAGCCGCATTCTTGGAAATATAATGTGCCACACACCCCTTTCCCGTTAGGTGGACAAGGAGATTGATGGCCAGGACGGACTTCCCGGTGCCCGGGCCCCCCTCAACGATTAAAACCCTCTTTTTCCTGTCATTGTGGGAGCTCAAGGCCATCTTAGTGGCTTCTTCATAGACAACCTTCTGGTCATCAATCAGCGTGAACTCCCTATTCCCCTTAATCATGGATTTTAGCGAATCCTGGAGGGATTTCGAAGGCTTCAACCTTCCTTTGTCTATTAGGTATAGCGCTTCCTTGTTGTCTCCGTATCTGATGAATTTTTTAATGAAGTTCCTCAGTACCTCCGCTTCCCCCTTGGTGTATATCGGGGCCTGCTCAATATAGACTTTGTATACGTCGTCTTCAATCTCAGGGTAATTGGACCTGTTTAGGTTATGGAGGTATGCGCAGGGGAAAATTCCCACCAACCCCTCCTGGACGGTTTCGTTAAAGTCGTTTATGAGGTGATAATACGACCATGCCTGGTAAGATGGGTGCGTGGTCTCGTGAAACCCCCTTCCCAGGGGAGTCCTGATTATCCCGTCCTTGTCGCTTACGAGCTCTACTTCCGACCATTGTTTCAATTCGATTATGATTACGGAGGATTTTCCTTCCGCGTTTTTCCCCGAGAGCATAAAGTCGACCCTCTTGCTTGTGGAGGGTATCCTGAACTCGATTGCAATTCCGGCATCCCCGGGAATTTCATCTGTATTGAGCACCATGTGCATATCTTTCATGGAATTGGTCCAGGATTCGATTTCTTTTTTGCTTGTTTTTCCCACTTTTTCTTGATATGCGGCATATATCTCATCATCGATAGTCCCCTTAAACACGGAATCGAGGAATATTTCTTTTGTTCCTTCGTAGATTAACATGCCGTGGCACCTGCAATATTTCTCCTGCTTCCTTGTTCCACTTCCTTGCTTTTTAATGTTTCTCCCGCAGGCAGGATAGGCTTTGGGGGCAGAGCCTCCCTCAGGGGCGGGCATCCGGTTTGGCGCTATCCATGCCCCAGCGATGAACTGCCGGTTTTGCATTGCCGCAACTGGCTTTTTTTGGCTTGTTTTGGAATTATGTTAGATTTAAATAACTTTTTGTTAAATATTCCTAACATGAAGGTTCTTACGGACAAGGTTCGTGTTTTGCTTGGCTGGGCGGTTCTTATCATGGTTGCCCTGACTTTAGGGCTTTGGGGCTTTAACGCGTATTCTTCGGGGATGACTTCCGGGGACGCGGTTTTGCTGGGTTTGCCCCTTATTCTTATTATTGGGTTTGGAGTGTATTTTTTCAATCGGCATAAAGAGGCTGCTTCCGGGGGCGTAATTGAGGATGAGCGCAGCAGGAAGATACTGGAATCCTCGTTTGCCCGCGCGTATTTACTATCTATCTACTGGCTCTTGGCCATGGGCTTTTTCTCGGATTCCCTGGGCCTTGAGTCGCTTTCGGTTTCCACTATAACGGGTATTGGAATCCTTGGGATGGCGGTTCTTTTTGGGCTTTGCTACCTTTATACTTCGAAATTCGATTCTTCGATTGAGAGTTGAGCTCCTTGAAGACACGGATACGCGAATTCCGGGCTAAATTCGGCTTGACGCAGGAGGAGCTGGCGCGGAAGGTTTCGGTTCGGCGGGAGACGATTGTGTTCCTGGAGAAGGGGCGCTATAATCCTTCTTTGAAGCTTGCGCACTCTATAGCTTGTGTTTTTGGGGTTGCGATTGAGGAGGTTTTTGTTTTTGATGATTAACTCCCAGAACATGGGTCATTTTTTCGAAATGGATATTTTCACATATCATTGAGAAGGTGCGGGGCTCGGATTACGAGGCGAAGCTGGGGGAGATTTGCGATTCACTGGACAAAATCGTATTCGGGGACCCGAAGCTCCTTCTTGAGAAGGGGGAGAAGTGCGAGTTTTGTCCGTTTGGGGTTATGTGCGAGAGGCTGGATTATGAGGTTAGCGGAACTAAGTAGAAACGAATATAAATTATATAGCAGTAGTTCCTAAAAGGTGTGGTTATGGATGATTCTAATGCTCGTTGGGGTTAGTTCCCCACTGCTTGCAGTGGCTTAAATAAAGTTAAGCCGGGAAATCATGCAATGCGCAACATCCT